>JACQXK010000106.1 GCA_016208765.1 Candidatus Omnitrophota bacterium
TTGAAAAAATGTCAGAGGTTGGCTTTTTGCAGAGAGATTTTGGGATTGAATCCGGGACCAACAAGATGCTGCAGGTTAGTCAGAAAGATACAACTGTTGAGCAGATTAAGAAGGCAATTAAGGCCTGTAAGAAATTTGGCATTAGAACTTTCGCCAATATGATGGTGAACCTCCCCGGTGAAACCCTTGAAGATTTGAATTCATCAATCAATTTAATGAAAGAGTTGAATTGTAATGTTGTTGTCTGGAATGTAACCGTTCCGTATCCGGGGACCTTCCTTGACAGGAAACTTGAACGGCAAGATTATTGTAAGTTAATGAGTTTTCCTTCTGATGAGGCCTATGAGTTGTTGGAAAAGAAATACAAGTTTGCAAAGTATGATTTAAACTTAAAAGAATTAGTTGATGACCTATATTCCATTTTTCCGCATCCAAGGTATTTGCATTTTAAATTTGACCCGCAATATATAAAAAGATGGTTTTTATTTATTGATTTTATTTTTAAAAGAAAATATTTATGGGTTGTTTTAAAGAGCAAGAGGAAGCTGGAATATGTTAAGAGCTTTTTTACTCAAGTTAAGCATAATTAATTTATGAAAAATAAAAAGAGGCTTAATTCAAAACAATTATTTTATTTTGTTTTTATTGTCTTGTTTACTGGTTTATTTGTTTTTTTTATCCGTAGGAATCTCCATAGTATTAAAGATTCGTTAAGAATGAGGTGGGATTTTTTAGCATACTTAGTCTTACTTAATTTTTCAAATAAGTTTTTTGTTGGCCTAAAGACAAGAAAAATAGTTGGAGTATTTAAGATTAAGCTTTCTTTCTTGGAATGGTTTGGTTCGTCTATTATAGGAAACTTCTATAATTATTTCTTTCCTAAGGGAGGAACGGCGATCATGGCAGTATATTTTAAGAATAGGCACAAATTAAATTATCATAAATATATTGCTATCCTTGTGGCAACTGTATTAGTAACGGTATTAACATGTGGTTTATTGGGCCTTGCAGCAACTCTTTTTTTGGCCTCTAAAAAGTTTTTGCATCCGGCTTTCTTTATTATTATTTTCTCGGGGATGATTTTAGGGCCGATAATTTTTGCTCTTATCCCAAACATGAGGCTGCCAGGTTTCTTAAAGAAAGACAAAATTACCAAATTATTGGAAGGGATCGTATTATTGCGTAATAGTACCGGGATGATAGCCTATCTTTCTTTAATGGACGCAGGAATAATCTTAGGCATAGCTGTACGTTATTTTATTTTTTTCAAAATGTTTTCGCTGAACGTTTCTTTGTTAAACTGTATTCTTATTTCTCCTTTTAGCATATTGATGCATTTTGGTACACTCATACCCGGAGGATATGGAATAAAAGAAGCGGTTGTTGGTTTTGTGTCAAAATTGACTAATATCGGTTTTAGTGCTGGCGTCTTAGCCACGTTAAGCGACAGGGTGCTTTTTATGGCGCTTTCATTTATTCTCGGTGGGATTTATAGCCTTATTCTATTTAAACACATTTTCTTAAAACAAGAGGATCTGGAAAATGCAAAGATATAAGTCGTGTGCAGCAGCTATTTTTATCTTTTTTTGCTGTTTTTATGCCATTTTTTGTATCGGCCATTTCGGAGGCGACGGCTATGGAGACTATTTAACTGCAGAGAGTATTGTGCTAGATGGTAATTTGTCTTTGTATGACAGGCCGGGTGATGTTGACCAGATAAACTACGGAGAGCATGTTACTGTCCTTGGGAGGGATGGTAAATTATACAGCTCACGCGGAGGGCTTGGGGTGCCAATAATACTCTCGTTGTTCTACCTGGCTGGTCATTTATTGTCGTTATTCCTTAAAAGCATGCCGCACGATTTTATTACCAACTTCGTAGTTTCGTTTGCCAATCCTTTAATCACAGCTTTTTGTTGCTTGTTGATCTTTGTGATTTCAAGTAATCTTAAATTTAAAGAAAATATTTCTTTGTTTTTAACTTTTATTTTCGGCCTTTCTACTATGGCAATTGCATATATAAGGACAGGGTTTCCAGATTCAACTTTAATGCTCTTTATGTTGCTTTCAATGTATTTTTTAATCAAGTTTCTGGATTCAAGGCATAAACCCTTTTTGATATTGGCCGCTTTTTCTTTGTCTTACATGGTTTTTGTAAAACCATACGCGCTGATATTTGTTTTTTGTTTTATTGCCTATTTTGCCTGGAAAATCAATGGCTTTAATTCTGGCAGAGAAAAATTGAATATAATGCTTGTTTTACTCTTGTCTTTATTTTTATTTATCAGCCTTATTTTTATTTACAATTGGTATATTTTTGGTTCTTTTCTTAAGTTTGGCGGTGGCCAAGCTGCAAAAGTAAGTAAGCGGATTTTGGAATCCGGGCATTTCTTAAAAGGTATGTATTATTATTTGTTTAGTTCCGGAAAAAGTTTTTGGTTGTTTAATTTGCCTTTAATTTTGTCTTTTTGGGGGCTATGCAGAGTTTCTCGGGAACGCAGGAAAGAGGGGGTTCTATTTTTTGCAATTTTTGCAATCAACCTTTTGTTTTTTGTAAAATCTTTCCGGCGGGGGTCATTATTCAGCTGGGGCCCAAGGTATCTATTGCCATCAATCCCGTTTCTTATTTTTCTTTTAGGTGAGTTGTTTGAAAATTATCGTGGGATCTTTGTTAGGGCCGTTGCTTCGGTTTTGTCTTTTTTAGGTTTTCTTATCGTTATGCCGACGCTGTTTATTAACCAGTCTAAATTCTATTTCTTTGTAAAAAATGAACTGCATCTTGATGAATATCTGATTAATTTTATCCCTGATTTATCTCCTATATCGGGGGCGTGGAAAATGTTCATTTCAAGGATAATTTTATCGCTTAAATCTGAAAGTTTGCCTTATATTTTTAATCCAGATTACCGCTTGGTTAATCCGATATCCGGGTTTATGGATAAATATAACAGTTTTGATTCATGGTTTCTGAAAATAAGCAATCTTGCTCCAGCTTATTCAAAAATAGCTTATCTGTTTGTATTTTTATTAGCTGTCGGTTGCGTTTTTTCATTATCAATCATTTTAAAACAGTTATATTTAAGTGTGCGGAGGAAGTCATGTTGAGCAAGGATGAAATAAAAAAGATTGTGATCAAGTCAATTCAAGAGATAAATTTACTTTTAGAAAAGAATAAAAGGCTAAAGATTGAGAAAAATATGTGTCTTTACGGGCCAGGGTCAAATTTAGATTCAATCGGTTTGGTAAATTTATTGGTTGACCTGGAGCAGAGGCTTTATAATGAAGCCGGTGTTTCTGTTTCAATCATGGATTCCAAAGCATTCTCTTTAAAAAACTCTCCATTTAGAAACCTTGATTCATTAGTAAATTTTATCGCAAATATTGGAAAGGATAAATGAAGAATAAGAATAAAGTTGTGGTGATAACAGGGGATTCAAAAGGTATCGGCAGGTATCTAACAGAATACTATTTGAAGAAGGGTTTTGTTGTTGCAGGGTGCAGTAGGTTAGAATCTGGCTTAAATACAAAAAGCCGTTCTTACAGTCATTTTAGGCTTGATGTGAGCCAGGAAGATCAGGTTGTAAAAACCGTTCGTTCTATTTTTCACAGGTTTAAAGGAATTGATATTTTAATAAATTGTGCAGGTATTGCTTCTTTGAACCACGCCTTGCTTACTCCTGCAGAAACGGTTGACAGGATTTTTGCAGTTAATTTTAAAGGTACATTTTTAATGAGCAGGGAATGCTCTAAATTTATGAAAATTAATCGTTGCGGCAGGATTGTTAATATTTCTAGCGTAGCTGTGCCGCTGAAGATTGAAGGTGAGGCTATCTATGCGGCTTCAAAAAGCGCAGTAGCTACTTTTTCAGAGATTTTTGCCAAGGAGGTAGCGCCATTTAACATAACGTGCAATTGTGTTGGGCCTACTCCGATAGAGACTGATTTGATTAAGAACGTGCCAGTGGAGAAAATTGACCGTATCATAAATAGCCTATCGCTTAAAAGAATGGGCAAGTTTATTGACGTGGCAAATGCTATTGACTTTTTTGTTAAGGATGAGTCCGGTTATGTAACCGGGCAAACGATTTATTTAGGCGGTGTCTAAATGCAGGGTGTTTCCTGGTTAATTAAAAGGTTTGACGATTTTAGCAATGATGATGCCTTGATTTGGAAAGATAAAGCTTATAGTTATCGTTGGCTCAAAGAACATGTTTTTTATTGGAAGAGGCTAATAAAAGATAAAGAGGTAAAGAAGGGTGATATTGTTGGTTTCAGTTCTGATTATTCTCCGCAAGCATGTGCGCTTTTATTGGCGTTATTAGATAATGCTAATATTGCTGTGCCGCTCCCGCCGGTTTTAAGAAATGAACAAAAAAGATTCTTAGAAATAACTGGAGCACAGAAATTATTTGTACTTAACGCTAAAGGTGGATTTGAGCTCAAGAAATATAGGGCTAAGAAGATACATCCTTTAATAAATCTGCTCAGAAAATCAAAATCTCCCGGAGTCATCATTTTTACCTCAGGTTCTACGGGAGAGCCGAAAGCAATCCTGCACAATGGGAACAAATTATTTAAAAAATATATAGTAAAAAAGAAAAAGCTATGCACCATTCCTTTTTTATTTCTTGACCACATTGGCGGGCTGAATACTTTATTCTATACTTTGTCTAGCGGAGGGAAATTGGTAATGCTTCAAGACAGGCATCCGGAAGCAGTTTGCCGCGCAATAGCCAAACATCGGGTTGAATTGCTGCCAGTATCGCCAAGTTTTTTGAATTTGCTTTTAATTTCCAATGCTTATAAGAAATACAACCTAAAATCTCTGAAGATCATCAGTTATGGCACAGAAGTAATGCCGGAATATACATTGGAACGATTAAATAAGCTTTTCCCAAATACTAGGTTGATTCAGACTTATGGCCTTTCAGAATTGGGCATAGTTTCTTCTAAATCAAAAGATTCTTCCAGCCCCTGGATGAGAGTGGGCGGTGATGGTTTTAAAACAAGAATTATCAAGGATGAATTATGGGTTAAGTCTGATTTTTCAATGTTGGGCTATTTAAATGCGCCAAATCCTTTCAAACGTTCTGGATGGCTTAATACGCACGATATAGTAAAGCATGAAGATGGCTATATTAAAGTTTTGGGCAGGCGTTCGGAACTGATTAATGTTGGCGGGCAAAAAGTAAATCCGGCAGAAGTGGAAAGCGTTATTCTGAAATTAGATGATATTAAAGATGTTGCTGTTTTTGGTGAAAAAAACCAGTTGCTCGGTAATATGGTTGTGGCGCGGGTTCAGTTAAAAGAAAACACCCAGAAGAAACAAGAAGAATTTAAGAGTAAGGTGAGGCTTTTTTGTCGTGAAGAACTGCCATTATTTAAAATTCCCACCAAGTTATATTTTTCTGACAAAGATCAATTTAATTATCGTTTTAAGAAGATTCGGAGAAATATCTAGCCGATTTATCGGCAAGATATATTAATTTTTTCATGGAAAATACGATTGAGTTAAGAGTTTGCCTGATTGAAAATAGCCAGGAGCTTGCAAGTATTTTAAGGCAAAGAGGCATTATTTTTGTTCAAGAAGAGCTAAAAAACCTGAATAAAATCAGCGGTTTTGCTACTGTAATTATTAATGAGAGATTGCGTAGACAAGATTTTTTTATACTTAAGGAATTTTTGTTAAAAGGCGGGGCAGTTATTTTGGACTGCGAAAACAAAAAATTCCCCAAGTCAATAGGAGCCAGGGAAATTAATGATCCATCTCTGGACTTGTTAAAAGAAATCCGGCTATTTAAACTGGAAAAGGGGTATCTTTTATCTGTGGATGCGGATTTTAAAACCATTCTTTTAAATACTCAGTCTTGTAATAAGCAATTGATAACTTCGGCTGGTATTATCCATGAACGCCTGGCTAAGTTTCCAAAGTCTAAGATTGCAGAGTTGGTTTTTTTGGGCATAGCTTTGGCACATTCCTTACGCGAATTGCCATTTGTTTGGGTCTGGTATTATCCTAAAAGTTATTCTTCGGTTTTTAACCTTCGCTTTGACTTAGATGAAGATACTGAGGATGATTTGTTTAAAACTGCAGAGGTTTCTGCTGAATATAAGGATTGCACAACTTGGTTTGTATGCGGTTATTCTTTTGAGAAAAAATCTTATAAGATTATGGACATGATTCGTTCGGGTTATGATATTGAATCCCATGGTTATTATCATCATACTTATAAAGATGCCAGGCAAAATGAATTGAACTTTAAAAAGCAGAGCGAATATCTTAAGCAGTTTAATCTTGCCCCTGATGGCTTTGCCGCGCCAAAAGGATTCTGGAATCCGGGATTACAAGATATTTTAGAAAAGCGCCGTTTTCTTTATTCTTCGGAGTTTTCTTTTGATTATGATAATTTTCCCCTCTTTCCATATATTAATGGAAAGTTTTCTAAAGTTTTACAAATTCCTGTGCATCCTGTTTGCTGGGGCCTATTTTCTGACGCAAATATACATGATCATGCTGCGATAACTGATTATTTTAAGAATGTTATGAAGATTAAATTTGAGTCAAGTTTACCGATATTACTTTATGCTCATCCTAATGAGGCGCGAAAAAGGGATCCGCGATTGCTTTTAGAAATATATGAATACATGTCTTCATTAAAAGGAGTTTGGCGGCAGACCCTTTCTGGATTTGCAAAGTGGTGGAAAAAAAGGGACCTGTTTTCAATTTCAAGGCTTGAGTACTCTCCGGGTACTGGAAAGATAAATTTCATAGTTAATCAGGGGTGTGATTTTCAGGATGTATCTCTTTGTATTTATAAGGGCGAGAATGCATGTTTTTTAACAGAAATCAGGCAACCTGAAGATGATATTTTCTTACAAAGCCAGGGGACGTTAAAAAACATCACTAACCAATCTGCCAGGCTTGCTTTTTTTGAAGAGAGAGAGTATTCGCCCGGATTATTCAGGCAGATTAAAGAGCGGATAGTGGGCCTTTTAGATTGGGAAGAAAACACTCCGACAGAGCAAATCTATAAAGGCACTCCTCGGGGTATGATAAAATATGTTTTACGAAATGCCGGCTTAGGGAAAATCAAACTACCTTTTTAAATTAAATGAATAGGCTTATTATCCGTAATTTTAGAGAAAATGACCAGAATAACCTGAGAAATATCTTTTCCTTTTTGCCAGGAGGGATTGGTTTTGAACATGTATTTTATAAGCATTCTGGTTTTGGGCCGGCGCATATTTCTGTGATTGAGGATACTGAGCGTCAAAGGATCTTGGGACATTATGCAATTCTTAGGGTTAATTGGAGCGTGTTTGGGAAAGTTATCCCGGGAGGAAAAGGAGAAGGAGCTGCGTTAGACCCTATCGGGATAGCCGAGGCTATAAAAGACGGAGCAACTGTGCCTAATTCGCTTTTTTCTGATTTGATAAAATTCTCTTTGAATAATAGTTTGGATTCAGGCTTAGAGATAATTTGTACAAATCCAAATGACCTGGCTTTGTCCGGGCATCTTGATTCAGGACATATTATTTTGGAGCATAAATATAAAATATTTTTATTTATTTTTAATTGGCGTTACCTGGCGCATTTATTTTCCAAAAGGATTAATCTTAAATTTTTGAATAATGTTTTAGGTGTTTTGTTTTTTGTTACGCTAAAGTTTGCCTTTTTCTTAAAAACACTCGTTATTAAAACAATAAATTTTGAATTTGAGCCTATTGCTGATTTTAATGAGGTTTCAGACGCTTTGTTTAATGAATTTTACATAAAGAATCCCTGTATAACTATAAATAGGCAAAATAATTATTTGAATTGGCGGTTACACGATGATAGGTATAAGAAATTCTTTATAAAATACAATGGCGAGAGGATTGGATATTTTGTATTAGACGTATTTATGAACAAAAACGATTTTAAAGAAGCAAGTCTTTTGGATTTTATAATTTTGCCCGGATATAGCGGTTATTTCCCTGCGCTTATCAGGCAGATAGTTAGCTTAGCAAGAAAAGAAGGGTGTGATTTGATGCGCGTTGGTTATGTTTATGATAGTAAAGAAAAGTTTAATTTTTCAACTTATTTACAAAGACTGTGTTTTTTTTCTCGTTTGGATAAGAGAAATTTGACAATTTTTGTTTCTTCTAAGCTGGGTAAAATGAGAAAAGATTTATCGGATATTAGAAATTGGTATTTTACAGATTTATATTTTGAGGTGTATAAATGAATTCTAAGAAGATTAACTTAGTTGTGTTGAATTACAATGGAAAGCATCTTTTAGAGAAATATCTTTCTTCAATATTATTTGCAGCTAAAAAAACAAAGTATCCTTGCAGGGTCACGGTTGTTGATAACAAGAGTTCAGATGACAGCGTTGATTTTGTAAAAAGCAAATTTCCGGAAATAAGCGTTTATGTTGCGAAGGAAAACAGGGTTCTTTGTTCGTTAAATGATTATTTTAAAGAAATTGACGACGATATTGTGGTAATTTTGAATAACGATCTTAGGTTGGATGCCGAGTTTGTTGATCCTTTAATGCCGTATTTTGATAAGAAAGAAATTTTATTTGTTGCACCTAAAGAACTTGATTTAGCGGGAAACTACCGTGGAAATTTAAATAGGGTTGTATTAAAGTTTGGCCTGCTTTCTGCTGCTCCGGAATTAAAGGGTATTGATTTTGCGCAGTATGATATCTCAGTTGGAGGAGGGGCTTTTGACCGCAAAAAATTGCTTGAATTAGATGGCTATGACGAGCTTTATCTTCCGGGAATATTTGAAGATTTTGATGTTTGCTATCGTGGTTGGAAACACGGGTGGAAAGGGGTCTATGAACCTAAAAGTTTTTATTATCATGAAGGGAGCGTAAGTTTTAATGCAAAATACAGCTCAAACGCAAAGATGCGCATCTCATGCCGCAATGCGTTTTTATTTTTCTGGAAAAATGTCTGCTCAAGAAAAATGATTTTATTGCACATTATTTTTATTCCATTTTTGCTGACTATGGCTTTACTGAGATTAAGATTTGCTTTTATCTTAGGTTTTTTTGATGCCTTGGGCCGGTTTAAAGCTGTTCTTAGGTCAAGGGCCGTTGCAAAAAAACAGTTTAAGATTAGTGATGAGGATGTGTTTAAGTTTTTTAGCCATTTGCCGGCACTTGCATAATAAATCCGTTGTTATTCCCTTAACTTATTAATATAATATAAAGAGTAAAAGGAGGAGCTGTGAATTTATCTTACAAAAATAAACGGGTTTTGGTTACCGGGGCTGATGGTTTTATGGGGTCGCATTTGTGTGAACGGCTGCTTAGAGAAGGTGCAAGGGTTTCTTGTTTTGTCAGGGGCAATTCAATTACCGGGACAACTCGCTATGAGCTAAAGAATATAAAACATCTGGAAAATAAGGTTGAAGATATTTTAACTGGCAATATCGCCAGCCTTGATGCTGTGGACTTGGTGATTAAAAATAAGCCTGATATTATTTTTCATCTTGCTGCGGATGCCTATGTGCCTAATTCTTTTGAACATCCGATTGAGGTTATGGAGACAAATGTTATTGGTACTTTAACCATGCTTCATGCGGTAAAAGATGGTAAGGGTATTAAACGCATTGTTTGTACTTCATCAAGTGAGATTTATGGCATGACCATGAATGGTTCCATTGACGAAGAACATCCTTTGTACCCTTCATCGCCTTATGCAGCAAGCAAGGTTGCCGCAGACAGGTATTGTTATTCTTATTGGAATACTTATAGGCTTCCGATTGCAATTATTCGCCCATTTAATACTTATGGCCCGAGGCATACGTATGATGTTGTGCCTAAATTTATTAACTTGGCATTAGAAGGAAAAACTCTGACTGTGCATGGCACAGGAAATCAGTCCAGGGATTTTACTTATGTAGATGACATGATTGATGCTTTTTTAATCATGGGCAGCCATAAGAATTCCGTCGGTAAAGCTGTTAACTTTGGCACTGGCAAGGCAATTACCGTTAATTATATCGCAAAAAAGATTAAAGAGTTGTCTTGCAGCAGTTCTAAGATTGTGCATGTAAAAGAGAGAATGTCGCAGGTGCCAAAGCTTTTGTGTAATTATTCACTGGCTAAGAAACTTTTCGGATGGCGCCCGAAGATTTTTATTGATGAAGGCTTAAGGAGAAATATTGAATGGGTAAAATTAAATCGCAAAAGTTAACAGGCGCATATATTCATCCAACAGCAATAATCTCTCCGACAGCTCAGATAGGCAATGGAACAAAAATCTGGGCTTTTGTTCAGGTGGGAGATAATGCTAAAATTGGAGAAAATTGCATTATAGGAAACGGGGCTTATATTGATAGAAATGTTAAAGTAGGCAACAATGTTAAAATCCATAATAAAGCCTTGCTTTATGACGGCTTGATTGTTGAAGATAACTGTTTTATTGGGCCGGGAGCTTGTTTTACAAATGATAAACATCCTCGTTTTAATAAGACACGTTGCCTTAAGGGTGTATGTTGGCGTTTAAAAAAAGGTGCAAGTGTCGGGGCAAATGCAGTGGTTCTTCCTGATATTAATATCGGTTCTGATGCAATAGTGGGTGCCGGCTCAGTAGTAACTAAAAGTGTTTCTAAGGGAGATTTGGTTTGCGGTAATCCGGCGAAACCCGTAAGAAAAACGCGGAGAAGAAAATGTTAGGTACAAAAATTAATACGAGCCCGGTAGAGGCAGCAGGGAAATGGATGTTAAATTCCGGAATTCAGTCTAAGCAAGGCGGAGTTCATTCCTGGTTTGATTTGAATTCTAAGGAGCATGCTTATATTTATTCGGAAATTACCGGATACGCGATTACAACCTTTTTATTTTTACATAAGATTTATAAGCGTGATGTTTATTTGGTTTCTGCTAGAAGTGCTGCCGAATGGTTGATTAAAAATGCGATTGCTCCATGCGGGGGAGTGAAGACGCGCTTATTTAATAATGATAACCTCGCTGACAAAAATTATTCATTCTCAGGTGAGAACATTTTTTCTTTTGATACAGGGATGGCTCTTTATGGGATGGTTAGTTTGTATCAGGAGAGTGCTGAGTTAAAATTCTTGGATGCTGCAAAAAAAATGGCTAATTTTCTGGTTGATCGCATGCAGAATAAAGATGGTTCATTCGCCCCAGTTTATAATGCCAAGGATAATTTGGTAGTGCAATCTTTTGACAAGTGGTCAAATCAACCGGGAGCTTTTCTTACAAAAGCCTGTATGGGCCTTATTGAGCTGTTTAGGTTAACAAAGGAAATTAAGTTTAAGAAATCCGCTTTAGCACAGGCTGAGTTTGGGTTAAGTTTACAGGATAATTCTGGCAGGTTTATTACTAATCAGGCAGATAATACTACGCATTTGCATCCGCATTCTTATTCGGGAGAAGGCTTTTTGTATCTTGGGGCATTGTTAAAGAATGATAAATTCATTGATGCTGCAAGAAAATCCGTTGAGTGGTCGTTTGAAAATTTAAATGAAAATGGTATTAATGAAGTTTTTAACCCCAGTACACGATCTTTTAATGATTTTCAGCGCACAGATATTTTGGCACAGGTTTTAAGGTTAGGTTTAATTTTCTCATTATCAAAAAATAAAACTGATTCATTGCGGGATTATCTTTTGCAATTTCAGTATTGCTGGGATAATTTAAAACAAGCTGGCGGATTTTTGTACAGTAGGAAAGATCCACATATTAATTCCTGGTGTACGATGTTTAGTCTGCAGGCTTTGGCGATTTATGAAGATAACGGTTTAATTGGCAAGAATAGAGAACTGGAACTTTTTATTTAGGAGAAACATCTTGAAGAAGAAATTTTGTATAATATATGGCACCAGGCCGGAGATTATAAAACTTAGCCCGCTTATTCGTTTATTTGAGAAAAGAAAAATTTCTTTCTTTTGTATTCATACGGGTCAGCATTATTCCTACGATATGGATAGGGTTTTTTTTAAGGAACTTGGTTTAGCTGAGCCAAAATATCAGTTAAATATTCGTTCAAAAGCGCCTTACCGGCAAGGGCTGCATACGGGGCAGATGCTAATAGAGTTAGAGAATATTTTATTGAGCGAGTTGCCTTATTGTGTAATTGTGCAGGGCGATACAAATAGCGTTCTTTCCGGGGCGCTAACCGCTGAAAAGATTTCAACTACTGAAAGCTACACTGGTTTTCATATTAAAGTTGCGCACGTAGAAGCCGGCTTACGCAGTTTTGACCGTTTAATGCCGGAGGAGACTAATCGCTTTATTGCAGATCATCTTTCAGATTTTCTTTTTGTCCCCACAAAGAACGAGAAAGACATTTTGTTGCGTGAAGGTGTGCCGAAGAAATGGATCCATGTAACCGGAAATACAATTGTAGACGCAGTAAAACAATCAATTAGGATTACCGGTAAAAAAAGTAAAATTCTTGATGAATTTTGTTTAAAACAGGGCCAGTATATGCTTTTAACATTACATCGCCAGGAAAATGTTGACTCAAAGAAAATATTTGCTGATATCCTTTGCGGGATTGATAAGGTGGCAAGATCAGTAAAACTTCCTGTTGTTTTTCCGATGCATCCGCGTACCGCAAAAATGCTTGAGCATTTTTCTCTAAAGTTAACCGAAAAAGTGATAGTTGTCCGGCCGGTGGGTTTTCTTGATTTTTTGTGGCTTGAGCAAAATGCCAAGCTTATTTTAACTGATTCCGGAGGAGTGCAGGAAGAGGCTTGTATCCTGCAGGTGCCTTGTGTGACGCTGCGTAATAACACTGAAAGGCCAGAGACGGTAAAGGTGGGTGCCAATGTTATCTCAGGAACAAAGCCAGAAAGTATTTTAAGAGCTGCTTTAAAAATAATTAAACGTAAAAGAAACTGGAAGAATCCGCTTGGTAATGGCAGGGCCTCAGAGTTAATACTAAGTGCGCTTTTAAAATCACGATGAAGATCTTATTTTTCGTTTATCCCTGGGCATTTCAGTCTCCCGGCGGGGGAGAAATTATGCTTTTAAAAACCAAAGAAGCATTAGAGAAAAAAGGCGTTGAGGTAAGGCTATTTAATCAATGGGAAGACCGGATCAGTGATTTTGATATATTGCACGTCTTTGGCAGTGTTAAAGATTGCCTTGGTTTAATGGAAGCGGCAAAGAGCCAGAAGGTAAAAACTGTGCTTTCTCCGATATTCTGGTCAACCTTACAAAGGGCTGTGCATGAATATGGAAGCCTTGATTATAAAATAAGAATGGTTTTAAGGCACATGGTTAAGGTTATTTTTCCTGCAGCTGCGTCTTCCCGCAGGAAAATGATGGAAATTGCAGATGTTGTGGTTCCTAATTCATCTTTAGAGGCCAAGCAGGTTGCAAGGTTATTTGCTATTGATAAGTCTAAAATGAAGATTGTGCCTTTAGGGGTTGATGAAAGATTTTCGCAAGCTACGCCTGATGAGTTTTTAAGTAAATACAAGATTGATGATTTTGTTCTAACAGTAGGAAGAATTGAGCCAAGAAAGAACCAGCTTAATTTAATAAAAGCAATTAATAAAACTAATTTAAAACTGGTGATTATTGGCGATCCTGTTTCCGGGTATGAAGATTATTATCACAAGTGTAGATCTCTGGCAGGTAACAGTGTTTTATTTATTAACAGGTTGCAACATGAAGATACATTATTGGCTTCAGCTTACTCAGCTTGCAGCGTTTTTGTGCTCCAGGGTTGGTTTGAAACTCCGGGGCTCGTAGCGCTTGAAGCAGGGCTTGCCGGAGCAAAGTTAGCAGTAACAAAAGGTGGTTCAACACGGGATTATTTTGAGGATTTCGTTGAATATCTAAATCCTGCTTCTTGGCGAGCAATCCGCAAGGCAATAACGAATGCCTTAAAAAAAGAAAAGACAGATGAGCTCAAGAAACATATTATGAGAAACTTTCTTTGGGAAAGAGTCGCTGAAGAAAATATTAAGGTTTATAAGAGTTTTTTTGCATAATTAATTAAAATATATGGAGTATGTTTTTAAAAACAAATTTTATACTATTTTCTTTACAATTTTTGATTTCATTGGTTCTGTTTTATTTTTTCCAGCCAAGCTGATTTTTAGAAGCAAATTACCCAAAGATCCCAAAAACATCCTTATTATCAGATTAGACCATATCGGAGATGTGGTTTATTCTGCTCCAGTTGCTGTTAATCTTAAATTAGCCTATCCTGATGCCAGGATTACTTTCTTAGTTTCAACTCCTGCTAAAGACATTATTGCGAACAACCCTTATATTGATGAAATTATTTGTTTTGATGCTCCCTGGTTTAGCAGGGAGAAAAAAACAAACGGTAATTCAGCTTTATTTTGGGGTTTGGTTAAAAAGGTAAGAAAAATAAATTTTGATATTGGTCTTGATTTAAGAGGAGATTTTAGGCAGATCGTTTTAATGTGGCTTTCTGGAATAAGATTCAGGGTAAGTTACGGTATAACAGGAGGAGGTTTCTTATTAAACAAGCAAACGCATTATCATAAACGATTTAATCCTTTAGAGCGCAATTTGCACCATTTAGAAAGCTTGAACATTCCCATAGTTATTAATCGGACAGAGTTGTTTTCTTCAAAGGATGACGTGGCATTCGTGGAAGGATTTCTTAGTGAAAATAATATTAAGCCAGAATATTCGGTAATTATCCATCCTTGCGCAGGATACTCTTCAAAAAACTGGAGCTCTGAAAAGTTTTCAGAGCTTGCGCGCTTGATTAGAGAAAGATTGAATTTGAGCCTGATTTTTATTGGCGCGCAAAAAGACGTTAAAACAATTAATAGTATTATTGAAGCTTCCGGTATAGATGCTATTAATGCAGCAGGCAAAACCTCTTTGGGGGAGCTCGTTGCTTTAATTCAAAAAACCGGTTTTTTTATTGGAGTTGATTCTGGCCCAAGCCATGTTGCTTCCATATTGAATAAACCAGCAATAATTTTGTATAGCGGAACAAACAATGCTAATGAGTGGGCCCCAAGAGGAATAAACACTGTTGTTATCCAAAAAAAGGTTTCTTGTCAGGAGTGTGAACTTTTGGAGTGTAAAATTAATGAATGTATGAATTTAATTACTGTCAAAGAAGTTTTTGATACTCTTAATGTGCTTGTAGCGAAAAATATTAATAAGGAGTAAACATGCGAGTTGGTTTTGACGCGAGGATGATTACTCATCCTGGGATCGGAACATACATCAGGAACCTTGTTTCTGCGATGAGCCAGCAGCTTAATAAGGATGAGTTAGTTCTTTTTGGTGATCCTGATAAGCTGTTTGAATTTAAAAACGTAACTGTCAGAGAATATAAAACCGGTATTTATGGTTTTAAAGAACTTTTTCTAAATCCTTATAAAAAAGAATCCCTTGATCTGGTGCATGTCCCGCATTTTAACGCTCCTTTGACAAGGATAAATAATCTTGTTATTACCATACATGACCTGATTTATTTGAAATTTGATGGATCTTCAAGTTTTGTAAAGAAAGCTGCCAGCAAGCTGGTGATTTCAAATGCTATAAAAAATGCCAGTAAGATTATCGCCGTTTCTGAGAATACTCGCCGGGACATTCAGCATTATTTTCCGCTTTCAAAAGGAAAAATTGAAGTAATTTATGAGGATTCTGATCCTGTTTTCCTGAAAAATATAAATTCAGAAAAGATGCAGGAGATAAAGAAGAAATATAATTTGCCCGATAAGATTATTTTGTTTGTAGGGACTTTAAAGAAACACAAAAACATTGAAAGATTGGTTGATGCTTATTTGAGTATGAAAAAAAGAGGTATTGAACATCTTTTAGTTGTTATCGGAAGGTATCGGCCTCAGGAACCTGAAATCCTAAAGAAGATTAACTCAAGCGGCGCTGTTTATTTAGGAGAGGTTCCTCTGGATGATCTTATAGCTATCTATAATTTTGCGACAGTTTTAGTGATCCCCTCTTTATACGAAGGTTTTGGCCTGCCGGCATTAGAAGCAATGACTTGCGGCTTGCCGGTGGCTGCTTCTTGCCTTGCGTCTTTGCCGGAAGTAATTGGCGAAGCAGGGGTTTTGTTTAACCCTTACGATGTTTCTGATATGGCAAATAAAATTATTGAAGTTTTAGTTGATGAAAAGCTCAGGCAGGGGTTGATTAAAAAGGGCCGCCAAAGGCTGGAGAAATTCTCTTGGCAAAAGACTGCGCAGGAGACGCTGGGGATTTATCGGGAAGTTGTTAACATTGACTATTGAGATTGCTTCGTCACTCCACCTTCGGTGGCGAGACTCGCAATGACGTAGAGAGCATATGAAAGTCGCAATTGTTCATGACTGGTTAACCGGAATGCGCGGAGGAGAGAAATGCCTTGAGGTGTTCTGCGAATTGTTTCCCGACGCCACCTTGTTTACGCTTTTACATAAAAAAGGCTCGGTATCTTCGGTTATTGAAAATATGCGTATAAAAACTTCTTTTCTCCAATACCTTCCCGGAGTTGAGAAGCACTATAGAAATTACCTGCCGTTATTTCCTTGTGCCATAGAAAGCTTTGATCTTAAAGGTTATGATTTAGTTTTAAGCTCAAGCCATTGCGTGGCAAAGGGCGCAAGGATTCCCAAAAACGCGTTACACATTTGTTATTGTTATACGCCAATGCGCTATGCCTGGATGTTTTTTGAAGAATATTTCGGCAACTACGGGCATTTAAAGAAAATGTTAGTAACGGGTATATTAAAATGGCTTAGGGAATGGGACCTTAAGACAAATGAAAATGTTGATTTCTTCATCGGAATAGCGGATAATATAAAAAATCGTATCATGCAATTTTACGGGCGCGAAGCGAGTGTGATTTATCCTCCTGTTGACGTGAGCAGGCTCAATGTTTCAGATAAAGATGAGAACTTTTATTTGGTAGTTTCAGCATTGGTGCCGTATAAGAGAGTGGATATTGCCATAAATGCGTTTAATCGTTTAGCTAAACCGCTTAAGGTCGTAGGCACTGGTAATTCCGAGAAAGAGCTTAGAGGTATTGCCAAAGAAAATATTGAGTTCTCGGGATGGGTGGATGAAACGAGACTCAGGGATTACTATGAGAAATGCTCGGCTTTGATTTTTCCCGGAGAAGAGGATTTTGGAATTGTGCCGGTTGAGGCTCAGGCTTGCGGAAAACCGGTAATTGCTTTTGCCAAGGGAGGGGCCCTTGAGACGATCACTCCTGAAACCGGGGTATTTTTTAAAGACCAAACAATTGATTCCTTAGTTGAAGCAGTAAAATTGTTTGAGAAAACAAAGAATGGATTTACTAAAGAATCAGCTCGCGACAATGCCCTTAGATTTAGCAGGCAGGTTTTTAAACAGAAGATAAAAGAATTTATTGAAGGCAAAATAAATGCTTAAAAAAAACAGCCAGGTGTTCCAGGCAATTTTCTTTTTTATGGACATGGTAATTGTCAGCGTGTCCTGGGTAACTGCTTATTCCTTGCGTTTTTATACCGATATTATTCCGGTTTTAAAAGGTATCCCGACTTTCAGGGATTTTTTCTTTTTGCTTTTTCTGCTTCTTCCGATACACGCCTTTGTTTTTAAATATTCTGGTTTATATGAGCCAATGCGCTCCAGTGTAAGGGCAGCCGAATTTAAGAAAATATTAAAGGCAAACCTGATCGCTACTTTAATTTACATTACTGTCTTTTATCTGGTAAAAGAATATAAATATTCCAGGGTTGTTTTTGTGTATTTCTTTATTATTAACGTTTTGTTGTTGTCAACGTTTAGGTTTTTTCTGCGTATGTTTTTGGCTTGGTTGAGAAAACGCGGATACAATTTGCGCTATGTGCTTATTGTGGGGGATGGCACATTGGCCCAGGATGTGGAAAGGAAAATAACAGAGCACGCAGAATACGGATTTAAGGTGATTGGATTTCTTTCACAAGAGAAAGAATCAGTCGGTAGCCTAATTAACAATATTCCTGTGTTGGGAACATATAAAGATGTCAAAGATGTGCTTAAGAATTATGATATTGATCAGCTGGTTTTAGCGCTTTCTTTTGAGCATTTACGTTTAATCAGGCCCATATTAGGGATGGTTTATGATGAAATGGTGGAAATTAAGCTTGTGCCGGACCTTTTGCAATATTTTACCATACGTCATGGAATAGACGTATTAGACGGCCTTCCGATAATAAACCTGAGGGAATCTCCGCTTTACGGATGGAACAGGCTTTTAAAGCGTGTTTTTGATGTTGTCGTTTCCATGTTGATCTTATTTGTTTGCAGCCCTTTTATGTTGTTGGCAGCAGCGTTAATTAAATTAAGCTCACCCGGCCCTGTTTTTTATGAACAAGAAAGGATGGGTATGGATGGGAATATTTTTTCTATTTTAAAATTTCGCTCCATGCGCCTTGATGCTGAAAAAAGTACCGGAGCGGTTTGGGCTGTGCAAAACGATGCTCGCAGGACCGCAATCGGCAAAATTATGCGCAGTATCAGCTTTGATGAGTTGCCGCAGTTTATCAATGTTTTAAAAGGGCAGATGAGCATAGTCGGTCCGCGCCCTGAGAGGCCGGAATTTATGCAGGAGTTTAAGAAGAGGATACCGGAGTATATGCTCAGGCACAAGATGAAGGCGGGAATCACCGGATGGGCTCAGGTAAACGGCCTTCGGGGGAATACTTCTTTGGAGCAGCGCACGAAGTTTGATCTGTATTATATTGAAAACTGGTCTTTTGGTTTTGACCTTAATATTATCTTCAGGACAATGTTCGCTTTTAAAAACAATGCTTATTAACAGGATTAATTTAATTTCTGAGTTTTTTCTTTGGGTTTTGGCATTCGGGATCACTTTTTCTAATGCTGTGGTGGAAGTATGTGCCGGATTTATTATTTTTCTTTTCTTTGTTAAATTTGTTATCAGGTTTTCTTCACACAACAGTGATGATTTGCCACGAACAAAGATCAATGCCTTTGTCTTAATTTTCTTTTTAATTGTTTTTGCATCTTTCTTAAAATGGTCATTTTCCGGAGATTATCTTAATGATCTGTCCCGCGGCCTGCTGCGTGCAATAAAATACCTTCTTTTGTTTATTTCTTTGGTGGACCTGTTAAGAGGTGCTGCGAGCAGAATGAAGCGGTTATTTTGGGTAATTATCGGTATTTCTTTGTTTACTTTCTCAAACGGTATATTCCAGAATATTTTTGGTTTTGACATTTTGAGGCACAAAACCATAAACAGGATGGATAGCTTAAACAGGATATGTTCTTCGTTTGTCCATCCGAATGATTTTGGCGCATATATTATTTCTGTTTTGCCGTTAAGCCTTGTTTTCTTAGTGCGCGGATTAAAGCTCAGGAAACGATTGTTGCTGATTTTGGTGTTTGTCTTGGGTTTCTACTGCCTGATCCGCACATCATCACGCGGGGCATGGATTGGATTTTTGTTTTCTTTAGTATTTTTTCTGTTTTTCTATCGGCGTAAACTTTTATTTATCGTTCCTGCATTTATCGGTTTATTTATATTCATATCTCCTCGCGGGCTTGAGCGCTTTGTTTCCATTTTCACCTTAGAAGGGACTTCTCTTGAAAGGTTGCAAATTTGGTCAGGCGCATGGAATATGATCAAAGTGCATCCTCTTTTAGGTTTCGGGATAAATACTTACTCAGATTACTTTCCAAAATTTAAACCTCCGGAGTATCCTGATTTGTGCTACGCGCATAATTCTTATTTACAAATGTGGACGGAAATCGGGTTGGTGGGCTTATTGGCATTTTTGGTGATTTTAGGGATTGTCATAATCTCTGCGTCAAAAGTCTTAAAGAAGAAAAAGCTTGCGGCTATGGATGATTATATTCTATTGGGACTTTTGACCGGATATATCAGTTTTTTAATCCAGTCATTTTTAGATACAAATCTTTTTTCATTAGTGCTTTTAACGCAATTTTGGTTATTAACTGTTTTCATTTTATGTTTAAGCAAGGTGAGGGAGCAATAGCAATGCCTGAGAAATTTAGCATAGCAGCCGTTGTTTTAACGCGTAATTCAGAGAAAAAGCTCGCTGCTTGTTTAGCTTCGCTTAAGGGTTGGGCTGACGAAATTATTGTAGTTGATGGCAATAGCACTGATAACACGAAAATAATCGCACAAAATTCAGGGGCAAATGTTTTTCAACATGTCTTCCTGGGTTCTTTTGCGAAGGAACGCAACTTTGGCGCAGACCAGGCAAAAAGCGGCTGGATACTTCAGCTTGATTGTGACGAGGTTGTAAGCTCAGAATTTAAAGAGAGCTGCAGTAGGATTTTGCCCGAGACAAGGTTTTGCGCTTTTAAATTCATGCGTAGAAATTTTTTCCTGGGCCGTTTTATGCGATATGGCGGTTGGTATCACTGGTCGCAGCATCTTTATAAGAAAGGCCTTGCTCATTACGAAGGCAGAGTGCATGAAAAGATGATCGTTAATGGAAATATAGGTGAGATTAAGGCGGATATTTTGCATTATCCTTTTGATTCAATTACCGAGTTTGTTGACCGCCAGAACCGTTACACAAACCTGCAGGCGCAGGATATTATTGATACTGAGCAGGATTTAAATTTAAAGAAAGTAAAATATAATTTAACCTGGAAGCCTTTAAAGTTATTTAAGAAAATGTATTTTAACAAGAAGGGTTACAAAGAAGGCATACACGGATTGGTTTTTTCCGGGTTGTTTGTTTTTGTTCATTTTATTAAATGGGCCAAGGTGTGGGAAAAGATTAAAGAATGAATATCTTTAAGGGCTGGTCCAGAAAAGAAATAGAGGCGTTTGGGCAGAAAGATATTCAGGATTTTATTATTGACGGTAAATTTCCCTATACAACCAGAGTCTTCTTTGTCCAGCATTTAATACCTTATTTATTTTTTAAAACGTTTTACCAAGATAAATTTATCCTTGAGATAGGCATTGGAGACGGTTTTGGAAGTTTTTATTTGTCAGGGTTTTCGCACAGGGTAGTAAGTTTAGATATGGATTTTTCCTGCAAAGATCACTTGGGCAGGTATATAGAACGATTTAACGTTTCTAATATAAATTTTGTTAACGCGGATGCTTCAAGATTGCCCTTTGCTGATGAAAGCTTTGACGGGGTAATTGCCTGTCAGCTGATTGAGCACATCCCTGAGGACAGGCTAAGTTTTTTCTTACAGGAAATAAACCGGGTGATGAAGAAAAAAGCAAGGGCGTTGTTAGTTACCTTAAATGTTGAAAGAAACATTAAAAATCCCTTAAAGTATGAGAAATTCCAGCAGCACCATAAGGAATTCACAAAAACTGAATTTAAGGATTTGCTTAAATCCGCGTTTTTTTCGGTTGATATTTTTGGTTTAAATGAAGGGTTCATGTGCAGGTTTTTTCTTCGTTTAAAAAGATGGGGTTTAATGAAATATAATCAATCGGGCTATAATCCTGTAATTCGTTTTTATGAAAATATTCTTCCTAAAAATTATGATGTCAGCAAAAAAATTACAAAAAGAAGTATTGATTTAATCGGTTTGTGCCAGAAAGCATAAAATGATCATCGTATTCATATCTAATTTTATAGTTGGTTTATCCGGGTACTTGGTTGCTGCAAGATTTTTGCAGATCAAAACCCAGGTTGATTTTTTAATTTCTGTTTTTATTCTTTATCTTTCGCAGATAATCTTAACTGAACTTTTGCTGGGTGTTTTCGGGATTTTAAATTTAACCAACTTAATTTTGTTTAATCTGCTTATTTTAGTTTTTGTGCTGATTTTATCAAGAAGCAAGAAAGCACGCATTGATTTATCTTTGTTTAAACGTGCTGCTCAAGATTTGTTGAATAACAAGGTTATACTTATCTGTGTTTCTTTGATCATTGGTTTTGGCATAGTTAAATTATTCATTAATTTAATATACGCGCCTTTTGGCTGGGATAATTTAAGTTATCATTTTGTCTTCCCTGTAGAGTGGCTCAAGCATGCAAACCTTGAGAATCCCATCACGCTTTGTGACGACCCAAGCCCGTCATATTATCCCATAAATGGGAGCTTGTTTTTTCTATGGTGGATGCTGCCGTTAAAAAATGTATTTTTGGCTGACCTTGCTCAAACGCCATTTTTTATTTTGGCAGTATTGTCAATTTA
The DNA here is from genome assembly GCA_016208765.1 of Candidatus Omnitrophota bacterium. Classification (GTDB taxonomy): domain Bacteria; phylum Omnitrophota; class Gorgyraeia; order Gygaellales; family Profunditerraquicolaceae; genus JACROS01. Next base: position 22,098 of record JACQXK010000106.1, read on the forward strand.
TTCAATTTGCCGAAAGCTAAGGCTAAATAGGGAGTTTTCTTTTTATGCCGCGGCATTGTTTTTGATTACTCCAAATGTTTTCAAGCAATTAGAGATTGCTTATGTGGATGTAATGGTTGCCGGATTGTTTTTGACGGGATTGAATTTCTTGCTTAGCCTTAAAGAAGATTTTAACTGGCAGAATTTACTGCTTTGGTCAGTTTCTTTCGGGTTATTTTTGGGGACAAAGACATCGGCGGTAATTTACGGGGTATTTCTGTTTATTTATTTTGCTTATATTTTGTTTAAACAAAAGAACAGATTTATTTATTTAATTTTATTCTTATTGGTCTCGCTTGTTTTAGGAGGGTTTTCTTATATAAAAAGTATTTTGCTGACCTTGAATCCCTTGTACCCGGCAGATATTTATTTATTTGGAAAGAACATTTTTAAAGGGGTTGTGCCGTTTTCTTTTTACCGTGATCATTGGACGCTTGATGATCTTAATTTAGGAAAATTTCTTTTTAGCGAAGGATTAGGGGGGCAATTTTTGATCTTTGTGCTTCCGGCAATATTCCTGGGAGTGCCGGTTGCCTTAATAAGAAAAGCAAAAGAGATAAATTTTACCCTTATTTTTATTTTGGCCTTGCCTTTGTTGTTAATTGTTTCATTCTTACTGTTCATGCCTCAATTTTGGGTAAGGTATTTGTATACTTTCCTGGCAGCAGGTTTTATTGCTGGTTTTCTAACTGTTGATTCTTTAAGGATTCCTGTAAAGGTTGTGCGCGTGATTGTGATAGTTTGTTTTTTTGCCAGTGCCGGAGAATTGTCCGGGAGTTGGGAAATTGCCGCATCCTTTATTTTAGCAATTTTAACATTTTTTTTATTGCCTAAAATATTACGGATAAAATTAAACTTATCGCGTATTTTAATTTTCTTTGTTTTTTGTTTGGTTGTTTTACACTTGCTTAATTCCTTTTATGATGCCAATGAATATAATTCTTATCTTAAGAATACGCCTTTTCCTCATGAGGATAGGCAGGCTTGGAAATGGTTAAATGATAATACTCCGTTAACCGGAAGCCGCATTGCTTATGCCGGCATACCTCATGTTTTGCCGCTTTATGGAACGCATTTTAAAAATGACGTTTCTTATGTTTCAGTAAATAAAGTCAATCCGGTATGCTTGCATGATTTTCCAAATGGAAAGTATTATTGGTTTAAGGATTATATGCAGTTTCATAAAAACCTTGAGAAAGAAGGTAATTATCGCGAGAACCCGGACTATAACACTTGGTTGGGAAATTTAACTTCAGATAAAATTGACTACTTGGTGGTTTATTCATTGAGGATGAGTAATAAAAATATTTTTCCTATTGAAGACCTGTGGGCAAATGGGCATGCGGATAGATTTCAGCTGGTATTTAATCGTGAAAAAGTACATATCTTTAAGGTGGCTCAGTAATGAAAATATCTTTAGTTGTTCCTGCACATAATGAAGAAGAAAACATCCTTGATTTATTGAACAAGATAGAAAATACACTAAAGCTTGATCACGAATTGATAGTTGTAGACGATCATTCAACTGATAAAACTCCGGAGCTGGTAAGACAGGCGATGCGCCAGCACCAGAATATAAGACTGGTGCAGAATGCGCTTGAAAGCGGTTTTGCAAATGCCATTAAAGCAGGCTTTAGCGCTGTCAGCACAGATGTTGTTGTACCGATCATGGGTGATTTGTGCGATGATCTATCCACTATTCCTTTAATGCTTGAGAAGATTACACAAGGCTATGATGTGGTTTGTGGCTCAAGATATATAAAAGGAGGCAGCAGGCTGGGAGGATCCGGGATCAAGGGGTTTCTTTCCGGATTAGGAGGTAAATCTTTGCATTCTCTCCTGGGTTTTCCTTCTTCTGATATCAGCAATGCTTTTAAGATGTACCGTAAGAAAGTGATAGAAACTATAAAAATAGATTCAACCGGTTTTGAGGTATCTATGGAAATTCCTTTAAAGGCCTTTTTTACGGGTTTTAAGATCACTGAGGTTCCGACGGTTTGGCGCGAACGTTCAAAGGGAAAATCAAGCTTTAAAATATTTAAGCTTTTGCCAAGTTACCTGAAGCTGTATTTTTGGGCGATAATGAGGAAATTTAAGAAATGAATACGCCGCTGTTATCTGTAATTGTCCCGGTTTTTAATGAAGCAAAGACTATACGTGTTATTCTTGAAAGAATAAGCGCGGTAGAGGGCATTGAAAAAGAGATCATTGTGGTGGATGACGGTTCTACTGACGGCACTGACCGTTTATTAAAAGATTTAAGCAATAAGAGCGTGAGGATAATTTATCATTCCAGCCAGAGAGGCAAGGGAGCTGCTTTTTTGACCGGCCTTGACAATGCGCAAGGAGAACTGGTGATTATCCAGGATGCTGATTTTGAATATGATCCTAATGACTTCTCAAAACTTATTCAGGCTTATAAGCAGCAGAATGCTGATTTGGTTTTTGGGGCAAGGTTTATAAATGGCCACGACGGTTTATTCTTGCACCGCTTGGGAAACAAGGTTTTGACCATGGTTTTAAATGTTCTTTTTGGAAGCAAACTAAATGATTACGCCACCTGTTATAAACTGGCGTCACGAAGCACCTTTATTGAGCTTGGCCTTAAGGCTTCTGGTTTTGATATTGATGTTGAAATTGTCTGTAACGCGTTAAAAAAGAAGAAAAGGATCGTTGAGCTGCCGGTTGCTTACTTTCCGCGCACATATAAAGATGGTAAGAAAATAAGGTGGCGCGATGGAATCTGGGCTCTATTTTATATGATAAAGTACCGTTTACTACGTTAATAATAACTATGAAAGAAAAAATAATTTTATTTTGTGACCGGGCTGCGTATTGGTCGCTTATTTTGATCCCTTTTTCCGTTGCTGTTGCTCCATTTTTCAGCAGCTTTTTTGTCAGTTTTCTCTTTGTGAATTTTTTCTTAAAGAAAATCCTGAAAAAAGAAAAATTCTTTGTAAAAAGCGCTATTGACCTTCCGTTTTTAGCTTTTGTGCTTATTTCTATTATTTCAATAGTTAATTCAATTGACTTGCGCGCCAGCATCAGAGGGGTTTTTAAGTTGGTTGAGTTTGGGCTTACTTTTCTTATTTTCATTGAAGAATTAAGGGACCTTAAGCATATTAAAAGAATTGTTTTAAGTATTATATGCGGAGCTTGTGTTGCCTCAATTGATGCGATTTGGCAGATGCAGACGGGGTGGGATTTTATCCGAGGAAATCGTATAGATGTTAATGGGACTATCGGTTTAAAGCGCGCAACCGCAGGGTTTCCTAATCCAAATGTTTTAGGTGTTTATTTATCATCCTTTGTAGTTTTTTCTTTTGGGTTGTTGCGTTATGATCTTGATTTTCTTTCAAAGCTTGGGAAAACAAAATTTAACTTACTAAGATTATCCATGATTTTGGTTTTGTTTTCCGGCCTTTTTTTCACATTTGCAAGACCTGCGGCATTGGCATTGGCTGTGAGTATTTTTATTTACGGGATTATAAAAAAGGACAAGGCCGTTTTAGCTTTATTGCTGGCAATTATTTTTCTTTTTCCGCTTTTTGCTCCAAAGAGCATAAAGAAATGGGCAAAAGAAGTTAAATATCGGCCGGCTATCTTAATGTGCAATGCCGACAGGATGAATATTTATCGCAACTCTATTAATATGATTAAGCACAATCCCATAATCGGTGTCGGCCTGAACACGTTCTCTAAGAATTATCATTTATATAAACTTCCGGAGCAGGAAGGGGCAAAAACCAGCGATACAATTTATGCGCATAATAATTTCTTTCAAATGGCAGGAGAGACCGGTTTGTTAGGCTTGTTTGCTTTCTTGTGGATGTTATTTTGTTTATTTAAGGAGGATTTTTCTATTTACAAGGCCATGAAAAACAAAGGACTGAAGTTGATTTTACTTTGTGCCGTAGTTTCATTAATAGCTTTCTTGATTAACGGATTGACTGAAACGAGCCTTTATTATTCCCGTGTTTCAATTATATTCTGGTATATGCTGGGGTTTTCTTTGGCGCTAAAGAAATTTATAAATACCGATGAAATTTAATAAAATACTTGTTGTAAGAAGCGACAGGTTCGGGGAATTCTTATTGAATATTCCTGCAATCCGGGCCATAAGAGAAGCTTATCCTAACGCGGAGATAATCCTTTTTGTTAATTCTTCTGTGGTAGATCTTGCCCGCTGCCTGCCATATGTGGATGAGATCCTTGAATGTGACAAGGCCAGTAACGGGTTTTTAAAGAAGCTCAGGTTTATAAATAGCCTTAAGAAATTTAAGTTTGATGCGGCGGTAATGCTGAATCCCTCAAAGGATTTTAATATCGTAACTTTTCTTGCAGGTATCCCGGTAAGAGCCGGGTATGACCGTAAATGGGGGTTTTTGCTTAACCGTAAAATTATGGACAATAAACACCTGGGGTTAAGCCATGAGGTGGAATATAATTTAGAACTTGTTTCTTTAATTGGAGCAAAGACCGATAATAAGGCCGTCATATTGGATTTAGATATGCATGAAGTTGATAAGTTTGCCGCATATATCGGGATTGATAAGTTTGATAATCTGGTTGCAATACATCCTTGGACAAGCGATCCTTTGAAGCAATGGAGCCAGGAGAATTTTCGCCTGCTGGCTAAAAGATTAATTGATGAATTAAAATTGAAAATATTAATCGTGGGCACAAAAGATAAAATTGAAAAAAGCAAAGCCTTGTTCGGTGATTTAGGAAATTCTGTATTTGATATTACCGGCAAAACCGGCCTTAGAGAGTTAGCATGGTGCCTAAAAAAATGCAGGCTCTTGATTTCTGCGGATAGCGGGCCTGTGCATCTTGCAAGCGCAGTCGGTACGCCGGCAATTGCGCTATTTCGTAATGATATTCCCGGTAAATGTTCAAGGCGATGGGGGCCCTGGGGGGATAAACACATAGTTATTGAAAAGCCGGCTTTAAGCGCTATTTCAGTTGATGAAGTTTTCTTAAAAGCGAAGGAGGCGCTCAAAATATAAATGATCCATGTTATTGTTTTGTCAGGCGGATCAGGCACGCGTTTTTGGCCATTAAGCAGGCAACGTTTACCAAAGCAGTTCCTGAGTGTTTGTTCAGAAAGACCAATGATAAAAGATACGTTGCTGAGGCTGGATAAATTATTGCCCAGAGAAAATATTTATATCGCTGCGGGCCTGATACACAAAAAGCTGATAAAACAATGCGCCAATAGCCTACTCGTGCCTTTAAAGAATTGTTTTTTTGAGCCAAGCGCAAAAAACACCTTTAGCCCCATTGTTTTGTTGTCGCAGAAGATCAGTGCGCTTGACCCTGATGCAGTAATTGCAGTTTTACCTTCGGATCATTTTATAAAAGACGCTGTTTCTTTCAGGAAAATTATTAACAAGGCAGTTTCTGTTGCAAAGAACGGCTGTATTGTAACTTTGGGGATTACTCCTAAAAGCCCGGAAACCGGATATGGATACATAAAAATAAGGTCTGATAATAAAGAGAGAGGTTTTTATTTTATTGAAAAGTTTACTGAGAAACCGGTTTTGGCGGTTGCAAAAAGATTTGTAAAAGACAGGCGTTATTATTGGAATGCGGGGATGTTTATTTTTAAGGCCAAGGTAATGCTTGAAGAGGCAAAAAAATACATGCCGCGGGAAGCAGCGCTTATTGGTAAAATGCATAATAAAACGAGATTAGAAAATCTCTGGGACAAGTTACCTTCTATATCCATAGATTACGCAATAATGGAAAAAAGCGCCAAAACCGCCTTGATTCCTGCTGATTTCGGCTGGTCTGATATAGGCAGTTGGCAGGCGCTTGGGGAAATATTAGAAAAAGACGCACAAGGAAATATTATTCGTGGAAGATCAATTACTTTAGATTGTAAAAATAGTTTAATTTTTGCGGATAAACGGCTTGTGGCAGCAGTGGGTGTTAAAGACATAGTTATTGTAGATACGGCTGATGCGCTTTTGGTTTGCGCTAAAGACAAGGCGCAGGATGTTAAACAGCTTGTAGAATTACTAAAAAAGCGTAAATACGAAAAATACATTTGAGAAAAATCCTGATTATAAACCCTTTTGGTATCGGTGATTGTTTATTTACCACTCCTGTTATCAGGGCAATTAAAGAGAAGTGCCCTGGTTGTTTTATCGGATTCTGGTCTAACCAAAGAGTCGGGAGCTTATTAAAAAACAACCAAAGGATAGATTTAGTCATTCCTTTTTCACGGGGAGACCTGAAAAAAGTTTTCACAGATTCATTTTTTAAAGGTTTAAAAGCGTTCTTTGATTTATTAAAGCAAATCCGCAGGCAAAGATTTGATGTATGTTTGGATTTTTCTCTTGATCATCGTTATGGTTTTATTGCCAAGCTTTTAGGGATAAAAAAGAGGATCGGATTTAATTATAAAAATCGCGGTTTTTTTCTAACCCATAAGATTGATCTAAAAGGGTATGATTCCAGGCACATGGTTGAATATTACCTTGAATTGCTTAAATATCTGGATATAGAGCCTTCTAATTAAGATTTAGAGTTATTTGTGCAGGAAAAGAATCAGATAAGAATGAAGCATGTTTTTGAGGCAGCAGGTTTTTCAGAGAATGATTTTATTGTGGGTATTGCCCCGGGTGCAGGAGCAAGCTGGGGTAAGGATGCAAAGTTTAAACATTGGCCGGCAATAAAGTATGCACAGCTTGCAGAAAAACTAAGCCTTGATTTAGGGGCAAAGATTGTGATCCTGGGAGATTCTTCTGATATGCCGATTGGTGAAATGATCTTCGGGATGATGAAAAATAAGCCGTTAGATCTAACGGGAAAAACCAGCTTAGGGGATTTTGCAGCTGCAATTAAGAATTTAAATATTCTTGTTACCAATGATGGCGGGCCGTTGCATGTGGCAGTTGCTTTGGGAATAAATACCGTGTCTTTGTTTGGGCCGGTAGATGATTTAACCTATGGGCCGTACCCTGCAAGCAGCAAGCATGTTGTGATTAAGAAAGATTTGGCTTGCCGGCCTTGTTATAAGAATTTTCGCATGCCTTTGTGCCAGTTTGACCGCGAGTGTATAAAATCCATTGAGGTTGATGATGTTTTTACAATGATCAGGAGGATGAAGTGAGGATCCAATTTTCCAATTTAGGGCTGCAGCATAAAGAAATTAAAAAGGAAATATTGCAATCTGTAAATAAGGTAATTAAAAACGGCGATTTTATTCTGGGTGATGATGTGCGCCTTTTTGAAGAAGAGTTTGCCAAGTTTTGCAACTGTAATTATGGGGTAGGGGTGAGTTCAGGGACCGCAGCTTTATTTCTTGCCTGTCTTAGCGCCGGAGTCGGGCCGCAAGATGAGGTGATCGTGCCTGCATTTACTTATATCGCTACTGCCTTGAGCGTTTCTTATACCGGAGCAAAACCTGTTTTTGTTGATATTGAAGAGGATACTTATAACATTGATATCCATAAGATAAAAAGCGCTATCACAAAAAATACTAAGGCAATTATGCCGGTTCATCTTTACGGCCACCCTGCGAATATGCCGGCAATTATGAAAATTGCCGATGAATATAATTTAAAGGTGATTGAAGATGCTGCCCAGGCGCACGGAGCAAGTATTAAGTTGGAGAATGGAAGCTGGAAGATTACCGGAGGTATCGGCGATATCGGGTGTTTTAGCTTTTATCCTTCCAAAAATTTAGGGGCATTGGGTGATGGCGGCATGGTTGTTACAAATGACAAGGAAACCTATAAGAAGCTGCTTATGTTCAGGGATTACGGAAGGATTTCAAAATATGAGCATGCGATCATCGGGTATAATTCCCGTCTGGATACTTTGCAAGCCGGGATTTTGCGCGTAAAATTAAAAAAGCTGAATTTATGGAATAATATGCGCATAAAAGCAGCCAAGCTTTATAACAAATTTTTAGGCGATATAGAAGGGGTAATTGTCCCCTCAGTGTTACCAACAGTCAAACACGTGTATCATGTTTACGTGATCAGGTCTAAGAAACGGGATGAATTATTCAACAGTTTAAAAGATGCGGGTGTGTCTGCCATTATCCATTATCCAATTCCGCTTCATTTACAAAAGGCTTATGAAGATTTAGGGTATAAAACCGGGGATTTTCCTGTTTCTGAAAAAGTTGCCCAGGAAATTATTTCTCTGCCAATGTACCCGCATATTACTGAAAAGGAAATTAAATACGTAGCAGGCGTGATTAAGAAAGTTTTGTCATAAAATGCCTGAGAAAATCAATCTTTCAGTCGTGGTTTTGGCAAAAAATGAGGCAGGGCGTATTGCTAAGTGTTTAGAATCGGCTCTCTGGGCGGATGAAATAATTGTGGTTGATGATGAGTCTACTGATAAAACACAAGAGGTAGTCAGGAAATTCACCGACAGGATATTTGTCAGGAAAATGGATGTTGAAGGCAGGCACAGGAATTGGGCGTACGCCCAGGCAAGGAACCAGTGGGTGTTAAGCCTGGATGCGGATGAAATAATTACTCCTGAATTAAGGGATGAAATTATATTTGAATTAAAAAATAACCCAAAAGAAAACGGTTTTACTATCCCTCGCAGGAATTTTATTGGTGAATATTGGGTAAAATACGGAGGGTGGTATCCCAGCCCGCAGCTCAGGCTATTTAGGAAAGATAAATTCCGTTATGAAGAGGTGGCTGTGCACCCGCGCGCATTTATGGATGATCCTTGCGGGCACTTAAAAAGCGATTTGATCCATTATTCATTCCGTAACCTTGAAGATATGTTTGCTAAATTAAACAGGCAAACTACATGGGAGGCCCAGAAATGGTTTGATCAAAATAAACCTATGCGGCTGGGCAGGTTTCTGTATCGCACAATTGACAGGTTTATGCGCACCTATGTAGGGCGAAAAGGGTATAAGGATGGATTTATTGGTTTTGTTGTTGCTTTTAACAGCGGGATGTACCAGTTTTTAAGCTACCTAAAATATAAGGAGCTTATTGCTGCGCAGGCTTTAAGCCGCAAAACATAATTAATTTTACTTTATGAAAGCAAAAATAATCTTCTTAGACCGCGATGGGGTGATCAATAAATACCCCGGTGACAAAAAATACGTTACTTCATTAAAGAAATTCAGGTTCTTGCCAAAGGTAAAAAAAGCGATTGCGCTTTTTTCTAAGCATGGCTTTAAGGTGTTTGTGATTTCTAACCAAGCTGGTGTCGGGAAGGGCGTGTATAGCCAGCGCACGCTTGATCTAATCACAAAGAAGATGCTTTCTGAAGTTGAGTTATACGCAGGTAAAATTGAAGGCGTATATTACTGTACTCACCGGCCGAAAGAAAATTGTTCCTGCCGCAAGCCCCGCGCAGGAATGTTAAATGCTGCTGCCAGGCAATGGCCGCTTGATTTAAAAAACGCGTATTTTATCGGCGATACTATTAGTGATGTGCTCACTGCCAAAGAAGCAGGTTGTAAATCAATCCTGGTCTTATCTGGAAAAGAAAAGGCCGCCAACCGTAAAAACTGGGAAGTTCAGCCTGATCTGTTTTTTCAGGACCTTTTCGCAGCAGCCACTTATCTGGTTAAACAAAAATAATTATGAAAAAGATTTTAATTGTTTATGCTTCTGCAGGGGCTGGGCATTTTAAGGCTGCTGAGGCAGTTTATAAATATTTAAAGAATAATGAGAAAGATGCGCAAATTGAATTTTTGGATATTTTACAACAGACAAACTTTCTTTTCCGCCTGTTTTATACGTGGGGGTATTCGTTTTTAATAAACCATGCGGTTGCGCTTTGGCGCTGGGCGTTTTGGGCTACTTATGTGCGCAGGCTGCGCAGGCTTACAAAAAAAACCGCAGTAATTATTGATCGCTTGAATTCAGCAAGGTTTTCAGATTATCTTGTAAGGCAAAACCCTGATTTTATAATTTCAACGCATTTTCTTCCTTCGGAAATAGCCGCTTACTTAAAAACTCAGCAAAAAATCACATCTAAGGTTATAACCATAATTACTGATTTTGGCGTGCATCCTTATTGGCTGTCTTTAGGCACTGATATTTATATTGTGGCCTCTGACTATACTAAAGAGAAGCTCCTTCTTGAATCAGGCAAGCCTGAAGATATAAGAGCATCAGGAATTCCTGTTGATGAGAAATTCCTGAAATCATTTAACCGCAGAGAATTGTCCCTAAAACTCGGGCTTGATGCGGATAAGTTTACCGGAATTTTAATTACAGGTTCTTTTGGGCTTGGGCCTATTGAGGAGATTGTTGATGCGTTGCACGGGCAATTGCAATTAATCGTTGTCTGTGCCAGAAATAAAAAATTGTTTACGCGTTTAAAAAAGAAAAACTATCCGGATTGTCTGGTTTTGGGGTTTGTGGACAACGTGCAGGAGTTAATGGCGGTTTCAGACATTATTATTACCAAGCCCGGGGGTATGACAATATCAGAGGTTTTGGCAATGGAACTGGTGCCTTTTTTCATTTCTCCTATCCCGGGGCAGGAAACAGAAAATATGAAGGCATTACAAAACTACGGGATTGGACAGGAAATAAAAAGGGCCTCGGATTTTAAAGAAATAATCTTTGATTGTAAAAATAATCCAGGAAAAATGCAAAAAGTCAGAGAAGCAATAAAAAAAATAAAGAAACCTAATGCAGCACAGGAGTTATCTCGTGTTATTCGCTAAGGTAGTAATGGGGATTGCTATTGAGGGCCCGTTTGATTACATTGTTCCGGATCCTTTGAGTGATAAAGTGAAAAAAGGCTGCCGTGTTTTAGTTTACTTGCGTAATAGAAGGGCCGTAGGTTATGTTGTAGAGCTTTCTTCTGCGTCTAAGATTAAGAATCTTAAGCCAATCTTAAAAGTTTTAGATGAATCTGTGTGCTTAGATGAAGGCATGCTTTTGTTGACAAAAAAACTCTCTGAATATTATTGTTGTTCCTGGGGGGAGGCAATAGAATCTTCGCTTCCAGAAGCGCTACGTACTCCCAAAAGCGTTAATGAAGTTTTCCCAAGTTATCCGAAGGTAGAAAATGACAATGCCAAGATAACAGTTATGCAGGGCTCGGACGTTAAAAGCCGTTGGGAATATTATCTTGAGCAGGTAAAACAAACTTTAGCGCATGGCGAATCAGCCATAATTCTGGTTTCTAATATCAAGTCCCTTGTTTATCTGAAGAATATGCTGGAACAGGAGTTAAAAACAAATATCAATGTTTTGTACAGAAAAGAAGCCGGTGAGTTAGAACAATGGCTTAATATACGTAAGACAGCCTCCAGCCTTGTGATCGGGGCGCGTTCAGCTGTTTTTGCACCTTCACAGAATCTTGGTTTAATTATTGTTGACGAAGAGCAGGATCCTGTTTATAAGCAGGATCAGGTTCCGCACTACCATGCAAGAGAAGCGGCGATAATGCGCGCAAATCAAGCTGGAGCAAACCTGATTTTAGCAAGCCATGCCCCATCTTTAGAATCATTTTATATGGCAAATCAGCTGGAAAGCAAAGTTGAATATTTGCAATTACCGCGTAAAAATGTTTTTCCGGAAATTAATGTCGTTGATATGAACCCCGAGCTGCGTTTTAACCGCAATAAAGGCGTCATTTTCTCAAAATATTTACAGGATGCCATAATGTCTTCCTTGACAGCTAAAGGCAAAACACTTTTATTTCTAAACAGGAAGGGTTTTGCTACTTTTGCTTCCTGCAATAATTGTGGGCATATCTTAAAATGCCCTCGTTGCAGTATTAATTTAGTGTATCACTTTAAAGGTAACTTATTAAGTTGTCATTATTGCAGTTATAATCTTGAGGCGCCAAAAATATGCCCTTCCTGCAACGCCGGTTATATCAAATTTGCAGGCGTAGGCGCAGAGAAGATTGAGAGTGAGATATCGCGGATTTTCCCTCAGGCGCTAATTAAGCGTTGTGAGGCGGATGAAGAAATTCAACTAAAAGACGCTGATATTTTTATTTCAACAAGCAGTATCATTAGAAACCCAAATTATAATTTTGATCTGATAGCTGTGCTGGGGATTGATAATACGATTAACCGGGTAGATTTTCGCGCAAGCGAAAAGGCATTTGTCATGTTAGCAGGACTTTCCGGGTTGACTTCAAAAAGGATGATTATTCAAACAACCCTCGGCAGGCACCATTGTTTTGAGGCCCTGCAAAGAAAAGATTTTAATTTATTTTATAAAGAAGAATTGAAACAACGCAAGCAATTGAAATTTCCTCCCTACAAACATTTGATAGTAGTGAAATTTCGCGGTAAAATTGAAGAGAATGTAAAAACCGCAAGCCTTAATTTTTTTGAATCACTCGGCAAAAAAAAACATAAGCAACTGCAATTGATTTCTGTTAACCCGATGCAGTTATCAAAGCTGCGCGGCAATTATTATTGGCAGGTTTTGATAAGTGTTAACGAAATAAGAAGCGCGGTTAAGTTTTTAAAATTACACTTAAAAGGCCTGAAGCATTCGGGTATAATAGTAACCGTTGATGTAGACCCTGTTTAGGAGAAAAATGAAGATAGTTTTTTTTGGAAGCAGCCATTTTGCCGTATCATCTTTAGAGGCATTGATAAAATCAGGTTATGATATAGCCTGCGTGGTAACTCAACCCGATAAGAAAAAAGGAAGGCATCTGCATTTGGCCTCAACCTGCGTAAAAACGCTTGCCGAGGCAGCAGGGATAGATGTTTTTCAGCCTCAAGATATTAATACAAATGATTCTGTAAATCATCTTAAGGCCATTGGGGCGGATTTGTTTGTGATTGTGGCTTATGGCCAGATACTTTCACAGCCGGTATTGGATCTTCCCGGAGTTATGGCTGTCAACATACATGCGTCACTTCTTCCAAAATACCGCGGTGCCGCTCCTATCAACTGGGCGATTATTAAAGGAGAAGAAATTACAGGAGTAACCATTATGAGAGTAGAACGCAGAATGGATTGCGGCCCGGTAATTTCTCAAAAAGAAATTAGTATAAACGAAGATGACACTGCAATAAGCCTTGAGATATCCTTGAGTAGGCTTGGAGGAGAACTGCTGCTGGAGACTGTTAAGAATATCAAGAATGTAAAATTGTTTCCTCAAAATGATCTTTATGCAACTTATGCATCAAAATTAAAAAAATCAGACGGCCTGATAGATTGGAAGAAAACGGCAATTGAAATTTATAATTTGGTCAGAGGCACTTTGCCCTGGCCCGGAGCGTTTACTTATTATAACTCTAAGCTGGTAAAAATTTATATTGTAGAAAAGTTTATGCTTTTTGATAAAAAAGATTTCTCTTGCGGGGAGATCGTTGAGATCTTAAAAGACGGCATTGTTGTGGTTGCCGGTAAAGGGGCGGTTATTATTAAAGAATTGCAAATTGAGGGAAAGCGCAGGATGACCGCTGCTGAATTTATTGCCGGGCACAAGGTGTCAGTTGGAGAAAGCCTTTTAACTAAAAAATAATTGCATAATACTATCTTTGTTGTTATAATTATTTTCTCAAATCAAAAACACTTATAAATTTAAATAACTATGCCTGAATTACGTAAAGATCCGATAATTGGAAGATGGGTTATTGTTGCTACTGAGCGCGCAAAAAGGCCTGATCAATTTCTTACTCAGGACCTTGGTGCGCCTCCTGAAAGCCTTTGTCCTTTTTGCGAAGGCCATGAATCGCAAACCCCTCCGGAAATTTACTCAATAAGGCCCAAAAATACACCTCATAATGCTCCTGGCTGGGATTTAAGGGTTGTGCCGAGCATTGCGCCATTTTTGAGAATTGAAGGCGAGCTTGAACGCAGGGGAAAAGGCCTGTATGATTTAATGAATGGTGTCGGCGCACACGAAATAGTTGTTGAAACAAACAAGCATATTGCCAATATGGCAGATTTAAGCGAAGAGCAGATTGCAAATGTTTTTAGCTGCTATATTAATAGGATGCTTGATCTTGAAAAAGACAAGCGGTTTAAATACGTGCTTGTTTTTAAGAATTATGGTTGGGTTGCAGGAGCCGGCAGGGTGCATCATTCAAGGTCGCAAATCATTGCCACGCCAGTAAACCCAAAGCGTGTAAAAGAAGAGCTTATCGGAGCAAGGCATTATTTTGATTATCATGAGAGATGTGTTTTTTGTGATATGATCAAGCAGGAGATGTCCTCTAAAGAAAGGCTTGTGCTGGAGATTGACGGTTTTGTTGCAATTGTTCCGTTTGCTTCAAGGTTCCCTTTTGAAGTTTGGATATTGCCAAAGAAACATTCCTGTGACTTTACCACACTTGATTCCTCTGATAAGAAGAACCTTGCGGCAATTATGAAAAAAGTCCTTCAGAAATTAAAGATCGGGTTAAATGACCCGCCGTATAATTATGTTGTGCATACTGCTCCTTTTCGCAGGGAAAAAGTCGGTTACTGGAAAAGCATAGATTCTGATTATCACTGGCACATTGAAATTATGCCTCGTTTAACAAGAGTCGCCGGATTTGAATGGGGGACAGGTTTTTATATTTGTCCGCTTCCTCCGGAAGATGGCGCTAAGTTTTTGCGAGATATACCTGTTTAACAAGTAGTTTAATAAAAAAATTATTTTAAACTGACCTAAAAAATGTCTGAATTAAGAAGAGACCCGATTGGTGGAAGATGGATCATAGTTGATACTGATCATCCGAGTAAGCCGGCTGATTTTGAGTATGAGCCAAGCGCTTTTAGGCAGGGGATCTGTCCGTTTTGTTATGGTAACGAGTCTATGACCCCTCCTGAGATTGATGTGATCAGGGATCCTTATACGCATCCAAACACCGCCGGATGGCAGGTAAGGGTGGTTTCTAATAAATTCCCGGCACTGCAGATAGAGGGAGATTTAGACAGGCGCGGGATCGGGCTTTATGATATGTCTAATGGCGTAGGGGCTCATGAGATTTTAATTGAAACGCCGTATCATTCCAAGGACATCCCTGATTTACTAAATAACGAGATAGAGAATTTCCTGATTTTATATTGCCGCAGGTCGCTTGATCTGGCAAAAGACAAGCGTTTTAAATACATTATGGTATTTAAGAATTTTGGCGCAGCAGCAGGGGCTTCTTTGGAGCATCCCCATTCCCAGATTATTGCTTTACCGATGGTGCCTAAGAATGTTTACGAGGAAATTAAGGGGGCGCAGAATTTCTTTAATTTTCGGGAGCGTTGTATTTTCTGCGATATGCTCAGGCAGGAAACGCAGGAAAAAGAGCGGGTGATTTTGGAGAATAATTATTTTCTTTCTTTTTGCCCGTTTGTTTCCAGGTTCCCGTTTGAGATTTGGATCATGCCTAAAAAGCACAGCGCTTCATTTTCCCGCATTGCTCCAGAGGAGATTTCCGCGCTGGCATCAATTTTAAAAGATACGATTTCAAAACTAAAGAATTTATTTCCGAATGTTTCTTACAATTACATCATTCATACTGCTCCGACTAACGGGGAGTCAGATGTAGAAGGATATCATTGGCACATTGAATTTATGCCTAAGCTTACACGCGTTGCCGGGTTTGAATGGGGTTCAGGATTTTATCTGGTTTCTACCCCTCCAGAGCTTGCGGCGCAGTATTTAAGGGGAGTTTAAATAACCAACAAGGAGGAAAATGAAATGGCAGTAAAGATTGGTATCAATGGTTTTGGAAGAATTGGCAGGATGGTGGGAAGGGCAATCTTAGAAAGTAAGAGCAAGGATATTGAACTTGTGGCTGTAAACGATATCACAGATGCCAAGTCTCTGGCGCATCTGTTAAAATATGATTCTGTGCATGGCCGCTTTCCCGGCGGGGATGTTAAAGCTGGGGATAATTCAATTATAGTTAATGGAAAAGAGATTAAGGTGCTTGCCAAAAGAGACCCTGCAGAATTGCCTTGGAAGGAGTTGGGGGTTGAAATTGTGGTGGAATCTACCGGTTTATTTACCGTAAAGAATGACGGAGTAAATAAGAAAGGTAAAGAGGTTAAAGGGGCAATAAATCATATTACCAAGGGCGGGGCAAAGAAGGTAATTATCAGCGCACCTGCAGAAGGTGAAGATATTACGATAGTTATGGGAGTTAATGATGATAAATATGACCCGAAGCTGCACAGTGTAATTTCCAATGCTTCTTGTACCACAAATTGCCTTGGCCCTGTGGCAAAGGTAATCAATGATAATTGGGGTATTGAAAAAGGCCTGATGACAACAATCCATGCATATACGAATGACCAGAGATTACAGGATCTTCCGCATTCTGATATGCGCCGTGCTCGTGCTGCAGCAGTTTCCATGATCCCTACTTCTACGGGCGCTGCAAGAGCAATCGGGTTGGTGATCCCTGAATTAAAAGGAAAGCTTGATGGCTTTGCTATTCGTGTCCCGGTGCCAAATGTCTCAATCGTGGATTTGACATGTTCGCTTAAGAAGGAAACTACTGTTGAAGATATTAATAAAGCATTAAAAGATGCCTCGGAAACAAAAATGAAGGGCATACTTTGCTATACTACCGATGATGTGGTGTCAGTGGATTTTAATCATTACCCGGCATCAAGCACTGTTGATTCAAAGTTAACCAAGGTGCTTGGCGGTAATTTTGCCAAGGTAATCGCCTGGTACGATAATGAATGGGGTTATTCTTGCAGGGTTGTGGATTTGTGCGAATATTTGGTTAAAAGAGGGCTGTAAAGCCTGTTTTTAGGCTAAAGTAATAGGGGCTGTTCCTAATAAGAATTGCCCCTTTTGCTTATATTAATCCGCAAATATTCATGTTCAAGGCTTTATTCCTGAGTTATTAATAAAAACCTTTGACAAAGCCTGATGCTTAATATATATTATTCTTTCAAATTTGGAGGAGGAGTGTCATGGCAAAATTAACTTTAAAAGACATTGATTTAAAAAATAAGGTTGTTTTATGCAGGGCAGATTTTAATGTGCCTCAGGACGCCGGCTTAAAGATCACCGATGATACGCGTATCCGGGCAACGCTTCCGACAATCAGGTATATTTTAGAAAATGGCGCAAAAAAGCTGGTTTTAGTCAGCCATCTTGGCAGGCCGGATGGAAAAGTTGTGGAAAAATACAGCCTTAAGCCGGTGGCTTTAAGGCTAAGCGAGCTTCTTGGCGAGCCGGTTAAGTTTGTTAATGAGTGTGTTGGGGAGAGCGTAAAAAAAGAAATTGATCTTTCTAAAGAAAGGGTAGTTCTTCTGGAAAATTTGCGTTTTCATGCAGAGGAAGAGGCAAACGACGCTAATTTTGCCAAGCAGCTTGCATCTTTAGCTGATATTTTTGTAAATGATGCCTTTGGAACCGCGCACCGGGCGCATGCTTCAACTGAAGGAGTAACGCATTATTTAAAGAGCGCTGCCGGATTTTTATTGGGAAAAGAAATCCAATATTTAGGAAGTGCGCTGCAAAATCCTCTGCGGCCATTTGTGGTGATCCTCGGAGGAGCAAAGGTGTCAGATAAGATCGGCGTAATTGATAACCTGTTGCCAAAAGCCGATGCGATCATCATCGGTGGCGGCATGGCATATACTTTTTTGAAGGCTCAGGGTAAAAATATCGGTAATTCAAAACTGGAAAAAGACAAATTAGATTTGGCAAAATCAATACTTGAGAAATCAGAACAGCTGAAAAAAGAAATAATTCTTCCGGTAGATAATGTAGTTGTAGATAATATTGCTCAAGATGCAAAGATTGAGATTGTAGCGGATAACATACCGGACGGAAAGATTGCGGTTGATATCGGGCCAAAGACAATTGCCTTGTTTGAGGCTGAACTTAAATCGGCAAAGACAATTGTCTGGAACGGGCCATTAGGTATTTTTGAGATGGATCCTTTTAGCAAAGGGACTAAGGAAGTAGCTATGTTTATCGCAGGCCTTGAGTGTACTTCAATTATTGGCGGAGGAGATACTGCTGCTGCGGTTACAAAATTTGAAGTTGAAGATAAAATGTCCCATGTTTCAACCGGTGGCGGAGCAAGCCTTGAATATTTAGAAGGTAAAAATCTGCCCGGTGTAGCGGCTTTAACGGAGAAGTAAGATGAGAAAGATTATTATTGCTGGAAACTGGAAGATGTATAAGACAATTAAGGATGGGCAAGAGCTAGTTGTGGCTTTAAGAAGAGATCTCTATCAGATAGAAAACATAGATATTGTGGTTTGTCCGCCTTTTACATTATTGGCATATTTGGCAGATGCGTTGGAAACAAGTAATATAAAAATTGGCGCTCAAAATGTCTATTGGCAGGAAGAAGGTGCTTTTACAGGAGAGGTTTCTTCCAAGATGCTTCTTGATGTAGGTTGCAGTTACGTAATTATTGGACACTCCGAGCGCAGGCAGTTCTTTGGCGAAACCAACGAGACGGTAAATAAAAAAATAAAGGCCGCGCTAAAGAACGGTTTGATTCCGATTATTTGTGTAGGAGAGACATTGGTTGAGCGAGAAGCGGGAGAAACTTTTAAGGTTTTAGAGGATCATGTAAGAAATGGCCTCGTTGATATCAGCACTGATGATGCGCTAAAGATAATTATTGCTTATGAGCCTGTTTGGGCGATTGGTACTGGAAGGACTGCCAGCCCTCAGCAGGCTCAGGAAGCGCATAAGTATATCCGCGGCCTGCTTGTAAAAATATTCAATGAAGATGTTGCAAGCCAAATTCGTATTCAGTATGGCGGCAGCGTTAAGCCTGAAAATACTGAAGAATTAATGAAGCAACCAGACGTGGATGGAGCGCTTGTAGGGGGAGCTAGCCTTAAGGCAGATTCATTCACTGAAATAGTAAAGAAAGCAGGTGAAGTGGTAAAATGATGATTTTATTAATTATTTTGCATGTAATTGCTTGTATAGGATTAATCGGGATTGTGTTGATACAGCGCGGCAGGGGAAGCGGTTTAGTGGAGAGCTTTCAGGGCGTAGAGTCTATGTTTGGCACCAAGACTAATGAATTCTTGACCCGCTCAACTACAGTGCTTTCAGTTATATTTTTTATTACCTGCCTTAGCCTTGCAATATTATCAGTTAAGCAGAGTAAATCCCTGATGAGTAACGCGAATGCGCCAATACAGGCAGATGTTTCTCAGGAAACAAAAAATACAGAACAAAAGAATCCAGCTGCTCAAGAAGCAGTAAAAAAAGAGGAGCCTGTAAAACAGGAAACGCCTGATCAGGCACCTAAGACTCAAGCGCCGGAAGCAAACAAGCCTAAATAATTTAATGCCCAAGTTATCAGGACAAATAACGAGGCTATCATTTTTAATGGTAGCCTCGTTTGTTTTTTTACCGTGTTTTTTTATAAGCAGCATGCTATTTGCCGGTGATATAACTACTCCTGATTATGGCGATGCCATTGTAAGCGCTTCCATTGCTGACGCGCGCACGCTTGTGCCAATCCTTGCTTCTGATTCGGCATCAAGTGAAATTTGCTCAATGATCTTTAACGGTCTGGTTAAGTACGATAAAGATATTAATCTTACCGGGGACCTGGCCCAGAGCTGGGAAATCAGTAACGACGGCCTTGTAATAATCTTCCACTTAAGAAAGAATGTCCGTTGGCATGATGGCGCTCCTTTTACTGCGCAAGACGTTGAATTTACCTATAAGAAATTAATTGATCCAAACGTAAAGACACCATATGGCGGTGATTTTGAGAGGGTAAAATCATTTGAGATCATTGACGATTATACAATAAAAGTTACCTATAAGGAGCCATTTGTTCCGGCATTAAGCAGTTGGGCGATGTCAGTTATCCCTAAGCATTTATTGGAGAAAGAAGACCTTAATACCACTAAATTCTCCAGGCATCCTATCGGCACCGGGCCATATAAGTTTAAGTCCTGGAAAACTCAGGAGAAAATTGAACTGGAAGCCAATCCTGATTATTTTGAGCACAAGCCTTATATCGGCCGTTATATCTCTAGGATAATCCCGGATGAGTCAACCATATTTCTTGAGTTACAAACACAAGGTATAGATTCTTCAGGTATCTCGCCTTTACAATATACGCGCCAAACTGACACGCCTTTTTTTAAAAAACATTACCGCAAGTTTCGCCTGCCGAGCTTTTCTTATTTATATCTGGGTTATAATTTAAGGGATGCTAAGTTTAGCGATAAGCGTGTGCGCCAGGCATTGAATTATGCTGTTGATAAAAATGAAATTATTAAAATTGTGCTTCTTGGCCTGGGTGAGGTTGCCACAGGGCCATATTTACCCGGTACTTTTGCCTACAATGAAAAAGTATTGCCTGCTTCTTTTAATCCGGATAAGGCGAGAAAATTGCTGAATGAAGCCGGCTGGAAAGATGAAAATAACGACGGTTGGCTTGAGAAAGACGGAAAAAAGTTTGAATTTACAATCCTTACAAATCAGGGTAATGAGGAGCGGCTCAAGGTGGCGCAGATCATCCAGCGCAGGCTTAAAGAAATCGGCGTAAAGGTAAATGTGCGGGTGGTAGAGTGGAGCGTATTTTTGACAGAATTTATAGAAAAAAGAAAGTTTGAAACGGTATTGCTTGGCTGGTCTTTGCCGCGGGAACCGGATAATTATGATATTTGGCATTCTTCAAAGACCAATGAAGGGCAATTTAATTTTATCGGATATAAAAATGAAGAGATTGATGATTTATTGACGCAGGGAAGGCGGATTTTTGACCCGGAGAAACGCAAGGCCTTTTATCAAAGAGCGCATGAGATCCTCTATGATGAGCAGCCGTATATGTTTATTTATGTGCCTGATGGGCTTTCAATTTTACATAATCGTTTTGAAGGAATTAAGCCTGCTCCTATCGGAATTGGATATAATTTTATTGATTGGTGGGTCCCAAAAGCAAAGCAAAAATATAAATGATTAAATTCATAATGCGAAGATTGTTTGGTTTGGTGCCGATGTTATTCGGGATTACCCTGATCAGCTTTATGGTCATTAAGCTTGCTCCCGGAAAACCGGTGATGCTGCAGTATTCGCTTAATCCAAAGATCTCGCTTGAAGAAATCAAACGCCTTGAAAAAATTGAGGGATTTGATAAACCGCTTTATGCTCAATATCTTAACTGGTTAAGTAATATTTCGCGTTTTAATTTCGGGAGGTCAATTGCCGACGGAAGGTTTGTCACTCAGAAAATTGCTGAGCGCCTGCCTGTAACATTAACTATAAACATCCTTTCACTATTTCTGATTTTCTTGATTGCCTTGCCCTGGGGCATCAGATCTGCTTTAAGGCAAGGCTCATTGTTTGATAAAATCTCTACTTTAGTGACGTTTTTGCTGTTTGCTGCTCCTACGTTTTGGCTGGCGCTTCTTTTAATGCAGCTATTTTGTATTCAACTTGGGTGGCTTCCCATTTCGGGGATAACTTCACTTGATTTTGAACATCTAAATTTATGGCAAAAATTTCTTGATCTGGGCAGGCATTTGTTCCTGCCGGTTTTAGTTTCTGCATTAGCTGGTTTTGCCGGGATCTGCCGTTATATGCGCTCAAACATGATTGAGGCATTGCGCCAGCCTTATATTTATACTGCGAGGGCAAAGGGATTGCCAGAAAACAGGATAATTTATAAACATGCTTTGCGTAATGCCCTTCTTCCGATCATTACTATCTTGGGGTTGTCGCTTCCGGGTTTATTGGGAGGAAGTATTATTTTTGAATCAATTTTTGCAATCCCCGGTATTGGGAGGCTTTTTTATGAAGCAGCCATGATGAGAGATATGAATCTTATTATGGCCGAAATAGTTTTAGTGGCGGTATTGACAATGTTGGGAAATTTAATTGCAGATGTTTTATATGCGTACGTGGATCCGCGGATCCGCTACAAGAAATAAGGCTAAAAATGCAGGATAAATCATTAAAAATCGGGATTTTCATCATTGGCCTGTTTGTTGTTATGGCAATTTTTGCTCCAATTATCAGCCCGTATGATCCATCGGCAATTGATCAGGATGGTTTGCTGATGCCGCCGTCATTTAAACATTTCTTAGGAACAGATACCTTAGGAAGGGATCTGTTTAGCAGGATTGTTTTTGGCTCAAGGATATCCTTGGGAATTGGTTTGGTGGCAGTAGGGATAGCTACCCTTGTCGGGCTTATGCTGGGAGCAACTGCGGGATTTTACGGCCGCAGGGTTGATACAGTAATAATGCGTTTTGTAGATATCATGCTTTGTTTTCCCACATTTTATCTGATACTTGCTGTGGCAGCTATTTTGGGGCCATCTGTGTTTAATATTATGATAATTGTCGGCCTTACCAGCTGGATGGGTGTGGCGCGCCTTGTGCGCGGAGAGATCCTTTCATTAAAGGAGCGGGAGTTCATCCAGGCTGAAAGGTCTATCGGAGCATCAAACCTGCGTATTATTGTGCGTCACCTTATTCCAAATGCCATCGGCCCGGTTTTAGTAAGCGCGACCTTAGGGATCGGCGGGGCAATACTTTTGGAATCAGGCTTAAGTTTTTTAGGATTAGGCGTGCAGCCTCCCACTCCAAGCTGGGGGAACATTTTAATTGAGTCAAAATCCACTTTGGGCGTGGCTTGGTGGATTACTATTTTTCCGGGTTTTGCGATATTGATTACAATTCTGGGTTTTAACCTTATTTCTGAAGGTTTAAAAAAGAAGATGGGTAACTAATTATGGAAAATCTGCTGGAAATAAAAAATTTAAAAGTGGATTTTTTTGTAAATAAAAAACTCGTTCCTGTTATTGACGGCGTTAGTTTTTGTATTAATAAAGACGAGGTTTTGGTTTTAGCCGGCGAATCCGGCTCCGGAAAGACTCTTTCCGCGTTATCCATTACTAAAATCCTTCCGCATAATGCGATTATCACCTCAGGCAGCATTAAGTTTTCAGGTTCGGATTTGTTAGTGATGGATGAAAAGCAATTAGTTGATATAAGGGGCAGGGAAATTGCCTATATTTTTCAAGAGCCGACAAGCTATCTTAATCCTGTTTTTACCATCGGCGATCAGATCACAGAAGTAATTATGCTGCACCAGAACAAAAATAAAGAAAGCGCCATTGAAGAGGCCAAAGAGTTATTAAGCCTGGTAAAAATCAAAGAGCCAAAAAGGGTTTTGTTTGATTATCCGCATCAACTTTCAGGAGGGATGAACCAGCGAGTTTTTCTGGCAATGGCATTGGCATGCAGGCCCAGGCTTTTAATTGCTGATGAACCTACAACTGCACTGGATGTAACTATTGAGGCGCAAATTTTGCAATTGTTGTTAGAGCTTAAGAAAACAATGGGTTTTTCTCTTTTATTTATTACGCATAATTTGTCAATTGCCAAAAGAATCGCGAATCGTATCTGCATAATGCATAAAGGTAAAATTGTAGAAGAGGGAAGCGTTGAAAAGATATTTGACGCACCAGAGCATTTTCATACGCGCGAATTGATAAATGCCTATGAAAAGATAGGAAAGCTATGATTTTGGAAGTTAAGAATATATCTAAATATTTTACAATTGAGCGCGGGGTATTTAAGGCTGAGGCTGGCTTGGTGAAGGCGCTTGATGGCGTCAGTTTCAGTGTTAATGAATATGATACCCTGGGAATCGTTGGAGAATCCGGCTCCGGTAAGACTACGCTTGCAAAGATAATTATTGATTTGATTCCTGCCACAAGCGGAGAAGTTGTATTTGCCCCTGAATTAATTCAAGATTTAAGAAAAGATGTGCAGATAGTTTTTCAAAACCCTTATAACAGCCTTAATCCTAAAATGCGCATTTCTGAAATACTTTCTGAGCCATTATTAATTCACAATATAGTCCCCAAGCCTTTTATTAAAGAAAGGACGCTGGAACTTTTGCGTCTTGTAGGGCTTGATGAAGACGTGTTAGGGCGTTTTCCGATTGAATTCTCCGGAGGACAGCGTCAACGGATCTGTATTGCCCGCGCTTTGGCCAGCCAGCCAAAATTTATCATATTAGATGAGCCGATTTCTTCCCTGGACCTGATTATCCAGGCACAGATGCTGGATTTATTTTTTGAATTAAAACAAAGGTTAAAACTTACTTATATCTTTGTTAGCCATAATCTGGCAGTGGTAAAACATATAGCTGATTCTGTACTGGTGATGGAAAATGGCAGGGTGGTTGAGATGGGAAATATTGATGAGATTTTTTATTCTCCGAAGCACCCTTATACCAAGGCATTATTAGATGCAGCGAGAAGTTAAACATACTGAGCACGCCTGGCCGCGAAGCGGCAGGCGAGGCGAAGAATCTGATCCTTCACTCGCTATCGCTCGTTCAGGATGACACCAAGTACGCTTCTTCAGGATGATTCTTTTTGCATTTTACTTGCGTTTTGAGGGCAAATATATATAATATAAACTTATGAAACACTTTGAGTTATTTCTGTTAAGCTTCATTCCTATTTTTGTTGCTGTTGATGCAATTGGCAATATTCCCTTGTTTGTTTCACTTGTGCAGGGAACGACAAAGGCACAGCGGCATAAAATTATCGCTAATTCTATTACTACCGCAACAAGCGTGGCAGTAGTATTTATGCTTGCTGGAAAGTGGGTTCTAAATCTTTTAGGGATCACTATCCAGGATTTTCAGATCGCAGGCGGCCTGCTTCTTTTTGTAATTGCAGCCAAGCTTCTTTTACCGGGAGGAGGAAAGACCTCTTTGGTTAATAGCCATGAAAAAGATTTGGGAGTTTTTCCTTTAGGCACACCTCTTATTACCGGCCCTGCTGTATTGACCACTACTTTAATGATGCTGGATAGCTATGGGATTGTAGCTACATTTGTTTCCTTAGTATTGAATATGTTGATTGTCTGGATAACTTTAGTCAAGGCTGATAATATTATGAAGATTCTCGGCGAGGGAGGCACGCGAGCTTTTGCAAAGATTATGTATATATTGCTTGCTGCTATTAGTATTATGATGATCCGCCGCGGGATTTTGGGGGTGTTTGTAAGATGATGAAAAAGGTGCTTACCTTTATTATGGCCGGCGGTAAAGGAGAAAGATTGTATCCTTTAACCAAGGATCGCACAAAACCTGCAGTGCCATTCGGCGGGATTTACCGGATCATTGATTTTACCTTAAGTAATTGTATTAATTCCGGCCTTCGTCGTATCTATGTGTTAACCCAGTATAAATCAGCGTCTTTGCAGAGGCATATCCGCCTTGGCTGGAATTTTCTTCCTTCCGAGCTGGAACAATTTATAGAATTATTGCCTGCACAGCAGCGAATAGGTGACACCTGGTATTTGGGTACGGCTGATGCTATTTATCAGAATTTTTATGCTGTAGAAATGGATAAATCAGATGAGGTTTTAATCCTTGCAGGCGACCATGTTTATAAAATGAATTATTATTCAATGATAGATTATCATCGTGCCGTGGATGCGGATTTAACTGTGGGGGTTGTTGAGGTTGATAAGGAACGTTCTGACCAACTGGGAGTAGTAGAAGTTGATGCTGATGGAACTGTTGTCGGCTTTCAGGAAAAACCAAAACATCCCAAGACAATTCCTGCGCATCCGGATAAAATATATGCTTCTATGGGTATATATGTTTTTAAGCATGAAGTTCTTGAAAAGGAGTTACTGGAGGATACAAAACATTCGGGATCAAGCCATGATTTTGGCAAGGACATTATCCCCGGAATGATTAAGAAAGGCGCAAAGATTGCTGCCTATAATTTTATTGATGAAAATAAAAAAGAGGCGCAATACTGGCGCGATATCGGTACCATTGACGCTTATTTTGAGGCCAATATGGATTTGATCAAGCCTGAACCTGTGTTCAATCTTTATGACCGCGTCTGGCCGGTAAGGACTTTTCAGGAACAGTTTCCTCCTGCAAAGACTATCCATGCCGGTGAAGAAATGGTTGGAAGGGTCGGCCTTGCGCTTGATTCTGTGGTTTCTCATGGTTGTGTTGTCAGTGGCGGAAGGATTCAGCGTTCAATACTTTCTCCCAATGTAAGGATCAACAGTTATTCCGAGGTCTATGATTCCATACTGATGGAAGGAGTTAATGTCGGCAGGTACGCAAAGATTAAAAGAGCGATTATTGATAAAGATATAGATATCCCCCAGGGAATGGTCATCGGCTATGATTTGAATGAGGACAAAAAACGTTTTTCTGTAACAGAATCAGGCATAGTTGTTGTGGCAAAAGGGACTGAAATAAAATAATACGGACTGCGAATAATGATCAGAAAAGCAAAAATAAAAGATATAAAACAAATTCAGGCGCTTATTAACGGTTTTGCAAAAAAAGATTTAATGTTGCCGCGTTCTTTAAATGAGTTATATGAGAATATGCGGGATTTCTGGATAATTGAGGAGAAGGGAAAAATCTTAGGGTGCGCTGCTTTGCATGTTTCATGGGATGATCTGACTGAAATTAAGTCTTTGGCAGTGGCAAAAGATCAACAGAAAAAAGGTTTAGGCAGAAAATTAATAGAGTCATGCCTTGATGAAGCAAGGCAAATAGGCGCTAAAAAGATTTTTGTGCTGACTTACAAACCGGATTTATTTAAATCTTTTGGTTTTAAGAAAACCACCCATAACAGCCTTCCTCATAAAGTCTGGGCCGAGTGTATCAATTGCTGTAAATTCCCGGATTGTCAGGAAATCGCTTTATTAAAAAACTTGTGAAAAGAAATAATTGTGTTATAATTTTAACTTTGAAATTTGGATATAGGGTTTATTTAAGCTGTGTTATTTAAAAAATTAATTTTCTAAGAAGTATACAAAATCGGAGGCATAAATGGATTATTTGTTAACTGAAGAGCAAAAGATGGTTAGGGATCTGGCGAAAAAAATCGCTGATGAGAAGATTCGTCCGGTTGCTGCTAAATACGATCAGACCGAGGAGTATCCTTGGGATGTGATCAAGGTAATTGCCGAAGCAGGGCTTTTTGGTTTATTTATTCCTGAAGCTTACGGTGGTATGAGTGTTGGAGTGCTTAATCTTTGTATTGCTACTGAAGAATTGTCGCGTGCCTGCGGAGGTATTGCTGTTTGCTACGCTGCTTCTGCCCTGGGTACATTTCCCATTGTGCTTTTTGGCAATGAGGAGCAGAAGAAAAAATACCTTCCTGATCTGGCAAGCGGGAAAAAGGTTGCTGCTTTTGCCGTTACTGAACCTGAGGCAGGGTCTGATGCTTCTGCAATTAAAACTACCGCAAAAAAAGAAGGCGACCATTATGTTTTAAACGGCCTGAAACATTTTATAACCAATGGGGGGGATGCCGAGACTTATGTGGTTATTGCCATGACTGACAAAACCAGGGGAGCACGCGGGGCCTCAGCTTTTATAGTTGAAAAAGGCACTAAAGGTTTTAGTTTTGGAAAAAAAGAAGATAAATTCGGGATACGCGCTTCATCCACAAGAGAATTAATTTTTACTGATTGTAAAATACCTAAAGAGAATTTAATTGCAAAGGAAGGCATGGGTTTTATTGTGACTATGCGCACCTTTGATATGTCCCGCCCGGGTGTAGCAGCCCAGGCGCTGGGAATTGCCCAGGGAGCATTGGATCATGCGGTAAAATATGCCAAAGAAAGGCATCAATTTGAAAAACCTATTTCAAGTTTTCAGGGTATCCAGTGGATGATTGCCGATATGGCTACAGAAGTTGAGGCGTCAAGGGCTTTGATTTATGCAACTGCCCGTATGGTTGATGCCGGGATCACCGGGGTGTCCAAAGAATCGGCAATGGCTAAAATGTATGCTTCGGATGTGGCTATGAAGGTAAGTATTGATGCCCTGCAGATCTTTGGTGGCTATGGTTACATGAAAGATTATCCGATAGAAAAATATGTGCGCGATGCCAAGATTACCCAGATTTATGAAGGGACCAATCAGATTCAGCGTAATATTATCGGGTTGCAGGTAATTAAGGAAATGGGCAAATAGAGAATGAATATTATTGTTTGTATAAAACAGGTCCCTGAGACGACAGATGTAAGGATCAATCCTGAAACCAATACTTTGATCCGCGAAGGGGTCAAGTCAATTATAAACCCTTTTGATATGTATGCTATTGAAGAGGGCCTTCGGCTTAAGGAACGTTTTGGAGGAAAGGTCACGGTTCTTACTATGGGCCCGCCTCAGGCTGATGCTGCATTACGCGAGGCAATTGCTTTGGGGGCAGATGAAGGTATCCTGGTTTGCGACCGCGCATTTGCAGGTAGCGATACATGGGCAACGAGCTATACTTTGGCAGGCGCCATAAGAAATATCGGAGCCTTTGATTTAATTATCTGCGGCAAGCAGGCTTCAGACGGTGACACTGCGCAGGTAGGGCCTGGTATTGCAACTCATTTAAATATTCCGCAGGTAACTTATGTTAAAAAAGTAGAGGACGCTAAGGAAAAACTGTTAAAATTAGAGCGCATGCTTGAAGAAGGCTATGAGGTTATAGAGCTTCCTTTACCAGGATTAATTACAGTTGTTAAGGAAATTAATGAGCCGCGTTTGCCTTCTTTAAAAGGCATGATGCGTTCAAAACAGGCACAGATCATTCATTGGGGCCAGAAAGAATTAAACCTTGATGCTCAGCAAATTGGACTGTGTGGTTCTCCTACGCAGGTTGTAAAGATTTTTACTCCTCCACAGAGAACCGGCGGGCAGATGTTAAGTGGAGAAATGCCAGAAGTAGTTAACAAATTAGCAGAATTATTAAGAAGTGAACTTTAACTCAATAACCCAAGCAACCCAAGTAACCCAAATATGCCAATTCAAATTATCATAGAAAAATGTACCGGTTGTTCATTATGCGTTAAAGCTTGTCCTTTTGATGCCATAAGGATTATGGAGAAAAAGGCATTGATTGATTTAAATAAGTGCACTATTTGCGGCGCTTGCGCATCAGCCTGTAAATTTAAGGCAGTATTGATTGAAAAAACTCCTCTTAAATGCGATCTTCCTGATATAAAGGGTTATAAAGACATATGGGTGTTTATTGAGCAGAAAAACGGTAAGATCCAGTCTGTTTCTTACGAGTTATTGGCTAAAGCACATGAGCTTTCAAAGAAGCTTAATTGTGAAGTAAGTGGCGTTTTAATCGGGTTTAATTTAGACGACCAGCTTGATGAGATTATCTGGCGCGGAGCAGATAATATTTATTTAGTGCAGGCTCCTGAAATCTCTAATTTTCAGGATGAACCGTATACAAATATCTTAGTTGAATTAATCAAAAAATATAAGCCTGAGATTTTACTCTGCGGAGCAAGCGCAATTGGCAGGTCTTTAATTTCGCGGGTGGCGATTAAGTTAAAGGCCGGGCTTACCGCAGATTGCACAGGGCTTGATATTGACCCGGAGAAGAAAATTCTTTTACAGACCCGCCCTGCTTTTGGCGGAAATATTATGGCTACTATTATTTCCCCTAATTACCGTCCGCAGATGGCCACAGTCAGGCATAAAGTAATGCAGCCAATGGAGCCTGACAAGAAAAGAAAAGGCAAGGTTATTAAAGAATCTTTTAGCCCTGATGTTTATGCCTCGCGCACAAAACTCTTAGATATTGTTGAGGAGATTGAAACACTGGTGAATATCTCTGAAGCAGATATTATTGTTTCTGGAGGCCGTGGCATGGGTGCACCTGAGAATTTTAAACTTTTAGAGGAGCTTGCCCATGTGTTGGGGGGAGCGGTTGGTGCTTCTCGTGCAGCAGTTGATTCAAATTGGATGCCATATTCGCATCAGGTAGGGCAAACCGGGCGCACAGTTGCCCCAAAAATTTATATTGCTTGTGGTATTTCCGGACAGATTCAGCACCTTGTAGGCATGCAATCTTCAAAAATTATCGTTGCTATAAACAAAGACCCCGAAGCGCCCATCTTTAAAGTCGCTACTTATGGAATTGTTGGCGATGTTCTTCAAATTGTTCCTGCGATTACTAAGAAATTCAAAGAAGTCTTAAGAAAATAAGGGATATTTTAGTGGTTTTTCAAGTGGTAAGCATTTTGTTTGCCTGAGTTTAAATTACTTGCATTAAGCTTTAATAATGATAAAATGCAGATGAGGAGAGGTAAAATGAAAAAAATTCTTTATTTATTTGTTTTTTTATCTTTTGTATGGATAGGTATTTGTTTCTCGCAGACACCACAAAATACAGAGCAGCTGACAATTACGACATATTATCCTTCTCCCCATGGCTCGTATAGCGAGCTTAGTGTAGCAAGCAAGCTTTCAGTAGGAGATGTTAATGGCGACGGACAGGTAAATTCCAGTGATTTAGGAAGTACTGCTGGCAGTTTTGTTGCCAAACAAATCGGTGTTGGAACTACTGCTCCGCAGTCAGCCTTGGATGTTAATGGCGGGATTAAAGTGGGAAATGATACCATTTGCAATGCTTCTAAGGCAGGAACAATGAGGTATAATTCTGCTAATAAGCAAATAGAATATTGTAATGGGAGTAGTTACGGTAATGTAGCAGGTGATGTAGGGCAAATTTATACCGGTACAGTTTCTTTTTATAACACTTGGCCTCTTCCTGGAAAGCCTGCCAAGGTAACTTTCCCAAAACCGTATTCTAAAGTGCCAACTGTTATTATTATAAAAACCAGCAGCCCAACCGCTTCAGCCTCTATTACCAATATTACTGTTAATGATTTTACTGTTAGCGGTAGTTCAACCAGCGGGATGGCGTTTACAGTTACCTGGATATCTTTTCCGGTAACTTTAAAAGCAGCAGATGTTTCAGGTTCTTTTTCTTATAACTACGCAGGGCCTTAATTATAAAAGATAAATATGTATTTTAAACGTCTTGAATTAGTCGGATTTAAATCATTTTTTGATAAAACAACTCTCCATTTTGAACCCGGGATCACTGCTGTCGTCGGGCCAAACGGATGCGGGAAAAGTAATATCTTTGACAGTATCCGCTGGGTTTTGGGCGAGCAATCGGCAAAATCCCTGCGTGGCTCAGATATGCAGGATGTTATTTTTAACGGCACAGATAATAAAGATGCTCTGGGTATGGCGGAGGTTACGCTGGCCTTTGATAATAGAAGCAGGTTTTTTGGTTTTGATCACGATGAAGTTGCGATTACCCGTAGGCTTTTCCGTTCAGGGGAAAGCGAGTATCTACTTAATAAAAATACAGTACGATTAAAGGACATATCTGATCTTTTGCTTGGGACGGGTGTGGGCGCTGAAAGTTATTCTATTGTTGCCCAGGGCAAGATTGACTTAGTGCTTAGTTCAAAGCCCGAAGAGCGCCGCATGGTTTTTGATGAGGCAAGCGGTATCACAAAATATAAGGCCCAGAAAAGAGAGACCGCGCGAAAGCTTGAGGAAACAGAACAGAATCTTTTGCGTGTAAATGATATCATTGCCGAGGTGAAGCGCCAGATTGGAAGCCTTGAGCGCCAGGCCAATAAGGCCCGTAAATATAAAGAAGCCTTTGAGGAACTAAAGATAAAAGAGGTTAATCAGGCTGTCCTTCAGAAAAAAGAGTTGATTCAGAAAAAGGATGAAATTATCAATCAGCTTAAAGAGATGGAAATTAAAGAAACTGAGTTGCTTGATTTAATCCGCAAACAGGAAGAAAGCATCTCTGTTCGCCAGGCGGAATTAAGAAGCCTTGAAGACAGCATGATGGAAGTGAAAAATCAGGTTTTAAACCTGGATAATTTAATTGTGCGTAATAATGAGCACGTTAGTTTTAACAAACAAAGATTAATAGAATTAGATTCAAACAGGAGTTTTCTTGAAAACCAGATAGAAGAAGTACGTGTAAAAATTGTTTCAGACGAGGAAAATCTTAATAATGTCAGGCAGGAGTATGAAGGCTTAAGAAAGAATATTGAGGAAAAATCTCAAGTTTTAACTCAAAGAGAAGCGGAGATCAATAGTTTAGCCAGTGCCATTAAAGCTTCATTAGATACTATCGCTGATACAAAGCGCCAGATTATGGACCTGGCTTCAAAAATATCGGGTACAAAAAATCAGATTGCCGATTTCACCAATAAGCTTCATGTTTTTGTTGCGCGTAAAAAGAGGCTTGAGACTGAAAAAGTAAAAGTTTATGAGGAGAAGGCAGTTACGCAGGAGAATTTATCCAACATTACAAAGGAAGTTGAAAATATTAAAAGCGCAGTAAACCAGATCAATGAAAAAATAAGTAGTTTAAAAAATCAGTTACAGCAGGAAAATGCCTTTTTATCTGGAGTAAATATTGATATTGATAATCTTGAAAAACAACGCCTTTCTCTTGAGTCGCACAAGGAGTTTCTTCTAAAATTAAAAACTAAGTATGAGGATATCAGCGAGTCAATGAACGCTGTGATATACCTGGATAAGCCTCCGCAGGAGAATATGAGCGGACTGGTTATTAAAATCAAGGAATATTCCAGCTTAAACGAAGAAGATTCGGCTCGCCTTGGGATTAGCGGCCTGAAGATTTCTGGTGAGGCCAAGCCGATTGAGCTTGATACGCAGAAAATAGACGATAAAATCGCGAAGATCCGGGAAATATTAGAAGCAAATAAAGGCCAGAAAAAAGCAAAGGAAACGCAAATTGAGGAATTGAACAATGCGCTTAATCTGCTTCTTTGCGAGTTGCGCAATCAGGAGTTAGCTTTGGCTAACAAGGAAAGTTCCTGCTCAACGATTACTGAGCAATTTAGCAAAATTAATCAGGAAGAGGACATAATTGTTATTGAGCTTAACGATGTGAATAGAGAAGTTTCCGTCATTGAATCAAATATGCTTTCTTTTGAAGGTGTTCTCACCGGATTAAATAACGAGCAAAAGAAATGCGAAGATTCAATCCAACAGGAAGAAAGCAATATTTCTTTAAATAGCAAATTATGAGAAGATGTCTTAGTGGTTATTACCCAGACTAAAACAGAGTTAGAAGGTTTGAACAGCCGCCTGGTTACTGATGAAGAGACATTAAAGATCCTTGAGGATACTTATCGCCGGGAAAAAGAAAGCCTGGAAAATATAGATAAGCAGATTAAGGATTCAATTGCGAAGAAAAGCCTGATGGAGCAGGAAATCAGCGAATGCGAAGAAAATGTGCTTAGGTTTAATGCCCAGGTCTTAGAGCAGAATAACTCTTTAAAAGACCTTGACGGAAAATACCGCGAAATTTCTCTTGGTTCAAGCGATGCAGTAAAACAAATTGAGGCTGACAGAAAGTCCCTTGATGAGATTAAAAATAACCTCTACGAATTACAGATGCAGGATAAGGATGTTGATTATAAATACGCTACCCTTAAAGACCGTTTAATTCAGGCATATAAAACAGATCTTGATTCTTGCGCTGATTTACCGGCAGATTTTGACGCATCAGCGCTTTCCGGTGAAATTAATGTTTTAAAACAAAGGCTTGATTCTTACGGTAATGTGAATTTAGTTGCTATTGAAGAATACGATGAATTAAAACAACGTTATGACTTTCTGGTCCAGCAGATGAATGACCTGACTACTTCAAAGGATGCCCTGCATCAGGCTATTTTAAAGATAAATCGCACCACAAAGCAAATGTTTGTGGAGACTTTTGAGAAAGTCAAAGAAGAGTTCCGTAATTATTTTCGCATGCTTTTTAATGGCGGAGATGCGCAATTGTTCCTGACGGATGAAAGCGATCCTTTGGAATCGGGAATTGAAATTATCTGCCGTCCTCCGGGGAAAAAGCTGCAAAATGTGCTGCTTTTGTCAGGAGGAGAGAAGTCTATGTCGGCAATTGCGTTAATATTTGCGATTTTTAAGGTGAAGCCGTCGCCATTTTGTATTTTGGATGAGATTGATGCCGCACTTGACGAGGCAAATGTTGACCGTTTCAGCCGTATGCTTCAGCAGTTTGTAAAAACAAGCCAGTTTATTGTGATCACCCATAACAAGCGCACGATCGCAAATGCCAATGTAATGTATGGAATTACTATGGAGCAGTCTGGTGTGTCAAAGATTGTTTCAGTGAAATTCGCCGAGAATAAAGAAAATAAAGAAGCCCAGCCTCAACAACCTGCCGTCACCCAAAATTAATTAACAACAAGTATTGTTTTTACCTTTGTTTTTAGCTTCGTAAAGAGATTTGTCTGAAGCTTTTATCAGCTCTGAAGGAGTGGCTCCGTCCTGAGGAAAAGTAGAGATACCCATGCTTACGGTTAGTTTTTTCTGTGGCAGGATTTCTTCGTGGATAAAGGGGTGCCTCTCAATATCTTTTCTAAGGCGTTCTGCGATAGAAAATGCTTCTTCTTTATCAGTTTGAGGAAGAATGATCGTCAGTTCCTCGCCTCCATAACGGCAGACATGGTCCATATTGCGGGAAAGATTTCTTAAGATGCTGGCTAATTCTTTTAATATTGTATCGCCTGACTGATGGCCTAATGTGTCATTGTAAACTTTGAAATCATCTATATCCAACATGATCAGGCTTAATGTTTGGGTTGTTGCCCGCGATTTTTCCACTTCAACTTGCAGTAAATACTGGAAATATCCGTGGTTCCAAAGTTCAGTTAAATAATCAGAGTGCGCGCGGATAACAGTCTTTTCATAAAGTTGGGAGTTTTCAATGGCAAGCCCGGCTTGGTTTGCAAGCATGGTCAGCATACGGATGTCGTCTTTTGTAATTGGTTTTCGGGTGATAAAATTATCTGCTAAAATCAGCCCATTGACCCTGTCTTTTGCTTTAAGTGGGACAACTACTAATTCATCAGTCTTTAAAATATGAATAACCGGGTCATGCAAGTAGTTTTCCATGGTTTCTTTGGTTAAATGCAGGGGCATTCCGTCTAAAACACCTAAGGCTAATAAACCTCCATTTCTCTCCCTGAGAGGAAGCTTCATGTGCCTGATCTGGCGGTTAAACCCGGTTTCTGTGGCGTAGTTTGAGACCTTGTGCGCATTGATTAAGTCGTCAAGATTCATCTTTTCCTGTTCAATCTGTTTCCATATTCTATTGGCTTCTTCGCCGGTATCAGGAGCAATCGCAATTTTTCCTTCAATTAAACCATCTCTCTCGTTTACCAGAAATAATAACGCACGGTTAAAACCAAGCCCTGTGTGGGCAGTAACTCCGGTAAGAATGATATAGAGGATCTCGTCCAATTTTAACGTGGTGCGCATGGCATTGGAGATCTCATAAAGTATCCCCAATTCCATCTTAGTGCGCTCCAACTCTTTTTTAAGCTTATTTATCTCTTCCATATTGGGTAAAATATAACATATTTTATGCCAAGTGTCAATCATTGCAAATATTTATGTTAGATTTTGCGGTTTCATGTGTCTATTATAAGTGAGGACATGGCTTAATGAAGCGCCGGGAGATATGAAAGGAGGTGCTAAGGATTTATTTGTTTGACAGGAGAATGATGCTGGGCTATAATTATTAACCTTATAATAATAATTACACTGGAGGGTTTAAAAATGGTAATAGAAAAGAAAAAAGAGGAAACAAAAGATTTTACTGAGCGTCACAAGGCGCTGGAATTAGCTCTTTCCCAAATAGAAAAACAGTTTGGAAAAGGCTCAATTATGAAACTCGGAGGAGATGTCAAGGTTCATGTTGATACAATTTCAACTGGAGCGCTTACCTTGGATATAGCTTTGGGTGTTGGCGGCCTGCCACGGGGCAGGGTGATTGAGATTTTTGGCCCTGAGGCAAGCGGAAAGACAACTTTAACCTTAACCGCGATAAGAGAAAACCAGAGAAAAGGCGGGGTAGCTGCATTTATTGATGCTGAGCATGCTTTTGATTCAACCTATGCCAAGGTAATCGGTGTAAACTTGGATGATTTGCTAATTTCACAGCCGGATACCGGAGAGCAGGCACTGGAAATCGCAGAAACGCTTGTGCGCTCTAATGCAGTGGATCTGGTAGTCATTGATTCTGTGGCAGCCTTAACTCCCCGCGCAGAGATTGAAGGGGAGATGGGTGATTCGCATGTTGGCTTGCAGGCGCGCTTAATGTCGCAGGCGCTTAGAAAATTGACCGCTGCAATCAGCAAATCGCGCACTTGTGTTATTTTTATTAACCAGATCCGCGAGAAAATCGGTGTTATGTTCGGTTCTCCTGAGACAACGCCCGGCGGCCGCGCGCTTAAATTCTATTCTTCTGTGAGACTTGATGTAAGAAGAATAGCTACTCTCAAAGAAGCTGATACGGTCATTGGAGGAAGGGTAAGGGTAAGAGTAGTAAAAAATAAAGTTGCACCTCCGTTTAGAGAGGGAGAATTTGACATTTTGCACAATGAAGGTATTTCTAAGACGGGCTCAGTTATTGATGCGGCAGTGAATGCAGAGGTAATTACTAAAAGCGGCACCTGGCTTTCTTTTGGCAATGAAAAATTGGGCCAAGGAAGAGATGCTGCGATAAAATCCTTAAAAGAAAAACCTAAGCTATCTGAAGAAATTGAAAAAGAAGTAAAGAAAAAGGTTAGTTTAATTTAAGGGAGGGATTGGCAAATGGTTGGAAAAAAGCTTTTTTGGGGATTTTCTTTTTTGGCTGTTGGGATAATTTCAGGCGTTATTTTTGCAGCAAAGTTTGATTTGCTAACTCCCGCTCAAAGTCAAAACGTAAAATTAGAAGCAAAACCGGAAAGCCTTGATATGGAGAATGCGGTAATTAATGTTGCAAGTACCGCTGGAAAGTCTGTCGTTTCTATCACTACCGAATATATTACCAAGGTAAAACGGGGAGGGCCAAGGCAATATCGTTTTAACCGTCCTTTTGGACAAAATGATCAGTTTAACCGTTTCTTTGATGATTTTTTTGGCCAAATGCCGGATATGGATTATAAGCGGATGGGAGTTGGTTCCGGTGTGATCGTTGATGCCCAAGGATATGTTTTAACTAATGAGCATGTAGTTAACTCCGCAGATAAAATAACCGTGCGTTTATCCGACGGAAGAGAGTTTATCGGCGAGGTTAAGGGCAGGGATTCGCGTTCTGATTTGGCGATCATTAAAATTGAAGCTAAAAATTTACCGGTTGCGGTTCTGGGAAATTCTGATGATTTGAAGATTGGCCAGTGGGTGGTGGCTATAGGGAATCCTTTTGGTTTTGCGGTTGCTAATCCTGAGCCAACAGTAACAGCAGGGGTAATTAGCGCTTTACATAGGATCCTTGGGGTGGCTTTAGCCCAAGACAGGAATTATAACGATTTGGTTCAGACCGACGCAGCAATTAATCCTGGTAATTCCGGTGGGCCGCTTGTAAATCTTAGGGGAGAGGTAATTGGAATTAATGTAGCAATTTTTTCCACTACAGGAGGTTATCAGGGAGTTGGTTTTGCAATTCCAATAAACAGCGTAAAATCAATCATGAGCCGTTTGATTGCTGGTAAAAAAATTGTTTACGGTTGGTTGGGTGTAACAGTTCAGAATTTAAATGATGATTTGGCGAAATATTTTGGGCTTTCGGATAAGAATGGAGTATTGGTAGCCAAGGCCTTAGAAGAGGGCCCTGCGCAAAAAGCAGGGATGAAAGAAAGTGATGTAATCAAGCAGGTGGACGGTAAAACAGTGAATAATGTTAAGGAACTGTTAAATGTGGTTGGTAAAATTGAGTCTGGTAAGGCTGTAAAAGTTATGGTCATTCGCGATAAGAAAGAATTGAATCTGAGCGTGGTCATTGGCGAGCGGCCGGAGAAAATAGAAGAATCTGAAGATAAAGGCGAATCTCTTCAGGTTAATTGGAGAGGCTTAGAGGTTCAGGAATTTAATGCTGAAACGGCGCGCAGTTTCAGGCTTGACGTAAAAGAAAAAGCCGGTGTTTTGGTGGTTAATGTTGAACCGGGAAGCCCTGCTGATGATGCCGGAATTACCGCCGGAGAAATAATAGTTGAAATAAATAAGCAGCCGGTTAAGAATTTGGTTGACTATGAAAAGATCACCAGTTCTTCTAAAGGCGATTGCTTGGTCAGAACCACGCACGGTTATTTCATTATTAAGAGTGAAGAAAAAAAGCAATAATCTTGAGCAGGCAAAGAGCTACGCTTTTTTGCTTTTAAAATTCAGGTTGCGCAGCGAAAATGAGTTGTACCAGCGTCTGGTAAAAAAAGGTTTTTTTTCTGAAGTTGCCAGAGAAGTTGTAAGCTTTCTCAAAGAAAAACGTTTCATTGACGACAAGCTTTTTACCAAGGCGTGGGTTGATTCGCGTATAAAAAAGCCTTATGGCGTAAGAAGGATCAAACAAGAGCTGCTGCGAAAAGGCATTGCTCAGGAAGTTATAGATAAACAGTTGGTGCAATTAAAGGATAGTTATTCTGAAGTAGATGTGGTCAGGCAGATTTCAGAAGAAAGAATGGCTAAATTAAAAGGTCTTGATAAAGATGTGGCAAAAAGAAGGGTATACGGATATTTGCTGCGAAGAGGTTTTTCTCCTGATGTTATTTTAGAGGTTTTATGAAAGCCGATATTTTAAGAAAGAAATTCTTGGAATTCTTTAAGAATAAAAAACACCGGATTGTTGAAAGTGATTCTTTGGTGCCAAAGGATGACCCTACGGTTTTATTTACACCCGCCGGGATGAATCAGTTTAAAAAAGAATTCCTGGGTTTTGATTCTGGTTTTAAGCGCGCTGCGACATCTCAACGTTGTTTACGCACTGATGATTTGGATAAGGTTGGTAAAACTACCGGGCATCACACATTCTTTGAGATGCTTGGTAATTTTTCCTTTGGTGATTATTTTAAGCGCGAAGCTATTAGCTGGGCATGGGAATTTTTGACGAAGGAGCTAAAAATAAACCCTGATAAACTCTGGGTTTCTGTTTATAAGGACGATGATGAGGCATATGGTATTTGGCTAAATGAAGTTAAAGTTCCCAGTAAAAAAATCGTTAAATTAGGCGATAAGGAAAATTTTTGGCCGTCTGAGGCAAAGGAAAAAGGCCCAAACGGCCCTTGCGGCCCGTGTTCAGAAATTTTCTATGACTTTGGTAAAGAAACAGGATGCGGTGAAGCTGTCTGTGACCCATCTTGCAGTTGCGGACGCTTTGTTGAAATTTGGAATTTGGTTTTTACGCAATTTAACCGTAAAGAAGGCGGCAGGCTTGAGCCTTTGCCAAATAAGAATATTGATACAGGTATGGGGCTGGAGCGTTTAGCAGCTATAATGCAAGGTGTTCCGAATAACTTCAAGACGGATTTGTTTATCCCGCTTGTTAAAGAGATTCAAAAGAGCACAGAGAACAGAGCACAGAGAACAGAAGAGCTGACTAATGCGGTGGCAGATCATATTCGCGCGGTAGTATTTTCAGTTTATGACGGAGTTTTGCCTTCTAATGAGGGACGCGGATATGTAATCAGAAAAATAATCCGTAAAAGCTGCCTTGCTTTAAGGGCTATGGGAATTAAAAAGCCATTTTTTTATAAATTAGTTCCGGTTTTAGCTGAAATAATGGCCGAGCCTTATCCTGATCTCATGCTGCGCAAGGAAGATATCTCTGAAGTAGTGCTTTCAGAAGAAAAAAGTTTTATTGCTGTTCTTAATACAAGCGAAGCCTTGTTAAAGGAGAAATTCTTACCGTTTTTTAAGAACCAGGATCCGGAGAAAACCGGCAAGCTCGCTTTCCAGCTGCATGATACTTACGGTATGCCTTTAGAATTGACAATTGATTGGCTCAAGAAGAACGGAATTCTGTTTTCACAGCAGGCATTTGACCGGGAACTTGAAATTCAGAAAACCCGCTCAAAAAATCAGAGTACTATGAAAGGCGATGTTTTTGCCATTAAAGAATTAGACTATGGTGTGAAAGAAACCAAATTTTCCGGTTATAAGAAGTTTTTACTTAATTCTGAAATATTGAAAGTTTATCAAGAAAATAGCGAAGTAAAAAAACTTTCTCTCGGAGAGAGCGGAGTTATAATATTGAAAGAAACTCCTTTTTATCCTGAAGCAGGGGGACAGGTTGCCGATACAGGTTTTATTAAAAAAGGAAAAAATGTTTTTGAAGTTTTGGATACGAAGAAATCCGGAAAAGTGATTTTACATATCGGAAGGGTAAAATCGGGAAGTTTTAAGAAGAAAGATTTGGCCCAGGCTGAAATTAATCTGGAACGCCGGCTTTCAATTGCAAGAAACCATACTGCTACGCATTTATTACAGGCGGCCTTAAGAAAGGTTTTAGGCCAGCATGTTCAACAGCAGGGTTCTTTGGTATCAGATAGCAGGTTGCGCTTTGATTTTACGCATTTTAAAGATGTTTCAGATGAAGAGCTCTCAAGGATTGAAGAATTTGTTAATGAATATGTGATGAATAACCTAAAAGTAGATACAGGGTCAATGGCTTTAAAAGAAGCCAAAAAGACAGGGGCTTTGGCATTCTTTGGGGAGAAGTACGGCTCTAAGGTGCGTATAGTTTCTGTGGGAAACCTTTCTAAAGAATTTTGTGGAGGGACGCATTTGGGGCAAACCGGGCAGATCGGGCTTTTTAAGATTTTGCAGGAATCTTCGGTTGCCAGCAATGTGCGCCGCATTGAAGCAACTACCGGTATTTTTGCATACAGAAAAGTAAAAGAAGAAGAAGTGGTGCTTTCTGATGTTTCAAAGCTGCTTAATACCGGTTTGCAAAACATTACCCAGGAAGTAGAAAGACGCTCTTTGCACATAAAAGAATTAGAAAAACAGTTGAACGCGCAAAAATTGAGTTCAGTGAGAAATTCTTTAGATGATTTGATTAAAGACGCGAAGAATGTTAATGGCAAGTTGCTGATTACAAAAGTATTTGAAGATGTAAACATGGAATTACTACGAAAAAATATTGATTTATTAAAGGAAAAATCCCGGAATACCGTTATTGCATTGGCGTCTGTAAATCAGGGAAAAGTTTTATTGGTAATGGGCGTAACTAATGATCTCTGTGATAAAGGCATAGATGCCGGAATGCTTATTCGGGAAGTTTCTGGTTTTATCGGCGGAAGCGGCGGAGGAAGAAAAGATTTTGCCCAGGCAGGTGGAAGTAAACCGGAAAATTTGGAACAGGCTTTTGGGAAATTGCGTGAGATAATATGAAGATAATCCGTTTTACCAGCAAAAAATTAGATAAAATCTATAACCGCGGACAGGTAAAGAACAAGCGGGTTGAAGAAAAAGTTAGGAAGATCATTGAAGAT
This sequence comes from Candidatus Omnitrophota bacterium, assembly GCA_016208765.1. Lineage (GTDB taxonomy): Bacteria > Omnitrophota > Gorgyraeia > Gygaellales > Profunditerraquicolaceae > JACROS01. Next base: position 63,152 of record JACQXK010000106.1, read on the forward strand.
GTGCGGCTTTTTGGAGATGAGGCCGTGTTAAAATATACCCGCAAGTTTGACAGGGTAAAGATGACGCAGAGGCAGCTGAAAGTTTCTCAGATTGAAATAAGCGGCGCCTATCAAAATATCAGCCCGAATTTTGTTTCCACTCTCAAGATGGTAATAGAAAACGTAAACCGGTTTTACCGTAAGGCGATTAAGAAATCATGGAGAATAAAAGATGCAGACGGGGTGATTTTAGGGGAAAATTATACTCCGCTTGAAAAAGTCGGAGTGTATATCCCTGCAGGCACAGCTCCTTTGGTTTCTACTGTTTATATGACAGTGCTTCCTGCAAAGATTGCCGGTGTAAAGAAAATCGTTTTGATCAGCCCTCCTGATAAAAATGGATTTATTAATCCGCACATCCTGGTTATGGCTGATCTTTTAAAGGTAGATGAAATTTACAGGGTGGGAGGGGCGCAGGGGATTGCCGCGCTTAGCTATGGAACAAAGACCATTCCGCAGGTTGATAAAATAGTCGGGCCGGGAAACGCATATGTCAGTGAAGCCAAGCGGCAGGTTTTTGGAATTGTTGATATTGATATGATCGCCGGGCCAACAGAGCTTGTGATTATCGCAAATCGCAGCGCAGAAGTAAAGTTTATTGTTGCAGATTTACAGGCGCAGGCTGAACATGCCAAAGGTTTGGCGATCCTTGTAACTAATTCAAAAAGCCTTGCACGGGAAGTAAAATCGCAGCTTGATAGCGCAAATGGCCTGATAGTTTTGACAAAGAATTTGGAACAAGCTGCAGAGGTTGTAAATAAAATCGCGCCTGAACACCTTGAGATTTTTGTCAATAATCCGCAGCGGTTATTAAAACAGATAAAAAATGCAGGGGCAATATTTTTGGGGCCTTACAGCCCTGCAGCAGTAGGTGATTATGTTGCAGGCCCAAGCCACGTGCTTCCAACTGCAGGAACAGCAAGGTTTTTTTCAGGTTTATCCGTGTTTGATTTTCAGAAAAGCAGCCACGTGATCAGTTATTCTAAAAAAGCGCTTGAGAAAATAAAAGAACCGCTTGAAAAAGTTGCGGGTATTGAAGGATTGAGCAAACACTTGGAATCAGTAAAGGCAAGATTTATTTAAGCTAATACGATAAGGAAGGGCATGAAAAATGAAAAAAAGATCTGCAGTAATTAAAAGAAATACCAAGGAAACAGAAATTACTGTTAAGTTGAATATTGACGGAGCCGGGAAAACTAAAATAAACACGGGAATCGGGATACTGGACCATATGTTGGATTTATTTTCTTTTCATGGTCTATTTGATTTAGAGGTTGCTGCAAAGGGTGATTTAAATATTGATAAGCATCATACAAATGAAGATATTGGAATTACCCTGGGCCAGGCTTTTAAAGAGGCGTTAGGGGATAAAAAAGGCATCAATAGAAATGGAACAGCTTGTTGGCCAATGGAAAAAGTGCTTTCTTGCGTATCGCTTGATATCTGCGGAAGGCCGTATTATAAGTTTTCTGCTAATATCGGCGAGGAGACAAAAGATGAAAGCGGTTATTCTTTGAAAGAAGCAGAACATTTTTTTGAGGCATTTGCAAATCATTTAGGGATGAACTTGCATATAAAGGTTGAGTCAACTGTTTATGATTTACACACGACGCTTGAGCCTATTTTTAAGGCGCTTGGGAAATCTTTATCAGAAGCCTGCCAGATAAATTCCCGCAGAAAAGATGTTCCTTCCACTAAGGGCGTGATTGATTAAGATGATTGCGATTATTGATTATGGAATGGGTAATATTCATAGCGTTAATAAGGCTTTAGAGGTATGCGGAGCAAAAACTTTAATTACTAATAAAGTTCAAGATATTAAGTCTTGTGATAAAGCTGTGCTTCCGGGAGTGGGGGCATTTGATGATGCTGTTTCAGAGTTAAAGAAACAGGGTTTAATTGAACCAATCCTTGAGCACATAAAAAACAAGAAACCTTTTTTAGGTATTTGTTTGGGAATGCAGCTTTTGTTTGATGAAAGCGCTGAGGCGCAAAAAGAAAAAGGTTTAGGAGTATTTAATGGGAAAGTAGAGAAGTTTAAACACAGCCATGATTTAAAGGTCCCTCATATGGGCTGGAATCAATTAAAGACTTCCGGCGAGTGCCCGTTATTAAAAGATATACCTGATAATTCATTTGTGTATTTCTGTCATTCATATTATCCTCTCCCTTACGACAAAAGTATAATCGCAGGGTTAACGAATTACGGTCAGGATTTTGCCGCAATAGTATGGAAAGATAAAGTTTTTGGAATGCAGTTTCATCCGGAAAAGAGCCAGGGTATTGGTTTAAGAATGTTGCAGAATTTTGTTAATCTATGTTGATCATTCCTGCAATTGATATAAAAGACGGTTGTGTAGTTCGTTATGTTCAAGGCAGGCTTGATAAAAAAGTTTATTCAAAAGACCCGGTAAAAACTGCCAAGCACTGGGCAAGGCAAGGGGCAAAATTTTTGCATGTGGTTGATTTAGATGGTGCGTTTTCCGGTGTGCCAAAGAATATCGCTTTGGTAAAAGAAATTGCGAAGAGTATTAATATTCCTGTTGAATTTGGAGGCGGAGTCAGGAATTCGGAAACAATTACTACTTTGCTGGATGCCGGTGTAAAAAGAGTGATTTTAGGGACAAAAGCAGCAGAAGATAAAGGGTTCCTTAAAAACGTTTTGAACAAATTTAAAGATGGAGTTATTATAGGTGTTGATGCAAAAGAAAATAAGGTGATGATTAAGGGATGGAAGGATGCTTCAAAAGGAGAAGATCTTTTTACTTTTGTTCATCTGCTAAAGGAACAAGGTTGCCAGGAAATTATTTATACGGATACGTTAAAAGACGGTACCTTGTCCGGGCCGAATATCAAAGGAATTAAGGCCCTCTTAAAAGAAACCGGGATAAAAATAATTGCTTCCGGCGGGATATCCGGGCTTGAGGATTTGCGCAGGTTAAAGGCGCTTGAAAAACAGGGTGTGAGCGGAGTGATTGTTGGCAAGGCATTGTATGAAGGAAAATTTACTTTAGCCGAAGCATTGAAATTTTCTTAGTAATCAGAAAAAGGAGGATGCATGGGAAAAAGACTGCTGTTGTTGGCGTTGATTTGTTTTTTTTCATTTTCTTTGGTTGGGTGCGCAACTGCAAGAAAACAAAAAGAGCTTGAGATCCAAGGGTTAAAGAACCAGATCTCCGTTTTAGAGTCGCAAATCCAATCCAAAGATGAAGAAATTACCAGTTTAAAAGATTCCATAAATAAAATTGAAGAAGAAAAGGCTTCGGTGAGCCAGCAGATGCAGGAGCAGGCATGGAATAAAAGATCGCTTAAGAAGCAGTGCGCAAAGGAAGTAAAAACCCGTCCTACTGTAAAACAAATTCAAATCGCTTTAAAAAATGCCGGTTTTGACCCTGGTAATATTGATGGTAAATTTGGCAATTCTACCCGTGAAGCCATTAAGGCTTTTCAAAGGGCGCATAATTTGACTGCAAACGGCAGGGTCAGGTCAAAAACATGGAATCTGCTTAAGGAGTATCTGGATAAACCAGTTAAATAATTAATGCTGACAAAAAGGATCATCCCCTGCCTTGATATTAAAGATGGCCGTGTGGTTAAGGGCGTTAAGTTTCTCGGTTTAAAAGATGCCGGTGATCCGGTTGAGGTGGCAAGGGTTTATGATAAAGAAGAAGCAGATGAACTTGTATTCCTGGATATCACTGCAAGTTTTGAAAACCGCAAGACTTTAGTTGAGCTTGTGGAAAAGATTGCCAAGAATATATTTATGCCCTTTACTGTTGGCGGAGGCGTAGGGGACATAGGTGATATAAGAAATATCCTTAATGCCGGGGCAGAAAAAGTTTCTGTTAATACGCAGGCAGTCAAATTGCCGCAGTTAATATCAGAGGCGTCAAAGCGTTTTGGCAGCCAGTGTATTGTGGTGGCAATAGATGCGAAGTTGGTCACCAGTCACCAGTCACCGGTCACCAGTAATGGACAGGGGACAGACAAGTGGGAAGTTTATATTAATGGAGGCAGGACCCCCACTGGCCTTGATGCTGTTGAATGGGCGAGAAAAGCTGCAAAGCTTGGTGCAGGAGAGATCTTGTTGACCAGTATGGATTACGACGGGACAAAAGATGGTTTTGATATCGGATTAACTAAGGCAATTACTGAGGCTGTAGGTATCCCTGTTATTGCTTCCGGAGGGGCAGGAAAGCCGGAACACTTTTTTGATGTTTTCTCCAAAACTTCTGCTGATGCAGGTTTGGCTGCCTCAATTTTCCATTATCAGGAATACTCGGTCAGGCAGGTGAAAGAATGCCTTAGAGAAAAAGGTATTCCAGTGCGGCTGTGATGTTGCTTGGGTTGTCGGGTTAATTAAGTTACTTGGGTAAAGAAAGGAAATTGATGAAAAAGCAAAATAAAAAAGAAAAATTTAGCGTTAAATCATTAAAGTTTGATGAAAAAGGCTTGATCCCTGCGATTATCCAGGATTACAGGAATAATGAGGTTTTAATGCTTGCCTATATGAATGCAGAATCTGTGCGCAGAACCATTAAATTAAAGAAAACATGTTTTTGGTCGCGTTCGCGTAAGGCCTATTGGATAAAAGGAGAAACTTCAGGGCATTTTCAGTTTGTAAAATCAATTGCTTATGATTGCGATATGGATGCTTTATTAATTAAAGTCCGTCAAGTAGGCGTCGCCTGCCATACGGGAAACAGGAGTTGTTTTTACCGAAAGATCAAATAATGGATTCTCCGTCAATAAACGAATTTATTAAACTTGTTCAAAAAGGGAATGTCATCCCGGTTTACCGGGAGATTAATGCAGATCTTGATACGCCGGTTTCAGCTTATTTAAAGATCAAGAAAGATAATTATGCATTCTTGTTTGAATCGGTAGAAGGGCAGGAAAAGGTTGCAAGGTATTCATTCTTGGGCAGTAATCCTTCCCTGGTGTTTAAGAGTAAAGCTAAAAAAATAGAAATTATTTATCCGCACAAAAATATTTCTGATCGTTTTACCACTACTCGTACCCCTTTAGATGAAATCAAAAAGATAATGCAGAATTTTCGGGTTGTGAGTGTTCCCGGACTTCCGCGTTTTTACGGTGGTTTGGTGGGGTATTTAGGTTACGACAATATACGTTTTTTTGAGAACATCTCCGATAATAACCCGGATGATTTAAATTTGCCCGATGCATTCTTTATGCTGACAGATACAATTTTGATTTTTGACCATGTTAATCATACGATAAAAATAGTAAATAATGTTGTTTTGCCAAAGAACAAAGAAAAACTAAGCATTTTGCAAAAAAGAAAGATTTACAATCAGGCAATAAATAAAATTAACAATATTCATAATCAACTGAAAAATACCTGTTCTGTAGAACCAGGGGTACATTCTCCGATTAGGTCAGGAAAACTTGATTCAAATTTTCAGAAAAAAGATTTTACGAATATCGTAGAAAAGGCAAAAAAATATATTAAAAAAGGGGATATTATCCAGGTTGTGCTTTCGCAGCGTTTTAAAATCAAGACAACTAAAGAGCCCTTTGAGATTTACCGCAGCCTGCGCAGCCTTAATCCTTCGCCGTATATGTTTTTTCTGAAATTTAAGGGCATAGAATTAATTGGCTCATCTCCGGAAATGTTGGTGCGTTGTGAAGAAGGAGTTGTGCAGACCTGTCCGATCGCTGGGACCCGTCCGCGCGGCAAAAACGAAGAAGAGGACAGGCAGCTTGAAAAAGAACTGCTTAATGATAGTAAAGAGCGGGCAGAACATTTGATGCTTGTTGATTTGGGAAGAAATGACCTTGGAAGAGTTTGCTTAAAAGGCCAGGTTGAGGTTAGTGATTTTATGCGGGTTGAGCGTTACTCCCATGTGATGCATCTTGTAAGTGAGGTAAGAGGAAAGCTTGACAGAAAGCATAATGATATCTATGATGTATTGCAGGCAGCATTTCCTGCCGGTACAGTTTCCGGAAGCCCGAAGATCAGGGCAATGGAAATTATTGACGAGTTGGAAAATATCCGTCGCGGCCCATATGCAGGGTGCGTGGGTTATTTTAGTTTTTCTCATAACACGGATACCTGTATTACAATCAGGACTGTAGTTACAAAAAAAGGCTTTGCTTACATACAAGCAGGAGCAGGTATTGTTGCAGATTCAATACCGGAAAAAGAATACCAGGAAACAGTGAATAAAGCCAAAGCTATGATTGAAGCAATAAGGAAATAATTTTTATTAAAACTGAAAGGAGAAACAAAAAATGGCAGTGCATGTTCGTTTAAGAAGAATTGGCAAGAATCCAAAAGGAAAACCGCATTTTAGAATTTCGGTTTTTGACGAGAGAAAAGGGCGCGACAGTAAGATCATTGAAGAATTAGGTTTTTATGATCCTCTGACTGGTGCTGCTTCTCTTAAAAAAGACAAGATTGCAACGTGGGTAAAAAATGGCGCCCAGCTTTCAGATACCGTTAAAAGCCTGTTAAAAAAATCAAAATAATACGCGGTTAACCTAAATAAAAGGAGTTGTTAAAATGCCACAAGCACAAGCAGTAAATCCGATATTGAATTTAGTTCCTTTAGTTTTAATTTTTGTAATTTTTTATTTTATGCTCATTCGTCCGCAAAAAACAAAAGAAAAAGAGCACCAGAAAATGCTTGCCAGCCTTGACAAAAATGATGAAGTAGTTACTTCTGGCGGGATCCACGGAACAATAATTAATGTTAAAGAAAAGTCGGTTGTTTTAAGAATAGATGAAAATGTTAAAATGGAAGTTGAAAAGAATTGTATCGCAGTAGTAAAGAAATCTTAACGACCTACAGGGAGTAGAATATCATGGAGAAAAGAGTAATTTACAAATCGGTTTTTATTTTGGTTGTTCTATTAATCTGCGCTTATTTTGCTTTTCCTGTAGATAAGCGCATAAATCTTGGGCTTGATTTGCGCGGTGGTATGCATCTGTTGTTGAAAATTGATACTTCTAATCTCCAGGGTCAGGCTAAAACCGATGCTACTGACAGGGCCTTAGAGGTGATCAGGAACAGGATAGACCAGTTTGGCGTCAGGGAAACTTCTATCGCAAAGCAAGGTGAAGATGAGATAGTTGTCCAGCTTCCCGGAGTAACTGACCGGCAAAGAGCTATTGATATTATAGGAAAGACCGCATTGTTGGAATTTAAGCTTGTTTCAAATGATGAGGAAAAACGAAAACAAGCGCTTGCCGGCACAATACCAGAAGGTTTTGAATTAAAATATACCGAGGATGATAGCGAACCTGTTCTTTTAGAGAAGCAGGCAGTTTTAACCGGAGATTCCCTAACCGATGCTGCAGTGCATTTCAGCCAGACTGAATTTAACGAACCCGTGGTCGCCCTTAAATTTAATGCAGAAGGCGCGAAAAGATTTGCTGAAATTACGGCTGCTAATGTGGGGAAAAGGCTGGCAATAGTTTTAGATGGCAAGGTTCAGTCGGCCCCGCGTATCAAGGAATCAATCCCGTCCGGTGAGGCGGTAATAACGGGACGTTTTAGCGTTGAACAGGCGCAGGATCTTTCGGTTATTCTTCGCGTGGGCGCCTTACCCGCTCCTATGCATATTGAGGAAGAAAGAACTGTAGGCCCGCTATTAGGGCAGGATTCTATTAATAAAGGCCTAAAAGCAAGCCTTGTTGGGTGCGCTTTGGTTTTTATTTTTATGGCTCTTTATTATTTGTTAGCGGGCTTGATCAGCGACATTGCGCTATCGCTAAACTTATTGATGATTTTAGGAGGATTGGGGATCCTTCCAATATTATTCCCCGGAGTTTCTGCTACATTGACCCTGCCGGGTATTGCTGGTATGGCACTGGCTTTAGGTATGGCAGTAGATGCCAATGTTTTGATTAATGAGCGTATTAGAGAAGAATTAAAAACAGGCAAGCCTCTGCGTAGTGCGATTGAAAATGGATATAGCCGGGCATTTAGCGCTATTTTTGATTCCAACCTGACTACTTTAATAGCAGCATTCTTCCTTTTTCAATTTGGCACAGGGCCAATCCGCGGTTTTGCCGTTACTTTGACCATAGGTTTGATCTCAAGTATGTTTACTGCAATTGTCGTAACCCGCACTATATTTGAAATCCTGCTTGATCTGGGGATTTTAAAGAAATCTTTACCGATGTTACGTCTTATCGGGGAGACTAAATTTGACTTTATCAGTAAAAGAAGGTTTTTTTATATTGTTTCTGTGCTTGTTATTGTGATAGGGCTGGTAACGTATTTTAAAAAAGGGAAAGACGCTTATGGCATTGATTTTGCCGGCGGACAACTGCAGGAATATATATTTAAAGAGGCTCCTGATATTGATAAGGTGCGTAAGGTTTTAAAAGATATTAACTTGTCTGATGCTTCAATACAACAATTTAAAGATAATCCGCGGGCAATATTGATCAAGACTACTGTTGACAATAGCCAGGTATTAACCGACAAGCTGAACCAAGCATTTCCTGAACAAGATATCCAGATTTTGCGTATTGAGCGAGTAGGGCCGATTGCCGGAGCCCATCTAAAGAAGAAGGCAATACACGCTTTGATCTGGGCCTTGCTGGGGATATTGATCTATGTTGCTTTAAGATTTAAGCATTTTAACTTTGCTATTGCCGGCGTAATTGCGCTTTTGCATGACGTTGTGGTTACTCTGGGTTTCTTGTCCATGACAAACAGGCAGATTGATTTACTGAGTATAACTGCCTTTTTGACCATCGCAGGGTATTCTATAAATGATACAATTGTAATCTATGACAGAGTAAGGGAAAACGCCCGGATGCTTAGGAAATTGAGTTTGTATGAATTAATTAATTTAAGTGTCAATCAGATGCTGGGAAGAACGATATTAACATCCGGCGTTACATTGTTGGTGGTTATTTCTATTTTATTTTTCGGAGGAGAAGTCCTGAGTAATTTCGCGTTTGCGTTATTTGTGGGTTTTATCTCAGGTGTTTATTCAACAATCTTTATTGCTTCCCCGTTGGTGCTTGCCTGGAGCCGCAAAGGCTCAAGATAAATTTGATATTTTTATGCGGTTTTGCTAAGGTAAAACTGTAGGCAAGGTTTAAACCTCGCCTACAGTTAAATCCGCAGTTAAATTTATTATGTTTAAATCTGCAAAAGTTTTTCTCGGCTTAGAGATTGAGCTGGATCATTTCTTAGGAGAATTAGTCGGTTTCGGATATCATCGCCACGATAGGGTTGATTCTGAAGGTGACTTCTCTGTTCGTGGGGGGATCATTGATATTTTCCCCAATTCTTTTGAGTTGCCAGTCCGCATTGAATTAGACAATAATAAAGTTATTTCAATCAAAACTTTTGATACTCTTACCGGTAAACCGCTCTGGGACCATAAAATGGTCATTATCCTTCCGATCAAAAAGACAACTTCCAAAACAGTTGTTTTTAGCGAAGAATTTCCCCTGTCTAATTTTGTTGATTTAAAATCCGGTGATTATGTTGTGCATAATCAGTACGGTATCGGCCGTTTCCTGGGTATGGAAAAGATCAGGATTAAAGATAAGCCGAAGGATCACCTGGTAATTGAGTATGATCAACAGGAAAAACTCTATGTTCCGGTTGATTCTATGCATCTTGTGCAGAAATATATTGCATTCCATACAAGGCGGCCGAAGTTGTATAAACTGGGCAGCAAAGAATGGCAAAGGACAAAAGACAGGACAAGAAAAGGCATACAAAAATTAGCCTGGGAGCTTTTGAGCCTGCAGGCAATGCGTATGAGCTCTCAGGGTTTTGCGTATTCTGTTGATCTGGATTGGCAGGGCCAATTTGAAGAAACTTTTCCATACAGGGAGACCCCTGACCAGGTTAAGGCTGCCTTAGAGGTAAAGAATGATATGCAGTCAAATAAGCCTATGGACAGGTTATTGTGCGGAGATGTAGGGTATGGCAAAACTGAAGTAGCTATGCGCGCAGCTTTTAAAGCGGTTATGGACAATAAACAGGTTGCATACCTTGTTCCAACTACTATCTTAGCCGAACAGCATTTCCAGAACTTCAGGATGCGCCTTAAGGATTTTCCGGTTAATGTCCAGATGCTATGTCGTTTTCAAACTCAAGCGGAGCAAAAACGAATTATCAAGGCAGCTTCTCAAGGGGCAGTTGATATTTTAATCGGCACGCACCGTATGCTTTCTGATGATGTTATATTTAAGGATCTGGGCCTTGTAATTATTGATGAAGAGCAGAGGTTCGGCGTAAAGGCAAAGGAGAAGCTAAAAAAATTCAGATTAACAATTGACGTGCTTACATTAACTGCAACCCCTATTCCGCGCACGCTGTATATGAGCCTGATGGGTGCGCGGGATTTATCCGTGATCAATACTCCTCCTCAAAATAGGTTGCCAATTAAGACCATTGTGGTAGAATATGATGAAGATTTGGTTAAACAAGCGATTATGCGGGAGCTCTCAAGAAAAGGGCAGGTTTTTTTCCTGCATAACCGGATAGAAGATATTGACAAGGTTAAAGATAAACTTGCGCGGATTTTACCTTCCAGTGTGAGAATTTCTGCTGCTCACGGCCAGATGCACCCTAAAGAGCTTGAGAAGGTGATGTTTGAGTTTATGCAGGGTTCAATTGATTGCCTTGTTTGCACAATGATCATTGAATCAGGGATAGATATTCCTAACGTAAATACGATTATTGTGCATAATGCGCATATGTTCGGACTATCTGACCTGCATCAGTTACGTGGAAGGGTCGGGCGTTTTGACCGTCCGGCTTACGCTTATTTTATGGTGCCTAAGAATTTTGTTTTGGAAAGTGATGCGCGCAGGCGCATGAACGCCATCAGCGAGTACTCGTTTCTTGGCGCAGGTTTTAATATTGCAATGGAAGATTTGGAAATAAGAGGCGCTGGCAACCTCTTGGGCATGGAGCAACATGGATTTATTTCTGCAGTCGGGTTTGATCTGTATTGCCGGCTTTTAAGAGAGGCAATTGGTAACTTTAAGAAAGCAGGTGTTACGTTTAATGAGAATAATAATTAAAAGGTGTTTGTTTATTTTGCTTGTAGCCCTTCCTATATATAGTGTTTTAACAGGGAATTCCTGTCTTTACGCCCAGGATAAAATCGTTGCCATAGTTAATGATGATTGTATAACCCAGAGAGAGCTGAATGATTTTAACAATTTTATGCGCCTGCAATTGTCTCAGCAATACCAAGGTGAAAAATTAGAAGAAAAACTTCAATCAATGAAGCTCGAGCTGTTAGATAAGCTGATTGAAGACCGTTTAATACTTCAAGAGGCAAAAAAAGATAAGATTAAAGCTGATGAATCAAGGATAAAAGGTAAGTTGAATGAAGTCAAGATGCGTTATCCTTCGGAAATGGAGTTCCAGAGAGATTTGGGCAAGCAGGGCCTTGTTCCTGCTGACTTGGAGTCGCGTATACGTGAGCAACTATTAATGTATCTGGAGTTAAATGAAAAGGTCCGCAGCAAAATTATTGTTCGTCCTGAAGAAGTAACCAGTTTTTATGAAAAGCACAAGGCAGAGATTGCTTCTCCCGAAGAGAGAGAGATAGCTGTTATTGCGCTGGATAATAAAGATATGGCAGATGCAGTTTCATATAATTTAAGGATCGGGCAGAAAACAGAAGATTTGGCTACCCGCTACCCTATGACCATAAATCAAATTAAGGCCATAAAGGGGCAAGATCTGAGGAAAGAAATTGAAGAAGTAGTTTTTAAGCTGGGAATTAATGAGGTTTCTTCTCCGGTTAAAATGGATGACAAATTTTATGTTTTTAAACTGGATAATATTACTGCTGCCAAGCAGTTGTCTTTGGCTGATGCCCAGGACAGGATTAACCAGTCAATTTTTGAACAGAAGATGAATGAAAAGACTAAGAATTGGTTAGATGAGCTTAAAAAGAACTCCTATATTAAAATCTTCCAAGATTAAGGTTGGTATCACCTTGGGGGATCCTTCCGGGATTGGCCCTGCGATTACATTAAAGGCAATACAGCAAGTAAAGAATTTAGCTGAAATTATTGTAATTGGGGATAGCTTTGTTTTGCAAAAGGCCGCATCATTAAAATTCTACGCCCGCAATTTTAAATTAATTGATTTACAGAACGTAAAACAAAGAGAGTTCAGATTTGGGCAGATACGTGCGCAATACGGCAGGGCGGCAATGGAGTATCTTGATCAGGCACTGGGCCTGTTAAAGAACAGAGAAATTGACTGTTTGGTAACCTGTCCTATTTCAAAACAGGCAATTAACCTGGCTGGTTTTCCTTATTCCGGGCATACGGAATATTTAATGAAAATGTCAGCTTCTTTGCATGTTGTAATGATGCTTTTGAATGATAAATTAAGATTTAGCCTGTTAACAAGGCATATCCCTTTAAAGGACGTATCTCCTATATTAAATAAACAGGAAATAATCAGTAACATAGGAATAATTACCAATGGCCTAAAAATTCTGTTTGGTATTAGGGCGCCGAAGCTTGTGGTTTGTGGTTTAAATCCGCATGCATCAGACGGGGGGATTATCGGGAAAGAAGAGGAATCACTAATTAAGCCTATTTTAAAGGGGTTAAGAAAGAAGCTCAAGGTTCTTATTGATGGCCCTATGTCTGCGGATGCGGCAATACAAAAAGCATATTATAATCAGTATGATTGCGTAATAGCCATGTACCATGATCAAGCGCTTATTCCTTTAAAACTTACCAGCCCTCAGACAGGAGTTAACCTTACTCTTGGCCTGCCGTTTGTACGAACTTCGCCATTACACGGGACTGCATTTGATATTGCCGGTGATTATAACCGGGCAAACCCAGATTCTTTAATTTCAGCAATCAAACTCGCCATAGAATGTACAAAAAACCAAAGAAAAGATTAGGCCAAAATTTCCTTATTGATAAGAATGTATTGCAAAAGATTTGTAATGCCTGCAATATTGTCAGTTCAGATATTGTTGTTGAAATTGGTCCAGGAAGAGGAGAGCTGACAAGCCTTCTTGTTCAAATCCCTAAGAAGATTTATGCAATTGAGAAAGACTTGGACTTGATCCAAGGTTTAAAGGACAGGTTTGCTGAAAATAATAATTTAGAGATTATTAATCAGGATATCCTGAAAGTTGAGCTCAAGGATATTTACCAAACACATAAGAAGAAAATAAAGTTAATCGGTAATATTCCTTATAATATCAGCAGCCCAATAATTGAATATCTGATTAATAACCGTGATTTTATAGATAATGCCTTTTTCACCGTGCAGAAAGAATTTGCGCAGAGGCTTACTGCTTCTTCAGGTTCAAAATTATATGGATCTTTGAGTTGTTTTGCGCAGTATTATTCAAATCCTAAAATAATCTTTGGGATAAGCCGCAATTGTTTTCGCCCGGTGCCAAAAGTAGATTCAAGTTTTATTCGCATTGATATAAAAAATGAATTACCTCTGGATAAAACTTCAGAAAAAAAGTTTTTTGAGATTACGCGCGCTTCTTTTAATCAGAGAAGAAAAACCTTAAGAAACAGCCTTTCTAAGTTTATTTCTCAGGATATCCTGGATGATTTTTTTAAGATTTCCGGATTAGACATCAACACGAGGCCTGAGAAAATGTTGATTAAGGATTTCCTGACTTTAACCAAATTGGTTATTTCAAAAAGATATCAAAAAAAATAAAATAATCCTTGACATCCACTGCATCATAATATATACTTTTGTTTTACAATTTTCCCATTAATCTGATTTTCGGGTAAATCCATAATAATGTCAGAATTAGCAGCAAAGAATTTCGGGTGAAATTCTTGGGGGAGAGTTTTTGTTGTATGAAAAATAAATATATCCGATTGAGCGAAACAAATTCGCTGGAGTAGCTCAGTTGGTAGAGCACGTCCTTGGTAAGGACGGGGTCACGGGTTCAATTCCCGTCTCCAGCTTAAGTAATTGGTTAAGTTATGGTTTACGCGAAGAAATTGCCTAAACCATTAATAAGCTGATACGAAGCACTGAGGTTTATAAGATGCGTGAGACTATCACTTTAGAATGTACGGTTTGTAAGAACAGAAATTACACGACGACTCGTAATAAAAAGAAACATCAGGACAGGTTGGAAATAAAGAAGTTTTGCAAGACCTGCCGTAAGCATACCCCGCATAAAGAAATTAAATAAAATAGGGGCGTCGGTTAATGGCAAACCAACGGTCTCCAAAACCGTGACTGCAGGTTCAAGTCCTGCCGCTCCTGTATAAATGGTTTTAAGACAGGGCGGTTGACGGAGAATTAAGATTGAAGATTTTTAGCAGCATTATTACTTTTGTTAATGAGGTCAAGCTTGAGTTGAGCAAAGTTGCCTGGTCAAGCAGGCAGGAGCTTTTAGGTTCAACCGCAGTGGTGATTGTAACAACCGTTATAATGACATTGTTTGTCTGGGTAATAGATTTAATTTTATCAAAATTCTTAACCATAATGTTGCGATAATGAAAAACTGGTATATCGTTCATACACAAACAGGATTAGAAGATAAAGTAAAAGTTGCTCTTCAGAAAATGCCTGTACCTGAGAATGAAGAAAGCCCTATTTCGCAGGTGATTATTCCTACCGAGCAAGTTTCAGAGGTTCGTTCCGGAAAGAAAAAAATAACTCAGAGGAAATTTTTCCCGGGGTATATTTTGGTTGAAATGGAACTGACTGAAGCCAGCTATTTATATGTAAAAAATATTTATGGTGTTACTGGTTTTATCGGACCGGGCAAGAAACCAATGCCTTTACCAAAAGAAGAAGTTGAAAATATATTAAAAAGGACTGAAGAAACACAGGTTAAGCCAAGCCCGAAGATTGTTTTTGAAAAAGGCGAACAGGTGCGTGTTACAGAAGGCCCATTTTTAAATTTTAACGGCACCATTGACGAAATTCATCCGGAAAAAGGAAAAATTAAAGTTAGCGTTTCAATTTTTGGCAGGTCAACTCCTGTTGAATTAGAATATTGGCAAGTGGAGAAAGTCTAAAATGGCAAAGAAAATTAAGGCTCAAATTAAACTACATGTTCCAGCGGGCGCTGCAAACCCTGCTCCTCCTGTCGGGCCGGCGCTGGGCCAGCACGGTGTAAACATAATGCAGTTTTGTAAACAATTTAACGATCAGACCAAGGGGAGAGATGGTTTGATTCTACCGGTTGTAATCAGTGTTTTTGAAGACCGCACATTTTCTTTTATAATCAAGAGCCCGCCATCGTCGGTATTGTTAAAACGCGCGGCTAATCTTGCAAAGGCTTCAGGAATTGCCGGTAAAGAGATTATAGGAAAGGTAACAAAGAAGCAGATTGAGGAGATATCAAAGCAAAAAATGCAGGATTTAAATACCTCTGATTTTGAACAGGCCTTTAAAATAATTTCAGGGACAGCCAGAAGCATGGGTATTGTTGTTGAGGGATAAAATTATGAAAGCTCATAGCAAGAGATATACTGAATCGGAAAAGAATCTTGATAGAAATAAGCAATATCAACTGAAAGAGGCTATTGCAGCTTTAAAGAAAATGGTGCCTCCTAAGTTTGACGGGTCAGTTGATCTGCATTTTAATTTAAATGTTGATACTAAGAAATCAGATCAGATGGTAAGGGGCACAGTGGTTCTTCCGCACGGGACCGGCAAGAAAATCAGAGTTGCGGTTTTTTGCAAAGGTGAACATGAACGACAGGCCAAAGAAGCTAAGGCAGATTTGGTTGGCGGACAGGAATTGATTGATAAAGTAGCCGGTGGATTTTTAGATTTTGATTGCGCAATTGCAACTCCTGATATGATGAAAGATTTGAGCAAACTCGGCAAAGTCCTTGGGCCTAGGGGTTTGATGCCCAGCCCGAAAACCGGAACAGTCACGAATGATATTACCAAGGCAATTGAGGACGTTAGAAAAGGTAAAGTTGAATTCAGGGTAGATAAACAAGGCGGCATACATTTGTCCGTTGGAAAGATTTCTTTTGATGAAGATAAATTATATGACAATGCTTCAAAAGTAATTGAAGCGCTGAATGAGTCAAAACCCGCATCAGTAAAAGGCAAATTTGTGCGCACCTTGTCAATTTGCTCTTCAATGAACCCGGGCCTGAGGCTCGCAATCTAAAATGAAAAAAATAAGCCTGATAGTTAAAGAGAATTCGGAAAATAGGATCAAGGACACATTAAAAGAATCAGAAGCTGTTTTTGTAATAAAATACTCCGGTTTATCCAGCCCTGATGTAACTGCTTTAAGGCAGAATTTAAAAAGTTCAAGCGCTTCTTTTTACGTAGTCAAGAACAGTGTTGCCCGAAGAGCTTTAAAAGATGCCGGCTTTGAAGGCCTGATCGGCTCAGTTGAGGGGCCATGCGGTTTGATTTTTGTAAAAGACGAGCCTGTAAATGTTTCAAAGTCACTCTGCGCTTTTGCAAAAGAGCATGATAAGCTACAGTTTGACTCAGGGTATCTTAAAGATAAGCTTCTGGTTAGAAAAGATATTGAGGCAATGGCTAAACTGCCTTCAAAAGAAGTTTTAAGGGCGCAGGTAGTTATGACCTTAAACTCCCCGATATCCAGATTTGTAATTAGTTTAAATCAGATATTGCGCAATTTCGTGTATTGTTTGGATCAGGTAAAACAGAAAAAGACAACTTAAAAAGTTTAAAAGGAGGAAGAAATGGCTGAGAAATTAGAGGAAATGATTAAATCAATTGAGACAATGACAGTTCTGGAATTGGCTGATTTGGTAAAAGCGCTTGAAGAGAAATTTGGTGTAACAGCGAATATGCCGATGATGGCTGCACCCGCAGGCGGTGTTGCTGGTGGTGCTGCAGCTCCTGCTGCAGAAGAGAAAACTGCTTTTACAGTTGTTTTGACAAGCGCCGGAGCAAACAAAATTGCAGTAATTAAAGAAGTCAGGACCATGACAAACCTTGGGTTAAAAGAGGCCAAAGATATGGTTGATGCTGCTCCTAAACCGATCAAAGACGGCGTTCCAAAAGAAGAAGCAGAAGAAATGAAAAAGAAATTAGAAGCAGCTGGCGCTACAGTTGAACTGAAATAAAATTTTAAGGCGATAAGCAGCAATTAAGAATCACAAATATAATAGGAAAAAGATGACAAAAAGAAAAAGTTTCGCCAAGATAAAAGATGTATATGATCTTCCAAATCTTTTGGATGTTCAGTTAGAAGCTTACCATGAATTTCTGCAACTGGATGTTTCTCAAAAAGAGAAAAAACACCAGGGACTGCAGGAAGTGTTTGAAGAGATCTTTCCTATTGAGAACGCCAATCGTTCGGTAAAACTGGAATTTATCAGTTATTTGCTGGGCAAGCCAAAATACAATATTTCAGAATCAAAAAGGCGCGCTGTAACATACGCTGCGCCATTAAAAGTAAAATTCAGGTTAACTACTCCGAAAGAGACAAAAGAACAGGATGCCTATTTTGGAGAAATCCCTCTAATGACAGAAACCGGCACTTTTATTATTAATGGTGACGAACGTGTAGTGGTCAGCCAGCTGCAGCGTTCACCGGGCGTTTCTTTTGAAGAGGAGATGCATCCAACCGGTAAGAAAATATTTTACGGCAGAGTTATACCTTACCGCGGCGCCTGGCTTGAATTTAAATACGATTTAACCGAGACCGTAATAGCATACGTTGACCGCCGAAGAAATTTTCCCGCAACGCAAATCCTGAGAATCCTGGGTTTTTCCACTGATGCAGAGATTATTGCTGCTTTCGGAAAAGAATATCCTGAAATTGCCAATACATTAAAAAAAGATTTTACCAAAAATAAAGAAGAGGCGTATTTGGATTTTTATCGTAAGATGCGCCCCACAGAGCCAATTACTAAAGAAGCCGCAGAGAATCTGTTTTATAGGTTGTTTTTTGATCCGGCGCGTTATGATCTGGAAAGAGCCGGAAGATTCATATTAAACCGCAAGCTCGGTATGGATGTGTCTCTTGATAAAAGAAACCTTGACTCAGCGACTATAATAAAGGTAATAGAATATTTGATCAGGTTAAAAGAAGGCGTTGGAAAGATTGATGACATTGATCATCTTGGAAACCGCCGAGTAAAGACTGTCGGTGAATTAGTGCAGAATCAGGTGCGTATCGGACTTTCACGCGTTGAGCGTTCAATTCGCGAGAGATTAAGTATTTTAGGTGAATTTGATAATCTCAATGTTCACTATTTAATCAATTCAAAACTCCTTTCAAATCAAATACGTGATTTCTTTGGACGCAGCCAGTTGTCGCAATTTATGGATCAGGTCAATCCTTTGGCTGAAATGACGCACAAGAGAAGGTTAAGCGCACTTGGCCCCGGAGGTTTATCAAGGGAGCGTGCAGGTTTTGAAGTAAGAGATATCCATCCTTCGCATTATGGCAGGGTTTGTCCAATTGAAACACCAGAAGGCCCGAATATCGGCTTGATTGCTTCTTTAAGTAGCTATGCCCGGGTAAATCCTTTAGGCCTTCTGGAAACCCCTTATAGAAAAGTTGAAGATGGCCGAGTTACCAAAAAAGTTGATTATTTAACGGCAGATATAGAAGAAGATAAAGTTATTGCTCAGGCAAATGTTCCTATTGATGAAAATGGGTATTTTGTTGAAAAAGAAGTTTCCTGCCGCTATAAAGATGATTTTCCTAAGGTTCCTGGCAAACAAGTAGAGTACATGGATGTGTCGCCGAAACAATTGGTTTCTGTGGCTGCTTCATTAATTCCATTTTTGGAGCATGATGATGCAAACCGCGCATTAATGGGTTCAAACATGCAAAGGCAGGCAGTCCCGTTAATGATCACTGAGTCTCCTTTAGTTGGAACCAATATGGAAGAGAAAGTTGCCCGTGACTCCGGAACAGTAGTGGTTAGCGAGGAATCCGGTAAAGTAACCAGCGTAGATTCTTTGTCTATCAGTATCGGTAAAAAGATATACCATTTAAATAAATTCTTGCGTACTAATGCGGATACTTGCTTGAATCAGAGGCCAATTGTTAAATTAGGAGATCATGTTGAAAAAGGGCAAATCATCGCCGATGGTATTGCTACAAGAAATGGCGAACTGGCTTTAGGTAAAAACGTATTGGTAGCTTTTATGCCTTGGCGCGGTTATAACTTTGAAGATGCTATTTTGATCAGCGAGAAGCTGGCTAAAGAAGATGCGTTTACATCAATTCATGTTGAAGAATTTGAGGTTGAGGCCACAGAAACGCGCCTTGGCAATGAAGAAATGACCAGGGATATTCCCAATGTAAGCGAAGAAGCCCTGCGGAATTTAGACGAGAACGGCTTAATCAGGATTGGCGCTGAAGTTGAACCGGGTGATATTTTGGTTGGTAAAATTACTCCTAAGACCGATTCAGAGCCTTCCCCTGAAGAAAGATTGCTGCGTGCAATTTTCGGGGAGAAAGCCGGTGACGTGCGTGATACCTCTTTGATTGTCCCGCCGGGGGTTGAGGGTTCGGTAATAGACGTGCATGTATTTGCGCGTAAAGACCGCGGCAGAAAATCCAAGGAAGAAAAAACCAAAGAGCTCGCCGCGATAAAAGAACTTAAAGCGTATTACAAACAAGAAATTGAGTTTGTGCAGGTAGAAAAGTTAAGTCGTCTATGCCAGCTTTTGGGGATTGATAAGAAAAAGGCTGAAAAAATTGATTTAAGCGATAACGAAGAGGCAAAAATACTGGCTGCATCTTTTGATGAGCAGATCCAGGAATTATTAGCAGAACAAGAACAGGAAACTGAAAAAGTGCGCCGCGGAGACGAATTGCCGGCGGGGGTCTTAAAGAGAGTCGTTGTTTATATCGCTACAAAACGTAAACTTGCTGAAGGCGATAAATTAGCCGGCCGGCACGGGAACAAAGGTGTGGTTGCAAGAATTGTTCGCGAAGAGGATATGCCGTTTATGCCGGATGGTACGCCTGTTGAAGTTATATTAAATCCTTTAGGCGTTCCTTCCCGTATGAATGTGGGCCAGATCTTAGAAACACATCTTGGATGGGCCGCTAAAGCATTAGGTTTGCAAATGAGCTGCCCGGTTTTTGACGGAGCAACAGAATCTGAGATTAAAGAAATGCTTAAGAAAGCAGGGCTTTCCGAGGATGGAAAAACTGTCCTGTATGACGGTTTTAGCGGAGATACCTTTGATCATAGAATTACAGTAGGGTACATGTATATTTTAAAATTGATCCACTTGGTTGATGAAAAGATACACGCACGCTCAATCGGCCCGTATTCGTTAGTTACACAGCAGCCATTAGGCGGAAAAGCGCAATTTGGCGGACAGAGGCTTGGAGAAATGGAAGTCTGGGCGCTGGAGGCTTACGGAGCAGCTTTTACTTTGCAGGAAATGCTTACTGTAAAAAGTGATGATGTCTCCGGGAGAACAAAAATTTATGAAGCAATAGTTAAAGGGGAACAACGTTTAACGCACGGGACACCGGAGTCGTTTAACGTTTTAATAAAAGAATTGCAGGGTTTAGGATTAGATATTAAAACAGAAAAAGCCAAATAACCGGGAAAATAAAAATGGACGAAATAGTTTCCTTCGATAGCATAAGCATAAAAATCGCATCCCCGCAGGTAATTAAATCTTGGTCAAAGGGTGAAGTGAAAAAAGCAGAAACTATTAATTACCGTACGCTTAAGCCGGAAAAAGACGGTTTATTTTGCGAGAAGATTTTTGGGCCGGTACGTGATTGGGAATGTAATTGCGGTAAGTATAAAGGAATAAAATTCAAGGGGACAACTTGTGACCGCTGCGGAGTTGTGGTGGATCATTCTTCAGTGCGTAGAGATAGAATGGGGCACATTGAGTTAGCTGCTCCTGTTACGCATATCTGGTTCTTTAAGGCCGTACCCAGCCGCATGAGCGCCTTGCTTGATATTGGTTTACGAGACCTTGAAAAGATTATTTACTATGAGGAATACGTGGTTGTTGACCCGGGGACATCTGCTTTAAAAAAGAGGCAGCTTTTAACTGAAGAGCAATATCAAGAAGCTTTGGTGAAATACGGTTCAAACTTTAAGGCAAAAATCGGAGCAGAAGCAATCAGGGACCTTCTGAAGGAAATTGATCTTGATGCCCAGTGCCGTAAAATCCGCCGGGATATGGAGAAGACAAAAGATGTTTTAAATAATAGAAAAGGCCTTAAGAATTTAAAAATTGTTGAAGACTTTAAAAAATCAGGCAATCGTCCGGAATGGATGGTTTTGGAAATGCTTCCGGTTATTCCTCCGGATTTAAGGCCGTTAGTCCCTCTTGATGGAGGGAGATTTGCTACATCAGATTTGAATGACCTTTACCGCAGGGTAATAAACCGTAATAACCGTTTAAGAAAGCTTATTGAATTAAGCGCTCCGGAGATCATTATCCGTAATGAAAAACGCATGCTGCAGGAAGCAGTAGATGCTTTAATGGATAATGGCAGGCACGGAAAACCTGTAATGGGTGCAAATAACCGTCCGCTTAAATCTCTCTCAGACATGCTTAAGGGCAAACAAGGCCGTTTCCGCCAGAATCTTTTAGGAAAACGTGTTGATTACTCAGGGCGTTCTGTAATTGTTGTTGGCCCCGAGTTAAAATTGCACGAGTGTGGTTTACCAAAACAGATGGCTTTGGAATTGTTTGAGCCGTTTATTATCAAGAAATTAAAGGAAAAAGGGTTTGTGCATAGCGTTAAAGGTGCCCGCAGAATGGTTGAACGCGGAAAGATTGAAGTATGGGATATTCTTGATGAAGTAATCAAGGATCATCCGGTTTTATTGAACCGCGCTCCTACGCTGCACCGACTGGGTATACAGGCATTTCAGCCTGTGTTAATTGAAGGAAAATCAATTAAGATACACCCGTTAGTTTGTACTGCATTTAACGCTGACTTTGATGGTGACCAAATGGCAGTGCATGTTCCGTTGTCTCTTGAATCACAGCTTGAGGCAAAAATCCTCATGCTTTCCATTAACAATATATTTTCGCCTGCAGATGGCAGACCGATTGTCAGCCCTACACAAGACATAATTTTAGGAACATCTTATTTAACTAAAGAAAAACCCGGATCAAAAGGCGAGGATAAGGCTTTTGGAAGCGTTGATGAGGTTCTGGTAGCTTTGGAAGATAAGGCTGTTACCGTGCATACAAGGATTAAACTGCGCGTAGATGAGGTCTTTGATATGGACGAGAAGACAGTTGCTTCAGGCAGGCAGTTAATCACAACTACTGTTGGAAGAATTTTGTTTAACCAGGTGCTTCCGCAAGGTTTTGGTTTTGTAAACAGAGAACTGAATAAATCTAAAGTCGGAGATATTGTCGTAGAATGTTATAAACGTTTTGGGCATAACGCAACGGTAAAATTACTTGATGATATTAAGCGCCTGGGTTTTGCCAGTGCAACTCAAGGCGGCGTGTCCATCGGTATTGATGATTTGGAAGTTCCCGGGGCAAAACAAGAAGTCTTAAAAGAAGCCAAGGGCGAGGTAGCCAAAGTTGAAGATCAATACCGTAAAGGTATTATTACAAGCAGCGAACGAAAATCCAAGATAATTGATATCTGGACACATGCCACGAATAATATTTCAGACTTATTGTTTAAAGGAATGCCGCCATTTAACCCGATTTTCTTGATGGCTGACTCAGGCGCGCGAGGTTCACGCGACCAGGTCAGGCAGCTTGCTGGTATGCGTGGCCTTATGGCGAAGCCTTCAGGTGAAATTATTGAAAGCCCTATTACGGCAAATTTCAGGGAAGGCCTGAATGTTTTGGAGTATTTCTTATCAACACACGGCGCTCGTAAGGGTTTGGCTGATACGGCTTTAAAAACCGCTGATGCCGGTTATCTGACAAGAAGGCTCGTTGATGTGGCTCAGGAAGTAATTGTAGTAGAAAATGATTGTGGCACACTTAATGGAATTACCGTTGCTGCTATTGTAGAAGGTGATGAAGTAGTTGTTAGCCTTAAAGACAGAATTGTAGGCAGGGTTGCGCTTGATAACGTTGTAGATATTATAACTGATGAACAGATAGTTGAGGCTGGAAGTATTATTTCGGAAGAAAATGCGGATATGATTGAGAAGCTTGGAATTGAGAAAATCCGCATCCGCAGCGTCTTGACATGTGAATCAGGAAGAGGAGTTTGTGCGAGGTGTTATGGAAGGAACCTTGCGTCTGGAAGGCTGGTTGAATTGGGCGAGTGCGTAGGTGTAATTGCCGCGCAGAGTATTGGTGAACCAGGAACCCAGCTGACCATGAGAACATTCCATATCGGAGGAACCGCTTCAAGAGTTGTCGCACAATCATTCTTAAAATCAAAAAATAAAGGTTTTGTTAAGTATCACAGTTTGCGTGTTACTGAAAAGAATAAAGAGTTTATCGTTCTAAATAGAAACGGTTCTATCAGTATTAATGATAAACAGGGCAGGGAGCTTGAGCGTAATCCCATTCCTCAAGGATCTTTTATAACTATCGGAGACGGACAAGAGGTTAATAAGGGCATCGCTTATGTGCGTTGGGATCCGTATACTTTCCCTGTTTTGACCGAAGTCGGCGGAGAAGTGAAGTTTGAAGATTTAAAAGAAAATATAACTGTTAAAGAAGAACTTAATCCTGTAACTAAGTTAATTGAACGTGTTGTGGTTGAGCATAAACAGGATTATCATCCGCAAATCGTTATTCTAAACCAGACAAAAGAAGTTATGGGTATTTATCCTATTCCGATAGGAGCCCACATTATGGTTAAAGACGGGCAGCATATCGGAGCAGGTGAGCTTTTGGCAAAAATACCGCGCTTGGTTATGAAAACAAGAGATATTACCGGAGGTCTTCCGAGAGTTGCTGAATTATTTGAGGCAAGAAGGCCTAAAGATCCTTCAATTATCAGTGAAATTGACGGATTTGTTGAATTCGGCGAGACAAAAAAAGGCCAGAGGGTTATTATTGTCAAATCTACAACCGGCATGCAAAGAGAATATGTGATTCCTCATGGTAAGCATCCTAATGTTTATAAAGGGGATAAGGTTACCGCTGGCCAGCAGTTAACTGACGGGCCGGTGGTTTTACAGGATTATTTACGTGTTTGCGGAGATAAATTCTTGCAGGAATACCTTGTAAATGAAGTCCAGGAAGTTTACCGTCTGCAGGGTGTGCGTATCAATGACAAGCATATTGAGGTTATTATCAGGCAGATGTTAAAAAAGATCAGGATTGAGGACCCGGGTGATACTGAATTTTTAGCAACGCAACAGGTTGATAAATGGAAGTTCCATAAAGAAAATTCCCGAGTATTAAAGAAGGGTGGAAAACCTGCACAGGCTACACCGCTGCTCTTGGGTATTACTAAGGCTTCTCT
Organism: Candidatus Omnitrophota bacterium; assembly: GCA_016208765.1. Classification (GTDB taxonomy): domain Bacteria; phylum Omnitrophota; class Gorgyraeia; order Gygaellales; family Profunditerraquicolaceae; genus JACROS01. Next base: position 87,521 of record JACQXK010000106.1, read on the forward strand.
GACCACCGAGAGTTTTATTTCGGCGGCAAGCTTCCAGGAAACAACAAGGGTGCTTACTGAGGCAGCTACATCAGGAAAACATGATGAATTATTCGGATTGAAAGAAAACGTCATTGTCGGGCATCTTATTCCGGCGGGAACGGGTTTTTCAGACCATAGGCATATAGATGTAATTAAAGATGCTGCTCAAAAAGAACAGGCAAAAACAATTACTCAAGAATCAGAAAAAGCAACTGCAAAGGAATAAAATTATGCCCACAATTTCACAATTAATCAGGTTCGGAAGAATTTCAAAAAAGAAAAAAACAAAATCACCTGCATTAAAGGGGTGCCCTCAAAGGCGCGGAGTTTGCCTTCAGGTGCGCACCATGACCCCAAAGAAACCGAACTCAGCCTTAAGAAAGATTGCAAGGGTCAGGCTTACCACAGGAATTGAGGCAACTTCTTATATACCAGGAGAAGGGCATAATCTGCAGGAGCATTCAATAGTTTTAGTCAGAGGCGGAAGGGTTAAGGATTTACCGGGTGTCAGGTATCATATTGTCAGAGGAACATTAGATGCAGCGGGAGTTAATCAGCGAAGGAAATCCCGCTCGAAATACGGAGCAAAGAGGCCTAAATGAGAAGAAGAAAAGCGCAAGAAAAAGAAATTTTAGCTGACCCAAAATTTAACAGTAAGATCGTTTCTAAATTTATCAACATGGTTATGCTTAAAGGGAAAAAATCTACTGCAGAAATTATTGTTTACAATGCATTTGAGATTGTGAAAAAGCAATTAAATGAACCTGATATTCTGAAGGTTTTTCATAAGGCCCTTGATAATGCGCGCCCGCGGCTTGAGGTTAAACCACGCAGGGTCGGCGGGGCAACTTATCAGGTTCCTATAGAAGTGAGGCAGGAGCGCGGTTCTTCAATTGCTTTGCGCTGGATCAGGGATTTTGCCAAAACTAAAAAAGGCAGGTCTATGCAGGACAGGCTTGCTGATGAGATTATAGCGGCATATAAAGGAGAAGGCTCTGCTATAAAAAAGAGAGATGATACGCACAAGATGGCAGAGGCAAATAAGGCATTTGCGCATTTCAGATGGTAAATTTTTAAATAATCTAACAGCTTGAATGATAATTTAAGGATAAAATGAAAAAAATAGCATTAGATAAATTAAGGAATATCGGGATCATTGCTCACATTGATGCAGGTAAAACCACAACTACTGAGCGCATCCTTTTCTACACAGGCCGCACATATAAGCTCGGCGAGGTTCATGATGGAACTGCTACAATGGACTGGATGGTGCAGGAACAGGAACGAGGTATTACCATTACAGCAGCTGCTACCACTTGTGCATGGAAAGATATACAGATTAATATTATAGATACACCTGGACACGTTGATTTTACTATTGAAGTTGAAAGATCTCTAAAGGTGCTGGATGGTGCAGTAGTCCTTTTTTGCGGAGTGGGAGGAGTTGAACCGCAGTCAGAAACAGTTTGGCGTCAGGCTGACCGTTACGGAGTCCCGAGGATTGCATTCGTAAATAAGATGGACCGAACCGGTAGTAATTTCTTTGAGGTAATTGACCAGATGCACAAAAGGCTTGCGGCAAATGTTGCAGCAATTCAATTGCCTTTTGGCAAGGAAAATGATTTTAAAGGAATTATAGACTTAGTTGAAAAAAAACTTTGTGTTTACAAAGATGATTTAGGAAAAGACTTTGAAATTATTGAGATACCCGCTGACTTGACTGCAGAAGTGGATAGATTGCGCAATATCATGATTGAAAAGCTCGCAGAAGTAGATGACAAGATGATGGAAGATTATCTGCATGGAAAAGAGATAGGTGTTGAGCAGATTAAGTCTACAATCAGAAGCACAACTATTGCAAACAAGTTTGTCCCAGTGCTTTGCGGGTCCAGTTTTAAAAACAAGGGAATTCAGCTTGTTTTGGATGCTGTTCGCGATTATCTTCCTTCTCCGTTAGATTTGCCTCCTATTAAAGGGACTAATCCTGATACAGGAGAGTTTGAAGAAATCAAGACTTCAGAGAGCGCTCCTTTTTGCGCGTTGTGTTTTAAGGTCGCTACAGACCCTTATGTAGGTAAACTTAACTATATCAGAGTGTATTCCGGAACATTAACAGCCGGTTCATATATTCAAAATGCCACAAAAAGAGAAAGAGAAAGAGTAACTAAAATTGTAAAGATGCACGCAAACAGGCAGGAAATCGTAGAGAGCATTACCTGCGGAGAAATTGCGGCGGCTGTCGGGCTTAAAGAAACAAAAACCGGCGATACACTTTGTACCGAGAAAAATCCAATTTTAATTGAAGCAATGCGTTTTCCAGAACCTGTAATTCAACAGGCAGTGGAACCAAAATCAAAAGATGACCAGGAAAAACTTGGCATGGCTTTACATAAATTGGAAGACGAAGATCCTTCGTTTAGGGTCATATATAATCAAGAAACGGGGCAGACTTTAATTGCTGGTATGGGACAGTTGCATTTGGAAATTATTATTGACAGAATTTTGCGCGAGTTTAATGTGGGCGCTCAAGTTGGTACGCCTCAGGTTGCTTATCGCGAAACTTTAAAAAAGAAAGTTACTATTGTTGGAAAATTTATTTCTCAGTCTGGCGGACGCGGACAATACGGACATGTTGTTTTAGAGATGGAACCGCAAGAAACTCCCGGGACAGGAATTACTTTTGAAGATAAAATAAAAAGCGGAGCAATTCCGCGTGAATTTATTCCTGCAGTAAAACAAGGAATTATGGGTGCTGCAAAAAGCGGAGTGTTAGCGGGATATCCCGTAACAGATGTAAGAACAATTTTGGTTGACGGTTCTTACCATGATGTTGATTCTTCTGAATTAGCTTTTCAAATGGCAGGTTCACTTGCTTTTACCGACGGGATGAGAAAAGCAAATCCGGTTTTATTAGAACCTATCATGGATATGGAAGTAATTGTTCCGGAAGAATATATGGGGCAGGTTATCGGTGATTTAAGCAGCCGCCGTGCAAAAATAATTTCTCTTGCACAACGCTTTAATTTGCGTACAATAAGGGCCAATGTTCCGTTGGCTGAAATATTTAATTATGCAACATCATTAAGAAGCTTGACACAAGGCCGCGCTTCATATACAATAGAGCCTTCGTTTTATACAGAAGTTCCCGGGCATGTTGCTGAAAAAATTGTTGCAGGTTATTCTACTGCAGGTGTAAGAAGAAACCTTTAAACTAAACAGGAGGTGTGTAGAAATGGCTAAAGAAAAATTTGTTAGGTCAAAGCCGCATGTTAACATTGGAACTATCGGTCACATTGATCATGGAAAAACAACTCTAACAGCAGCGATTACAAGCGTATTGTCAAAACTTGGAAAAGCTCAAGCAAGAGAGTATGCTGATATTGCAAAGGGTGGAACAGTAAGAGACGAGACAAAGGTTGTAACGATTTCTGTTGCGCACGTTGAGTATGAAACAGATAACCGTCACTATGCTCATATTGATTGCCCTGGACACGCCGACTACATTAAGAACATGATTACTGGCGCAGCTCAGATGGACGGAGCTATATTGGTAGTATCTGCTGCTGACGGCCCTATGCCTCAGACAAGAGAACATATTCTTTTAGCCAGACAGGTTAATGTTCCTGCAATGATAGTATTCTTAAACAAAGTTGATTTAGTTACTGACGCAGAACTTTTGGATTTAGTTGAAATGGAAGTAAGAGAATTATTGACAAAGTATGGTTATCCGGGAGACAAGACTCCAATTATCAGAGGTAGTGCTTCTAAGGCGATGACTGCAACTGATCCTAATGGGGCTGATGCAAAATGCATTCTTGACTTATTGAAAGCCGCTGATGATTTTATTCCTATGCCTACAAGGGAAATGGATAAGCCGCTGCTGATGGCAGTTGAAGATGTATTTAGCATTGAAGGTAGAGGTACCGTTGCAACCGGAAGGATTGAACGCGGCAAGGTAAAACTCAGCGAAGAAGTTGAGGTTATTGGTTTACGTCCCGACGTAAAGAAAACGGTTGTTACCGGCATTGAAATGTTTAGAAAGCTTTTGGACGAAGGACAGGCCGGAGACAATGTCGGCTTGCTTTTAAGAGGTATCAATAAAACCGATATTGAGCGCGGCATGGTTATTGCTGCCCCAAAATCAATTACTCCGCATACAAAATTCAAGGCCCAAGTATATATTCTGACGAAAGAAGAAGGTGGAAGGCATACACCATTCTTTAAGGGATACCGCCCACAGTTCTATTTCAGGACTACGGATGTAACCGGCGCGGTTACGCTTCCTCAGGGTGCAGAAATGGTTATGCCCGGTGATAACGTGGGTTTAGAAGTAGAGTTGATTACTCCTATCGCCATGGAAAAAGAGTCACGCTTTGCTATTCGTGAAGGCGGACATACAGTAGGTGCAGGTGTTGTTACAGAGATAATTGCGTAAAGAAAATGCAAAAAATTAGAATCAGATTAAAAGCATACGATCATCGTCTATTAGATCAAGCAGTTGAAGAAATTGTTGAGACGGCAAAACGCACAGGCGCCAGGATTTCTGGCCCTGTGCCGCTTCCAACCAAACGCGAGCTTTATACTGTGTTGCGCAGCCCTGTAATTGACAAGAAATCAAGGGAACAGTTTAACTTAAGCACGCATAAACGCCTGATTGATATTTATGAACCGACAGCAAAGACGATTGATTCTTTGAGAAAATTGAATCTACCGGCTGGGGTAGATGTAGAAATTAAATAAAAAGGCAAAGATAAGAGGGTAATTTGTTTGCCTTTTTATTTTTGAGTTTTAATTAAAAATGACTGGAATATTAGGTAAAAAGTTAGGAATGACGCAAGTTTTTACGGATGACGGGCAAATGGTGGCAGTAACTGCCATAGAGGCTGGGCCATGTCCTGTTCTTATGGTTAACGATAAATCAATTCAGCTTGGTTTTGATGGAATAAAAGAGAAAAATGTAAGAAAGCCTCAGGCTGGTTTCTTTAAGAAAATAAATGTAAAGGCTTGTAGGCTTATTCGTGAAGTTGGCAAAGAATCCGGCAAGGAATATAAAGTCGGAGAAGAATTGAAAGTTGATATATTTAACCCCGGAGAAAAAGTTGATGTAACCGGAATTTCTATCGGAAAAGGTTTCCAAGGTGGTATGAAAAGATGGCATTGGGATGGCGGGCCGCAAACGCACGGTTCAACCTCTCATCGCAGGATTGGTTCTATCGGGTCATCTACAACTCCTGGAAGAGTTTTTAAGGGGCATCATTTACCGGGACACATGGGCGCAGTACGCAAAACCATTCAAAATCTAAAGGTGATTAAGACAGACCTTGAGAATAACCTGATTTTAGTAAAAGGTGCTGTTCCTGGATATAAGAATAGTTATGTGATTATAAACAAGGCAAAAAAAGTTCGGATTCCTAAGGCGCAAACCGCAATTTCCTCCGCCACGAAGAAACCGGCCAAGAAATAGAGATAAATAATATGGAAGCCATTACATTACCTATATATAACACAGAAGGCAAGGAAGTTGATACTATAAAATTGAATACGACCGTATTTGACGGCACAGTAAACGAAGCAGTCCTTTATCAGGCAATAAACGCCTTTAGGGCAAATCAAAGAAAAGGCCTGGCAGCGACAAAGACACGCGGAGAAGTTTCCGGAGGCGGGCGCAAACCTTGGAAACAAAAGGGTACTGGACGGGCAAGAGTCGGTTCTACACGTTCGCCTTTGTGGCGTCATGGTGGCGTGGTGTTTGGGCCGCATCCGAGGAGTTTTTATCTAAGCATACCCCAGAAAATTAAGTCTCTCGCCTTAAAATCAAGCCTTAACGCAAAACTTAAAGAGAAGAATTTCATCATTTTAGATGACGTTTTGATTGAAAAATCAAAGACTAAAGAAGCTGTGAAAATATTAAATAATTTAAAGGTAATAGACAAAAAGAATAGTTCTATTTTGATGGTGCTTGAAAAAGTAAGCGGGAATTTAAAATTGGCTGCAAGAAATATTGATTTTCTGGATATTAATATTGCCAGCGATACTCATGCTTACGAGGTTATGGCGCACAAAAAATTCATTATTACTAAAAGTGGTTTACAAAAATTAACAGACAGGCTTAAAAAATGATCAACTCATACGATATTATAAAAGCGCTTATTCGCACGGAAAAATCAACTTTGCATGAACCAGAGGGCAAGTATTTGTTTTTGGTGAATAATAACGCTAATAAAATACAAATTAAACAGGCGGTTGAGCAGGCATACAAGGTTAAAGTGAAAGATGTAAATACTTTTATTTCAATAGGAAAGCTTAAGAGAGTAAGGCATCAGCTTGGAAGAACTCCAAACACAAAAAAAGCCATTGTAACTTTAAAGGCTGGACAAAAGATAGAGAGCGCATAATGGGAATAAAAAAGTTTAATCCAACTACAGCGTCAAGGCGTTTTATGACCGGGGCGGATTTTGCAGAAATTACCAAAGATAAGCCGCAAAAATCATTGTTAAGTCCAAAAAAGAAAACAGGTGGTCGTAATTCTTATGGAAGAATTACTGTTAGACACCAAGGCGGCGGACATAAAAGAATGCTGCGTTTAATTGATTTTAAACGTGATATTTATGATCAGCCGGCTAAAGTCATAGGCATTGAATATGATCCAAATCGTTCTGCTCGGATTGCTTTGCTGGAATATCCAAGTAAGATTAAACGATATATGTTAGCTCCGCTTGATCTTAATGTTGGAGACGTGATCATTTCTTCAAACCAGAAAGATATTGAAATCAAGAATGGTAACAATCTTTTAATAAGGCATATTCCCTCAGGTACTTTGATCCATAATATTGAGATTAACAAAGGCCAGGGAGGCCAGATCGTTAGAACCGCAGGTGGTTCTGCGCAAATTATGGCTAAAGAAGGCGAACATGCGCATATTAAGCTGCCTTCCGGTGAAGTGAGATTAGTTAGCTTGGATTGTCATGCTACTATAGGGCAAGTTGGAAATGTTGAGCATGAAGCCATAGTGGTTGGTAAGGCAGGAAGGAGCCGTTGGTTGGGTATTCGTCCTACGGTTAGAGGTTTGGCAATGAATCCAGTAGATCATCCTCATGGCGGCGGTGAAGGAAAATCAGGCCAGGGTAATCCGCATCCGGTTACGCCTTGGGGTGTGCCTACAAAAGGGTATAAAACCAGAAATAAGACTAAGTTTTCTAACAAGTTTATCGTTAAGAGAAGGAAATAACTATGCCGCGTTCATTAAAAAAGGGGCCGTTTGTTGATGAAAGATTATTAGAAAAGGTTGAAAAAGTAAAGCGTTTAGGAACTCGCCTGGCAATTAAAACCTGGTCAAGGCGTTCAACAATAATTCCTGATTTTATCGGGCTTACTTTTGCAGTTTATGATGGACATAAACATGTGCCGGTCTTTGTTACAGAAAATATGGTGGGGCATAAATTAGGTGAATTTGCCGCTACCAGGATTTTCAGGAAACACGGCGGCGTGAAAGCTAAGAAGGGGTTGGAGAAGACATAATGATTTCAAAAGCTGAAGCTAAATTTTTAAGGTTAAAACCAACAAACGTGCGGCAAGTCTTGGATTTAATCCGTAATCAGGACGCGAGCAGCGCCCAAGCGATTTTAATTAATTTAAACAAGAGGACTAAGGAATATTTAATTAAGATATTAAATTCTGCAATAGCTAATGCCAAGGTGAAAGGTTTTAATATTGACCAGCTTTATGTGTCAAAGGCAATTTGCAATGTTGGACCGGCGTGGAAAAGGTTTAAAGCTGCAGCTTTTGGAAGGGCATCAAGCATTAAAAAACGAACAGCGCATATTAAAATTGAGTTGGATTTAAAAAAGAAAGCTTAAGGAAAAATATGGGACAAAAAGTTAATCCAATAGTGTTAAGATTAGGTTTTATCAGAAACTGGGACAGCCGTTGGTTTGCAAAAGCAAAAGATTATCCAAGATTTGTAAAAGAAGATTACGATATCAGAAAATTTATAAAAACCAACTTTAAGCAGGCTGCAGTTTCAAAAATCATCATTGAGAGATTAGCAAATAAGATAAAGATCAGGATCCTTACTGCACGGCCGGGTATTATTATAGGAAGACACGGAGCTGATATTGAACGCCTTCGCGGAAATTTAAATAAAATGGTGAACAACGAAATTGCTATTGATATAGAAGAAGTTAAGAATCCTTCCTTAGATGCTCAATTAGTGTCTGAAAATATCGCAATGCAACTTGAAAAAAGAGTGGCTTTTCGCAGGGCGGTTAAACGGGCAATGGAACAATCCATGAATTCCGGTGCAAAAGGGATACGTGTTAGCTGTTCCGGGAGGCTTAACGGGGCAGAAATGTCCAGGACTGAAACTTATAAACAAGGCAAAGTTCCTTTACAGACACTGCGGGCTGATATTGATTATGGGTTTGCCGAAGCCCTGACAACATACGGCCTGATAGGTGTAAAAGTGTGGATTTTTAAAGGTGAAATTTTAACTAAAAGAGGTTCAGTTTCAACACAGGCTCAAGCTGTTAAAAAAGAAACGCAAGAATTAAATAAAAGGTAATATTAGGAGATTAAAAAATGGTAATGATGCCCAAAAGAGTTAAATATCGCAAGCTACAAAAAGGAAACCGTAGAGGTGTTGCGACTACCGGGCATAGCCTTGCTTTTGGTGAATTCGGATTAAAATGCTTGGAAAATGGCTGGTTAAAGAATACACAAATTGAAGCCGTGCGTGTTATTATTGCAAGACAGTTAAATAAGGGCGGGAAACTTTGGATAAGGGCGTTTCCAGATAAATCAATCACAAAAAAACCAGCAGAAGTGCGTATGGGAAAAGGCAAGGGAGACCTTGACCATTGGGTTTGTGTTATTAAACGCGGAAAGATTTTGTTTGAACTTGGGGGCGTACCTGAAGAATATGCCAAACGATGTTTCAGGCTGGCAGCATATAAACTTCCATTTGGGACAAAATTTGTTACCCGCACACATAAATAAAATGAAAATACAAGAATTGAGAAAGCTGTCGTTTGAAGAATTAATACAAAAAGAAAGATCATTAAAAGAAGAGCTATCTAAGCTCAATGTCGGCCGATACGAGGGCAGAGTAGAAAAACCGCATATGTTTGGACTGGTTAAAAAAGATATTGCAAGAATCAAGACCATTCTTAATCAGAAGAAAGAGAAATAAAAAATGGGAAAAAGAAAAGAATTTGAAGGTTTGGTTACAAGCGACAAAATGAACAAAACCAGGGTTGTTAAAGTTACCCGTTTCGGAAAACACGGAAAATATTCGCGCACCATGAAGACAAATAAAAAATTTAAGGCGCACGATGAAAATAATGAAGCCAAAACCGGGGATGTAGTGAAAATTGTTGAAACCAAGCCCTTATCCAAAGACAAACGTTTTCGTATCGCAAAAATTGTCAAAAAAGCTGAAGTTTTGCATGTTCATGTAAAAGAGGAGATTCAATGATACAGTTACGCTCAATTTTAGATGTTGCTGATAATACAGGAGCAAAAAGAGCTTCATTGATCGGTATCTTAGGCCGCAAGGGAAAATTTATTGCCGACATTGGAGATATTATTAACGTAAATATAAAAGAGTCTTCTCCGGATGCTGCAATAAAAAAAGGCGAGGTGGCAAAGGCGGTTGTGGTGAGGACCAGGGCGGCAATTCGCAGGCCAGACGGGTCATTGCTTAGGTTTGATCGCAATGCGATTGTCTTTATTGACCCTCAATCAAACCCAAGGGGAACACGCGTGTTCGGCCCGGTTGCCCGCGAATTAAGAGACAAGAATTTTACTAAAATCATTTCATTAGCTCCCGAGGTTATTTAGATGTTAAAGATAAGGAAAAACGATTTAGTTCAGGTGACAAAAGGCAAAGATAAAGGCAAAAAAGGCAAAGTATTGTCCTATAATCTTGAGACAAACCGCGTCTTAGTTGAAGGGATTAATACAGTTAAAAAACATAAACGGCAAACCAGACAGGACCAAAAAGGCGGGATTGTTTCTATAGAAATGCCGATAAGCGTTGCCAATATCATGGTTCTTTGTAAAAATTGCAACCTGCCTGCAAGGATTGGTTTTACAGTGCTTGCTGATAAAACAAAGGCCAGATTTTGCAAAAGATGCAAGGGGGTAATTTAAACATGGTGCCAAGATTATTAGAAAAATACAGAAATGAAATTGCCCCGAAGATGATGGAAACATTTAAGTTTAAAAATAACCTTGCTGTGCCGCGTATTGATAAGGTTGTGGTAAATATGGGTGTAGGTGAAGGAGCTCAGGATGTAAAGGTGCTTGAAAAAGCAATTGAAGAATTAGCTGCTATCACCGGGCAAAAGCCGCTTATGCGCAGGGCAAAGAAAGCTATTTCTAACTTTAAAATCAGGGAAGGTTCTGCGGTAGGGTGCAAAGTTACTCTCAGAAAAAGAATAATGTATGAGTTTTTAGACAGGCTTCTAAACATTGCTTTACCGCGCATACGTGATTTCCGCGGGGTTTCAGGGGATGCTTTTGACCAAAAGGGCAATTATACGTTAGGCCTGACTGAACAGAATATTTTTCCTGAAATTGAATATGATAAAATTACACGTGCACAAGGCATGGACATTACTATTGTTATTAAAAACGCAAAATCAAAAGAGCAGGCAAAAGAACTGTTGAGATTATTCGGGATGCCTTATAAAGGTAAGGAATAAAAATGGCAAAAAATTCACAAATTGCAAGATGGAAAAGGGCTCCAAAGTTCTCAAGCCGCAAATATAATCGTTGTAATATCTGCGGAAGAAGCGGCGGGTATTTAGCAAGGTTCCAGTTGTGCCGTATGTGTTTTAGAGAGCTAGTATGGAAAGGCCTTATTCCGGGAGTCAAGAAAGCAAGTTGGTAGTAGTTCAAAAAAAGGGAGTTTAGATGTCAAGAACTGATTTAATTGCTGATGCATTCACAATGATTCGCAATGCCATGATGGCTAAGAAAGAAGCCGTTGATATACCGGCTTCAAATATTCTAAAAACTATTATGGAAATCCTCAAAAAAGAAAGTTATATTGAGGATTTTAAAACGATTGAAGATAATAAACAGGGGATCATCAGGGTGTATCTTAAATATATTGCCGCAAAACCTGCAATAAGAAATATTGAGCGTGTTTCAAGGCCTGGCCTGCGGCTTTATGCAAAACATGACCAAATGCCTCCTGTGTTAAGAGGCAGAGGTTTAGCATTAGTTTCTACTTCAAAAGGATTGATTACTGATAAAGAAGCAAGAGAATTAGGTGTCGGCGGAGAAATCATCGGTTATATTTGGTAAAACTATTAAATACTATGTCAAGATTAGGAAAGAAACCATTAGCAATACCAGGTGCAGTTAAAGTTGAAATAAAAGGCAGGACAGTGCATGTAGAAGGGCCCAAGGGAAAACTTCAAAGAGTTATCTCAGACAGGATTGTCGTGGAAAATAAAGATAACCAGGTTATTCTTAAACGGGTCGCTGATACAAAAATGGACAGGTCGCTGCATGGATTATCCAGGGCTTTAATTGCCAATATGATCAAAGGAGTTACAGACGGCTATACAAAGGAGCTTGAAATAATCGGTGTTGGTTTTAAGGCACAGGTTCAGGGATCAACCTTAACCATGCATCTTGGATTTTCCCATCCTGTAATTGTTAATATACCAGAAGGAATAATAATTGAAGCACCAAAAGCAACGCAGCTTGTTATTAAAAGTATTGATAAGGAGTTAATCGGAAAGCTATCAAGTGAAATCCGTTCCATATATCCACCTGAGCCTTATAAGGGAAAAGGTATTCGTTACGTTGGAGAGTATGTGAAAAAGAAAGTCGGAAAAGCACAGGCAACCAGCAAATAAACCCAAAAAACTATGTTAAATAAAAAAGAGACCTTAAGAGCAAAACGACACATCCGCATCAAACTGAAGATGCATGGAACAACAGATCATCCAAGATTGGTAGTTGTCAGAAGTTTAAAGAATATATCTGCGCAGTTAGTGGATGACAATGAGAAAAAGGTTATTTTTTCTTTGTCAACCAAGGATAAATCAGTAAAATCTAAATTTCCTTCAGGTGGAAACGTAAAAGCTTCTTTGGCATTTGGAGAACTTTTTGCTCAAAAGGCAAAAGAAAAAGGATTTAACTCTATTATCTTTGATCGCGCGGGATATCTATATCACGGCAGGGTCAAAGCCTTTGCTGAGGCGTTGAGAAAAGGCGGTTTACAGTTTTAAACCCGGTTCTGGGGGAATATTTACTCGGATTTAAAGACTATCTTAAGGAGATTAAATAAACATGCGGGAAATTAAGATTGATCAGCAACAGGAAATGATTGAAAAGGTTATAAGCATTAACCGCGTAACAAAAGTTACCAAAGGCGGTAAAAAACTTCATTTTAGCGCATTGGTAGTAGTGGGGGATACAAAAGGCAGAGTAGGTTTGGCACAAGATAAAGCCAACGAAGTTGCCGATGCTATCAGTAAAAGCTTGACTAAGGCAAAAAAAAGTTTAGTAAAAATTCCCTTGGAAGGCTCAAGCATTCCGCATGAAATTATAGGTGTTTCTGGCGCTGCCCGCGTACTTCTAAAACCGGCATCTGAAGGAACTGGTGTAATCGCATCCGGCCCGGTAAGGGCTATTTGTGAAGCTGCCGGTATTAAAGATATTCTAACTAAAAGCCTCAATTCTAATAATCCAGTAAATGTGATCAAGGCTACAATGGAAGGTCTACTGAACCTGAAAGCTTAAGAAAA
>JACQXK010000012.1 GCA_016208765.1 Candidatus Omnitrophota bacterium
ATCAATAACTTTACGGCATTTAAGGCAAACCTTGCGGCAAAGTCTTTGCGCACAAAGCATCACAAGGCTGGATGCCACTAAAAAGGGCTCTACTCCCATATCAATAAGACGGGTAATACTGGAAATCGCATCGTTTGTATGCAAGGTTGAAAAAACAAGCTGGCCGGTAAGCGCTGCTTTTATTGCAATATCAGCGGTTTCAGAATCGCGGATTTCTCCAATCATGATCACATCCGGGCTCTGGCGCAAAAGCGATCTTAACCCCGATGAGAAATCAAGCCCTATCTCAGGCTTCACCTGAATCTGGGTAATCCCCTCAATCTGATATTCAACCGGATCTTCAATAGTAATAATATTCTTCTCAGGAGTATTAAGCTGGTTTAAGACAGAATAAAGCGTTGTAGATTTACCTGATCCCGTAGGCCCGGTAACTAAGATCATGCCAAAAGGCTTGGCAATTGCCTCCTTAAAAATAACTGTAGGCTGTTCGCTAAAACCAAGATTCTCCAGCCCGATAGAAAGGTTTCTTTTATCTAAAAGGCGCAAAACAAATTTCTGGCCAAAGGTGGTCGGCAAAGCAGAAACACGAAAATCCACTTCTTTATTTTCAGACCTGACTTTAAAACGCCCGTCCTGGGGGATACGGTTTTCAGTAATATCAAGATTAGAAATAATTTTTACTCTCGCTAACACCGCATTTTGATTAATTTTAGGTATATGAAAAATATCATGCAGCGCCCCGTCTATACGGTAACGTACGCGCAGGCAGTCATATTCCGGTTCAATATGAATATCCGAGGCGCGTTTTTCAAGAGCAAGGGCAAGCATTATATTTACTAATTTCACAATTGGAGCTTTCTGGCTTTCCTTTAAAGCGCTTGAGAGCTCAATTTCATCCTGCCTTACTATCCCGATTTCTTTTTTATCTCCACCGCCATCAACAGACGAAGACTCTTCAATTATCTGCTGCAGGTTTTTTTCTTCCAGTTTATACTGAGTATCAATGGCGTGAACAATCTCATTCTCAGGGCTTAAAACAATATCAATATTACATCCTGTAAACATCTTTAAATCATCCAATGCAAAAATATTTAAAGGATCCGACACAGCAACTGTAAGAGTATTGCCAATGCGCGAAAGAGGTATGAGATGGTAAAGCCGGGCAATCCGCTCAGGGACCAAGCCGACTATAGTTGGATCAAACCTGTATTTTGCAAGGTGCAAAGAAGGAATATAAAGCTGCCTTGAAAGAAGGACAAGCAGCGTCTCCTCGGAAATGAAACCTTCATTAATCATAACCTTTCTTAAAGGGACATTCTTTTCTTTCTGAATAATCAGAGCCTTTTCCAGCTGGTCGCGGGTTAGTTGACTGCTTTCAAGCAAAATCTCAATTATCTCTTCTTTTAGTGTATGCATTTAATTTTTGTAACTATAACTAGTAAATCGTAAATGGCAATAAGGAATATCCGCCTAAGGATTACGGTATTCTTCTTATTCATCCGGAGCTGTAACGCGCAAAACTTCTTCCAAGGTCGTAAGGCCCTTAAACACGGCATCCATGCCGCTTTCTCTTAAGGTAACCATGCCCTCTTTTCGCGCCTGAGCCTTAATCTGATGCTCCTGCGCGCGGGCTAAAACTAATTCTCTTAGCTTTTGGCTTAACATCAAGACTTCTGCAATACCCACCCTGCCCTTGTACCCGGAACCAAGACAATGTTGACAACCCTTGCCGTGAAAAAATACAGAATTTTTAAACTTGCCGATATGTAAATTCAGGTTTTCAAGGATTTCCTTCTTAATTACATATTCCTCTTTACAATGAACACAAATCCTGCGCACCAGTCGCTGGGAAATTACTGAGATCAAAGACGAATTAATCAAATATGGCTCAACACCCATATTAATCAAACGGGCGATTGCCCCGCTTGCTGTTGTAGTATGCAGGGTAGAAAGAACAAGATGCCCGGTTAACGCGCTTTTTATAGCAATATCTACAGTCTCAAAATCTCTTATCTCTCCTATCATAATAATATTAGGGTCCTGCCTTAAAATTGAACGCAGAGAACTTGCAAAAGTAAGCCCGATATCCGGCCGCGCAGTAACCTGATTAATACCCTCCAGCTGATATTCTACAGGATCCTCAACAGTAACGATGTTTTTTTCAGGGCTGTCCACAAACTTCAATATTGAATATAAAGTAGTTGTCTTGCCGCTTCCCGTCGGGCCGCACACAAGCGCCATTCCATGAGGAAATTTTGCAATCTGTTTTAATTTTTGCGCAGTATCTTCGCTAAATCCAAGCTTATCAATATCAAGCATTGCCTGCGATTTATCAAGAATACGCAAAGCAATCTTCTCGCCAAAACTTGAAGGCAGGATAGAAATACGGAAGTCAACTTCTTTACTTGCAAATTCAATCTTAAAACGCCCATCCTGCGGTAGACGGTGTTCTGCAATATCCAAATCAGACATTACCTTAATTCGGGAAACAATTGATGCATGCATGGCTTTAGAAGGAGCGTTTCTCTCCTGCAAAACACCATCAACCCTGAAACGCACTCTCAAACTCTTATCTAAAGGCTCAATTAAAACATCTGACGCCTTTAATCCCACAGCCTCTTCAAGAATCTTATTGGTAATCTGGATCACCGGGGCTTCACGGCTGACCCGGTTGAGCTCTTTCTCATTAGGCAAGGCTTCGTTTTCTTCCCTGATCAACTCAATTGATGAAATTTCTATTTCTTTCACCAAGTCGTCAATAACGTTCTTGGTGGCATCCGGGTAAGCCACTTCAATCGTCTGCATGATATCTTTGGCTGAAGCAATAATGGGATTAATCTTATAGCCGGTCAACGACTCCACATGCTCAATGGCAAAAATATTCAAAGGGTCTGCCATTGCCAGGCTGATGGTTTGTCCCATTTTTGAAATTGGAATAATCTGATAGTGGCGGGCGACTTCAACCGGGATTATCTTTGTAACTTCCTGGTCAATGCGGAAACGCTTTAAATCAATTAAAGGCAGGCCTAACCCTTGGCTTAAAGTTGAAACAAGCTCATCCTCTTTTACAAACTTCAGCTCAACTATAATATCACTCAGCCTGCCGCCTTTTTCACGTTGAATTTGGATAGCTTGATCAAGCTGGCCCTGGCTGATAAGATTTTTATTAATTAAGACTTCTTGAAGGCGCTGCTTTAATGAAAGCATTATTTTTCTTTATAATATTTCTCAATCGCCTTTTTGATATCGGAAGACGTAGAAACAAAAGTCTGAACGTTGCATCCCGTAATCGTTTCCACATCCTCCACTGCCTGGATATTTAACGGATTGGACATTGCAATAGTAACATTGGTGCCGATTTTATCAATCGGGATCAAAAGATATTGCCTTGCCACTCTGGAGGGTATGATATTGGCAATCTCAGCACTAACATCATAATTAGAAAGCGGCAAATAAGGAAAACCGTATTGGGCGGTAAGCGCCTGCGCAATGTCTTCTTCTTTGGCATAGCCTAACTCAACCAGTATTTCTCCAATCAGCCCTCCTCTTTCCCGCTGGATCACCAAAGCATTATCAAGCTGCTGCTGCGTAATGATGCTGCGCTCAATTAAAAGCTCACCTAATTGTTTCTTTAGTATCTTTCTTATCGGCATACTGGCGCTTCCTTTATTGCAACGACACGATTTTTACCACGGGATTTAGCCTCTTTTAATAATTCTTTTGCCTTAGCAAACAACTCCTGAGCATTTATCCCATCCACCGGATTCTCGCTCACACCTGCGCTCACAGTAATCTTTTTATCAACATCAGGCTCTTCGCTAAAACTAAATTCTATCTTTTTGCGGATAATTTCAGCAATCTCCTGCGCCTGGCGCTTGTTTTTTTCAGGCAAGATCACCCCAAATTCATCATCCCCTGTCCTGCCTACGCGGTCAACCTCAGTAACCGAATCAGAGATCAGAAAAGTCAGCCTCTTTAGCACGCCTTCTGACTGCAGCAGCCCAAAAGAATCCTGGTATTTCTTGAGATTATCAATATCAAAAAGTATCAAAGCGCACGGCCTCTGGTATTTGATCGCGCGCTTAATCTCTTCCTGCAGGCGGCTGCGGATAAAAGCTTCATTATATAAACCGGTAAGGGCATCTTTAATTTCCAGCTTCTCCACGCGCCGTGTCAGAAAATCATTCTCCAGGGCAATGGCCACTTGTTTTGCAAAAATGTCCATTAATTCAATATCCTCTTTTTTGTAAAGAAAATTTTCCGTATTGTTACCCACACCCAGTATTCCCACTACTTTGCCTTTTAAATATATTGGAGTAGCCAGGGTATTAGCTAACTTGAATTTAGACTGAAAGGCCTGAGCAGCATCTTCTGACAATGCTTTTTGTTTATCCAATATAACCGTCTTATTGGTTTTCTCAATTCTTTCCAAAAAAGCATCTCCTGCATAAAGGCTTACCTGAAAAAGATGCTCAAAATTCCTGCCATCAGCTGTCTTCACAACAAAGACCTCCTGCTCAACCCCAGTTTCTCTAAGCAACAGATAAGCAGATTCTGAATCAGCCAAAAAACGGCACTTTTCTGTCGTGATCTTTAAAATGTCATCTAATTTAGCGCCCTGGGTTATCAACGAACTGACCTGCAGCAAGCTGGAGAGCACGATAACCCGCTTCTGGATCTCAAGATTTATTTCTGTGGTTTTCTCACCGTAAGTGCTCAATTCATCCATGCAGCCGCGAATCGTCTGTGTAAGCTGATTTAAAGAAACTCCGATATCGCCAATTTCATCGTCATGTTCAGGTATTTCTAATTTATGATTAATGTCTCCTGCGGCAATGACCTTTGCGGCATTACTGACAGAGACAATCCTGTCAAAAACTTCTTTTACCAAGAAAAATCCGCCGATAGCAATAAAAATACTGATCAGGACCGTAAAGATAATATCAATCTTAAACCCAAAATTAGGCAAAATAAAATTGGAGACAAAATAAACACAGACCAAAAGAGGCAGAACCGACATCAGATAAAATGATATCCAAAGCTTATACTTGAGGCTGTGGGAAGCCAAAGACAATTTGCCAATGTTAAGTTTTTTAAACATCTTAACCTCCATTGTCGCCAAAACACAACTGCGATTAACGCGCTTAAATATTAATTATACAATGCAACTCATCCTCTGGCAATAGCATTTAATGTATCCAGATGCTCGTTCATCATTAATTCCGCATCTATGCCAATATCAATAAAGTTCCACGGCAAATATTCTTTGGTTTGTTTCTGGCGCAAATAAAAAACCGGATCAATCCCTGCCTGCCTGAATGCTTCAAGCCATCTTTCAAAACAAAACTTATCCGTCCATGCATCAAATTTAGCCCCCTGTTTATAGGCGTTAAAGATTACCTGTGACAACCTTCTGTCCCCGGCAGACAATACTGCCTCTAAAAAACTCATTTCCCTGTTTTGAAAATTTATTTTAATGCTTCTATTTCTTAATCTGCTGCGCATGTAATCCTGTTTTTCCTTCACCGTCTCAGGCTTGTCCATAGCAAACCACTGGAATGGTGTATGCGGCTTTGGAATAAACGTATTGACACTCACATTCACCTGTGCCGGGGGCTTATTTGTTTTTCTCCTTGCCTGTGAAACACGGTTGGCAAAATCAAGGATCGCATCCAGGTCGCTTTCCATTTCACCGGGCAGGCCAATCATAAAATAAAGCTTTACATGCTGATATCCGGCAAGATATGCCTGCTCAAGAGCAAGGAAAAATTCTTCCTCATTAAAATCTTTACATATTAACTGACGTAACCGCTGGCTCCCTGCTTCAGGAGCAAAAGTAAGCCCGGTCTTTTTTATTCCCGCAATGACAGAAGATAATTCTCCAACCATCGCCTTTGCTTTTATAGAAGGAAGCGAAATACTCACTGCCCTTTTTTGAAATAACTCAATCAGGCGTTTTGCCAGCTCTTCTATATGCGGATAATCCGTTACTGACAAACCACATAACGAGATCTCCTCGTAACCAGTGCTCTGATAGGTTTTCTCAGCCAGGGCTAAAATTTTTTCAAGGCTCTTCACCCGGTACGGATAGTACTGATTTCTTGCCTGGCAGAAACGGCACCTGTTTGGGCAACCCCGCATTATCTCTACGGTAATCCGGTCATGAATAATTTGAATATACGGCACTATCCAATCAACAGGAAAATATGCCGCATCCAGATTCTTTACTATCCGTTTTTTTACGCTCTTTGGCACATCAGGGCTAACAGGCTTAAATTTTTCCAAAACACCTTCGGGAGAATATTCCACCTCATAAAAAGAAGGAACATAGACACCTTCAATTTTCAAAAAGGCAGACAAAAGGTCGCTTCTGCTGATCTTACCTGATTTAAAATCATTTTTAAGTTTACGATAAACATCAATTAATTCTAAGATCAAATCTTCTGCCTCTCCGATTACAAACAGGTCAATAAACTCATGCATTGGTTCAGGATTAAGCGCACACGGCCCTCCTGCAATCACCAAAGGATCGTCTTTGCCTCTCTGATTTGATTTAATAGGCACAAAACCAAGTTCCAGCGTGTTTAAAACATTAGTATAATCCAGCTCTGAACCCAAAGAAAACCCCATAATATCAAACTCCTTGATCCCTTTCTGTGACTCAAGAGAAAAAACCCCAAGCCCCTGGCTTTTAAGCAAATTTTGCATGTCATCGGCAGGAGTAAAAAAACGCTCGCAACATACATCATTAAGGCCGTTTAAAATACCATAAATAATCCTCATGCCTAAATTACACATTCCCACATCATATAAATCCGGAAAAGACAAAGCAAAACGGATATCCGCTTCGTCAAACTTCTTTTTAGAAACATTCCACTCACTGCCAATGTAACGCGCCGGCTTCATCACCTGAAGTAAAT
Organism: Candidatus Omnitrophota bacterium; assembly: GCA_016208765.1. Lineage (GTDB taxonomy): Bacteria > Omnitrophota > Gorgyraeia > Gygaellales > Profunditerraquicolaceae > JACROS01. The sequence continues at coordinate 6,921 of JACQXK010000012.1, forward strand.
TATCGTTAATCATAATGTAAGCAAACGGCTTAGGCTTTAGGTAAGGCCTAAAATACTGCCCTTTTCCTCTCTATGCTTGTAAGTATTCCCAATGAAATAAAAGTAACCAATACTGAAGAGCCGCCATAACTCATCAATGGTAGCGGCACTCCCACAACAGGAGCCAGCCCCATATTCATGGCGACATTTATAAAAACCTGAATGCCTAACATCAGTGAAATGCCGTAAGCAAGCAGCTTGCCGAAATCATCATTTGTCCTCTTAGCGATCCGCAAGCCCTGTTGAACCAGTAAATAATACAGCAATAACAAAACTGCGCAACCAAAAAATCCCCATTCCTCTCCAAAAGATGCAAAAATAAAGTCTGTATGTGATTCAGGAAGAAAATGCAATTGTCCCTGTGTACCCGATAACCAGCCTTTGCCAAAAATGATTCCTGAACCAATAGCGATCTTTGACTGAATTACTGTGTACCCTGCCCCAAGAGGGTCAATATTTGGATTTAAAAAAACCAAAAGCCTTTCTTTTTGATAATCGCGCAGGAAATGCCACATGAAAGGCACAGGTATAAGCATTATCGCCAGAAAAATCATAATGTAACGCAGTCTAACATTAGTCAAATATAACATCGCGATAAATAGAAAAACAATCATCAGCCCGCTGCCCAAATCCGGCTGCTCAATGATCAAACCTACCGGTATTGCTACAAAAATAAAAGGAAGGATTATCCCACGGAATATGCCAAATTTATAAGACAATAGCGATATATCGTTGACTGACTTCTTGCTAAAATACCTTGCAAGAAAAATCGCCAAACAGATCTTCGCAAATTCAGAAGGCTGAAAGTTAAACCACGCGAACTTTAGCCAGCGTTGCGCCCCCAGGCGGATAGCTCCGAGGATAAACACTAACAGCAAAAGAAATAAACAAGCCGCATACAAAAAATATGTCCAGTCCCAAAGCCTCCGGTAATCCATATTAGAAACAAACAAAAAACAAAAAAGACCTAATAACACCCAAAGGATCTGGCGCTTATAAATCTCCTGCCAAAGATTGCCTTCTTTTTGATAAGTACTGCTATAAATTGATATAATACCAATACTGGCGATTAAAAGCGCAATAATTAAAATAAAGAAATTATGCCTCATTAAACAGGCCCTCTTTTGACATCTCCTCAATAATTTCTTTAGCCACAACGCAAGAATAATATCCCGGGCCGCCGTGTTCTAAAAAAACACAAATTACAAGTTTACTCCCTTTATAAGGGAAGTATCCCACAAACCAGGCATGAGGCTGCCCCGGAGGAGCCTGGGCTGTGCCGGTTTTTCCGGCAACCTCAACCCCCAAGCCAGAAAGGACATTTCCTGTCCCGCTTGATAAACTGACCACGCTCTTAAATCCCTGCTTAACTAAATCAAGATTTTGCTGTTTAAAATTAAGCGGGTGATTTTTCTTGCTATAATTCCCAGGGCTTTTACCGGCTATTGATTTAACAATATGAGGAGTAACCAAAAAACCATCGTTAGCAAATACGGCCGTCATACGCGCCATTTGTAAAGGAGTAACTAATAAATCTCCCTGGCCGATACTGAAATTTGCCGTATCCCCGTCAAACCATTTTTGAAATTTATTCAACCTTTTCCATAGCGGCGAGGGAAGCAAACCGCCAATCTCATAAGAAAGATCAAAACCAGTAGGCTTTCCTAATCCAAATTTAGATGAATAATTAGCAATCTCATCCCCTCCCAACAATAAACCTGTTTTATAAAAATAGGAGTTGCAGGAATGAGCTATAGCCGAATTTAAATCCTGTGCTCCATGCGTGCTCCAGCAGGCAAACTCTTTCTTTCCAACCAGCACCTTACCCTGGCAGATATAAGTAGTATTGGCATTGATCTTTCGTTCCTGGAGCCCGGCAAGAGCAATAATAGATTTAAAGATTGAACCCGGAGCGTATGCGCAACCTATGGCTCGATTAAGCAACGGAGCATCAGTATTATTAAACAACTCGGAAATTGTTGAATTTTGTTTATCAATAAAAACTTCGGGGTTAAAGCCGGGGCCACTTGCCATTGCAATAATCTCACCGGTAAAAGGCTCCATTAAAATAACACTGCCTTTTCTTTTTCCAAGTTTATTTTCTGCTATTTTCTGCACCCTTAAATCAATGGTCAGCTGAATATCCTTACCATTTATCGGCGGCCGGAAACCCAGAAGCCTTACCTGCCTGCCGCGATGATCAACTTCTACTGACAAGCCACCTTCTTCCTGACGCAAATAATAATCATATTTTTCCTCAACCCCGCCAAAGCCGACAATATCTTTAGTTTTATACCCGTAATCCTCCAACTTAGTAAGCCTCCAACGGTCAATTTCATTCAGATACCCCAGAACATGGCTGGCAAGTCCGCCATAAAAATATTCTCTAACCGGATTAGGCTGAATTATCATTCCCGGGAGCTCAAACTTAAGCTCCTCTAAAGCAATGGCTTTTTTATAATTTATATTTCTTGCAACTGTAACCGGCACAGATACAGAAACCAGCCCTTCACGGTATGCCTTCTTTAAATCTTTGTAATCTGCCCCTAAAAGATGCGATAGTTTTAAAAGCAACGCTTCTCTTTGTTTTGCATTCTGCGGTAAGATTAAAACATCATAAGAAAGCCTGTTTGCAACAATAACCCTGCCATCCCGGTCAATGATTTTTCCCCGCGATCCCTTTTGGGGAAAAAGACGAATGCAATTTTTTTCGCTTAGCTGGCGGTATTTCACTCCATGAAAAACCTGCAAATTTACAAGCCCAAACGCCAGGGCAATAAAAATCAAAATAATAAAAAAAGTAACAATGGCCTGCCTTAGCATTTTAAGTTAATAGATTCTGAGAGTTTAAATATTATCCAGGAAACAGCAGCCGTAAAAATGGGGGCAAGAAACAATTTATGCAGGAATATTCCCAAAGGAATAAATCTGCCCAAAGAAATAAAAATTATACCGCTAATCAAGATATAGAGAAACGTTATTATAAAAACAAGAATAATGCGCAAAAAAGCGCTTTCAATGGGGATTTCCCGCGAGATACGAATGATCAATAAACTCAAAAAGGCAAACAGGATCATATTGAAACCAAAAACATTGTTGCTAAAACAATCCCTGAGTAAACCTGCAAAAATACTAAAAACCAATGCCCAGCCAAACCTGAAAAAAAGGCTGGATACCACCAACGCAATCAAGAGCATATCGGCAGATACGCCGAATATCCTGAAATCTGACAAGAAACTCTCCTCAAGAATAGCAAGGCCAAGTATAAAACACAGAAAAATAATTTTCTTCATTTGACGATTATGAGGAGTTCTTCAATATTTGAAAGGTTTACCGCAGGCTTGATTAACGCATAACGGCTCAATCCGGAATAGTCCCTGCCGACTTCAATAACCGTGCCGATAACTAAACCTTTGGGATAATTTTCATTTAAACCGGAGGTAATAACAGTATCCTGAATTTTTACATCTGAATCTTCCGGCAAATATTTCATAATTAAATTTGTCCCCATTGCTCCGCAAACCAATCCCTCCTGCCGGCTGCGCTGGATCACTCCGGAAACAGCCAGGTTCGGGTCATTTATTAATAAAACTGTACTTGTAGTTTCCGTAACGTCAACGATCCTTCCGGCCAACCCAAAATAATTTATCGCAACCATCCCATTTCTAACGCCATTATATCTTCCCTTATCTATAATCACATTAGAGGACCAGGCCTGGGAGCTTCTTGCTATAACCCTTGCTGCAACCAATTTAAACCCGGATTTCTGTTTTAAGGAAAGGATATTTTTTAAACGGGCATTTTCAAGCTCAAATTCTTTCTGTGAATTAAGTTTGTTCTTTAAGAAATAAATTTCCTTTCTCAGGAGTTCATTTTGGGTAAAATTATGATGGAAAAATATTAAAGCAGAAACTTCCCGGCGTAGAAAAGTGAACAGGCTAAATGGATATTTTAGGGTATTTAATACAGGTTGCCTTAAGGCAGGGACAGAAAAGCAGGCCAAAAGGAAAATGACAATGGCCAAAACAGCGCAGATTAAATTTTTGTTGCTAACTTTAAACACATTTTATATGTAGAAATTATGTCCGAGTTTCGGACTTGGTGGAAACAGTTACCTTTTTAAGGTAATGCATCTCATTTAATACTTTGCCGGTTCCATTGGCAACTGCAGTGAGCGGCTCATCGGCTACATGAACAGGAAGGCCGGTTTCTTCAGAGATCAGCCTATCTAAGCCTCTTAACAACGAACCGCCTCCTGCCATAACAATACCATGCTCAATTAAATCCGCGGCTAATTCCGGAGGAGTTCTTTCTAACGAAATCTTTGTAATTTCTATTATCGCGCGCACCGGTTCCTGCAAAGCCTCCCTAACTTCCTCAGAAGTAATTGTTACAGTTTTTGGAAGCCCTGCCACCAAATCACGACCCTTAACTTCCATAGTCATCTCTTCTTCCATGGGATATGCCGATGCAATCTTAATCTTGATATCTTCGGCTGTACGCTCACCAACCATCAAGTTATAAGTCTTCTTTAAATACTCAATTATTGCCTCATCCATTTCATCTCCGCCGATACGGATGGACTTTGAAAAAACAGTGCCGGCTAAAGAAATTACGGCAATTTCAGTAGTGCCTCCGCCGATATCTATAATCATATTGCCTACAGGTTCCTGGATCGGCAGGCCTACTCCGATTGCAGCTGCAATCGGTTCTTCAATCAGAAAAACCTGTTTTGCTCCGGCGCGTTCAGCAGATTCCTTGACTGCACGCTTCTCTACCTCGGTAATCCCTGAAGGAATAGCAATAACAATTCTCGGCCTTACCTGAAACCTGCGGCGGCGTACCTTATTAATAAAGTGCCTCAGCATTGCTTCGGTAATTTCAAAATCAGTAATTACCCCGTCTTTCATCGGACGGATGGCAATAATATTACCCGGAGTGCGGCCCAACATGCGCTTTGCCTCTTCTCCGACTGCCAGGACATTAGATGTCCCGCGTTCAACCGCAACAACCGAAGGCTCGCGCAAAACCACACCCTCGCCTTTTACATAAACAAGGGTAGTAGCTGTGCCTAAGTCAATTCCAATATCATTAGAAAAAACCCCATGCATATAATTAAGAAATTTCTCTAATAAATCTTTAAACTTAGCCATTATTTTCTCCCGGATAATAGTGTGAAAAGCATTTTAACAAAGATTAAAGTTTGTGTCAAATAAAAACTTGCGAAATTACCACTTTAAACTATTGAGGATACGGAAAAAATCAGGGAATGATTTACCCACGCAGGAAACATTGTCAATTTTGGTCTTTCCTTCGGCCCGTAAGCCTGCTATTGCCATGCTCATTGCAGTACGATGGTCACCATAACTTTTTACGCTATTGCCCTTTAAAGAAGCGCTGCCTTTTACAATGACATTCTCAAAATTACCTTTGCGCTCTATCTTGATCTCTGCTCCCATTTTTTGTAAATTCTCAGTCATGGATTTAATGCGGTCAGTTTCTTTTACGCGCAATTCTCCAACGCCCTGAAATGTTGTTCTACCTTTGGCTAATGCGGCTGCAACCATTAAAATAGGCAGCTCATCTATCAAAGAAGGGATTTCATTCCTGGTAACCAGAGTTGCCTTCAAATTGCTCGCCTTAACAATAATATCGCCATATGGCTCAGCTTTCGGGTTACGGCGCACAGTGTAAGTTTTAATTTTAATGTCGGCAGACATCCTGCCTAAAACTTTTATTATCCCCAAACGCGAAGGATTCAAACTTACTTTTTTTATTACTACTCGCGAACCGGGAATTATTGCAGCTGCCACCATAAAAAACGCTGCAGAAGAAATATCACCGGGAACATAAATGTTTCCCGGAGAAGTTAGCTTCTTGCCACCTTTAATTGTAATTGTATTCTTACTAACCCGGATATCTGCCTTAAATAATCGCAGCATCCTCTCTGAATGGTCGCGCGTTTTAACCGGCTCAATCACTTTAGTTTTACCTTTAGCAAGAAGCCCTGCTAAAAGAATCGCTGATTTTACCTGAGCTGAAGCAACCGGAAGTTTGTAGGTAATTGCTTTCAGACTGCCGCCTTTTATGGTAACCGGAGGGTATTCATCCCGTCGCCCGTATTTAGTAATCCGTCGTCGCGCTGATATATCAGCGCCCATCAACCTTAGCGGTGCGGTTATGCGCAGCATAGGCCTTTTAGACAATGCCCTGTCAGCGACAAGTTTTGCAGTAAAACCCTGCCCGGCCAACACCCCTAAAAGCAAACGAAAAGTTGTTCCGGAATCACCGACAAAAATATCTCCGTCAGGTTTCCTTAATCCGGATAAACCTCTGCCAAAAACATTTACGATATTTTTCTTTACGGTTATTTTAACACCTAACTTTTTAAAGGCCTGCATTGTAAAATTGCAGTCTTTATTAAGGGGGAAATTCTCAATCGTTGTTTTTCCTTGAGCTAAAGCGCCAAGGATAATTGCCCGATGCGCGATAGATTTATCGCCGGGCAAGCAAACTTCTCCTTTAAGGCTCATTTAACCTTCTGAAAGATCCGGTCACCTTCACTGACTTTATTTTTGATATCACCGGAAACAAATCCTGCGGCTGCCATTGAATCATGAACTTTTTCTACTTTAACATCGCCGATATAATTATTATTGTGGTACACTGAGAAAATCTGTCCGACATCTACGCCGTCTTTACTTCCCATGTTAAGCACTACAAAATTAAATTCGCGGTTAACCACCAGAACCTTTCCCTCGGGGCCGGTAACTTGCGCTGCCTCTTTTACAACCTTGGCATTTTTCTTTGCTTTCGCCTTGGGCTCAGGAGAAGCCGCAGTTGCAACCTCGGGAGTTACAACAATCTTACCAAGCTCCACATCCTGAGACACAGTCTCTAATTGTTTAATTTTTGCCTCAAGGTCCTGTTTCTTTGATTCCAAATCTCCCAATTTATCCTGGGCTTTCTTGGCATCTTCCTGTGCCTGGGATAATTTATTCTCCAAATCCTGCCTTAATGATTTTTGCTGATCAAGGTCAGCCTTCAGCAGTTCAACTTTAGCCAACGCTTCTGTCTTACCCATTTTTTCATTCTGCAGGTCGCTGTTTAATTTATCAATCTCGTCGCGATTATCCTGCAACTGCGCCTGAAGCTCAGTTGCCGCTTTTCTTGCTTCATCCAGCCTTTTCTCGGTTACCCTTTGTTTTGTGTTTAACTCCTCAAGCTGAGACTGAAGTTCAATATTTTTAGCGTGTTCTTTCTGAAACAAATAGAATCCTGTCCCGGCTAAAACCAAAGAAATAAAAATTAAAACAATTAGCAATATTAAGGAAACACTTGCGCGCTTGGTCATATCCCCTCCTTTAAAATTATATCTTCAATCTTGATTTTTTAATATATCATCGCCTGATTAAAAATCAAGATAAATCTTGCTTTCTCCCTTTTTTCAATAATTCCTTAAATTCCACGGGAGCATCGCAGGAAAACTCAATCCACTTCTCTGTCCGCGGATGAAGAAAACCAATTGACTTGGCATGCAGGCAAAGCCGTGCAAAACGGTTATTGTTCCCATATTTCTTATCCCCGAGAATTGGATGTCCTATATAAGATAAATGCACCCGCAATTGATGAGTTCTGCCGGTAAATGGCTCAAGTTCCAGCAAGCTTAATCCGTTTGCGCGCTTAACCGTACGGTAGTAAGTCTTGGCATATTTAGTATTTTCTGAAAATCCAACAGCCATGCTTTTTCTTTTTACCGGATGCCTGCCGATTGGCAATTCAATTACATTCTCGTCAAACTCCATCTCTCCTTTTACCACCGCAACATACTGGCGCTTGATACTATGCTCTGAGAATTGTTTAGCCAAAGCAAGGTGCGCAAAATTTGTCTTGGCAATAACAAGCAAACCGGAAGTGTCTTTATCAAGACGATGCACAATCCCAGGACGGGCGGGATTAATGTTTGACAAATCTTTAAAGTGGTACATTAACGCATTTACCAAGGTATGCTCATAATTGCCCGGAGCAGGATGCACCACTAAGCCGATAGGCTTATTTAAAACAGCCAGGTCATCATCCTCATAAATTATTTCCAAAGCAATTTTTTCTGCCACAAGCCCTGCGGCCTCAGGCACCTGTGCCAATACGACTAACTCATCAGCTTCCTTGACTTTTTGATGTGGCTTAAGTTTAGAATTATCCCCAAGCCTAACTTTACCCTCGGTAATCAACTTTTGAATAAATGTTCGGGAAAATCCTTTTTGCTGCTGCTGAAAATATTCAAGCAGGAATAAATCCAGCCGCTTACCGGAATTTTCTACCGACACTTTTATTAAATATTCCATTTTAAATTATTTCTTTAGCCTTAAACGCAAAAGGCCAACCAGAGAAAATACGAACAAGGCGATGCTAATGAGGTGAAATAAGGTAAGGTTCCAGAAGAGCACAGGATTGTCACTGCGCCAAAATTCAATAAAAAACCTTTTTAATGAATACAACAAAAGATAAGATAAGAATATTTTACTTTCTTTATGCGGCCTATCCTGCATAAGCCTTAGAATAATAAAGTTAATCAACAGGATAAATGAAGAAAGTAGCTGAGCAGGAATAAAAAAATGCCCAAAACAACATCCGTTAAAATAACAGCCGATCCTGCCGATAGACTGGCCCAGGGCGATAAACGGAGCAATTATGTCTAATATTTTATATATGGAAACTCTTTTTTTCTTTAAATAAATTATCGCGGAAAGAAATCCGGCGATCAACCCTCCGTACCAGGAAAGCCCGCCATGCTGCAACATGATTATCTCAATTGGATTTTTAAGATAGTCTCCGATATTTTCTGCCACGTAAAACAGGCGGGCGCCAAGAACCCCGAAGACAAAAGCAATAAAACAAAAATTGTAAACAATATCAGGGTCTACTCCCTGATGCTTTGCCTGGCGGCTGGCTAAAAAGGAAACAACCAAAAAAGCCAATACCAGCATAAAACCATAAGAATAAATACAGATCGGGCCGATTTTTAAAAGTATAGGATGCATATTAGTGAGTCTTAACTCGTAATAAAAGTTGGAAAGCTATTCTTTTTGCTTTAAAATTGAAAGTCCCAATAAAACAGCCCCGATTGTAATGGCGCTATCAGCAATATTAAACACCGGCCAGATGCGAAAATCAAGAAAATCTATCACATATCCGAATATTGCCCGGTCAATAAGATTGCCCAAGGCGCCTGCCAAAATAAGGGCCAATGATAATTCATAAATTAATGCGTGCTTTTTCTTCTTTAGCTCAAGAAAAATCAACACGACGGCAAAGAGCGAGGTAAACAAAAACAAGGGGATCTGATTTTTTAATAAACCAAAAGCAGCTCCCCGGTTATGCACTAAAGATAAATGAAATACTCCTTTTATTACCGGGATAGATTGATCAAGAAACAAATTCTTTGCAACCAAAAATTTACTTACCTGGTCCAAAGAAAGAATGGCAATTACGATGAATATAATCATCGCGGCGAGAATATCTCTATTTCTTTTCCTTTTTTTCCTGGCACTTAATACAAAGACGGGCCTGCGGGACAGCCTTAAGCCGGGTTTTAGCGATCAAGGCTTCACATTCTTCACAAATTCCATAAGTGCCTTCTTCAGTTTTCTTAAAAGCATCATCTAACTCGTAAAGAACTTTTCTGTCATTAGAGGCGATACCCATGGAGAATTCCCGGTCATAAGTATCGGTAGCTACATCAGCCATATGGTAGGCATACCCGGAGATATCCCCGGATGCTTCCTTCTGGGATTTCTTTAAAGTATCCTGCGACATGCCTTTAATATCATCAAGGACTTCCTCTTTTTTCTTCATGATAATCTTCTTAAAGGCCGATAAATCCTTCTTGGTATATTTCTTTTTCACTTTATTCTCCCCCTTGGCTTTGCCTATTGGAAGGCAAACCATTGTTCTCTAACTAATGGCTTTGCCTGTCAGAAGGCAGGCCATTGTTCTCTAACTAATGGCTTTTAAACAAGTTTCGCAGATTAAGGGATGTTGCTCAGTCTTTCCCACGCTAAAGGAATAATTCCAGCAGCGGCTGCATTTTTGGCCCTGGGCATGTTCTGCCTCTACAATAATATCAGAGGCAGCATCTGATTTCTTTATTTCTACTTGCGAAACTTTAAAAACCTCGCAAAGTTCATGCTTCAGGCTTTCTAAATATGTATAACGTTTTTCATTATTTGTCAATAGATTTATTTTAGCGTCAAAAGAACTACCGATTATCCCTTGCGAGCGCTTCTCTTCAAGTGATTTTGCTACCACCGGGATAAGCGCCATTACTGCTTCCATATCTGACCCGGGGCTATTTTCTATCGCGGCTTGCCCGAAAGACGCGCTGTGCTTGGGCCATTGGTCAAGATGCACGCTGGAAACCTGGTGATTCCTCTGCCCCTTAGGCATATTTTGCCAGATCTCATCTGCCGTAAATACAAGGACCGGGCTCATCAGCCTGACAATAACATCCAATACTTCATAAATTGCCGACTGAGCTGCCCGCCTTAAGTTTGACTTGGCAGCACAAGTATAAAGCCTTCCCTTAACCATATCCAGGTAATACATGGAAAGGTCTTCGTTGCAAAAATCATAAATCTTTTTATACGCCTTATGAAATTCAAATTGTTCGTAAGCATTAGTTACTTCAGAAATAAGCATCTGTAATTTAAATAAAATCCATTGATCAATTTTATTTAGAGACTCATAATTTATTTTGTCTGTATCAGGACTGAAATCATAAAGATTGCTTAACATAAAACGAGCGGTATTCCTGATCTTTCTATAAGCCTCGGCAAGCCGCGATAAGATCTCAGGGGAAATCCTGATATCTTCGTTGTAATCGCTGGAGGCAACCCACATCCTTAAAATATCCGCACCGGAATTTTTAATAATATCAAAAGGAGAAATAACATTGCCGATGGACTTTGACATTTTTCTTCCTTCTCCATCAACCACAAAACCATGAGTTAAAACTGCTTTAAAAGGAGCCTTATCGTCAATACAAACCGCAGTAATCAGCGACGATTGAAACCATCCCCGATGCTGATCAGAACCTTCCAGGTATAGATCTGCGGGAAACTTTAAATCCTGCCTTTTCTTTAACACTGCCTGAGAACTTACCCCGGAATCAAACCAAACGTCTAAAATATCTGTGCCTTTGGAGAACTCTCTTGCCTTACAATGCGGACAACTCAACTCCGGGCTGATAAAATCTTTTGTATCCCGTTCAAACCAGCAATTAGTGCCTTCCCCGGTAACAAATCCGGCAAATTTTTCAATTACACCCTGATCAAAAAATTGTTCATTGCATTTATTACAGACTAACGCCGGGATCGGCACTCCCCAATAACGCTGCCGCGATAAACACCAGTCCGGCCTTAAACCAACCATACTGGCAATTCTTTCTTTTCCCGCTTCTGGGATCCACTGAATATTTTCACGAATCTCAGAAATGAGCTTGTTTCTTAGATTATTAAAATCAATGGAGAGAAACCATTGTTTTGTAGCACGGAAAATTACCGGATTCTTGCAACGCCAACAATGCGGGTATGAATGCTGTATCTTCCCGGAAAAAAGCAATGCTCCAATACTGGATAATTTATCCAGGATGTTTTTATTTGCATCATAAACATTCTGCCCGGAGAACTCTCCTGCGCTCTGATCAAATTTTCCCTTGCTGTCCACCGGCATAATAATATCTAATTTATATTTTATTCCTGTAAAATAATCTTCGTTTCCATGCCCTGGAGCCGTATGCACAAGCCCGCTCCCGTCTTCTTTTGAAACGTAATCCGCCATAACCACACGGCCCTTACGTAAACCAAATGGATGGGTATAAACCAAACCTTCAAGAGATTTGCCGCTTACCTCTTTTATTAATTCATATTTCTCAATCCCGGAAGAAGCTAAAACTTTTTCCAACAACTCGCTTGCAACAATTAAATTTCCTTTATCAGTTTTGATAAATGAATAAAGAAAATCAGGATGCACGGCAACTGCCACATTGGCAATCAATGTCCAGGGAGTTGTGGTCCAGATGACTAAGAATGTGTCGCCTGTCGCCTGTCGCCTGTCGCCTGTCAATTCATCTAATTTAAATTTTACAAAAATTGACGGCGAAGAGTGATCCTCATATTCAACTTCTGCCTCGGCAAGCGCTGTCTCGCAGCGATAACACCAGTTCACCGGTTTAAGCCCGCGGTAGATGTAGCCCTTCTGCACCAACTCTCCAAAAGAACGCACAATTGCCTCTTCATAATCACGGTTAAGAGTCAAATACGGGTTTTGCCAATCCCCAAAAATGCCTAAGCGCTGAAATTGTTCACGTTGATTAGAAACATATTTCATCGCATAATCAAAAGCTTTTTTCCGGAATTCCACCTGGCTGATCTGGTATTTATTAATTTTAAGCTCTTTGAATAATTGATGCTCAATAGGCAGGCCGTGGCAATCCCAACCCGGAACATACACAGAATCAAAACCTTGCATGGTCTTAAATTTAACAACAATATCTTTTAAGGTTTTGTTAAGCGCATGCCCAAGGTGAATATCTCCGTTAGCATAAGGAGGCCCGTCGTGCAGGACATATTTTGGCTTGCCTTGCATTTTCTGGCGGATCAGTTTATAGATATCTTTATCCAGCCAGTCTTTTAAGAAAACCGGCTCACGTTTAGGCAAATCCGCCTTCATCGCGAAATCAGTCTTTGGCAAATTTAGAGTATTTTTATAATCCATTTTATTTGCGATTACTTAATATATTTTCCAATAATTATATCCAGGTCTTTTTTTGTTTTCTCGGGAATAAGTTTCGGGTCGGTAATAATAGCGTATTTAAGCGCATCTTTACAACTGCAAGTTCTTTCTTCAGGCATATCCTTAATTGCCTTTAATAAGATCTTTCTGGCATTATCAATATTCTTATTCAAGTTTGCAATCACCATCTCAACTGTTACTGAGGCATGATCCTTGTGCCAGCAATCATAATCCGTAATCGCCGCCAGGCTGCAATAACAAATCTCAGCCTCACGGGCAAGCTTTGCCTCGGCAATATTGGTCATGCCGATAATATCCATGCCCCAGCTGCGATATAAATTTGATTCTGCCAAAGTGGAAAACGCAGGGCCCTCCATATTAATGTAAGTCCCTTTAGGATGCATTCTTAATTTTAAGGACTTACCTGCAGAAAATACTGCCTGGCTCATTTGCGCGCACACCGGATGAGCAAAAACAATATGCGCGGTAATGCCCTGATTAAAGAAAGTCATTTCCCTGCCATAATTCGTACGGTCAACAAACTGGTCAGCAACTACAAAATCAAGCGGGCGCATTGATTCCTTAAGGCTACCGCAGGCGCTCATAGAAATAATCTGCTCAACGCCCATTTTCTTCATTGCGTAAATATTTGCGCGGTAATTAATCTCACTGGGCGATATTCTGTGGCCGATGCCATGACGCGGCAAGAAAACAACTTCCTTCCCCTCAAGGACACCGCAGACCAACTTATCCGAAGGCTTGCCAAATGGAGTATCTATTTCAATTTCTTTAATATCGCGAAAACCATCTATCTTATATAAACCGCTTCCTCCGATAACCCCAATCCGCCCCATTTATTGGTCTCCTTAAATTTTACAGAGTTCCTCTGCCCTTTTTAATGCTGCCTTTGCCGCCTCATCCCAGTTTCCTCCCGCAGCAAGCACCTTTAACGCCGCTTCGGTAGTGCCGCCTTTTGATGTTACCTGTTTCTTTAAATCCCCCGGAGGATAAATTTTAGCTAAAGCCAAAGCGCCAGTAGCAGTGCTGGCTGCCAGGAACATTGCGTCATCATGGCTAAAATTTACAGATTCTGCCGCACGTTCAAGACGTTTAATTAAATCCTGCTTAGTATGCTCAGGTATATTCTTAGGATCTGTCTGATTTGCCTCCAGGAAATCAAAAATATAAGCCGGCCCGCTCCCGCTTATTGCGGTTGCAGCATTCATCATTTTCTCGTCAATTTCCTTTACCACTCCAAAATAACAAAAGAAATCTTCAATGGCAAATTCCAGATCTTCAAAACTGCTGAATTTTCCTTTACAAATACAAGTCACTGATTCGCCGACCTTAATTCCTAAGTTTGGCATAGCGCGGATCACGCGAATCTTACCCAAAACTTGCTCAATATGTGCAGTGCTCACACCGGCAGCAATGGAAATAATCAATTTATCCTGCGCCAAACCTTTTAATCCTTTTAAAACATTTTCAAAATCCTGCGGCTTGATTGCCAACACGACTACATCAACAAAATTAATTAGCTTCTTAATATTATCTACTGCTGCAATACCTTTAAGGCCCTGGATTTTAGTTTTATCCTTATCAAAAACAAATACTTCATGGTAATCTCTTAGATTCTGCGCCATTACTGAGCCCATATTTCCAAAACCGATTATTCCAATTTTCATTTATCCCTCAAAGATTGCCCTTCCTATCCTTATCATGGTAGAACCCTCTTCAATAGCAACTTCAAAATCAGCGGACATGCCCATGGATAGAATATGCATATGGCTTATCGCACATCGCTTGTCGTTAACAGCATGCAAAATTTCTCTCAGCCTGCGAAAATACGGCCTTGCCTGCTCAGAGTTATCCACAACTGGCGCGATGGTCATCAAACCCTGGATCCTGATGTTTTTCAACGCCTGAATTTCTTTGATAAGATCAATTACTGTATCCGGCTCTATGCCGAACTTTGTCGCTTCAGGAGAAGTTTTTACCTCAATCAAACAATCCTGCACCTTTTTAATCTTAGCTGCCTGCTTATCAATTTCCTGTGCTAAATGCAGGCTGTCCACGGATTGGATCAGATCAAAAATCTTCACTGCCTCTTTTACTTTATTAGTCTGCAAGTGGCCAACCATATGCAATTTTGGCTTATCGCTTATCGCATGCCGCTTATCGTCAAATTTTAAAAGAGCCTCCTGAACGCGATTCTCCCCGATCTCTTCAATCCCGCAGGAAATTACTTCCTTAATCTCTTCGGCATTTCTTCCCTTAGTGACAGCAAGAATCGTAATTTCTTCAGGTTTGCGCCCTACCCTTAAGCATACCTGTGCAATTCGTTCTTTTACCTTAATAATATTATCCTTAAGCATCTCTAAAACCATTGAAAAATTATTATACACGATAATCAGGACGGGTCAAATTAAAAAGTCTATTATCAAGACAAGAAACCTGTTAACTAAAAATACTCCTGATAAACCTCTTTAAATTTATTCGTGATTTTCTGAAGGAAATGCTTTGCATTTTGGTGCGCAGGCTGCATTGCCACGGGTTTGCTCACTAAGATTTCACAGATCATTCCTAATGCAGGCAGATATGTCAAATATTTCTGCCCGGATAATTCATTGCTCTCTTTAACCAAGCCGAGCAACTGCTGATCGCTGATCCTCGCTAATCTTACAGGGATAGATAATATGCTTTCAAGTGTTTCAATAAAACCCTCCAATAAAACTGTCCTGCCGCTAATGACCAGGTTATTCACTTCGTAAGTAGACAATTTCTTCTCTATTTCATCTTTGATTTTAGAACACATCTTTTTAGAAGAAACGGTTATGATCTCAGAGACCTCTCTTTGTTTTATAGGCCTGTATAAATTACTCTTTTTCACGAGGATTTCTTTATCCTCGTCTATCTGTGACGAATCCCCGATTACTCCGTAGGACTTTTTAATCTCCTCCGCCAGATCCCAGGGTATTTTTAAGGCATCCGAAAGCTCCTGAGTAAGCGCATCTCCTCCTGCCTCTAAAATATTGATATCTTTCAGCAGCCCGTCGCGAAAAGTTAACAGCTCGGTAATATCCGAACCCACATCGCAGAAAATATTAACACCATCCTTAAACTCCTGATTAAACACAGCCTTTGCAGTGGCAAATCCGGAGAAAAACAGCGATTTAATATCATAACCGGATTGATGGATTACTCTTGCTAAACTCTGGACCGAGGATAGTTTAGCTGAAATTAGATACAGGTCCACCTCAAGCCTGTGGCTGTAAAGGCCCAGAGGATTTGCAATGTTTGATTTTGAATCAATGGTAAAACTTGATGGGATCTGATGGATAATTTCTTCTTCCAGGCTTGAGCCAAGGACTCGCGCCTGATCGCTTACCAACTGAATATCAGAAAGCGTTACAACCTTGTTCCCGCGCTCAGCCAGGGGTATGATCGCCCGGCTGTGCTTGGTAACAATATCCTGCCCGGAAATATTCACGCATAAAGATTTGATATTGATGCCCGACTTAGCCCTTAAATTTTTCATTAGCTTGGTAACAGTACCCACAAGCTCAATAGAATCAACAACCACGCCTTTTCTAACACCTTTTACAGGCATGCTCTCAAAGAAAATATTCTTCAGTTGCTTTTTGTGAATTTCAGCAACAACCGCTACGATCTTACTTGAGCCGATATCTAATGCACAGAGATAATTACTTTTTAGCATTTTTGTTTTCCTTTAATTTTATAACCGGTTCATTAAACCGGATATCCGCATAACCGATATTTTGCAAATCATTTTTAGCCTGCATGATAACTACGCTCAAGAGCGAGATTTTTTCTTTAACCCTGTCCTCTCCAAACTTCACTTCCAACGGCTGGCTCCAGCCCAAAACCTCATTTTTTGTCCCGCCATCCTGCTCTAACGCCCAGGTTAGATACAAAATTGTGTCTGCGCAAGAAGGAATATTGATTTTAGCGATTTTATAATTCTTTAAAATCCTGTTTTTCTTAGCCTCTTTAATAATGTCCAAAGCAAAAAGCAACTCACGGTTATTATATTTTTTCCCCGGCTTTGGACCGAATATTTTTGTTTCAAGCCCTGTAATCAAGGTTAAGTCCTGATCCTGCGGGTTATTTATCCCGGCAAGAAAGACCCCGTCTTCATCCACTGTGAAATATTTATACAGCCTTACAACAGCAGCTGGTTTTCTTTTCACAAAATCCACAAAAATCCTGTTCGGTAAAATCCTTACCAGCCTGACATTGTTACACTCAGGATAAAACTGTAGAATATATTTTGCTTCCCTGTTTAAATCAATGTCAAAAATATTCTTTCCCATTAAGTAAGAAAAATCAGAAGACTTGACATCCCGGGCGATTATCGCGGAAACCCTAAAATAATCCGAATTCCTTAAAGTATTCCATATATACCCTGCTGCAAGCAAGGCGACAATAAAAACCACCAGAATAAGCACAGCCAAACGAACAAAGAAATAATTATTTTTGGATTTGGCAGTTTTACGGCTTAATTGATTCCTGCTTCTTCTCATAGGCTAATTTTATTAATTTAAGGCACAACGTGTTAAAATCAATTCCAACGGTTTTGGCTGCCTTTGGCAGCAAGCTAGTCGCTGTTAATCCGGGAATAGTATTTACCTCAAGCACAAAAGGCAAGCCGGTTTTAGGCAAAATAACATCAACGCGCGAACAACCGTAACAACCGAGTAATCGGTGCGCACGTAAAGCCGCTTCCTGTATTTTTGCGAAGTCTCGTTCTGATATTTGAGCAGGAACAATATAATCAGTCATGCCTGCTTTATATTTTGCCTCAAAATCAAAAAATCTGTTCTTAGGCAGGATCTCAATTACCGGAAGGGCTTTATCATCAAGGATCCCGACGGTCATTTCCCTTCCCTTAATATATTCTTCCACCAAAATCCTGTCATCAAAACTAAATGCAAGGCGCAAGGCTTCTTTAAAATCTTCCATTTTATCAACAATAGTTAAACCGACGCTTGAGCCGTGAGTTGCAGGTTTTACCACTACAGGCAAACCAAACGTTTTAAGAATTGCTCCGGGATCAACAGCAGAGCCCTTTGTCAAAACCTCGTACTTAGGAGCAGGCAAAGCATTATCGGAAAAAATCCTGTGCGAAGCAATCTTATCCATTGCCAGCCTGCTTGATTCTTCTCCGGAGCCAGTATAAGTTATTCCTAATGCATCAAGGATACTCTGAATCTGCCCATCTTCGCCAAAACGGCCGTGCAAAGCAATAAAAGCGCAATCAATTCCTAATGGCTTTAATAAATTAATATTTTCTTCTTTGTTGTCGCTCTGAATATCAACAGCCGTAACATCAAAATTAGCGCCAACCAGGGATTCATAAACAGCTTTTCCTGATTTTAAAGAAATCTCCCTCTCAGAGGAAGGCCCTCCCATAAGAATACCAATTTTGCCATACCTGTGTCGCCTGTCGCCTAATACTGGGTTTATTTCCATATTTTAATCTCTGGTTCTAATTTAATATTAAACTTATTTCTGACTTCTCTTTTTGCCAAATTCATTAATTGCAGAATATCATCGGCGCGAGCATTATTTTCATTTAAAATAAAATTAGCATGTTTCAGAGAAACTCTCGCGCCCCCGATGCGCCTGCCTTTTAACCCGCACATATCAATCAACCTGCCGGCAGAGCTTCCCTCCGGGTTCTTAAAAACACAGCCTGCGTTAGGCAAAGATAAATCCTGATCCTTCAGGCGGTTCTCCAAGAATTTTCCGATGTTTTCCTGGATTCTCTCTTTTCTGTTTTTTCTTAGTTTTAGGCAAACACTTAAAACAAAATATTTGGATAAGCTTGATGAGCGATATTTAAACTCTAAATCTGTTTTATGTAGAATCTTAATCTGGCCCTTAGAGTCCATTACCTCAACAACCTCAATAAAATCTCCGATAGACTTGCCCCAGGCTCCGGCATTCATTACTGCCGCTCCACCTAGGGTTCCGGGAATTCCAGCCAAAAACTCAATACCGGAAAGCCCGTTTTCTTTAGCCTTAAACATTACCTGTGCCAACCCTAACCCGCACCCCGCCCAGATCCTTTCCTCTTCAAGGGAAAATCTGCAAAAAAAAGGCGAATCAAATTTTATCACAAGACCCCGGATACCCCTATCACTAATCAAAATATTGCTTCCGGCCCCGATAGTAAAAACAGGGACCTTGCTTTTCTTGGCAGATAAGATCAAATCCTGCAAATGCCCGGTAACAAGCGGATTTGCAAAAAATTGCGCAGGCCCTCCGATCTTAAAACTTGTATGCGCCTTAAGCGGCTCCTGCAACTTTACTTTCAAACTTGAGTCTTTCCACCAATTCTTCACAGTTTTTAATTATATCTCCTGCTCCCAAAGTGATCACCAAATCCTCCGGCCTTATAATTTCTAAAATATGAGGCACGATTTCTGACTTTGGTAAATACAAAACTTCTTTTTGCGGATAATTCAATTTTATCCTATCGCAAAGCGCCTGAGCGCTTACTCCCTCAATAGGCAGCTCGCTCGCCGGATAAATATCGGTAACTAAAACATAATCCGCATCCCCAAAACACTTGCCAAATTCATCAAGCAAAAGCTTTGTGCGCGTAAAACGATGCGGCTGAAAAACGGCAATCACCCTTTTTTGTTCCAGGTTTTTAACCGCAGCAAGCGTTGCCCTGATCTCTGTTGGGTGATGCGCATAATCATCAATAATCGTGATCTGGTCATTATTAAATTTGATTTCAAGGCGCCTGCCGGCACCCTTATAATTTACCAAAGTTTTCTTAATAACGCCTAAATCTATCCCCAATTCAAGGCCAAGCGCAATCACGCTAAGGGCATTAGATACATTGTGCCTTCCCCCGAGGGAAAGGTTAAACCTGTCCACGAATTTATCATTAAAATAACAATCAAATTCAGAATTCAATCCGGTAATTAAAATGTTTTTTGGATAAATATGCGCATTTTTAGTTAAACCGAAGAGCACGTATTTGTTTTTACAATCCTTTAATAAGCTCTTAAGATGAACATCGTCATCGCAACAAAACAGGCATCCATTATCTTCAGTACGCCGGATAAACTGGCCAAATGCCTCTAGCTCATTATCAAAATCATGATAATAATCAAGGTGCTCGCGGTCAATATTGGTAATAATTGAATATTTGGGGCGGTAATACAGGAATGAGCCATCTGATTCATCTGCCTCGGCAACAAAATATTCGCCATTTCCAAAACACGCATTGGTATCAATGTTCCTCAGGATGCCTCCGATTGCAACTGTAGGCATGAGCCCTGCCTCAAGGAACAGATAAGAAACTAAAGAAGTGGTAGTAGTCTTCCCGTGGCTGCCGGCAACAGTAACAACAGTCTTATCCTGCATGAGCTGGGCAAGGGCCTGCGCTCTTTTTATTAAGGGGATCCCCAGTTTTTTTGCCTTTGCCACTTCAGGGTTATCTTCTCTGATTGCCGAAGAGTAAATAATTAAATCTGCTTTATCAATATTTGACCCAAGATGCCCGATAAAAATCTTTGCTCCGGCATTTCTTAGTTCGTTGGTAATTCCGGTTTCCTTTACATCGGAGCCGCTTACATCTATGCCGCTACGCATCAGTAAATGCGCTATCCCGCTCATCCCGATGCCGCCAATACCTATTAAATGATAACGTTTATGCATGTATTCCTGAATTAAACTTTTAAAACTTCATCTACCAGCAGATTGCAGGCATCGCCGCATGAAACTTTTTCATAAGCCCTGCCCATCTTCTGTGCTTTATCCGGATTATTTATCAAATCAACTAAAACTTTGCGCAACGAATCAGCGTCTAAGGCGCTTTCTTCAATTATAATTCCGGCACCCCGCTCCTCTAAACCTTTTGCATTCTCCTGCTGATGCCCGTAAGCAAAAGGGAAAGGTACCAACACCGCCGGTAACTTAAAAAAAACCAACTCTGACACGGTTGTTGCTCCTGAGCGGCAAACAGATAAGTTTGCAACACTGTAAGCATACTGCATATCATCCAAGAATGCAACTACTTTAGCCCTCAGGTTCAATTTCTTGTATGCGCTATTTAAGAAATCTGCGTCGTTTGCACCAGAGATATGCATTACCTGAATATCAAACCTGCCGGCCAAAGGCGAAACCGCTTCAAGAAAACATTCATTGATCCTGTGGCTGCCCTGGCTTCCTCCCATAACAAGGATTGTCAGTTTATCCTGGTCTAACCCCAGGAATTTTAATGCAACGACCCTGTCAATTTTCTTTAAAGAGCTGCGCAGCGGATTCCCGGAAAGGATTATCTTTTGCTGATTAACATCAAGATATTCTCTTGTCTTGTCAAAAGAAATAGCAACTTTATCCACAAATTTAGCTAATAATCTGTTTGCCCTCCCAGGGACCACATTCTGTTCATGTAAGACTGTTTTTTTACGGAAAAACCATGCAAACAAAACCAAAGGCAAAGAATCAATACTGCCAAAACCAACAACAACATCCGGGCGGTATTTAAGTAAAATCAATAAACTCTCAAAAGAACCTTTTATGAAATCAACTATTGCCTTAAAATTTTGATAACTAAAACGCAGCTTAATTACTGAAGTGGAAATATATTTTACTGCAATACCGGAGGAAACTGTACATACATTACGGCTTCTTTTAGGCAGGACCAATAAAACGCTGATCTGACTATCCCTTTCCCGCAGCCCTTCAACAAGGCTTACTGCAGGAAAAATATGCCCGCCGCTTGAGCCGGCGGTAACTAAAATTTTTTTTACCATTAAGGGTATTCTCCTGAACGCGCAATATTCATCAGAATCCCTACACTGACCATATCAAAAATAAATGACGATCCTCCGTAGCTGATAAAAGGAAGAGGCAGGCCCTTAGTCGGAAAAACCCCGCAGGCAACGCCAATATTGATCGCAGCTTTTAAAGTAATCATCATAATTAATCCCAAACTCAAGAAATATCCAAATTTGTCCGGCGAGTTTTTCATTATCTTGATACCTTGCTGGATAAAGAGGATAAACAACAAAATTACTCCCACTGTCCCCAATAAACCAAGCTCCTCTCCGATAATAGAGAAAATAAAGTCAGTGTGCCCCGCCGGTAAATAAAATAACTTCTGCTTTGAATGGCCTAAACCAACGCCAAAAATACCTCCTGAACCCAAAGCAATTTGCGACTGGATAATCTGAAAACCGCTTCCTTTGGGGTCTGCCCAGGGGTTAAGAAAAGCCATGATGCGCATCCTGCGATAAGGCACGCTGAATATTAATACATAAAGAGCGGGTATACTGGCCAATAAGAGTGAAGCTAAATAAGAAAGCCTGACTCCGGATACAAAAAGCATCACAAACACCACTATACTTAAAGCAAGCGTTGTCCCTAAATCCGGCTGAAGAAGAATAAGTATAGCAGTAAAACCCAAGACGCACATCGGAGGCAAGAACCCGCGCAAAAAAGATTTGATCAAATCGCCTTTTCTTGCAATAAAATCAGCAATATAAATAATTACAGCAAGATTGGCAAATTCTGACGGTTGAAAACTGATGAATTTAAAACGAAACCACCTGCGCGCGCCTGAAACTTCTCTACCGACTCCAGGAATTAAGACTAAAACCAGCAGAATAAAAGAAATAATTAATAACGGCCTGGCATAACGGCTGAACTTACGGTAATCCACGCACATGGCAATAAAAGTCAGGATCGCCCCTATCAAAACAAAACTTAAATGCCTTTTTAGAAAAAAGAAGCCGTCTTTATACCTCTCCCAGGCATAAATACTGGAAGAGCTATAAATCATCACCATGCCGATACAAATCAAAATAACCGAAATAGAAAATATGTTGATTCTAATACTTCGCGCCATTTTTCACCAAATCTAAAACAATCTCTTTAAATACCCTGCCTCTTTGTTCATAGTCGCTAAACATATCAAAACTTGCGCACATAGGAGAAAGTAAAACTGAGTCTCCGGGATTTGCTTTACAAAACGCCAAACTCACTGCATCTTTCAGGGTATTTGCTTCATGCACAGATAAATCATTCTGCAGGGAGTTTTTAATTTTCTCCCTTGCCTCACCGATTAAGATCACTTCTCTGACCTTGCCGCGCGCAGCAGGTAAAACTTGCTCGTAATGCAAGCCCTTATCTTTTCCTCCGGCAATTAAAATTATCGGGCTGTTGATGCTGCGCAATGCCCACATTGCCGACTCAACAGTAGTGGCCTTTGAATCATTAATGAATTTAACCTGATTAATTTCTGCCACAAATTCCATACGATGTTCAACTCCGCCAAAATCATTAAAGACCTTACGGCATAAATCTTCGTTAATACCCAAAATAGACCCGACTGCCATAACCGCAGAGTGATTCGGATTTAAACCGTTAACCTTGCCAAATAAAACCACCTTTGCCCTGGAGTCATTTGCAGCCTGGCGTAAAACAGGGTCATCAGAATTAAACACCGCATAATCAGAAGCGTCCTGATTGATAAAAATGCGTTTTTTAGCATCCAGATATTGCTCTATGGCAGTATACCTGTCCATATGGTTGCGGGTGAAATTAAGCAATACTGAAACCTTAGGCTTAAAATCACGTATATTTTCCAGCTGAAATGAGCTTACCTCAAGCGACACATAATCATCTGCTTTCATTCTTTCCACTTCACCGGAAAAAGGCCTGCCGATATTTCCGCATACAAAGACTTTTTTTCCGGCTGCTTCCAAAATCTTGCCGATTAAAGTAGTTACGGTTGTCTTTCCATTTGAACCTGTAACTGCAATTATATTAGCCGGGCACAAAACCCAGGCAAGTTCAATCTCGCTAATCACCGGGATGCCTTGTTCTTTTGCCCAAGATATCGGCATCGCCTCATTCGGGACACCCGGAGAAATCACCAGTAAATCATTGCCTTTGATAAAATCCTGCGAATGCCCTCCCAGTTCAACCTTGATATTCGCTGATCTCAATTTCTTCTTATTATTAAATACCAAATCATCAGATTTATTATCGGTAATACTTACCCGCGCGCCCAAATCAAAAAGCAAATTTGCACAAGCAAGCCCGCTGCGGGCAAACCCGACAATTACTATTCTCTTTCCTTTAAAATAATCTTGATTTCTCATTTATCCTACCGGGTCTTTAAGGTAACTAATGCCAAAAGCGCTAAAAAGCTTGCGATAATCCAAAACCTGACGATCACTTTATTTTCCGGCCAATTTAAAAACTGAAAATGGTGATGCAAAGGAGCGATTTTAAAAATGCGCCTTTTAAAGAAACGAAACGATGCTACCTGTAAGATCACAGATAAAGCCTCAAGCACAAAAATCCCTCCCACAATCACAAGAAGCAATTCTTTCTTTATCAATAATGCAACCGTGCCAAGCGCGCCACCCAGCGCAAGGGAACCCACATCTCCCATAAAAATAGAAGCAGGGTAACAATTGAACCACAAGAAACCAAGCCCTGCGCCAAGGATGCTGGCGCAAAAAACCGTTAGCTCCCCGGCTCCTTTTATATAAGGAATTAAAAGATAACTGCTGAATTTAATATTCCCTGAAACATAACACAGCACACTAAAGGCAATCGCCACCATTACCACTATCCCGCTTGCTAAGCCATCAAGCCCGTCAGTTAGGTTTACCGCATTAGACGAGCCGGTAATCACTAAAATAACAAAAATAATATACAATCCGTCTAAATTCAAAGAAACGTCTTTTAAGAAAGGCACATCCAGCCTGATATTCCCCGGTGAATCAAAAAACAACACCAGGCCTATGATCAAACCCAAAACTATCTGGCTTGTAAATTTGGCTGTGGCAGTCAGGCCCTTGGATTGCTTCTTAACCTGCTTCAGGTAATCATCAACAAATCCAGTAGCGCCAAGCCAAAGCGTGCTGAACAAAGCGATTAAAATGTACTTATTAAAGATCTCCGCCCAGAGCAGCGTTGAAATCGTAATCGCCAGAAGAATTAATATTCCGCCCATTGTCGGAGTATCTTTTTTTGAGGCATGTAACTCATGCAGCCGCGCAGAATCATCTTTGCGGATCTTCTCTCCGATCTTTAACTCTTTTAATTTGCGGATCACAATCGGCCCAAGGATCAGGCTAATTACAAAAGCAGTTAAAGCGGCCATTGCCGCCCTAAAAGTAATATAACGAAAAACATTTAATGCTGAAAATAATTCATGCAAAGGAAACAATAAATAATACAGCATTACTTAAAAACCTCCTCCATCTTCATTGAGCGGGAACCCTTGACTAAAATAACATCTCTATCGTTAATAGAAATTTTGTTCAACAAAATATCGCGCGCCTTTTTACTGGAATCACAGATAAAAATATTATTCCTGTTAAAACCATACTCTTGCATCGCCTTTGCAGCAAGGCCTGACAATCTGCCTACAGCGATAAAAGCGTCGCAAACCCCTGCAGCATGCTTTCCTGCCTCTTTATGCAAAACATCGCTGCTTTTACCAAGTTCAAGCATATCCCCCATTACAATAATCTTTCTCCCGCCTGCTTTATAGTCTGCAAATGCCTTAATCGCCTGCAACAAAGAATTGGGATTAGAATTATAGGTATCATCAATAAAAGTAAAATTATTTACTTTTTTTAATTGAAACCTGCCGGAGGGAAAGTCAAATGATTTAAGGCCTGAAGCAATTTTTTCGTAAGACAAACCAAATATCCTGGCAATACTAATTGCAGCCAAGGCATTATAAAGATTATGCCTTCCAAAAGTATTTAGAACAAATTTGTTTTTTGCATTATTAACAAAGAATTCCAGTTTATTGGCATTACTTTTCAGCTTTGAAACAGAAAAATCTGCTTTCCTTGCAATACCGAATGACAAAAGCCTTTTATTCGCATTTATCTTCCCGTTTAAATTAATGTCATCGGCATTTAAAATCCCGAAGTTTGGTAACCTTAGATTTTTTATCAAAGAATATTTTTCCTGGCAAACCCCATTTAAGTCTTTAAGAAATTCCAAATGCGACGGGCCGATATTAGTGATCAAGCCGATATTAGGCTGGCAGATTTTAGAAAGATAGTCAATTTCTCCGAAATGATTTGTCCCCAATTCAATTACCGCAAGATCAAAACTTTCATCCAAATTCAATAAAGTCAGGGGGACTCCGATATGGTTGTTTTTTGTGCCTTCATTCTTTAATACTTTAAATTTTAAAGATAAAACATGGGCAATCATTTCCTTGGTGGTGGTTTTTCCGTTTGAGCCGGTAACCGCGATGACAGGAATCTTAAACCTCTTGCGCCAGAACCTGGCAATGTCTCCCAATGCTTTAGTAGTATCTTTTACTTCTATAATATTTAAGCTGTTTAATCCTTGTAAGCGAGAATTAAATTGTAAAGAAGAGACTATAACCGTATCTATTCCTCTTCTAACTACCTCTTCAATAAAATCATGGCCGTCAAATTTATCACCCTTAATTGCAAGAAAAGCAAAACGCGGTTTAATCAGGCGTGAATCAGTAGAGATCCCATCAACAAAAGAATCCTTATTCCCGCTAATTAAACTTCCATTTGCAGCCCTTGCTAAGTCAGCGATTTTAAACATTCTTTAATTACCTCGCGATCATCAAAATTTAAAATTTTATCCTGAATAATCTGATAATTTTCATGCCCCTTACCGGCAACCAAAACAACATCTCCTGGTTTTGCCAAAGCCAAAGACATTTTAATTGCGGCAGAACGCTCAGGGATGATGCAATAATTGTTTTTGGTAATACCCTTTCTAATATCTTCAATAATTGAGTGGGGGTCCTCATGGCGGGGATTATCATTAGTTACAATAGCATAATCCGATAACTCAGTCACTACGCGCCCCATTTTCGGCCTTTTGCCTTTATCCCGCTCACCTCCGCATCCAAAAACTACAATCATTTTCTTATTGCATAATGGCCGCAGCGACCCGATAATATTTTTTTATTCTTTTTCGGTATGCGCATAATCAACAAATACAGAGTAATTCCTCCCCATGGAAACCTTCTCCAGCCTTCCCGGAACGTTATAAAAATTCTCCAAGCCGGATTTAATTGCCTCAAGGCCAAGCCCCTCTTTATAACCCCATGCGGCAGATGCCAAAAGATTATAAACATTGTGCCTTCCGATTAAGCGTGACTTAAGATCTATGCTGCCAGACGGAGTATGCAGTTCAAATTCCGTATGCGAGCAATCAAACCTGATATTTCTTGCGGTGATATCAGCGGAATTCCTAATGCCATAGGTAATCACTTCGGCTTTAGTCATCTTAGCTAACCTCAAACCGCAAGGATCGTCATTATTTAAAACAGCAAACGCTTGAGACGAAAGATTTTGAAAAAGTTTGGCCTTACACTCAAAATAACTCTTAAGTGTTTTATGATAATCCAGATGATCCTGCGTAAGATTTGTAAAAATTGCCGAATTAAAATCAACTGCCAGC
This sequence comes from Candidatus Omnitrophota bacterium, assembly GCA_016208765.1. GTDB lineage: Bacteria > Omnitrophota > Gorgyraeia > Gygaellales > Profunditerraquicolaceae > JACROS01. The sequence goes on from JACQXK010000012.1 coordinate 34,224, forward strand.
GTCCTGTCCTGGTCAAGAGCATGTGAAGAAACTTCCATTACCGTATAATCAACTCCCGCCTTAAGCATTGTAGAAAGCATTGACTGCAGCTCTACCGGCCCCGGAGTAGTATTAGTAGATGGAATTTCTTTATTACAGAACCGGTAATTGATCGTACCGATAACTCCTGGCACAAACCCTGCCGCAGAAAGCAAAGACTCAATTAAATAAGTAATTGTTGTCTTTCCGTTTGTCCCTGTAACTCCCGCCACTTTCATGTTTAAAGAAGGATTACCGTAAAACTGCGCGGCCAATTTTGCTATGCATGTGCGAGTATCTTTAACCTTGATAAAAGGTATTTTTGTTCCCAAGCAAGCTGCGGATGCTGATGATTCATGGACGATAATAAGCTTCGCTCCGCGGCCAATCGCTTCATTGATAAATCTGGCTCCATCTTCCCGCGCGCCCTTAACCGCAACAAAAACGAAATTCTTTCTAACGCGTTTTGAATTAGAGCTTATTCCGGCAACTTCAAAATCGCAAAAATCAGGAATCTCGGCAACACCTAATGGCCTAATAAATTCTTTTATTCTCATTTAAAGCAACAACCTCTCTATCCCGCTGCATTGTTTTTAAATATTTTACAGCATCGTGCGCAACGCTCTTAAACACCGGGGCAGCAACCACACCGCCATAATAATTGGGGTGCGGCTCATCCACCATTACCACAATCGTTACAAGCGGTTCTTCCGCAGGCGCAAAGCCAATAAAAGAACCGACAAATTTGCTATGCGAATATGTTCCATTTGGTTCCAGCTTTTGAGCAGTCCCGGTTTTCCCTGCAGCGCTTAAACCCTCAATTTTAGCCAGCCTACCGGTCCCCTCTTCCACTACGCCGGTAAGTATCTTACGGATCCTGGAAGCAGTATCCAAAGACAAAGTCTTATTTGTCATTACCGGAGAATTCCTTTTAATAACCTCTCCTTGTTTATCGCGGATTTCCTGAATGATATAAGGGCGCATAAGCTGCCCGCCGTTTGCAAATACTGAATAAGCTGCTGCTAATTGTATCGCCGTAACCCCCACCTCTTGCCCGATAGGTATCGCAGAAATAGAAACCTTTGACCACTGTTTGGGAGGTTTTGCCACGCCATTTATCTCGCCTAACATATCAATCCCGGTTTTTGAACCGAAACCGAATAACTTCATGTAGCGATAAACAACCTCAGGGCCCAAAATCTGGGCAACCTTCACTGTGCCGATATTGCTTGACTCCTCAATCACTTCGCGAAAACTTAACCACCCCTTAGGCTCATGGTCATGCAGTATATGATTTGCCACACGGTACTCGCCGTTCTCGCAGAAAAACCTGTCTTCTTCTTTTACTTTCTTCTCTTCAATTGCCGCCGAAGCAGTAACAACCTTAAAAACCGATCCCGGCTCAAACATATCGCATAAAGCCCGATTGCGAGTTATATCTTTATTCACATCCGCATGATTATTCAAATCATAAGTAGGCCGGTTTGCCAGAGCTAAAATTGCACCGGTATGAGGATCCATCACCACAATACAAGCGCCCTTGGCATTATGTGTTTTAAAAGCCTTGTCTAATTCGCGCTCTGCAATATACTGTATTACTTCATCAATAGTCAAAACCACATCATAACCGTCTTTGGGCAAAACCATCTGCTGCCAAAGATCAAGTTTATTTTGCCTGGCATCCCTTAAATAAATTCCCCACCCTTGCTCGCCTTTTAAGTATTTATCAAGATAAAGCTCCATGCCTTCCAATCCCGTATTGTCTACCCCGGCAAAACCCAAAATATGGCTGGCAAGGTAACTGTTTGGATACGAGCGTTTGCTTTCTTTAATAAAACCTAAACCTTTAATTTTTAGTTGTTTAATTGCCTCTGACTGTTCCGGAGTGATTTTCCTGGCAAGCCAGATAAATGATTTTTTGCGGCTGAGGCGCTGGCGCAGATAAGAAGAATTGACACTTAAAATTGAAGAAAGTTTGCCAATAACAAATTCTTTGTCTTTTTCTTTTATGGAATTTGGCGAGGCATATAGCGAATCTACAGGAATATTTACTGCCTGAGGCTTAAGATTTGAGTCAAAAATCGTTCCCCTACGAGGTTCTAATTCAACAAAAAGATTATGTTGTTTACGCGCAATTTCTGCCAAATAATTAAACCGGAAGAATTGAACATAAAAAAGGCGGGCAATACAGAATAAAAGGAAAATAAGGAAGAATAAAAATACCGCCTCGCACCTGCGGCGATAATCGCTTATATACACTTAAGTTTTATATTAAAGATTTTAAGGGGTGATTGTTCTTGCTTCAGCCTGCCGCTTAACCCCAAAGATTTTTGATAACAGAGTTTCCCTGCCAGCCGGCTGGTTATTTAACCTGAAACCATCTCTTGTCGGAGCCAGCCTTACTAATCTGTAAGTATCAGGCATCTGAAAATCATTGGAGCCGGAAATCTTATTACCGATACGTGTCAACGATGCTCCTGATTTAATATTATACTTTAATACATAATTTTTATCAAGCAAATCCTGGAACACAACCTCTTTTTTTTGTCCGGTATAAGCAAGGCGGAAGATCTCAGTCTGCTGGTAAACATAAAGCAAAGAAAAGCAGGTGATAAAGCCGACTATGGATAAAAACCGGGTCAAATTCATTTACAGTCTTTCTGCCACCCTAAGTTTACTGCTACGGCTGGAAGGGTTGGCTCTTACTTCCGATAAAGCCGCAGTCAAAGGTTTAGGAGTAATTATCTCAATTTTATTTTCCGCACTCGCTTTGCGAAAAGCAAACTTAATTGCCCTGTCTTCAAGCGAATGAAAAGAAATTACGCAAATTCTTGCTTTTTTGTTCAAAACTTCTATGGCCTTGTTAACAGAAGATTCTAAAATTTCCAACTCTCTATTTACGGCAATACGCACTGCCTGAAAGGTACGGGTCGCCGGATGGATCCTGTAATGCCTATGCCTGAATCTTCCGGGGATAGAGCGTACAACAATTTCTGATAACTCCGAAGTAGTTGTAACCGGGCGCTTTTCTCTTTCCTCAACCAATAAATGCGCAATCCGGTTATGCCAACGCTCCTGCCCAAAATCACGCAACAAATGCGAGATCTCCTCTTGAGTAAGATTGTTCACCAAATCATACGCAGAAATATAACTGTCTCTGTCCATCCTCATATCTAAGGGACCTTCTTCCTGAAAGCTAAATCCTCTTTGCGGATCGCTTAGCTGAAAAGAAGAAATCCCTAGATCAAATATTATACCATCAACTTTCTGAATTCCCAAATTTTCCAGCACCGTATCAAGCTGGGTAAAGTTTGCATGCACAAACTCACAGGCAGAGCCAAAATCAGAGAGCCTCTTTTTACAAATTTCAAGCGACTCTCTGTCTCGGTCAATTCCAATCAGCCTCCCTCCAGGAGTGATCTTTTCTAAAATTGCCTGACTGTGCCCTCCAGTACCCATAGTCGCATCAACTATCACTTGGCCGGGCTTAAGGCAAAGATATTCTAAAACTTCGTTTAACATAACTGGTATATGATATTTAAACACAATCTATTCCTGCACTAATTTCTCGGCAATCTCTTCAAATGACTGCTGTGACGAACTATAAAACTCATTCCATTTATCCTTTGCCCAAATTTCTATTCTATTAGAAACACCCACAAGCACAACATCTTTTTTGATCCCGGCGTATTCCTTTAAATACTGCGGAAGAAGTATTCTCCCTTGCTTGTCAGGAATAATTTCAACAGCACCGGAAAATAAAAAACGGTTAAATGCCCGCGCCTGCTGTTTGGTAAAAGAAAGTGATTTGAATTTTGTTTCCTGCGATCGCCATTCTTCTTCAGAAAATACAAAAAGGCATTTATCCAAACCGCGTGTAACAAAAAACTTTTCAATAAAATGCGCTTTGGCCGTGTCCCGGAATTTAGCCGGAAAAATCAGCCTTCCCTTACGGTCTACAGAATGCGCGTATTCTCCATAAAACATATTTTTCGCCTTTCCACTTCACTCCACTTTCAACCACTTTGTACTCAAAGTATATGAAAAATACACAATTATGTCAAGAGAATAATTACCTAACTTGAGCATTTACAACAATTAGTGTATTCATGAAGTGATTATAACTATATATTGTGGTGAGTTTAAGGGAGGGAAAATATTGCTTTTGCTTTCTTTATATCTTTTTTTACCTGCACGGACAAATCGTGCAAAGAAACAAATTTTTTATCTTCTCTGATCTTTTTTACAAACTCTATTAATAAATCTTTTTTATACACATTCATATTAAAATTAAAAATATGCGTTTCTATATGGACAGGCAGATCTGCTGCGCAAAGCGCATTTCTTGCTAACAGCGTGGGCCTTGTTCCGATATAGCAAATACCGAAAAACTTTTGTTTGTTTATCCTTACTGCTACCGCATAAATTCCGATTGGCGGTATCACCTCATGATGAGGGTTAATATTTGCCGTCGGAAAACCAAGGCTGCGGGCTATAAAATTACCGCGGATAACCGTACCCAGGATACTCACCGGACGAGTAAGCAACTTCTCTGATTTTTTTAATTGGCCGGATTTGATCAGCCGGCGGATATTGGTGCTGCTGACCGGCTGGCCGTTGACCTTAATTACTTCAAATGATTTTAAACTAAAATTCCCGGCCTTTGAAAACTCAGAGAGCATTTTACAATTTCCCCGGGCAAGGCTTCCGAAACGAAAATTCTTACCCACGTATACATACCGTGCGCGGATCTTCTTAATTAAAATAATTTTAACAAAATCCACCGCTTTCATCCGGGCAAAAGCCTCATTAAAATTTACTACAATACAAACATCTGCGCCTAATTCAGAAAAAAGTTTTAAGCGATGGTTTAAGGAGTAGATACTGCCTTGTTTTTGCGGATGCGGGTCAAAAGTTACAACTACGCTTGTCCCGTTTATTTCGTTAGCTTTTTTAACACAGGCGCTTATGATCCTGCTGTGCCCGCGGTGAACCCCGTCAAATACTCCCAACGCCACTACAGGCTTATTGATATTACCAATCTGATTAAATCCTTTAAATACACGCATAATTCTTAATTATAAACTTTTCTTAACCCTGGCAATTACTTTTGCCCTGACCGAATCAATATTCCCGTGCACGGTTGCCCCGCTTGCCGTTTTGTGCCCTCCGCCGCCAAAGAAAAAAGCAATGTCATTCACATTCACCTTTCCCTGCGAACGGAAATTTATTCTTACTTCGTTACGCACACCTAAATTTTCTTTAAACAAGATGCAGACTTCAACACCTTTAACAGAGCGTGCAAAACTTAAGAGATTATCGGTTAAATCAAATGAAAGTTTTTTGTTCCGTAATAAATTGTGCCTCAACTGAAACCATGCGATTTTTCCTGCTCCGGCGCGCTTCATCGTCGGTAAAACCTGGCTCAAAAGTTTTATGTCCTGATAGGGGATATTTTCATAGGTATTTTTGTATATCTGTGAAACATTTAAGCCAAATTTAAGAAGTTCTGCCACTGCCTTATGCGTAGAGCTGGTGGTGTTAGAATAGCGAAATGAACCTGTATCCGTAAGGATACCGACATACAGGCTAAGCGCGCTCTGGCTGTCAAAACTGACACCCATTTCTTTATAAAGCCGGAAAATAATTTCAGAGCAACTTGACGCATGCGGATCCACACAATTAACTGCACCAAAATATTGATTGCTGATATGATGATCAATGTTAATGATTGGCTTATTTTCCGGATTGATACGGTATACTTCCCCTGTGCGTTTTAGGTCAGAACAATCCAAAACCACAAAACAATCAAACTTTAAATTCCTGATATTGCTTTTGTATTTCCTGATATTCTCTACCCCCGGAAGAAAATCATAACCATAGGGGATATCGTCCTCATTCATCAGTATTCCGGTTTTGCCGAGTTTCTTTAAGAGGATATAAAACGCAAGCTCAGAACCCAAGGCATCACCCTCGGGATTAGTATGCGTAGAAATCAAAAAAGTTTTATTCTTTCTTATGGCTGCGGCGGCTTTTTTTAGGCTCATTAATCTCCTTTATTTCATTAAGCACTTCTTCAATCCTGACGCTGTATTCGCTGGACCTGTCTTCTTTAAAAATAATCTCCGGGGAAAATTTCAAATTAATCCGCTCCGATACAAGTTTACGGATAAAACCCAAACTTGAATCTAAGGCCTGCTTGGTTTTTTTATGCTCTTCGTCTTTTCCTAAAACGCTGAAAAAAACCCGGGCCAGCCTCAGGTCGGGAGCCATCTCAACCCTGGTAATGGTTACAAACCCCAAACGCGGATCCTTAAGCCTGTCATGAATAATCACGCTTACTTCCTGCCTGACTGCCTCAGCAACTTTATCAACCCTTCCCATTATCTCTTCTCCTTAAGTTTCTGTATAATTAAATCCAATTCCTGCTCCCTGTTCTTCACTGCACCGTTTAACTTAGCATTTAACACTGCTGCAAAAATCTTTTGATAATGCGGCCCTGGTTTTAATCCCAGCCCATGCAGGTCCTCACCGGAAACGCAAATTTTCATCCCGTTGTAGATTTCAAAGAAATCACTAATATGCTTTTGCAATTCTGAATTCTTATGTTTTGCCTTTAACGCAAGGATCACCTCATAGCTTATTGGCTCAAGCATTGAAAATATAAACGAAGGTTTAAGCCCTTTTTTAGAAAGCCTCAAGACAAAATTCTTGCCAATGCGTTTATAAGCGATAATCCTTTTTTCTTCGCCTTTCTTAAAAACGAACTTCCTGCAAATCTCCTGCGACACATTCAGACTGCAATCATCAATTATTCCCAGGAAATAAATCAACCAGGAATCAATCTGCCTGCGCAAAGGCTGGCTTTTTTCAAACCAAACAATTTCTTTCTCCAACGCTTTTAAGAATCCAATAACCCTGTTTGAAACTTTTAATTTTGGATTAATAAAACTAAAACCGGTTAATTCCTTCATCCTGGCTATCTCTTTTAAAGGACGCTTTTCCTTAAGCATCAATATCAAATCATCCCTGACCCGCTGAGGCTCAACTTGATCAAGCATTTTAATGCGTATTGCTTCCTTCATCTTTTTTAGAGTATTTGGTTCAATATGAAAATTATACCTTGCCTCAAAACGGATTGCCCGCAATATCCGCGTAGGATCATCTAAAAAACTTAAATCATGCAAAATACGGATACTCTTGTTTTTCAGGTCGTTAGTTCCTCCGTAGAAATCCATCAGTTTGCCAAAATTCCCTGCAGTAATGTCAATCGCCATTGCATTAATGGTAAAATCCCTGCGGAAGTGGTCATCTTTTAATGTCCCGCTTTCAACAACAGGTAAGTGCCCAGGAGCAGGATAGAATTCTTTTCTCGCGGTGGCGAAATCAATCTTTAGATGCGGCCTATGCATAACAGTAGCAGTGCCAAAACGCCTGTGCCTGATAAGCTTTGCTTTTAAGGCATGGGCAAATTTTTCGGCAAAAGCTATTCCGTCTGTTTCTGCGACAATATCCAAATCAAGGTTATTAACCCCCAGGATCAAATCACGGACAAATCCACCCACGAGATAAACACGCATACCTGACTCTGCTGCAATATCTCTTGCCAGGTAGATCAAATCCAATATTTCCTTTGGCAGTTTGTTTAAATAATCTTTCATCTTTTCCTCTATGGGCGCGGATGAAACATCCTATGAATACTTTTAAGCCTGTCTTTATTAATATGCGTATAAATCTGCGTCGTAGAAATGTTAGAATGCCCCAGCATCTCCTGCACAGAACGTAAATCCGCCCCGTGTTCAAGTAAATGCGTGGCAAAAGAATGCCTCAAAATATGCGGGCGCATCGGCTTATTGATCCCTGCCTTAGAAGCATACTTCCTGATAATTTTCCAGAATGATTGCCGGGAAATCTTCTTTCCAAAACGGCTCAAGAATAAATACTCTGATTCCTGCTTTTTTGCAAATTCTTGGCGCGCCTGTTCAAGATATTTATTAATACTTGCGATCGCTTTTTTTCCGATTGGGATAACCCGCTCCTTATTGCCTTTACCGATACAACGCAGGAACCCGACATCAAGATTAACGTTTGATGTTTTTAAATTTACCGCCTCAGAAACGCGCATCCCTGTAGCATAAAGAGTTTCCAGTATCGCTTTATCACGCAGCCCCTGTTTATTCCTTATGTCAGGCTGGCCCAGCAAAACATCAACCTCATTCAAGCTTAATGTATCCGGTATTTTCTTCCACAGCCTGGGGGTATCAACAAGGTTACTGGGATCCTGTTTAACGATCCTTTCGCGCGCAAGAAAACGATGGAACATCCTTATTGCTGCCAGGCGCCGGGCAATAGAATTCGGAGAAATACCTTTCTCTTTTTGGTGCATCATGAAATTAATAATATCATTTTTGCTGATCTTTGAAAGAGCATCAATCCGGCAGGATTGTAGAAAATCAGTATAAGAATCTAAATCATCCCTATAGGAAATAATTGTGTTATTAGACAAACCCCGTTCAACCGAAAGATAATCAAGAAATGTGGAAATAAGCTCTTTCATATTTTAGTCAAGGAAAGGGTTATCTAACCTTTCTTCCCCGATCGTAGTTGACGGCCCATGCCCCGGATAAACTATTGTTTCATCAGAAAGCGACATAAGCTTTTGTTTAATAGTTTTTATTAATATTGCTCCGTCTCCTCCGTTAAGGTCTGACCTGCCTATGCCTCGGCAAAAAAGCGTATCTCCGGTAAAAACAATATTGCCCTGAGGTGCCGTCATTAACAAAGCAATTCCTCCCGGAGTATGCCCGGGGATATGCAAAACCTTCAAGCAAATGCCTCCCAACTCAAGGATATCTGCGTCTTTAACCGGCCTTATTTCCGCCTTTACCCAGGATGGCTTAGAAAAAATACCGGACAGGTTCAAATTCGGGTCTCTTAAAAAATCAACTTCTTTTTCATAGACATAAACCGGCACATTAAAGCCGTCATCCGAACCAATATGGTCGTAGTGCCCATGCGTATTAATTACAAACCCGGGCTTAAGCTTATATTTTTCCAATACCTTTTTAATCTTGCGCTCTTCAGAACCGGGGTCAATAATAATCGCATGGCCATCTTCATGTTCAGCTACAATATAGCAATTAACCTCAAGCGGGCCTACGCAAACTGTTTCCAGAATCATTTAAATTACGCTATCCTTTATTTTCTGCCAGGAAAAATCCCTCAAGACATTCATTTTGATTCTTTCGGCAATCTGGCGGTTCCCTATATTATGAGTATTATAGGCATCGCCTTCAATCTCATGTTTTAGATTCTTCAACTGGCCGATATAAACATCCAATTTTGTCTGAGCATCAGTGTTTAAAAGCGGCCTTAAATTATTCAGGTTATCAATCGCCTGTTGTGCGCAATCAAGCTTCTTCTTCTGGCTCCTTGCCTGTAAAAACGCCTCAATCAATTCAGTCTGCCAGGACTTCCAGAACAAGAAATATTGCCTGTAAAGTTGTTCCTTTGAGAGCCCCGGCCCCTTAAACTCTTCCGGCTCAAGGACCATCTCTTCTTCAACCTGTGTCTTCTTTTTACGAGTAAACTTACGCACAAAGGCTTCACAGCCAAGAGCAGAAACTAAAAAACAGGAAACAAAAACACAACAAATTATCTGCTTGATCCGCATATTTAAGAACACCATTTAACTACCTCCGCTCATTTGTTATCAGAAGCAAAAATTCTCTTTCTTCAATAATCTTCACACCCAGTTTCTTTGCTTTATCAAACTTTGTTCCCGGCCTGATACCGGCAACTAAATAATCCGTATTCTTGCTTACGCTTGAAGAAGAATTCCCCCCAAGAGAACGCACCAATTCTTCCGCCTGAGTGCGGGAGTAATTTTCCAACTCTCCGGTAAAAACAAAACTTTTCCCAAAAACAGGAGTCACTTTAATATCAACTGCTTCTTCTTTAAAATTCAGGCCTTGCCTGCGGAAATCATCAATTAATTTCTTTGTCTGAGGCAAAGAGAAATAGTCTACAACAGACTCGGCCATAACAGACCCTATTTCATATATCTTATCCAAATCCTCAGTTTTTGCCATAGCTAATTTATCAAGACCTCTAAACTCGCGCGCCAAAACAAAAGCAGCCTTTTCGCCAACATGCCTGATTCCCAATGCATAAATAAGGCGCGATAAAGTCCGAGCCTTGCTTTTTTGAATTGCTGCAAGCAGGTTCTTAATTTTCTTCTCTTTAAATAATTCCAATTTAGACAGATCTGATTCAGTAAGCCGATAAATATCGGCGAAGTTTTTTACAAGTTTTAATTTTACCAGCTGGCTGATCATTGATTCTCCCATGCCTTCAATATCCATTGCCTGGCGCGAAGCAAAATGAAATAACCCCCGTTCAAGCTGGGCGGGGCACGAAGAATTAATGCAACGATAAGCAACGTCTTCTTCCTTTTCTTTTATTACTTTTTCCTGGCAAGCAGGGCATTTTTTAGGGATAGGAAATGGGTTCTTGCCCAAAGAATCCACTACTTTTACAATCTTGGGGATAACATCCCCTGCGCGCTCAATTAAAACCCGGTCCCCTTCTTTAACTCCCAGCCTCTTAATTTCATCAAAATTATGTAAAGTAGCGTGGCGAATAATTACCCCGGCACACTCAACAGGTTCCAATTCCGCAGCCGGAGTAATTACTCCGGTGCGGCCCACATTAATATTGATTTTTATTAAAGTTGTGGTTGCCTGACGGGCCGGAAATTTATATGCCACCGCCCAACGCGGGCTCTTTAAAGTAAAACCCAATCTTTTCTGCTGGCTTAGGCTGTTTACTTTAATCACTATTCCGTCTATATCATAAGATAATTTCTGCCTTTTTTCCTGCCATTGGTTACAATAATCAATTACTTCTTTAAAACCGGAGCAAAGCTTTGCGTTGGGATTCACGCGCATTCCCCATTTCTTTAGTTTATCCAGAAATTCCCACTGGGTCTTGATTTCCATGCCTTTTAATTCACCCAAAGAATGCGCAAAGAAATTAAGGCGCCTGCCGGAAACAATACTTGTATCCAAGAGTTTAAGCGATCCGCTTGCGGCATTGCGAGGATTAGCAAACAAAACATCACCAGAAGCCTCTCTCTCTTTATTTAAAAGCGCGAAATCATTGTGTTCCATATAAACCTCGCCGCGGATCTCCATCAAACCGGGGAGATCATTACCAAATAAAACCAAAGGTATTGCGCGAATAGTCTTGATATTAGCGGTAACATCCTCACCTGTCTCTCCATCGCCCCGGGTCGCGCCAACTCGTAATTTACCATTTTCATAAGTTATATTTGCGCTTACTCCGTCAATTTTATGCTCTGCCACATATTCAATTTTCTCGCTTTCACCAAGGCCTTTGCGCACACGCGTAAACCACTCCCGAAGCTCATCAAAAGAATAAGTGTTATCCAAAGAAACCATCTTCTGCCTGTGCCTTACGGGGTTAAATCCTTCAACGACACCGCCGCTAACCCTTATCGTCGGAGAATCCTCGCTTCTGTATTCAGGATGCTTATCTTCAAGCTCCTTAAGCCTCTTCATTAAATCATCGTATTCTTTATCAGAAATCTTTGGCTGAGAAAGAACATAATAAAGATAATCGTGACGGCGTATATCTTCTCTTAATTTTTCTATGGTCTTCTTGTTATCTAACGACATGTTAACGCCCGTCTAAAAGCCTGTTCCCAAGGGAATGGTTAAGCCCTGCCTCAATAATCCTGTTCCTGGCTGATTTAATATCATAACTAACTCTTTGTATTTTTATAGTCTTCTTTTGCGTATCATAAACACAATATGCTGGCCGCGGGTCAAGATCGCGCGGCTGGCCGACACTCCCGACATTAACTATATATTTATTACCCTGGCCCAATTTTACTAAAGTTTGGCTGGAATAGCTAATTTTCCCCTCGGAGCCCCGGGTAAAAACTCCGGCAATATGGGTGTGCCCAAGAAAACACACTGCGGTATCCTGCAAAAGAAAAGATTCCTCTGCTGAAGAAACATCCTGCAAATAATTAAATTCCCGGGGATTATTTAAAGTTCCATGCACCAAGGTAAGCTCGTTATTCTGATATACGGGAGTTAAGGACTCCAGAAATACTTTGCTTTCAGGAGTGAGTGCACGTTTTGTCCAAAGCAATGAATCCCTTGCATCAGGATTAAAATAATCAAGAGAAAACAAATCTACTGCAGCCCAATCGTGATTTCCGGCCACAGTAATCATTGCCAACTGCCTGACTATCTCAACGCATTTATTGGGACTGGCGGCATACCCGACAATGTCGCCTGCGCAGAAATACTTATCAATTGATTCTTTCTTGCAGGCTGATACAACCGCCTCAAGCGCTTCAAGATTAGAATGCACATCGGAAAAAATCGCGTAACGCAAGGCTCTTTAATCCTGGTTTAGATTAATACTTAATCTTTAAAATCAAAACCCGACACTAAAACCTTCAAAACTATCGGTTGCCGGTGACCAATGCACGCTTGTATCAGTGATATAATTTGAAAAAGAATCATTTATTCGGAGCAAAAACTCTTTAAGCCTATCTTCCTCTGCCTGGGCCAATACTTCAACCCGTCCATCGGGCAAGTTCTTCACCCATCCTTTTACACCCAACTCATTGGCGACGATTTCTGCAGTAAAACGAAAACCCACCCCCTGCACTCTACCGCTGTAATGAATATGGACCTGTTTCATAAAAATAATCGGGGCGACAGGACTTGAACCTGTGACCTCAACGTCCCGAACGTTGCGCTCTAGCCAAACTGAGCCACGCCCCGTTACAAATTGTACAAAAGTTTAAAGAACCGGCAATTTGTAACGGGGCACGCCCACCCAATCACAAATTGTACAAAAGTTTAAAGAACCGGCAATTTGTAACGGGGCACGCCCACCCAATCACAAATTGTTAAAGCATTTAATATCTTTCAAACTGTTTGCGATAGTATAACAAAAAAAACTAATATTATCAATGATTTGCTATTAAGAAATTACCGTCTTCTTTAGCTCTCTTTTCCCATAGCTTTCCTTCCAGCACTAAACAATCCAGCAACAAAAGTTTCTGCTTGCACACGAGATTTTCCGTACCAAAAATCTCTGATTGTGTGCTCACAGAAACTTTTATTGCTTTAAGTATTAGAATTAAACCAAAATACTGTTTTTCGTCATCCTGACTCTGAGCCGAAGGCGAAGGGAAAGGATCTAACTTCAGATTCTTCGTCCGCCACCTTCGGTGGCGAGACTCAGAATAACCAAAGATAGGGTGACAAGGCATGTTTCAAGCAGCACGTTAGAAAGCTCTTGCGGGCATGGTTCGCCCGCTATTAAATAGCCTGCGAGAGCAAGAGCTTTCGCCCGAGCGAAGATTTTCCACGCCGGGGAAAATCAAGCGGTGCTGCGAGAAATATGCCTTGTCACCCAAATACTCAAAGCGTTATCAAGAAACATAAACCAAGACAAGGCCCATAAAAAAATGCTAGAAAATTAACCTGAGCGAGCAAACCGGGAGATTTATTAATTAGCTAACAAAAACTCAAACTTTTTTGGCGAGGATATCAAATTCAACATTTACTTTTGCGGAAGGCCCCTTAAAGCCAAGAGTGGTATTCTTAAGGGTATGCGGGATAACAAAAACAGAAAACAAATTTGATTTGTTGCCAGCTAAGGTTAGGCTAATACCATCAACAGCAATTGAACCCTTGGGCAGGCAATATTTCATGAACTTAAGCGGAACGGCAATCTCAAAACACAAATTATTATTCCGATAACTTTTACTGCGGATAATTCCAATACAATCTACATGGCCGGTTACAAAATGCCCGGATATCCTGTCCCCTACCTTAAGGCTGCGCTCCAGATTAACCTGATCAAAAATCTTAAGGTTACCCAGATTTGTTACTTTTAGTGTTTCTGCCATTACCTCAAAAAACAAAAGATCATTTTCTTTATTTACCACAGTAAGGCATGCGCCATTAACAGCAACGCTATCGCCAATTTTTACATCGCCGCTAACACCTTGAGCATAAATCTCAAAAAGAGTTATTTTACCCGAGTGAACAATCTTATTCACTCTTCCTAAGCCTTCAACAATCCCGCTAAACATAGCCTTCTAATAGAAAGTCTTCCCCGAAACGCCTCATCTTTACATTTTTCAGTTTAATGGCACTGTCAATCCTGGCTATACCTTTACCCATTACCGAAGTAAGCGCTTGTTTGCCGCCGATAATTTTCGGGCTGATAAAAAATAATACCTTGTCTACCAACTTTTGATCAAAAAGTGAGCCGATTAAAGTGCCACCACCTTCTACAATAACACTGGTAATCCCCATTTGCGCTAATTTCTTAAACATATCCTTAAGATTAATCTCGCCTGTCATTTCTTTTACCTCAAGAACCCTTGCTTTCTTTGTCAGGCTTGCTCTATTTTCTGTCTGCTGCCCAAGGGCAACATTAAGCGTGGCAATTATTACCTGGCTTTTACCGTAGAAAATGTTCGCATTTTCAGGAGTGCTTAACTGGCTATCCACCACAACCTTAATAGGATGTTTCTGCGAATACCATGCATCAAGCCTGGGGTTATCCCTTAATACAGTATTCACTCCCACCATAATCGCATCAAAATCTTTGCGGATGCGATGGGCAAATGCGCGCGATTTATCGGAAGTGATCCATTTAGAATCCCCTGTCCGGGTAGCAATCTTTCCGTCAAGCGACTCTGCAACCTTTACTGTTATAAAAGGCATTCTTTTTGTGATATATTTTATAAAAGCCTCGTTTATTTCTCTTAACCTCTCTTCCAGGAAACCAACTTCAACCTTGATATTATGTTGCCTGAGGATTTCAATTCCTTTACCGTTATTTTTTGGATTAGGGTCAATCATCCCGACGATCACTTCTTTTACGCCGCTTTTAATGATCCTGTCCACACAAGGAGGCGTTCTGCCAAAGTGGGTACACGGCTCAAGCGTAACATAAAGAGTGCTACCGCAGGATTTATTACCCGCATCATCTAAAGCAACAACTTCTGCATGCGGCAGGCCTGCTTTTTCATGAAATCCTTTACCGATAATCCTGCCGTTTTTCACAACCAAAGCGCCCACTAAAGGATTAGGCGAAGTCTGACCCTTTGCCTTTAAAGCCAGTTTTATTGCTAAATTCATATAATATTCGTGGTTTTTCATAAATTATTTTTAGCCTGCTTCAGTTTTTCAACCAACTCATATGAGATCTTAATGCTTCCGATCATTTCGCGCGGCTTTGCCTCTCCGTGGCAATCTGACCCGCCGGTGACCAATAAATTGTATTTTTTTGCAAGCTCAAGGTAAAAATTAACCATAGATTGAGAATGCTCAGGGTAATGAACCTCAAGCCCCATAATCCCTGCTTCAACAAATTCAGGTATTAATCCGTCATTATTCAAACTGTAAGGATGCGCCAAAACAGGAATTCCTCCTGAATTCTTAATTAATTCTACTGCCTGGCGCGGAGAAAATTTAAACCCTAAAACAAAAGCAGCGCGCTTATCACCAATATACTTCTGAAAGGCTTCATAAACAGAACCAACCACCCCATGTTTAACCATTGCCCTTGCCACATGGAGCCTGCCAACGGTACCGCCTTTTGCAATTGAAAATACCGATTCCGGATCCAAGTTAACTCCCATTTCCTTAAGTTTATCAACAATCTTATAGATCCTTTCAATCCGGTTCTTTCGCAAAAACTCAACCTTCTCAATCAAAGCATCGCTTTTATAATCAAAAAAATAGCCTAATATATGCACCTCTAAACCATTATATTCAGCGCTCAGCTCTATTCCCGGAATAACCTCAATCCCACAGCCTTTTCCCGCTTCTATGCAAGGCTGGATACCGGAAACAGTATCATGGTCCACAGCTGCTATCGCGGATAATCCTTTGCTTTTTGCCTTAGAAACAAGTTGCTCGGGAGTATATGTACCGTCGGAGAAAATTGTATGAAGGTGCAGGTCTGCAAACATCGCTAAATTACCTGCCCTTCTCTAATTTAATTTTATCAAGAATGGCGTTAACGAATTTTCCTGCCTCAATTCCCGAATACTTTTTGGCAAGATCAACTGCTTCGTTAATTGAAACTTTCGGGGGGATATCTTCGCGAAAAACAAGCTCAAAACAACTCATGCGTAAAACATTCCTGTCCACAACTGCCATACGATCAAGCTGCCAGTTAGTGGCATACTGTGATATTTTTGCATCAATACCGGCGATATTTTCAATTACGCCTTTTACCAGCTCGCCTGTAAAATCCTTGATGTCCTTTTCAATTTCCTCATCACTATGCCCCATCCAAAAATTATCCAAGGCGTCCTGGACAGGGTCAGAAGTAATATCAATCTGGTAAAGAACCTGTAAAGCAAATTCCCTTGCCTGCGTGCGCTTTCTCATGCTTAATGAACGCATAACTTACGGACGCACGAAGTGCGACGTAAGTTATTTGCGCGAATTAATGGCTTACGTAATGAAATTACGTAAACCATAGACCCAAACAAATAAACCATGCTTCCTATACTCAAGATATCCTGTTCCATAATTTATATCCTCGCTTATTTTAGCTGATTTAACAAATTAGCCATTTCAATAGCTGTTGCTGCTGCGTCGCGGCCCTTGTTGCCGTCCTTGGTTCCGGCACGCTCAATTGCCTGCTCAATAGTATCAGCTGTAATTACACCAAAAACAACAGGAACACCGGTATCAAGGCTAACCTTAGATACTCCTTTTGATACTTCTGCAGCGATATAATCAAAATGCGGTGTTGAACCGCGAATTACCGTACCCAAACAAATCACCGCGTCAAAATCCTTGGACTTAACCAGCTTTTGTGCGGCTAAAGGAATTTCAAAAGCACCCGGCACCCAGGCTAACACAATATCTTTTTCATCTGCCCCATGCCTTGCCAAGGTATCAACACAACCGGAAACCAGCTCCTTAGTAATAAAATCATTGAAACGCGAAGCAACAATCCCAAATTTCTTACCTCTTGCTATCAAATTTGCCTCAATTATCTTTGTCATTTCTCCTCCTTTTAATCCAAAGTTAAATTATGCCCTAATTTCTCTTTTTTTGTTTTTAAATAATTGTAGTTTGACGGATTAGGTTTAATTTCCAGGGGGACTCTCTCCACGACCACTAATCCATACCCCTCAAGCCCGACGATCTTACGCGGATTATTGGTCAGAAGCCGGATATTCTTAATACCTAAATCCACTAAAATCTGCGCTCCTATCCCGTAATCACGCAGGTCAGCTTTATGGCCCAGGGCCTCATTTGCTTCCACAGTATCAAGCCCGTCGTCTTGTAAATTATAAGCCTTGATCTTATCCACCAAACCGATCCCGCGGCCCTCCTGATTCATATAAAGGATTACCCCTTTTTTCTCTTTACCAACCAACTCCATTGCCTGTTTTAACTGCCTGCCACAATCGCAACGCAACGACCCAAACACATCCCCGGTCATACACTCAGAATGTACGCGCACCAACACCGCATCCTTGTCAAACTCACCCATAGTTAAAGCCGTATGAACCTTGTTATTTGTCAGGTCACGGTAAAGGATCATTTTAAATTTGCCGTACTCGGTCGGCAGATATGCTTGTGCCGCCACCTCAATAAGCTTTTCCGAGCGGCGGCGATACTGGATAAGGCTGGTGATAGAGCAAATTTTTAGAGAATGCTTTTTGGAAAATTCTATTAACTCAGGCAGGCGGCTCATCGTGCCATCGTCATTCATAATCTCACAAATCACCCCTGCAGGATATAAACCGGAAAGACGCATCAAATCTACACAAGCCTCTGTATGTCCTGCCCTGACCAAAACACCTCCCTTACGCGCCAATAAAGGAAAACTATGCCCGGGGCGAGTAAGATCTTCTGGTTTAGACTGAGGGCCAATCAATATTTCTATGGTCCTGCTGCGGTCAAAAGCTGAAATCCCGGTAGTTATGCCTTTTGCTGCATCAACCGAGACAATCCAGGCAGTGGCAAAAGGGTCTTCCTTGCCGGAATAATTTTTGTCTTTTAACATCGGCTCTAAATTTAAATCTTTAAGCCGGTTTTCTTCCATCGGTACACAAATTAAACCCCGGCCGAATTTTGCCATAAAATTAATATCTTCCGGACGGACAAAAGAAGCCGCCATAACCAAATCGCCTTCATTCTCACGATCTTCGTCGTCAACGACAATTACCATCTTGCCGGATTTTAAATCTTCTAATATCTCTGGAATTGAATTGAACATAAGTTAGCGCACAATTTATGGAACGCCAGTGAACATAAATTGTGTCGTCATTAAAACAGTTTACCCGAAGATAAATCTTCGGGTATGTAAAAAATCATCTTCTTTCATCTGGACTTTATAAACAAGCAATTTATTTGCTTGTCCTGCCGAGAATACCTATTTACACCCAATCCTATTGGATGCATTGCTGTGTCGTTTCTCGGCTACCATCGGTACTGGATTTACACCAGTTCATGCCTTTATCTGGCTCGCGGACTTTAACACCGACGCTAAATAATGCGTCTGTGTGCGCTTGCTGCATTAACACCCAACGCTAAAGGATGCGTTGGTGTGCGCCTTCTGCGCAACCGCCGGTCAGGAATCTCACCTTACCCTGAAGATTAGCTAATTGTAACATAAAAACTTGCCTTGTCAACACGTTTAAACATACTATAATATGTAGGAAATGACAAACTTACCGTTACAACTACATAAACTCTTAATCAAAGAAAATAAAACTATTGCCATAGCTGAATCCTGCACAGGGGGACTCCTCTCGAGCTTGCTAACCAGGCTCCCCGGAAGCTCAAAATACTTTATTCTTGGCATAGTTACTTACAGTAACACAGCAAAAGAAAAATTCCTAAAAATACCCAAATCCATACTTCTTAAAAATGGCGCGGTTTCAGAAAAAGTTGCCAAGCTTATGGCCAAAAACGTAAGGCAGGCTGCAAAAACTGATTTTGGCATTGGGATTACCGGCATAGCCGGCCCAACCGGCGGGTCAACTCAAAAGCCAGTTGGCACAGTTTTTATTGCGCTAACAAAAGACAAGAAAGTCATCTGCAAAAAGTTAGTCTTTAAAGGAAACAGAAACACTGTTAGAAAACAAGCTGCTCTAAAAAGCCTGGCTCTGCTTAAAGATCTTATTTAATTCTTAAATATTAGGGACACTAAAGCAAAACGCTTAAAATGAGAACATTTATTGCCATAGAGCTACCGAGTGAAATTAAAGCTGCATTGGCCAATTTACAAACACAACTTAAAACAGCCAATGCGGACGTAAAATGGGTTTTAGAGAAGAATATTCATATAACCTTAAAATTCATCGGAGAACGCGATGAAAAAAAAGTAAATTCTTGCGCAGAGGCCCTGTCAAAAGTAGCCAATAACCATAACCCGTTTACTATCAGCCTTTCTAACTTAGGGGCCTTTCCAAACACAACTTCTCCGAGGGTAATTTGGACAGGGATCTTAAAAGGAGAATCTGAAACCAAGAAAATTGCTCAGGAACTTGAAGAAGAAATTTGTCGTGCAGGCATCCCGAAAGAAAGCCGCGAATTTTCATCGCACGTTACTTTAGGAAGGACGCGTTCAAGCATAAATCTAAATAAACTTTCCGAAATATTGAATCTCCTCGGAATAAAGTCCGGGGATTCATCCCTTTTCGGGAAATCCCCGTTCATCCCCGGTCTAGAAGACAAGGGATTTCCCATCGGGGGATTAAGAAATGCAGAAAATAACCCGGTGGGAAATCTTGAATTCGTTGTGAATAAACTTGTTCTTTTTAAGAGTACTCTTACTCCTAAAGGGCCTGTCTACGAAATTTATAAAGAAGCCAGCCTTAAAACTACCTGAAGTACCAAATTCGTATAAATACCGGCGATCAAATCATCCAGCATAATACCGGTACTTCCTTTTAAACACTGAAGCTTGCCTGCAGGATATGGCTTTAATGTATCCATCAAGCGAAAGACAAAAAACCCAAAAACTACAAATTTTATTTCAAAAGGGATAAATAAGAAACTGACCATTATCCCGCTTACCTCATCAATGACAATGCAGCGTGCATCTTTTTTCCCGACAGCCCTCTCTGCCGGGCCAGATAATAGAAAACCCAGTACTACAACTACTATCATCGCCACAATATATGCAGCCGTATTATTCCTTACCAAATAAACCAAGAATAACCCGGCAATACTTCCAAATGTCCCGGGGATAAGCGGCAAATAACCAATGCCAAAACAAGAAGCAAAAAACTTTGCTATAAAATCTCTGATTTTCATAAGTAATTACAGGCGGGTTATTACCTTGCGATTTTGCCAAAGGTATGAAAGGCCGGAATACAAAGTAAGCGCAACGGTGGCAGTCATCACCACATAAATCCCCTGGCGAAATATCTTTTCCCATCCCGGATTCCAGGTAAAATATGACAACTTCACCTCTTTAAGCACGATGAAACCAAGGATAGCAAATATCACCATCATCTGCCAAAATGTTTTGTGTTTACCGGCACGGGTAGCAGATAAAACTTTTCCTTTATTTAACGCAAAAAGCCTTAGAGATGTAATCAGGATCTCACGCGAAACAATAATAACAAACATCCAGGCATCAATAATCTGCATCTGCACAAAAGCAGCAAATGCCGAAAGGACCAGGATCTTATCTGCAATAGGGTCCATTAAACGGCCAAAATCTGTAACCATATTCCTCTTCTGGGCGATCATTCCGTCAAAAAAATCAGAAAGTGCAGCCAGAATAAAAATGACCAAGCTAATCACTTTTGCCCAAAGAACCCAAGCCCCTTGAAAAGGAAAAGACAAAAAGAAAATAAAGAAAAAAGCCAAAACGATCCTAAGCATAGTTAATTTATTTGCGATGTTCATGACACAACCTTTCCTGTTAAATCATACTCCATAGTATCGGTAATTTTTACATTTACAAAATCCCCGGGCACAAGCTTACGCGAAGAGCTTACATAAACCGTCCCATCCACTTCCGGGGCATCACCCTGTGTGCGCCCTAAATAACAGCCATTTTCTTGGCCATCTATCAAAACTTTTAAAGTATTACCTAATAATTTTGTGTTTATTTCTTTGGAAATATCCTGCTGTAACTGCATCAAAGAATTAAAACGCTCCTGCTTTAGCTTCTCAGGAAGCTGGGCTTTCATGCTATAAGCCGCAGTGCCCTCTTCCCTTGAATAAGTAAAAACCCCCAGCCTTTCAAAACGCGCATCTTTAACAAAATCAAACAGCTCCTGAAATTCTTTATCTGTTTCCGAGGGAAAACCAACTATCAAGCTTGTGCGCAAACTAACCCCTGAGATATTCTTCCTGATCTTCTCAATGGCCTTTATGATATCGGACTTATTGGTGCTGCGCTTCATCAGCTTTAAAACCCGGTTATTGATATGCTGCACTGGCATATCAATGTATTTACAAACATTTACAGAGTCATTTATAACCTTAATTAAATCCTCGCTTATGCGGGCCGGATTAAGGTATAACAACCTTATCCATCCAATATTACTGGAATTCCTTACGATATCTTTTAAGAGCCCTGCAAGAACAGGCTTTTTATATAAGTCAATTCCGTAACCCGATATGTCCTGCCCGACGATATTTAACTCTGATTTCTTCTCTTTATTAAACTGTCTGACTTTTTCCAAGACCGCTTCTTTATCAAGGCTGGTAAATTTGCCCTTGATCTTCGGGATAATACAAAAACTGCAATTATTTACGCAACCTTCACAAATCTTTAAATAAACAAAGTGCTCCGGCGTGATCGGGAACCTGCGTTTTTCATGATTAAGCCCGATACTGCCCACAAAGGCATCTATTTCAGGAAGTTCTCTAACCAGCTCTTTTTTGTAGCGCTGCGCAAGGCATCCATAAACAATTATTTTCTTAAGCCTGCCTTCTTTCTTCAGCTCTGCCAGCTCAAGAATTGCATCAATTGATTCTTCCTTGGCATCAGTAATAAATGCGCATGTATTTACAATTGCCACATCGGCCTTATCAATATCTACTACTTGATAACCCTTGTCCCCAAGGCGCCCAAGAATACTTTCTGAATCTACCAGATTGCGCGGGCACCCTAAGCTCAAGATACCAATCTTTGTTTTCTCTTTCATTTACCAACGCTTAACCCTTCTTTTGTGATTACAATGTTCTTTAAGGCCTGGTTCTTCCTGCCTAAATTAGAAAAAATCTGGCCATTAACCTGCAATTCTACGGCATTGCCATTGCCTAAAGAAAGCTCTATTTTATCTTTTGCATCCCAACTTTCAAACCTGCCCTTTTCTAACACTCTTTGGAATATCAGCTTGCCATCAATGCGCAACGAGATCCAGCAGTTTTCTTTTGTCCTGATCCCCAAAGAAATCCTGCCTGAATTATCTTTTATTGCAGCAGAAATATTTAGCTGAGATTTATCTGTCTTGGCAGGTGCAGTCTTGGAGGAAACAGTCTTATTCACACGCTGTTTTTGTTCATTAACTTTTGTTTTCTTAGAAACCGGCTGCTTTTTTGGCTCAATCTTTGGCGATACCGAGGCCGCAGGCTTTTGATTTATAGAAATATTCCTGCGCCAGGAAATAAATTTAGTCACGAAAAAAACTAATGCCACAATCCCCAGCATTACCAACGCTGGAACAACTAACTTTTCTATCTTAAAACCTCCGGACCCAACTTTTAATTTAGCGGGCCTTGTTAACTGGGCAGGTTTTTCGGGTATGCTTGTTTTCTTCCCGTCGGGCTTCTTTAAAACAACAGCAGCTGCAGGCTCTTTGTAATCAGAAATAAAATCCTTGGGGTCAACGCCGAGAAAATTACAATAAATCTTCAGGAATCCTTTTAAATAAATCGGGTTTAGGTCAGTCAGGCCCTCGCCTTCAAGGGCTTGCAAAATATTAATTTTTATCTTGGTTTTTTTATGCGCATCTTCCAGGCTAAGCCCTTTTTCTAAACGTATTTTTTTTATTCTTTCTCCGGCTTTAATCATTTTTAGCTCGCATTCGTTTCTTCAGTGGCGGCATTGTCCGCCTGTTCAATCATCATGCTCTTCTCAAGCCACGTGCTCCTGTCCACAAGTATCTTGCGCGGTTTGCTTCCTTCCCACGGCCCGACGAGCCCTTCCTGTTCCATCATATCAATAATCCGCGCTGCCCGCGGATGAGAGAGGCGCATCCTGCGCTGTAAAATAGAGACTGAAGCCTGATTACTCTCCATCACGATCCTGACCGCCTCGTCATAAAGCTCATCTTTCTCGCCATTAACAAGAGTTGATTTTTGCTGATCCTTAACAATTTCTTCGTTATAAACAGGCTGGGCCTGCTCTTTAATAAAACTAACCACCCGCTCAATCTCTTTATCACTAACTAAGGTACACTGAATACGATTAAGCTTTTCCTCTCCCGGTTTTAAAAACAGCATATCTCCTTTACCCAAAAGTTTATCTGCTCCGTTCATATCAAGGACAGTGCGTGAATCTACCTTTGAAGCCACCTTAAAAGAAATACGCGCCGGCAAATTGGCCTTGATTACCCCGGTAATAACATCCACTGATGGCCTTTGAGTAGCTAAGATCAAATGGATTCCCACTGCGCGCGAAAGCTGTGCCAGTCGGGTAACCGCATTTTCAATCTGGTCGCGCGCCACATTCATCAAATCTGCAAACTCATCAACAATAACAACAATATAAGGAAGCTTCTCTTCTTTTACTTTCTCGTTATAACTTTCAATATTCCTTGCGCCTGCCTTTGCCAAAAGCTGGTATCGATCCTCCATCTCATTTACCACCCAGTTAAGAGCAGCTGATGCCTTTTTTGATTCTGTAACCACCGGGCATAAAAGATGCGGCAGTCCGTTAAAAGGCACAAGCTCCACCATTTTTGGGTCAACCATCACAAACTTTAATTCATTAGGAGTTGAACGAAATAATAATGATAAGATCAATGAATTTACGCAAACCGTCTTACCAGAACCAGTGGTCCCGGCAATTAATAAATGAGGCATATCATCTAAATCAGCAACCACAGCCTTACCGGTAATATCTTTACCCAAAGCAAGAGTGATCTTTGATTTTGTCTCCTGGAACTCCTCTGAAGCCAAAACTTCTTTTAAGACTACAAGGCTTGAGTGCGAATTAGGAACCTCAACACCTACTCGGCCTTTACCGGGGATCGGGGCAATAATACGCACTGACTGCGCCTTCATTGCCAAAGCAATGTCATCGCTTAAAGTCACAATGCGGTTAAGCTTGACACCAGGAGCAGGCTCTAATTCATAACGGGTAATCACTGGCCCGCGCTCAATATCCGTAACCTTGGCAGAAATTCCGAAATCTTCCAAAGTCTCCTCCAGGATCCTTGCATTACCTTCAAGGTCATCTTTAAGCTGCCGCTCCTCCAGAGGAAGAGGAGAATCCAAAAGCTCAAGTGACGGCAGTTGATAATCGCCGATCTTAAGCTGTTTCTGAGGAACCTTAATTTCAGCAGCCTTTGGCTTTTCTTTAATCTGAATTTTCGGCTTAGATAATAAATTGCCCGCAGCCTGCATTGCCTTTAATTTTATGTTCTCTAAAGAGAATTCTTCTTTGCCATTTTTATCCTCTTTGCCCTGCTTGCCTTCTTTAATCTTGTTTTTCTCTGCTAAAACTCCCCTTGGCTTAATTGCAATTTCTCTGCCTTTTCTTCCCTTAAATAAGGGGCCGAAAATCCCCAAAATAAATTTTGTCTGATCAAAGGCATTCATAAATAAAGACGATATCAGTATCTCGGTCACCAGCGCCAAAGAAAGAAGCGCAAAGGTTATAAAGATTATAAATCCTCCCAGGCGGCTAAAATAAGCGGTAATAAAATTAGCTGAAAAAGACCCCAACACCCCGGCAGCATGAAACCTCACGGATTCATTGCCTAAATTAAACATTCCGATAAGTGAGCTTATGGAAACCAATAAAACAAGGATCCCTAAAATCCGGGGTAAGCTTAAATAAGGAATCTGCTGGCGGAAGAATTTTATTCCCAAGGAAAGGACCAAAAACGGAATGACAAAACTGGTCGGCCTGCCAAATAAAAACACAATGACCGTGCCAACATAGGCGCCAAAAATACCTAAGAGATTTTTTGGGGGAATATTTGGATGCGAAGTAAAAAAAGCGAGGTCAAAACGATTAAAACGAATAAGGCTGGCCAGGATCATCAGGCCAACCGCGACAAGGATTACTCCCTTAGCCTCATTCAGTCTTCTTTCTTTCACCTTATTCTTTTGATGCGCTGTCTTCTTGCTTCAAGGCCTGTTTCCTGCTGAGGTTAATTCTTCCTAACTCATCTATACCGATAACCTTAACCTGGATCTCGTCGCCAATCTTAACTACTTCTTCAACGCTCTTTACAAAATGATCAGATAATTCAGAAACATGCACAAGGCCCTCTTTACGGGGAGCAATCTCGCAAAACGCACCAAAAGCCATGATCCGCTTTACCTTGGCATTATAAATACGGCCAACTTCAATATCATCAGTGATCGCCTTGATCATCCTGATTGCTGCATCTGATTTAATAGCATCGGATGAGCCGACTAATATTGTGCCGTCATCCTGAATATCAATGGTTGCCCCTGTTGAAGCAATAATACCCTTAATAGTTTTTCCTCCGGGCCCAATAACCTCGCCTATCTTTTCAGTGTTTATCTTTAAGACATCAATACGCGGAGCATAACTGGAAAGTTGAGCACGCGGCTGGGAAAGCGCAGCGTTCATTTTCTCTAAGATGATCATCCTTGCTTCTTTTGAACGCTTGACACACTCCTCCAGCAATTCAACTGAAATTCCGTCTATTTTTAAATCAAGTTGCACTGCAGTGATCCCGTTTTTAGTGCCTGCAACTTTAAAATCCATATCCCCAAAATGATCCTCAAGCCCGGAAATATCCGTAAGAATGGCAGTTTTTTTACCCTCTTTAATCAAGCCCAGGGCCACACCGGAGACCGTATCTTTAATTGGAACGCCTGCGTCCATTAAAGACAAGGTAGCCGCGCAAACTGTAGCCATACTTGAAGAACCGTTAGACTCCAGGATCTCTGAAACAACCCTGACAGTATAAGGGAATTTCTCCTTTGAAGGGATTACCGCAAGAAGGGCCTTTTCTGCCAAGGCGCCATGGCCGATCTCTCTTCTGCCCGGGCCGCGTACCGGCCCAGTTTCTCCGACGCTAAAAGGTGGAAAACTATAATGCAGCATAAATGATTTATACTTTTCCCCCTCTAATGCTTCAACCATCTGCTCATCTTCACCTGTACCCAAAGTCGTTACTGCCAGGCTCTGGGTCTGCCCACGAGTAAATAAACTTGAACCATGTGTGCGCGGGAGCACAGAAACCTCGCAAGTTATCGGCCTGATATCATAAAATGATCTGCCGTCAATACGAACGTTATTATTAAGGATAATATTTCTCACCTGTTCTTTTTCCACTTCCACAAGCGCTGATTTTACATCGCCTACAGCGCAAGTTTCACAAACAAGCTTCTCTTCCAACTCTTTAGATAATAGATCAACTTGTTCTTCTCTTTGTTCCTTTTGGCTTAGGCCGTATATTTCTTTTAATTTATCACCAGCCAAATCTTGAACCTGCTTTAAAAGCCCGGCATCAATATTTTTGTACTTGGCTTCAATCTTAGGCTTGCCGCACTGCTTACGAAATTCTTCCTGCACGGCTAAAATACTGCGTAAATTTTCCTCGCCAAACTTTAATGCCTCCATATAAACTTCTTCAGAAACTTCTTTAGCCCTTGACTCAAGCATCACAATGCCATTGGCATTGGCTGCCACAATCACTTCCAGGTCTGCAGTATCTAATTCCGCATACGTAGGATTAAGGATAAAGCCGTTGTTAACATGCGCCACCCGGCAGCAAGCCAAAGGCCCGTTAAAAGGTATATCTGAAATAGTTAAAGCGCAAGATGCGCCGATAAGCGATAAAATATCCGGGTCATTTTCTCCGTCACTGGAAAGGACAATCGCCATAATCTGGACTTCATTTAGCATCCCTTTGGGAAACAATGGCCTGGTAGGGCGGTCAATAAGGCGGGCGCTTAAGATCTCGCTTTCTGACGGCCTTCCTTCTCTTTTAAAGAAACCTCCGGGGATCCTTCCTGCAGCATAGGTTTTTTCCTGGTATTCCACGGTTAAAGGAAAAAAATCCTGCCCTTCCCTGATCCTTTTAGACATACATGCAGTCACAAGCACCACGGTCCCGCCATAAGTTACCACCACTGAACCGTTTGCCTGTTTTGCAACCTTGCCGGTTTCTAAGATTAAGTCATTTTTTCCAAATTTCACTTTTAGGATACTATTTTGCATAATTATATTTTCCTTTTTGAGTTATTAAACCCCGGTTTACTTTCTCAAGCTTAGCTTCTCTAAGACTTCTTCGTACTTCTTTAAGTCTTTTTTCTTGAGATAATTGAGGAGTCTGCGGCGCTTCCCTACAAGGCTGAGCAAGCCGCGGCGAGAATGAAAATCTTTCTTGTGTGCTTTAAAATGATCACCTAAGACATTAATTCTCTCAGTCAGGATTGCAATCTGCACTTCAGCTGAACCTGTATCCCTGGCATGTGATTTAAATTCATCAATAATTTTCGTTTTGTTTTCTTTTACTAACGTCAATGTCGTCACCCCTTTCTATGTAATTATGGTAATTATACGCTATTTTTATGAATAAGTCAAAATAATTTCTTTATATTTTTCAGCCCAGCTCGGCTTCAAGCTTCTGAATTAAGCTGGCAGCTTCCTTAATAATACCGGCAGAAACCAGTTTTTGCGATTCAATTTCCTGCTTAATGGCTTTCAAGGTACCTAAAAACCTTCTCACTGTAGCAAGCCGCTTTTTCTCAAAAGCCTCATCCGGATCCAACTCCTGTCTTTGTCGTATCAGAGTAGTCAAATCTCTCTTGGCATCACGGGCATCCCTGCCTTTTTCAAAAATCTCTTTTTTAAGGCTATTGTAGTCATCCGCATCAATTATCTTCTTATTTTTTGCCTGGCGTAAAACATCAATGGATTCGTAGCTGGGCAAAGTAGCAGGCTGGGCATTTTCTTTATAATCTTCTTTAAGAAGTGCAGGCTCTTCTTTTTCCAAGAAATAATAAGAACGTAGCAATTTCATTGCTGTCTGCTTCCTGATGCCGATTTCCTTGGCAGAATAAATATCAAACGTGCTATACCCCCAATTCTTGAACAATTTATCTTTATAAACAGAGTAAAGCGACCTGCCTAATTCTACCCACGAGGTTTTAAAGTTCTTGGCACTGTCTAAAATATGGTAACGCAGCGAATCCGCATCCATATTTTCCATTTTTTCTTCAAGGTTCCTTAAAGACTTGGGTTTTACATTTTCCATATTAGCCTCTTTTCCCCACTAAACGATACTCTTGCAAAAACCCCCTGATAACACGAGTAATACTGGCAAAATCCCTTGATAAAAGCCACTCTCTTTTAAAAACTCCTGCTCCAAAAGAAACTGCGCTCGCCCCACTTGAAAAATAAGTTCTTAAATTTTCTGCGGTAACACCGGCGCAGGCTAAAAGCTCAATATCATTGAACGGCCCTTTAATTTCCTTAAAATATTCAGGGCCAAAGAATTTTGCCGGAAAAACCTTAACCATAGTCGCTCCCATTTGCCAGGCTTGAAAAATCTCCTGCGGGGTAAGCGCCCCGGGGAAAACCGGAATTTTATTTTTAACGCAATACTCCATTACTTCCTTAACTACCACCGGACTGACAATAAAAGTAGCCCCTGAATCAAGCGCAAGTTTTAAATCCTGCATCGTTAACACCGTACCTGCCCCGATAGTTAAATGGCCATCAGCAAGCTGAACAGTTTTTTTAATTAACTCAGGGGCCGACTTGGTATTCATTGTAATTTCAATAGTCTTTAAGCCGCTTGCAATAACTGCCTGAATAAGCGGCTCAATTATTTCCGGCTCTATGCCCCTTAAAATACCGAGTATCGGCAGTTTTTTAAATTCTTCTATTTTCATTTTTGCATCCCGCCCAAATCTTAATCCTCATCCTGGCCAACCAAGCTGTCATAAAACTCACGGTAGTTTTCTTTTTTATTACTCTCGCGCAAAGCAATTGCTGTGCGCGGATGTTCATCAAGAATACCGGTTATGGCATAAGGAATAATATATCCCCATTCCATTTTCTCCCGCAGGGGAATAAATTCCTTTGAAATTAAATCCAGCACCGGCCGGATGTCAAACTTTGGATTCTTCAGGAATCCCAGTATTAACTCAAGCGGGCAATTCCCCGCCGCTCTCCCCAACCCGTAAACAGTAGCATCAACAAAATTCGCATCATGGATAATTGCCTCAATGGTATTACTAAAAGCAAGCTGCTGATTATTATGAGCATGAATCCCCACTTCTTTTGTCTTAAGGATACTCTTTGCTTTCTTAATCAGAAACTCGGTACTTTCCTGATACAAAGCACCAAAACTATCAACGATATAAATCACCTGAGCCTTTGCTTCTTTCTCAAGTTGAATCAAGCATTCCGTCAACTCATTATCCAGGGCCTTTGAAATAGCCATGATGTTAACCGCAGTTTCATAACCCTTATCTGCAAATCCATTCGCAAGATAAATTGCTTTATCTATATCCTTAACGTATGACGCCACTCTCACCATAGAAACCGGGCTTTCTTTGCGCGGCTTTATATCCTCCATATCCACCCTGTCCACATCCACCATTACAGAAATCTTTGTTTTTGACTCAATGCCCTCAATAACTTTTTTGATATCATCGTCATCACAAAACTTCCATTTGCCGAATTTCTTAGGATCAAAGAGTTTTTTGGAATTTTTGTAACCGATTTCCATGTAATCAACACCCGCCTCAGAAAGCGCCTTATAAACCTCGCGCACAAAACGAAAATCAAAATCATGGTTATTTATCAAGCCACCGTCTCGTATCGTGCAATCAAGAACCTTAATTTTTTCCCTGAACATTTACTGAACCTCCTCTATTTAACCCTTAGCGCAATATCCATAATTGTCCTAACCAAAAACCACTGCAAAAAAATAATTACAAGAATAGCAATTACAGGCGATATGTCAATGCCCATCCTTAGCCCAAAAGGCAGCAATCTTCTTATCCGTTCAAGTATCGGATCGGTAGTTTTGTACAAAAACTGGACTATCGGATTAAACGGGTCCGGATTAACCCAGCTGATAAGAGCGCGAATCAAAATCAACCAGTAAAGAAAAGTTAAAGCAATATCAACTATTTTAGAAACAGCAATGAGAAAATTTGAAAAAATAAACATGGGCTATTTTATCCCCCAGACTATCTTCTTGTATTCATCAAGCATACGGTAAGTATTAAAATGCCCTCCGCAGGCAATACAGTTAATCATATAATCAATCCACTTGGAGGAAAAATCAATTTTGCCCCGGCTGTTTGTTTTGTAATACAAATCTACGATTTCCTCAAGGCTTGAGTATAATTTTTGCGCATCATCCTGAATATGTAAATTAAACTCATCCCCGATCTTACCCTCTTCATTTCTGTAACCAAAGATCTTCCCGATTTCTTTATCCGCAGCTTCTGCAACCCACCCGTCAAAAGTGCTGATCTGGATCACACCATTTAGAATTGCTTTCATGCCGCTTGTCCCGCTTGCCTCAAACGGCGGGAGCGGGTTATTCAACCAGACATCCACTCCGGAAGTAAGCATTTTTGCCAGGTATATTTCATAGTTCTCAAGCACGATTACTTTCAAGTAGTCATAGACATTTGTCAGGCCGTCAACTTTATCAAGAATCTGGTTAATATAAGTAAAACCCAGATCGTCCTGCGGATGAGCCTTACCGGCAAAAATTATCTGGATAGGGCCAATTCTTTTGGCAATATCCAACAGCCGGTTAATATCCTGCAAAATGAGGCTCGGCCTTTTATAGGCAGCGATTCTTCTCGCCCAGCAGATAGTAAAGATATCCTGGCCCAACTTCCAGTTATTTAAGAAATTACAAAGCACGGCCTTATTGGCCTGATGCGCCTGCCAGACATCTGCGCGGAACTTCTGGTCATTCTTCAAGGCCAGGGCTTTTTCAAGCGCCATTGGGTTTGCTTTCACATCCCCAAAAGCAGAAGAAAAATTATTAAACACCTGCTTGAAGTTATCTGATATCCAGGTATGCGGATGCACGCCATTAGTGACATATTTTATATTATCCCTGTATTCCGGAAACTGAATATGCATAACCTTCTGGTGATTAAGGGAAACTGTGTTTATCACCCGCGAAACATTCATTGCAAGAAGCGTCAGATTAACCACGCCGCCGGAATCCTTGCCGAAATTATAAGCAATATCCAGGTCTTCCTTCTTAATGACCTTACTTAAATTATCATAGGAGAATTTATCATGCCCTGCCTGGACAGGCGTGTGGCAAGTATACACAAAGTGTTTTTTTAAATCATTTATTTCTTGCGGGTTCATCCCCCTCGCTTTTTCAACAAAAGCAAAAACAGCGTGCCCTTCATTAAGGTGGAATGTGTCAATGTTGTAACCGAGCCCGTCTAAGGCCGCCACTCCGCCTTTACCCAGAATAATTCTTTGCAAAGCCTTGATCCAGACATTGTCACTGCGATACAACTGGTCGGTGAGCCTGCGGGCACGGTCGCTATTTGGCTCAATATTAGAATCCAACAAAATTAAAGGAATTGCATAATCCTGCGCATAATTGTAAACATAATACTTCCATAGCTTCAAGGTTACTTCTTCATTTTTTAAGGAAATCTTCACTCTGTTTTTTAACGGGATAAGCCCTGGGTATGAACCCAGATGCCAGCGCATTTGTTCAGGAGCCTGCCCATACTTAAACCAAAATTTTTGGCGAAAATAACCTGCGTTCCAAAGCATGCCGACACACGCAACCGGCAAACGATAATCTGCCATGGTTTTAGCCGTATCTCCTGCCAGGACACCCAGGCCGCCGCTATAAATAGGAAGGTCAATAATATTATTCAGGTTTAACTCAAAAAAATAATCAGCCAGCCGGAAATTTGAAAATACTTCCTGCTCCTGGCTCATATTCTTTTCATCTATGGGGATATTTGAAGAAAATTTATTATAAAAACTTGTAGCCAAGCCATACTCCATAGAAAAATAAGCTATACACTTTTCTTTCTCTGTGCGCAGGCGCTTCTCGCAGTCAATAATACTCTTAAGAGGCATGCCAAAATATTTACCCTCTAATATGTTTCTGCAGTAATCACTATCAAAATTCTCTACATCAACGAGCGACAAAAACTCAGAAACTAATTTACTATTTCCCATTTAGCCCTTTCTATTTTTTCTTTGCTACCTCTGGAATAATTGTTTTTAAGGCCTTTTGCCTGTCTTCAACATACGGATGCGTACGAAAATAACCAAGAATTTTCCAACTCGGCCCCTCGCCCTGCTTGATCTTTTCCAATGCGTTAATTGCCCCATACGGATTAAACCCGGCCAGATAAGCATACTTCACTCCCAACCGGTCTGCTTCGTATTCATCCTTTCGGCTGTAACTTAAAGATATAAGATTATATACCGTATCTACTCCTTGAGCAATAGTTTGTGCATTTTCACCTGAGCCACTGCCTGTCCCGGCAAATGCAACCCCAAGAAGCAACTGATACGCCATATTAGACTGAATTTTTTTAGCGATATGCCGCGCAGCAACATGGCCAACCTCATGCGCTAAAACGTAGGCCAGTTCATCATCATTCAACACATCCATCAGGCCCTTGTTCATAAAAATAAAACCGCCGGGAAAAGTAGAAGCATTCAGTTCTTTATCTTCAATGACATAAAAATTATATTCAATGTCTTTACGCTCAGATACAAACGCTACTTTGCGGCCGATTGCCAAGGCTCTTTCCTGCATTTTCTGGTCGCGCACAAGAGGATGCTCTTTAATAAAATCATTAACAACGCTCCTGCCTAATTGGACTTCGGTCTGGCTGTTGATCATGATAAATTCATTTCTGCCGGTTGCAGGATTATATAAAGTAGAGCAGCCTGATAAAAAAAACGCAAAAATCACTAACAACAACTTCTTTACCATATAAACTGGATCATTGTTTTACCTGCATTAGAATGGAGCACTCTCGGACCCAAGTCCGAGGTTTCCTGTTCCTTCGCCTTGTCGGGGCGGAATCCCGACGGACTCCGTCCGCGGTCTGAAGACCGCGGTTTTGAAACGTCGGGATAAATTCTTAGGCTAAACATCACATTATTCTTTTTTACTGATGCATCAAAAATATTGTTTTGCCTCCCTCTAATAACACTAAAACTATCTCCATTAAGAAACGCCTCGTAAAAAGAAATCACTTCATCTAACGGCTTATCTACTTCATAGGTAACAATTCTTGCAGAACTACCCTGCTCAATTGACTGTTTTTTTAGGCTGGCTCCTGCGATTATCATAATCTGCATCCCAGAGATCTCCAAAGCGTAAAGCGCGCCTGAACAAATATTCAAAATAATTAAAAATAATACAATAATCTTGGTTTTCACGATTTATTCCTCCAAAATATGATGAGGTTTAATTTTACAGCCATAAACAGCTATTTTCAATAAAAAGTTTGAACACATTCTCTAAGCTTTATTTTCTTGACAATGCCGGATTTTCCGGTATACTTTTTATCCACAGTAAAGGAGTGATTGAATATGTTAAAGAAATGTGCAATATGCAAAAAAGGCGAGCAAACAGGCAAAACAGTAACCCGCAAGGGCCAATATAAAAGCAAAGGCGGCACCGGAAGCAAGATCAGCCGCTGGACAAAACGCAAATTCCTGCCTAACCTGCAAAAGATGCGTATTATGATTGCCGGGCACCCTAAAAAAGTTTTTGTCTGCGCAAAATGCATCAAAAAAGGCCTGATACAAAAAGCCAAATAGGTTACTAAATCTAAATCCCGGCCGAACAAAAATAAACGGCCGGGATATTTTTTGGCACCACAATAAAAATTTAAACAATCAACGGAAAAAAACGTCTTTTACTTCCAGGATCACGCTTGGCTCTTCCAGCCATGTATCTAATTTAAGGGCATAAACCAAATCAAAATCAGAGGCAGCAATAAAACTTTCCCTCAGATTACTCATGCCAAAACCAATTGCCTGAAAAGTAACATTCCCGTCTGTAACCCAGAATTTCAATGTTTCCCTGCTTAATGTCTGCGGCTGGCCTTTAATTTTCAAATTCCTGGTAAAAAATACCGGTGCAGGATTTCCCATGCCAAAAGGCTCAAGCCTTTCCAGCTCCCCTGCCACAACTTCATTCAACTGCCCAAGGTTTACCTCAATATCAACTTCCAAGCTGGGAAGCAAGTCCTCAATTGAAAGCCTTTCATGGGCAAGACGGTTAATGTTGTTCCTGAAACCATCAATACTGTCTCTCTTAATCAACAGCCCGGCAGCATGGCTGTGCCCGCCAAAGGCATCAAGATAATTACTGCAATCTTTAATCGCATCAAAAAGATGGAAGTTCTTAATTGAACGCGCAGAACCTTTGCAAAGATCATCGGTTAATGAGATAACGATTGCAGGGCGGTAAAACCTGTCTGCAAGCTTTGAAGCGACTATCCCCAAAACACCCTGATGCCAGTCTTCTTTTGCAACAACAATTACCTTATGCTCTTTAAAATTAACCTCGCGATTAATTAAATCCTCCGCTTCCTTAAAGATCTTCCCTTCAACTTTCTGACGCTGCCGGTTATGATCTTCAATGCATTTTGCAAGTATCCCGGCTTCTTCTTTATCCTGGCTCATAAGTAAATTTAAAGAAGTTTCTGCCGTATCCATGCGCCCGGCCGCATTAATGCGCGGGCCTAAAATAAAGCTTATGAATTGAGAAGTAAACTTTTTATTCTGGATCCCTGCCTTCTCCATTAACA
Organism: Candidatus Omnitrophota bacterium; assembly: GCA_016208765.1. Classification (GTDB taxonomy): domain Bacteria; phylum Omnitrophota; class Gorgyraeia; order Gygaellales; family Profunditerraquicolaceae; genus JACROS01. The sequence continues at coordinate 69,254 of JACQXK010000012.1, forward strand.
CCTGCAAACCCGGCCTTTTTGTCTGAGGAAATCTTGCCAGGCCTTCTTTGGCAATAAGACGGTTTTCTCCGGTCAAAGGGACACTGTCTGCAATCGTCCCCAAGGAAACCAAATCCAAGTCATCTAAAAGCATAGAATTACAAAATGCCTGCGCGAATTTATAAGCAACTCCTACTCCGGCTAAATCCCGGTAAGCATATCCTGAATTATGCACTTTAGGGTTAATAATTGCCGATGCCTGCGGCAGTATGTTTCCCGCTAATTCATGGTGGTCGGTAATAATTACATCAATGCCCTGTTTATTTAACTCACCAATTTCTTCATGGTTACTCGTCCCGCAGTCAACCGTGATCAAAACCTTAACATTATTTTGTTTGGCAAAATGAATAACGCTTTTATTTAAACCATACCCATCCTTGATGCGATGCGGCAGGTAATGCAACACCTTGTGCCCTGCCTTTTGAAGCGTCCCTTTAATAAGGGCAAGCGCTGTAATTCCATCCACATCATAATCACCGCAAACTAAAACATTCTCTGAGTTTTTTTGAGCCTTTTTAATAATTTCCACTGCCTTGTGCATATCGGAAAATGAATACGGGTCATGAAAATTGCGCGTACTTACTTTTATAAACTTTTCTGCGCTATCAATATCCGTTATGCCGCGGTTTATTAAAATCTGGGAGAGGATCTTTGAAACACCAAGTTCTTTGCTGATAGAATTTTGGAGGGTGAAGTTTGGAGGGTAAATCCTGATTATTTTATGGCTATGCATAAAGGATTATTTACATCTTTTCCGGCCTGGATACTCCCAAAAGCTCCAATCCGCAGGCCAAAACAATCTTTGCGCCTTCAATAAGCGCAAGCCTTGCGCCGGTCAAGGCATCACCAACACCAAGCACCCGGTGTAAATCGTAAAATTTATGAAAGGCCTCAGCAAGCTCCTGCAAATAAATAGTAACCATGTAAGGATCCTGGGTTTGAAGGCAAATATTTAAAACTGCCTGAAATTGCAGCAGCTTCTTGATCAGAACCAGCTCTTCTTTTTCTTTTAACAGAGACACATTCACATCGTCATCAATTTTGACGCTGCTTGAACGCAAAATACTGGAAATCCTTGCATAAGCATACTGCACGTAAAAAACCGGGTTTTCTGAAGTCTGCTTTTTTGCCACATCCAAATCAAAATCCAGGTGGCTTGATGTCCGGCGCATCAGGAAAAAGAAACGCGCGGCATCCTTACCCACCTCATCAAGAACCTCACGCAATGTTATGTACTGCCCCTTACGGGTAGACATCTGCACAGGTTTCCCATCGCGAAAAATCGTCGCCAACTGCACGATTACAACTGAAATAGAATCCGCATCATGCCCGAATGCCTGCACGCTTGCCTTTAAACGATTAATGTAGCCGTGATGATCCGGCCCCCAAAGATTAATCAACCAGTCAAACCCGCGGTGGAATTTCTCTTCGTGATAAGCAATATCAGGAGCCAGGTATGTATAAGCCCCGTCACTTTTTATAACCACCCTGTCTTTATCATCACTAAAAGCTGTTGACTTAAACCAGGTAGCGCCGCCTTCTTCATAAAGGAATCCTTTTTCTTTTAAGCTCTCAAATGCCTGTTCAATTTTACCGGCCCTGGTCAATTCCTTCTGGCTTGACCAACAATCAAATCTTACTCCAAAATCTTCCAGCTCTTTTTTAATAATATCTAAAATATACCCGGATGCATAGTCACCGAGAGCGTCTTTTTTGATATTCTCTTCTTTGGCTTTTTTAGCAATATCATAAATGTAGCTTCCCTGATAATAATTTTCCGGAAAATCAATCTGCTCACCGGCTAATTCTTTCATTCTCAGGTCAACAGAATTACCAAGAATATTGATCTGGTTCCCCTCGTCATTAAGGTAATACTCCCTTTTGGCGCTAAAACCGATAAAATCAAGAATGTTTGCCAGAGAATCCCCGACTGCTGCCTGGCGTGCGTGAGCCACTGATAAGGAACCGGTAGGATTGGCGCTTACAAACTCAATAAGCACCTTTTTGCTTTTACCCAGGTTTATCCGCAAAGCATCTTTACCGACGGTAATAATATTCTTAAGCTTGGTATAAAAATATTCCTCGCTAAAATAAAAATTGATAAAGCCGGCTCCTTCAACTTTAACCTCTTTTACAAAACTACCAAGCTTGTCTTTATCTAAAGTCTTTTTAATATCCTCGGCAAGGCTCAGCCCAACTTCACGCGGAGGCTGCTTTAACAACTTGCTTAAACGAAGGGCGATATTAGTAGAAAAATCCCCAAAACGCCCGTCTGAAGGAATGTCCAAAATGATCTGATCATCCGGGATTTGTGCCAGGCCCCGGGCATGCAATGATCTCTTAATTATTTCTATTAAATTTGTCTGGATGTCTTTCATCTTATTTTAGAAAAATTGGGAAAATTAACAAGAAAGGAACAACTAAGCCTTAACTCTGGGGATCCTAACTTTCCGGGCGTCGCTCCACAAGCGTTCAAGCGAATAAAACTCCCTTACCGGTTTATAAAACACATGCACTATAACAGAAACGTAATCCAGAACAACCCAGCCAGATTCGTCGCTAGGTGAAATCTTGGAAAGAGATTTAATTTTCTCTTTTGCCAGATCCTCTTCAATTGCCAAAGCAACGGCATTTACATGCCGCAAAGATGTACCGCTTGAGATGACAAAATAATCGCAAAAGCCGGCAACCTCGCTCATATCAAGGATTACCAGCTTTTGCGCTTTTTTTGATTTAGCAATAGTCGCAATACGTAAAGCTAATTTTTTTGTTTCTATCTTAATACCTCCGGCAGCTTATTTCTTGCCCAGGATTTTATACATACCGGTGCCACAATCGCTGCATTTTCCTTTCATGGCAAGCCGCTTGTTCTTCATTGTTACCTTCTGCTCGTCCTTCATTTCTTTTTTTGATTTGCACTTAACACAATACCCTGTTTCTGCCATCGTTTCTCCTCCTTTTAAAAAACAGATAAGTTAATACTTGAATATATTATCATAGCTTCAAATTAGTGTCAAACCTTATTAGAAGATCTCCTGATGTGTTTCTCTTCTATTTCCCCGACAATTTCCTCAATCAGATCCTCAAGCGTAACTAAACCAACTGCCTTTTTATGCTCATCTGTAACAATGGCAATCTGAATTTTTTCTGCCTGGAACTTCTTTAAAACCTCATTAACGCACATCTTCTTAGGGACAAAAGCCGCCTCTCGTATTAAATCCTGGAGCAAAAACAGCCCATTGTCCCTTAAAATATAAAGCAAGTCGCGCCCATGGACAATACCGATAATATTCTCAAGCTTATCCTTATAAACCGGAAGGCGCGCGTGCCCCTCTTCCACAAAAACATTAAGCAATTCTTCGTGGCTTGCCTGCGAACTTACAGCAGTAATTTTATCCAAAGGGACCATTACATCCCCCGCCCGGGTATTGCCAAACTCAAAAATGCGCTGGAGCATCTTCTTTTCTTCCTGATCCAAGATACCCTCTTCTGCGCCAATTTCTATTATAGTGCGTAATTCCTCCTCAGTAATCAATGGCGACCTTTTTGTCTGAGGCATCCTGAAGATCTTTAAGATAAAATTACTAATGCCGATAAAGAATACGATCAAAGGATTTAGTATCTTTATCACGACACCCATAATAGGAGCAGTAAATAATGCGACTTTCTCGGCATGTTTAGAAGCGAGTATCTTAGGGGTTACTTCGCAGAAAATTAAAACAGTAAAAGTAGTAATAAACGTAGAGAAAATTACCCCCCATCTATAGCCAAAGGCCTGCACAAAAATACCGGTAACTAACGCAGAAATTGCAATATTAACAATATTGTTCCCGATAAGGATTGCAGCAATGACCTTATCAACTTTTATAAGCAGATTCTCAACCTTGCCAGCATTTTTAACTCCTTTTTGGATCATGTGGCGCAGGCGGATTTTACTTAATCCGATAATGGAGGTTTCTGAAGCAGAAAAAAAGAAGGACAAAATTATAAAAACAAACAACAAAATCAAAACAAAGGGGATATACATAAATTAATCTATTTTTAACTGCTGAAACAAGCCTTGTTCAGGCTCTTTTAGCGGGCCTATTAAAGCCAAATTCATTTTTTGCTCCTGAAAAATATGGCAGGCTACCTTGCGCAAATCGGATCTTGTCACTGCATTTACTTCCTTTATTACCTCGCTTATAGAATATGTTTTATCTATTGTAGAGGTGCTTTCTCCGATCCAAAGCATATGATCCAGCGTATCTTCCAAGGCCAGCATTAATTGACCGAGATAAAAATCCTTTGCGCGCTTAAATTCACCTTCTGTTACCAAAACATCTTTTGCCTTCTTAAGCTCCTTTAAGATCAACTCAACTGCCGCACTAACCTTGCTGTTATCTATCCCGGCGTGCACAACAAAAACACCTGTATCAAAATAACGTTTTACATATGTGCCGATTTCATAGGCAAGCCCGCGTTTTTCCCTGATCTCGTTAAACAGACGGCTGGACATATTTGCGCCTAAAATTACATGCAAAAGCCCCAAGGCATGCTTGAGCTGATGCTGGCGCTGCAGAGCATGAAACCCTAACGCCATATGGGTCTGTTCTGTGTCTTTTTGGAATAACTTTAACTGCGGTTTTTTCTGCTCTTCAACAACTCTTAAGAAATCACTCTTTTGCCAATGTTTGTTAGCGGAGAATATCTTTTGCGCAGCTTTAATTAATTTATCATGGCTTATGCTTCCGGCAACACTTACAGTAATATTTAATGGATTATAAAATTCATCTTTAAAGGATTTCAGTTTCAAACGGTCAATGCTGCTGACCGATTCAACTGAACCGATTATCGGTGTTCCTAATGGCTGATTCGGCCACAAAAGATCATCCAGTAATTCATAGACGTAACTTTGCGGCTGGTCTTTATACATTTTTATTTCTTCTAAAATAACCCCTTTTTCCTTTTCAATCTCAACTTGCGGTAAGGCAGGGTTTAGGACCATGTCTGATAATACGTCCAAAGACATTCCCCAATAAGAATTTGGTATCTTTACCAGATAGCAGGTGAGCTCTTCAGAAGTAAAGCCATTAAGCGCTCCGCCGACTCCTTCAATGGACTCTTTAATCTTACGGCAAGAATACTTTTTAGACCCCTTAAACAGAAGATGCTCAAGAAAATGCGAAATTCCCTTTTGCGCAGAATCTTCATATCTGCCGCCGACATTCAACCAAATTCCGACAGCTACTGACTGCCTCTTGGGCATATTATTTGAAATAATCCTTAAACCATTGTCTAAAATCGTTTTTTTATACATAAATTATCCTTTTATGCTGCGGACAAAATTACTGACCTTATTTACTAAATCAGGCCTGCCAATATTCTCTTTAATCTTCTTTACAATAGCGCTTCCTACAATCACGCCATCAGCTGATTTTTGAATCTCTTTTACCTGTTTTGCGGTAGAAACACCAAAACCAACACAAACCGGTGTTTTAACCAATCCCTTGACCAATTTAATATTTTTAATTAATCCTTGCGGCAGAGCAAGACGAGCGCCGGTAACACCGGTCAAAGAAACATAATAAATAAACCCGCGGGAAACCTGATCAACATATTCTATTCTTTTTTTCTGGGTAGTGGGGGCAATAAAACAAATAATATCCACCCCTTGGCTCTTTGCTAGTTTCAACAAAGACTCTCCCTCATCAGGCGGCAAATCCGGGATAATCACTCCGTCTACTCCGCAATCCTTTGCCTGTTTTACAAACCTCTCTTCTCCAAACGCGAATATCGGATTGTAATAAGTCATCAGGCAAATCGGGATAAATACATTCCTGCGGATCTTTTTAACTAATTTCAGAATATCAACTAAATGTGTTTTTTTCTTTAAGGCTTGCTGCGAGGCTTCCTGGATCATTGGCCCGTCTGCAAGCGGGTCAGAAAACGGCACTCCCAATTCAACAATATCCACACCGATTTTATCAAACTCAAGAATTAATTTTTCTGTAACCGACAGATTAGGATATCCTGCAGTAATAAAAGCAATGAATGCCTTTTTCCTGGTATTCTTTAACTTTTTAAATTTCTTTTCAATCCGGTTCATAGCTTCAGCCTCTCTGCAACAGCATAAGTATCCTTGTCTCCCCTGCCGGACAAACAAAGAATAACAACAGAATCTTTCTTAATCTTACGGCTAAGCTTTTTTAAATAATAAATTGCGTGCGACGGCTCTAAAGCAGGGATGATCCCTTCTGTTTCTGAAAGTAATTTAAATCCTTCCAAGGCCTCAAGATCAGTCACGGTAAAATATTCTGCACGGCCAATCTTCTGAAAATAAGCATGTTCAGGCCCCACACCAGGATAATCAAGGCCTGCGGCAATAGAATGCGCTATCTCAACCTGTCCATATTTATCCATTAAAAGCTTTGATTTTGAACCATGCAATACCCCGATTTTTCCGGCGACAAGAGTTGCTGCATGTTTTCCCGTCTTAACTCCGAAACCGGCAGCCTCTACCCCTATAAACTTTACTTTTTTATCATTTAAAAAAGGATAAAACAGCCCCATAGCATTACTGCCGCCGCCCACACAGGCAACTAAATAATCCGGCAGGCGCTTTTCTTTTTTTAAGATCTGCTGCCTTGCTTCCCTTCCAATAACCGCCTGAAAATCTCTTACCATGGCAGGGTACGGATGAGGCCCGGCAACTGAACCGATTATATAATGCGTAGTACGCACATTAGTTACCCAGTCGCGCAAAGCCTCGGTCATGGCATCTTTTAAGGTCTTTGAGCCGCTTGTAACAGGGATCACCCGCGCCCCCAAAAGCTTCATGCGGAATACATTAAGTTTCTGGCGTTCAATATCTTCAACACCCATATAAACATCGCACTTTAAACCAAACATCGCCGCTACTGTCGCAGTTGCCACACCGTGCTGGCCCGCCCCTGTTTCTGCAATGATCCTCGGCTTTTGCATACGCCGCGCCAAAAGAATCTGCCCCAGGGTATTATTAATCTTATGCGCGCCCGTATGCAGCAAATCTTCTCTTTTTAAATAAATTCTTTTAATTCCAAGCTTCCGGCTTAGATTTTGGGCAAAATACAACTTGGTCGGCCTTCCGGCATAATCCTTCAGGTAATAATCTAATTCCTCTCTAAACTTCTTGTCCTTCTTAACCCGGTTATATTCTTTGGTCAATTCATCCAAAGCATAAATCAACGTCTCCGGGACATACCTGCCGCCGAATCCATTAAAATGCCCTGAATTATCCGGTAATTTCTTCATCATCAGTTCTTTCCTTTAGCTGCTTTGACAAAATCTTTAACCTTAACATGATCCTTTTTCCCCGGGAACACTTCAACAGCGCTGCAGACATCAACCCAATCCGGGTGAAGATAGTTAACTGCCTTTTTTACATTCCGGCAGTTAAGCCCTCCGGACAAAAATATCGGCTGCTCTACCCCGTGGAGATGTTTAATTAGCTGCCAGTTGAATTTTTTACCCGTGCCTCCGGGAGTTGATTCAACAAAAGTATCAAAGAGATACGCAAAAACTTTATATTTCTTAATCTGCTTTAAGTTTATTTTATCTTTAACCCTAAAAGCCTTGATAATTTTGTAACCTTTAAAACGCCGGCAAAACTCAGGGCTTTCATTGCCATGAAATTGTAGTATATCTAATTTGCAAAATTTGGCAATCTGTTTTATATTTTTTTCCGGGGTATTTACAAATACGCCGATCTTAACAATCTCCTTGGGGATAATATTAATGATATTTCTTGCCCTCTCGGGTGAAATATAACGCGGGCTCCTGCGGTAAAACATAAATCCCAGAGAATCGCACCCTGCAAATACACTTGCTAAGGCATCTTCTAAATTTGTTATCCCGCAAATTTTGACCTTTACCCCCACACTACCACCCCATAACCTCTTCTACTTTCTTGCGAATATCAGGCGATTCCATAAAAGCCTGCCCGATCAAAACGGCATTCACTCCTAAAATCTTTAAGAATAATACATCCTGATAGTTCCTGATCCCGCTTTCCACCACCACAACCTTATCTTTAGGAATAAGCGGAAAAAGTTTTTCTGTTGTCTTAAGGTCAACCTCCAGCGTGCGCAGATCACGGTTGTTGATCCCGATAAGCGGAACTTTTAGATTTAATACTTTCTTTAATTCCTTCTCGCCATGCACCTCAACTATGCAATCCATACCTAAATCTGCGGAAAGGCCCATAAGCTCGGTAATTTTATCTTTTGAAAGCAGCTCAGCAATTAAAAGAATAGCATCTGCCTGGTAAAACCGCGACTCATAAACCTGATATGGCTCAAAAATAAAATCCTTTCTTAACACCGGAGCTGCAACAATATTTTTTACTTCGCTTAAATAAGCAAGGCTTCCTCCAAAAAAATCCTCCTCAGTAAGAACCGAAAGTGCCTGCACTCCAATATCCTGATATATTTGCGCAATCTGCAGATGATTAAAATCCTCCCGGATAACTCCCTGCGAAGGAGACGACCTTTTTATCTCGGCAATTAATGAAATCTGACGAGGCTTATTGATTGCCTCAATAAATGGCCTTGCAGGAGGAATACCTTTTATTTTCTCCTTTAATTCTTCCTCAGCAATCTGCTGTTTTGCTAATAAAACCCTCTCATTTTTCTTTTGGATAATTTCTTTTAAAGTATCTTTTTTTGCCATGCTTACTCCCTTGAAAACTCCTTTAACAATTCCAGTTTCTTAAGCGCTGAACCTGAATCAATTGAAACAGAAGCTGCTTTAATACCGTCTTTTATAGAATCAACCTTACCTGCGACATAAATAGCTGCTGCAGAATTTAAAATTACAATATCCCGCTTCGGGCCTGGTTCCGCTCTTAAAATAGCTGTAAGCATATCGGCATTTTCTTCTGCGCTTGCTCCCTTTAAATCTTCAGGCCTGCATCTTATTAAGCCAAAGTCCTCCGGGGAAATTTCATAATTTCTTATTTTACCTGATTTTAGTTCAGAGATAAAAGTTTTATCAGTAGTAGTGATCTCATCAAGGCCATCTTTGCCACAAACAACTAAGGCGCTTTTTGTTTCTAATCTTAATAAAACCTCAGCCAATACCTGCGTTAGCCTGTAATCATAGACCCCGACTAACTGGTGCGTTGCCCCGGCAGGATTGCTTAACGGGCCTAAAATATTAAAGATAGTCTTAGCGGCAATTTCTTTTCTTGCGGGCATTGCATGTTTCATTGCCGGATGAAGATTCTGAGCAAATAAAAAAGCAAGGCCGATTTTATTAAGGCACGCCTCTATCCTGTCGGTTGACAGATCAATATTTACGCCTAATGCTTCCAAAATATCCGCGCTTCCGCAGCGGCTTGATACAGAACGGTTGCCGTGCTTGGCAACAGTGATCCCGCTACCTGCGGCAACAAATGCTACTGCAGTTGAAACATTAAAAGTACCTTTTTTATCTCCTCCCGTGCCGCAGGTATCCAAAACAATATCTTTATCTGCGCGGATACGAGTTGCGAATTTACGCATTACCTCCACACCTGCAGCAATCTCCTCAACTGTTTCCCCTTTTTTATTTAAAGCCGCCAAAAAAGAAACGATCTGAGGAGTAAAAGCTTCCCCTAGCATAATCTCTTCCATTACTTGACGCATCTGTGCTGCAGATAAATCTTTATTTTCTTGTAATAATCCGGTTGCTTCAATAATCATAGTTTTAGAAAATTGGATAGAATGGCTTTTCCGGATTTAGTCAAAATTGACTCCGGATGAAACTGCACTCCCCAGAGAGGAAAATCCTTATGCGCGAGCCCCATAATCTCTTTTTCCTTCGTCCAGGCGGTAACCTCTAAACATTTAGGAAGTGATTTCTTCTCTACTAATAAAGAATGATACCTGGTTGCCTCAAAAGGATTTGGAATGCCCTTAAAGATATCTTTGCCGTTATGATATATCAAAGAGGTCTTGCCATGCATAAGCTTTTTAGCCTGAACAATTTTCCCTCCATAAGCATAACCTATAGACTGATGCCCAAGACAAACCCCTAAAATAGATATTTTACCGGAGAATTCCCTGATAACTGCGCAGGAGATCCCGGCATCTTCAGGCCTGCCTGGCCCGGGAGAAATAACAATTTTCTTTGGGCGAAGAAGTTTAATTTTATCAACCGTAATTTTATCATTACGAAATACCCTGACATCAGCTCCTAAAGCGCCTAAATACTGCACGAGGTTATAAGTAAATGAATCATAATTATCAATCATTAAGATCATTCTTTTTCCCTCCAGATCCTTGCTCCTAAATTCTGCAACTTTTCTTCAATATTCTCATAGCCTCGTTCCAAATGATAGATCCTTGATATTGAAGTCTTTCCGCGGGCAGCTAATCCAGCCAAAACCAAACAAGCAGAAGCGCGCAAATCCGAAGCCATTACCGGAGCACCTGATAAATATTTCTCTCCTTCAACAATCGCATGCGGCCCCTCGCGCTGAATTTGCGCACCCATTCGCCTTAATTCCGCCACATGCATAAACCTGTCCGGATAAATCTTCTCTGTAAAAAGGCTTGTCCCCGGAACAACACTCATCAGGCTCATCATCTGCGCCTGCATATCTGTGGCAAATCCCGGGTACGGCAGGGTTGTAATATTTACTCCATGCAGTTGCCTCTTTTTACGCACGCGCAAAGAATTATCACTCTTAATGATTACAGCACCGGCTTCTTCCAGTTTATCAATTAAAGCCCCCAGATGACGAGAGCAAACGTTTTTTATTAAAATATCTCCGTCGGTAATTAAGGACGCTAACATCATTGTCCCTGCTTCAATCCTGTCCGGGATAATTGTATGTGAAGCCCCGTGCAAATGCTTAACCCCTTCAATTTCAATAATAGGAGTACCGTGGCCTTTTATTTTTGCCCCCATCTTGATTAAAAATTCAGCCAGATCCGCTACTTCAGGTTCGCAAGCTGCCGATTCAATCACGGTTTTACCGCTTGCCAAAACTGCGGCCATCATTACATTATCTGTAGCTAAAACCGAAGACCCATACACTCCACCTAAATACATGTGCCCGCCTTTAAGTTTCTTGGCGCTGGCAACCACATATCCGGATTCAATATAAACATCAGCACCTAATGCCCTGATGCCTTTGATATGCAAATCTACCGGGCGGTCACCGATAATGCAGCCTCCGGGCAAAGACACTTTCGCTTTTTTAAGTTTTCCCAAAAGCGGCCCCAGAACACAAATAGAAGCGCGCATTGTAGAAACCAGTTTATAGTCTGCGATATAATTTATTGACCTGCCGGATGTAACCGTTACAGTGCCGCCGTCGTATTCAACAATCTTGCCCAATGAACGCAATATCTTAAACATAGTATTTGTATCGCGCAGATTCGGCACGCCTTTAATGATACAAGCGTCATCAGTCAACAAAGCCGCAGCTAATATAGGCAATACTGCGTTCTTCGCTCCAGAAATAACTACTTCGCCTTTTAACTTAATCCCACCCTCAATAACTAATTTATCCATATTTAGGCGTCCCCTTATAGTAATTTACTTAGAATTTATTTTAGCAACAACCACTCTGTCAATATTACTATAATCCTTCACTATCTTTATTATCTCAAAGTTTTCTGAAATCTTAAAGATTTCTTTTACTTTTTTACACTGGCCAAAACCCATTTCCATAATTAGAAAACCCCCGGGTTTTAAATAATCAGCTGATTGCATAATAATGCGGCGATAAAAATCAAGCCCGTCTATTCCGCCGTCTAAAGCAATGCGCGGCTCATACTGGAGCTCTGGCTGCAAATCTTGAATTTCTGCACTTGGAATATAAGGAGGGTTAGAAATGCATAGCGCATACGGCTTATCGCATGTCGGTAAAGAGGAAAACAAGTCGCTATTTAAAAAAACTATTCTATCTGAAACTTTATTAAGTAACGCATTTGACTTTGCGATATCTAAGGCCTTTTGAGAAATATCCGTTGCGGTTATTAATACATTCTTCAACAACTTAGCCAAAGAAACCGCAATGCATCCTGAGCCTGTGCCTATCTCTAAAATCCGGGGTTTAACAGGCGATAAACATTTTACACAATTAATAGCGGTTTCAATTAATATTTCTGTTTCCGGACGGGGAATCAAACAGCCAGGCGAGACATTAAAATCAAAGCCCATAAATTCGGTATTTCCTAAAATATACTGTATTGGCTCGCCGGAGATCCTTCTCTTGAGGCAGGCGGCAATAAATCCTGCCTGCTTTTTATTTAATTCCAAACCCTTGTCAAGGTATAAAGACTGCCTTTGGCAATTTAAAACCCGGGTAAATAGCAATTCCGTTTCATTCATAACGGATTTCCTATCCTTTAGGCTGATCTTCCTGACGCGCCTTTTCCTCAGCAGCTTTTATTAAGGCATCTGAAATTTCATCCAAATCACCCTCAAGTATGGCTTCCAGCTGATGAGAAGTAAAATTAATCCGGTGGTCGGTAACCCGGCGGTCCGGAAAATTATAAGTGCGGATCTTCTCGCTTCTGTCCCCTGAGCCTATTTGAATCCGGCGAGCTTCGGTAATCTTTTTAGCTTCTTCGTGCTCTTTTTTATCCAAAATACGCGCGCGCAAAATACGCATTGCCTTGGCCTTGTTCTTTAGCTGCGAACGCTCATCCTGACAAGCCACAACCGTGCCCGTCGGAATGTGCGTGATCCTTACTGCAGAATCAGTTTTCTGCATGTGCTGTCCGCCGGGGCCGCTTGAGCGATAAGTATCAATCCTTAAATCTTTCGGCTCAATCACCAAATCAACTTCTTCTGCTTCAAGCATTACCACCACAGAAGCAGTAGAAGTATGAACCCTGCCCTGTGCCTCTGTTTCCGGAACACGTTGGACACGATGAACACCACTTTCAAACTTCAGCCTCTTAAACGCGTCTTTTCCTTTTAAGCCAAAAACAACTTCCTTCAATCCTCCCAAATCAGTGCTGCTGACTGACATTGGATCAATTATCCAATTCTTCTTTGCTGCATATTTGGTATACATGCGATAAAGATCCCCTGCAAACAATGCCGCCTCCATCCCTCCCGTACCCGGGCGGATCTCAACAATAATATCACGTCCCGCATCCTTATCCTCTTCGGTAAAGATTTTCTTAAAATTATCTTCCAATGCAGACTTCTTGGAAAGCAATTCCGCAAGTTCAGACTTGGCTAATTCGGTAAATTCTTTATCGTGCTTTTCAGAAAGGACTTTTTGAGTATCCTCAATTTCCCTTAGAATTCTTTTATATTCACGGAATAAAGATACAGGCTCCCTTAAATCAGCCAATTCTTTGGCAAATTTATTATACTGCTCCTTATCAGAGATATTCTCATAAGAAGCAAGAATTTGCTCCAGCTCCTCATACCGCTTTTCTAATTTTTGTAATTGATCTAACATGATTAGTTAGTCGTTCACCAATTATTTTTTTCCATATTTTCTCATAAACTTATCCACACGTCCGGCAGAATCTACCAATTTCTGCTTTCCGGTAAAAAGCGGATGGCACTTAGAACAAATTTCCACCCTGATGCTGGGCTTTGTGGAACGTGTATGGATCGTCTCACCGCAGGCACAAATAATTGTGCTGTCTTTGTAATTCGGATGAATCTTCTCTTTCATTTTATTCTCCTTTTCACACAAGTGAACACCAGCCAATCCAATATGGCTGGGTGTTAACTAGTTACTGAATCACTGGTTCATGCTATTAAGAAACTCTTCATTATTCTTTGTTTTGGCCAATTTCTCAATTAAAAGTTCCATTGCCTCAACATTACTAAGCTCATTAAGGACCTTTCTTAAGATCCATATCTTTTGCAGCTGATCAGGCTTAACCAAAAGCTCTTCATGACGGGTATTTGAACGCTTGATATCAATTGCAGGATAAATTCTCCTCTGGAAAAGATTCCTGTCTAATTGCGATTCCATATTACCGGTACCTTTAAATTCTTCAAAAATAACTTCGTCCATACGGCTTCCCGTATCAACCAAGGCTGTGGCAATAATGGTCAAGCTGCCGCCTTCTTCAATTGCGCGAGCTGCTCCAAAAAATCTCTTTGGTTTCTGCAGGGCATTGGAATCAATACCTCCGGAAAGAACCTTTCCGCTATGCGGCACAACTGAATTATAGGCTCTCGCAAGACGCGTAATGCTATCCAATAAGACTACCACATCCCGCTTATGCTCCACAAGCCTTTTCGCTTTCTCAAGCACAATCTCTGCAACCTGCACGTGCCTTTCCGGCGGCTCATCAAATGTTGAAGAAATTACTTCGCCCCTTACATGCCTTTGCATGTCTGTTACTTCTTCCGGGCGCTCATCAATCAAAAGCACAATTAAAATCACATCCGGATTATTAGTAGTAATTGCATTGGCTATTTTTTGTAAAAGCACGGTTTTGCCGCTATAGGGCTGGGCTACAATTAAACCGCGCTGGCCCTTTCCAATAGGAGTCAACAAGCTCATTACCCTCATGGAAACTTCCTTAGGATCCGTTTCCATATTAAAGGCAGAACGGGGATAAACAGGAGTTAAATTATCAAACAACACCTTTTCTTTCACATCTTCCGGATTCTCAAAGTTTACCGCCTCAACCTTAAGAAGAGCAAAATATTTTTCCCCTTCTTTAGGAGGCCGGATCTGCCCGCTGACCGTATCTCCGGTACGTAAATCAAATTTCCTGATCTGCGACGGAGAAATATAAATATCATCAGGGCAAGGCAGATAATTGTAGTTCGGGCTTCTTAAAAAACCAAAACCTTCGGGCAAAATTTCAAGCACACCTTCCCCGAACATAAGCCCTTCTTTTTCAGCCTGCCCCTGCAGGATCTTAAAGATCAAATCCTGTTTCTTTAATCCGCTTATGCCGTTGACATTCAAATCTTTGGCTAATTTGTTTAACTCTGTAATCTTCATGTCCTTCAAATTCTTAATTTCTAACTTTTCCACATTCTCCTCCATATTTGTTTTACTTGACGCCTTGTTTCTTTTAAACCACCATTGTTATCTATTACAAAATCCGCCAGTTTGGCTTTTTTGGATAAAGGCATCTGGCAGCGTATTCTTTTTAATATCTCTTCTCTTTTGATCTTTGATTTGCGAAAAACCCTTTCAACCTGATTCGCGCGTGAAGCATTTACTACTACTATTTTATCTGCAATCTTTTCTAAACCTGCCTCAATCAACAATGGCACGTCTAAAACCACGACCCTGGCCCTGGATGAAGAAATATCATCCGTCATCATGCGGATTACTTCCGGATGGATTATGCTATTTAATTTCCTAAGCATCTTACAATTATTAAAAACAATGCTTCCTAATTTCTTACGGTCAATGTTGCTGTTACTGAGCAATATTCTTGTTCCAAAAACCGAGATAATCTTCTGATAAACATTAGAGCCTTTTTTAAGGCAGGCATGCGCCAATTTATCTGCATCAATAACCTGAGCCCCTAAAGACTTAAATATCCTTGCTACAGTAGTTTTCCCACTGCCAAGCCCGCCGGTTAAACCCAGGATAATTTTATTTTGCTTTTTCATATAGCTCAACATACTTCTTTGCGGAAATATCCCATGAAAAATTACACTGCATGGCGTTCTTAACAAGCCCCGGCCATTTCTTTTTATCCTGAAAAGACAATACCGCTATTTTTATCGTTTTCAACAGATCCTCTTTATTATAATCTTCAAAAAGAAAACCGTTTTCACGATTAACAGTATCTGCAAGTCCGCCTGTATTAAACACCAAAGGAAGCGTCCCGTACCTTAAAGCGATCATCTGCCCAAGCCCGCACGGCTCATATTGCGAAGGCATCAGAAAAACATCGCTTCCTGCGTAAATTTTATGCGCAAGCCCTTCATTAAACTCAAGGTGGACAGAAATTGACTGCGGATATTTCCGCCTCATCTTCTCAAGTAACACGTGATATCTGTGCTCTCCGATACCCAAGATAACAAGCTGCAGGCCTAAATTACAAATTGATTCAATATCTTCTGACAAAATATCAAAACCTTTTTGCTCAGCCAAACGAGAAACTATTCCAAAAACAGGTATATTGCCATCTTGTTTAAAACCGCAAATTTTCTGTAATTCAAGTTTATTTGATAGCTTATCAGAAAGGTTTTTAAGAGAATATTTCTTTACGATGTATTTATCATCTTCCGGGCTCCAGAAATCATAATCAAGGCCGTTCAGGATTCCAAATAACACATCTTTACGCTGGTTTAAGATTCCCTGCAAGCCAAAACCCAGATCTTCTGATTGAATTTCCCTGCTGTACGTCGGGCTGACTGTGTTAATCATGTCCGAGAAAAGCAAGCCGCCTTTTAAAAGGTTGATTTTACCAAAAAACTCAAGCCCATCTATGCCAAAATATGACTCATCAAGCCCAAGTTTGGAAAATTCATCCCTTGGGAAAATTCCCTGATAACCCAGATTATGGATCGTCAGGATTGTTTTCATATTCTTGTAAAAATCGTCATGCCCAAAAAAAGCCTTTAAGTAAACCGGGATCAAGCTTGCCTGCCAGTCATTGATATGAATAATGTCGACTGGAAAATCTATTTCTTTTAATAAATTTAACGATTCTTTGCAATAATAAGCAAACCTTTCAAGGTTATCCTTATAATCGCCATGCTTGTCTGCGTATAAGTTTGCCCGGTGAAAATATTTTTCATTCTCAATAAAGTATACTTTTATTCCTTTGCCGATTATTGCATACGAAACATGCTTATTTAGTTTCTTGATCTCAAACTTAGCCTGATGGACAGATTTGTAACCGGGCATAATAATGATCACTTCCATTCCCTGCTTCTCAAGCGCCAAAGGCAGAGCTCCTGCTACGTCAGCAAGCCCGCCTGTCTTGGCAAAAGGAACAACCTCAGAAGCACAAAAAGCTACCTTCAAGTAACATCCTCCATTTCAAGCCAGTTCCTTCCCTTTTTTACGTCAACCTTGATCGGGACGTTCAACTTCAAAACATTTTCCATACGCTCGCGCACAAGGCCAATCAATTGATCCATTTCGCTAGAGCTAACATCAAACACAAGCTCATCATGAATCTGCATGATCATTGTGCTTTTAAGTTTATGTTGTGTAATATCCTTATCTATTTCAATCATTGCAAGTTTAATCAGATCAGAAGCCGACCCCTGGATAGGCGCATTCACTGCCTGACGTTCGGCAAACTGCCGTATGCCCTGATTCTTATTATTGATCTCAGGGATATATCTTCTTCTGCCCAGGATAGTAGTTACGAATCCGTCTTTTTTGGCTTTGTTAATCTGTTCTTGAATATAATCCCTGACCTTGGGATAACGCAAAAAGTAAGCATCTATAAAATTCTGAGCTTCTATAACCGGTATTCCCAAGTCGCGGCTTAAGCCATAAGAAGTCAACCCATAAACAATCCCAAAATTTACACGCTTGGCAGTTTCGCGCATTTGGCTGTTCACGTCTTTTTCCTCAACTCCATAGATAAGCCCTGCCGTAGCGCGGTGAATATCCAAATCGTTATTGAATGCCTTGATCAAATCCTGGTCGCCGGATAAATGCGCCAAAACCCTTAGTTCTATCTGTGAATAATCACAAGAGATTAAAAAATAATCCTCTCCTGAGGAAATAATCGCTTTCCTGATCTTCCTTCCGATTTCAGTCTTTACAGGGATATTCTGCAGATTAGGGTTACTGGAACTTAACCGCCCGGTTTCTGTGCCGGTTTGGTTAAAAGAAGTGTGAATCCTTCCTGTATTCTTATCTACCAATAAAGGAAGGGTATCAATATAAGTATTCTTTAATTTCATTAACTGGCGGTATTCAATTAACAACGCAGGAAGTTCATGCTTATCAGCCAACGCCCTTAAGACTTCTTCATCTGTAGATGGGCCGGTCTTACTTTTTTTTATCACAGGCAGTTTTAATTTCTCAAACAAAACCTGCCCAAGTTGTTTGGGGGAATTAATGTTAAACTGTGTGCCGCTTGCCGAATAAATCCCCTCAATAAGTTTAATCAATTTCTTTTCAATATCGCAGGACAGCCCGGCAATCAGTTTCTCATCCAGTTTAATACCGCGCATTTCCATTCTTGCCAAGACTTTCACCAACGGCATCTCAAGTTCTCTAAAAAGCTTGTCCAAAGATTTATCTTTAAGTTCAATTTCCAATTTTGGGTATATCTTTAAAATTGAATCCAGCGCTTTTTCATTCGTTAAATCTGAATTCTTTAAAACTTCGCCCAAATAATCCCATGACAGGTCCGCAAGATTAGAGCTGGATTTAACAGGATTGATCAAATAAGCAGCAATCATTGTGTCAAAGTAAAGGCCGTTTAAAATAATATTCTCTTTACTGAGGATAATTTCGGCACTCTTTAAGTCATGCCCTATTTTCTTAATTTCAGGATCAGCTAAGATTTTCCTGATTTCCTCACCACGGCAGTCAAGGCGGGCAAACTCTCCCTCAACCGAAAATATAAAGTCATTAGGCGCTGTCCCGAACAAGAAAACGGCCCTGCTTTGAGAAACTTTTTTAAAGAATTCTTCTTCATCTAAGAATATCTTTTTAACATCTTCCTTGGGGCTTTCTTCATGAGGCAAAGATTTTAATAACGACTTAAACTCAAGGTATTTAAACAACCTGAAAAGTTCATTATAATTAGCAGGAACAGTTCTTAAATCTTCAAAATTGATATCTATATCCACGTCTTTTCTTAATATTGCCAGCTCGCTGTTTAAATTGATCTGCAGGATATTCTCTTTAACCGTTTGTTTTACTTTTGGAGGCTTAATTTCATCGCTGTTTTTCAGCAAATTCTCCAGAGAACCAAATTCATTGATAAGGTTTTGGGCAGTTTTCTCACCAATACCGGGAACACCTGGAATATTATCCGAATCATCGCCCATTAAAGAAATAATATCCGTGATTCTTTCAGGTGCCACTCCAAAACGCTCAGTAACTTTCTGATTATCGTAGTATATTCCCTCTTCCTTATACGGGCTAAAAACCGTAACTTTATCGTCAACTAATTGCAGCATGTCTTTATCAGAGCTGACAATCACCACTGATAAATTATTTTCCTTTGCTTTTCTGGCAATAGTTGCAATAAGATCGTCTGCTTCAAATCCTTCTTTCTCAAAAATCTTAATCTCATAAGCCTTTATAATCTCTTTAATTAAAGGCATCTGGCTTTTAAGGCCATCCGGCATAGGCGGCCTTTGAATCTTGTATTCTGCGAATTTTTTCTGCCTGAAGGTATCGCGGGAGACATCAAAACAGGCAGCCAAATAATCCGGTTTATGGCTCTTTAAAATTTTATTTAAAATATTTACAAACCCATAGACAGCATTCGTCGGCTGGCCAAATGAAGTAGTAAAACCTTTAATGGCATAAAAAGCCCGGTAACAAAATCCGGCTGCGTCAATTAAGTATAATCTCTTTTCACTCATTAATTACTGCATGGAAACTATAGGTTGGTAGGGGTAGAAAACAGCAGTTTTCTACCTGGATAATAACCTTGTCTGAATCTTAGTAACGAAATCTTCAATTTCTTTGTTTGCAGGATCAAGCTGGCTGGCATCAAGCGCCTGTTTAAAAGCAGCTACATCATCTCCTATATTATAACTTTCTTTTGCCTTGCAGAATAAAGACATTGCCATTGCCTTATCATCTTTTTTAAACAAAGATTTCTGCGCGGAAACATCTTTTAATAACCCCATTACTTCCTGCTCACGCGCATCCTGAACAGGCCTGTCAGTCATAACCAAACTGATATCATCAAAACGAGCCTTTGCTTTCTTTGCCCAAGGATCACCAGGAGAAGAAAGTTCATACCTTTTCTTCCAACACTGTGCAGCCTTATTCAATTCCCTTTCATTTTCATAAAATAATGCCAAATTTGTATAAGCCGGAAGATATCTTTTGTCTATAGAAATTGCCCGCAGATAACTTTCTTGGGCACGCTCCATATCTCCGCTTGTTTCATAAATCACTCCTGCGTCATTATATGGAGCTGCATAAGATGGATCCAATTCCATGGCTTTCTGATAAAAACTTATTGCTGTATCAAGATCTCCTCTTTGCTGAGACTCCAAGCCTTGCGTGCGGTAAAAACGCGCATCCCTCTGCAACTGGGTCAGTTCCCCCTCTTTAACAACAGAGGGTTCTTCAACAAGAGAATCATCCGGCTTGGCAACAGCCTCTTCTGCAGGGCACTGGTTAGCCGCCCTTCCGGGAACAGGTTTACCGCGCAGGGTATACCCTTCTGCTCTTAAACCTCTGGCAAAAAACATTGCCCCGAGAGTCAATAAAAAACAGATTAAGGATATCTTGATTATTTTATTGTGCAAGGTGAGCTTACTCATATAGTTAAGATTATTATACATACGAATTTAACTGCGTCAAGATTTTTTTAAAGAAATTAAATCATCGGTGGCATTGTTAAAGCAGGATGCTTTACTTTTTCAAGAAATATAAGCAAGTCTTCAGAAGTAGTGGCAATAGTCTCATCGGCAATCTTATCAACAAATGACGCATCCCCGATTTCCTGCGCGCGATTTTTAAGCTTATCACCCAACATCTCTTTTAGTTCTTTGGGCATCCAAACTACACGCTCTAATCCACCATCAGCAGAAATAAACTTTTTGCTTAAAATATAAAGTTTACCGACGCCTAAAAATCCCGGGGTCTGCACCCCTCCGCCAACTGAGCCGGCTAAAGTAGTAAAAGTCATTCCACAGGGAGTCATTCCTGAATGATCCCGATGAACAATCATAACGCCATTTGCCTCAGGGATAATTGCCACAATACATTCAAAACAGCCGCATGATGACTGAGGAGAATCCATCAATGAATACATGCTCACCTTATCAATTGTTTTATTTGACTTCTGCTTAACAAATTCATTCACATTTTCCCATTGCCCGAAACGCTCATCAATCAAGGCGCCTTTTTTAATCGGCTGGTTAGGCCCGGTAGGCGTAATTTCAAAAGAAGCCCTGGCATCAAGCCAGGAATAAGCGCCGCAAAGCCCAAGCCGCTCAGGAGTAACAACACAAACATGATTAGGCGCAAATGACTGGCACAAAAGACAGGAATAATAAGTATCCACGCTTTCATCGGTCATGCCGCTGATGCGCTCGTCGCGCTGGTCAAAAACTTCCTTAACCGAAGCTGATATTCTCACCACATCTTCTTTTTTTGTATAAAGCTTTACCTGCACTTTATCTACAATCGCATTATATTCCTGATGCAGCATAGCATGTAAGATTACGCCCAAATGCTTTAAACGAAAACCCTTGCTAAAAGCATCCTTGCTGATCCTGATCCAGTTCATATCACGCTGGCCGATATGCATGATCCCCATGGCATAATTAACAAAACGATGAATCTGGCGCTCTAAGATAGGCTCAAAATCCTTTTGCATCTTTCTGCCGTAAACATCAACTACAATTGCCAAAGGCATTGACTTGCTGCCTTTTTCAAGCTGGTCAATATCAGGGCCAGTCAATTCAACCGAACCGTCATCAACCTCATCAACACCTTTAGAACTCAGATACTCCAGAGCAAGGCTTGCCTTTGCCCCAAATTCCACGTGTAATTGCTCTCTTCTTACCCGTTCTCCTTCAAACGCTGCAGCGTAGGGCACCGGAACGGCAACTTCAGCAAGCCTTACCTTAATGCCCCTTGCCAGGATACATTTTGAAGGGATCTTTTTATAATCTTTTTCGGTAACTAACGCCTCATAAAGCGTAGTGTCAATTTTTCCCAGCTGCGGCACATCCAAATCCGTAATAATAGGTAAGCCAAAGGCCAAAGCTCCCAAACCCGTTGCCACAATTACCTCGTCAACATGACCCAGTAATAAAACAAATGCCGGAACACGATTACGGACATATTCGGCAATTCCCTGCCACTGCCCTGGTTTTAAACCTCCATAAATAAGCGGTGCGCGCACTGCAAAATTCACCGCATAAATAACCGAAAGATAATCCGCACCCAAAGGCACAATGTAGTTTTCAAGGCCCAGCTCAACACCTTTTCTCTCAAGCTGCGCTTTAACTGAATTGCCCTTAATATTCCCTGCTAACAAACTCACAATACTCTTTGACTGAAAATTCCTGATCAAATCCACTGCAGCATCATCATCTTTAGCTGCTCCCAGAATTACGGCAATACCTGCGATCCTTCCATCCACAAGCTGCAGGCCTAAAGAACGCAAGATCTTATCCGGGATAAAACCCAAAAACCCTTCCTGAGGATGCTCTTTATTAAAAACTGCTAAGGTAGCCAGGATCTCCTCGCAAATAAGAGTAGCCAGGCCCCGGTTAAGAACACTCCCCAAGCCTGCACCCATATTTATTCCGCTTGCAACCGGCATACTCTTACTCAAAGCCGTTGCCTGTTTTAAAGCAACCTGGCAATCTTCCAAAGTTTTTACTACCAGATTTAAAAGCCCGTTAATTAATGGAAGATAATAATTTGTCTCGGGAAATTCCACTTTTTGGTTTTTGCCTTTAAGAGGAATTAATTTTTCTAAACTTGAATTTGTTAAATTTAAGATCACCTCAGAGCCTTTTGTACCTAATTCAACTAACAAGTCTGACATATTTCTCCTTTAACTTGCTTGATAAGAACATCCGATAAATACAGACTTTCACTTATTACTTCATCAGTGCTTTTTATAATTTCTAAATTGTCTTTTCTAGCACAAACAGAACCGCAAGAAAATATATTTTCAATATTTGTGTTTAAATTATCTCCGACAATAATTTTATCAGCTGATATCTCAAGTGCAGTATTCTTCATGAATTCAATATTGCTTTTTAAGCTCTCTAAAAATAAAACCGCGCAAACTCCAATCGCACTGCCGTCACTAAGCTTAACCGCCTGCACACAGCCTTCTCCGATAATTTCCTTGATTGACAGGTTAATCACCTCAATGCCTTCAACCAACAAAGATTGGTCAAATAATCTCTGGCTGAACAATTTTACCTCTACCTTAAATTTCGCATTGATTGCCTTGGCTAAGTTAAGCGCACGATCATCAGAACCAACAACACAAACCGTTTCCCTGATGATACTCGTTAGAAATTTTCTATAATCGCCCAAAGTATTCAAGGCAAATACCCCGTCTTTTTTTGCCCCTGAGATTTCAGGAAGGACAATTCTCCTGCCGGAAGCAATCACCAGATAATCATACTCAACACTTCCTTTTTCCTTAAAATAAACCTGCTTCCTATCAGCATTAACTAAATTTACTTTCTTTCCGGAAACGAAATTAATATTGCTGTTTTGATAAATATCGGCGCTTGTAAGAAACAAATCGTTTTCTTTTGCTGCGCCTGAAACAAAATCAATTAATTTATTCTTATCATACAACACGCTGGCTTCTTCGGTAATCAGGGTAATTGAAGAATCATTGCCAAGATTTCTTAAATTTACTGCCAAATTATGCCCTGCGACTGAAGCCCCGATAATAACTATTTTTCTCATATTTTTAAAGCCCGCAAGTATCCAAGACGCGCGGCACAAGTTTATCCTGGCCAATGGGCATCAGGTGGATCCCCTGGCACATGGGCTTGATTTGATTTATTAAACGCGCGGCAATCTCAATAGACACAGCAATCCTGTCATTTGCCTGTTCCATCTCTTTAACTAAATCATCCGGAACAAACATCCCGGGGACATTCTTATTCATGTAACGGCACATTCCACTAGACTTTAAGAAAACAATTCCTCCTAAAATAACCGTCTTTAAATGCCTGGTTTTATTTAAGAAATTTTCAAGGACCCTTGCGTCAAAAATCGCCTGCGTCTGAAAAAACTCCGCCCCGGCTTCTATCTTTTTTTCCATTTTTATAATCTGCGGCTCCAGAGGATCAGCCCCCGGATTAACTACTGCCCCAAGATAAAACTTAGGGGCCGCTCCGTCAAGCTTATTATTATTCATATCAAAACCATTTTCCAGCTTTTTTGCCGCTTCTAACAACTGCACTGAATCAAGATCAAATACCGGCTTTGCCTGAGGATGGTCCCCTCGCGAGGGATGGTCCCCGGTTAAAACCAGCACATTTTCAATTCCAAGGCTTGCCGCTGAAAGTAAATCCGATTGCAGGGCAAGCCGGTTCCTGTCGCGGCAGGTAATTTGAAATACCGGCTCAATTCCATTTTGTTTTAAAAGATTGCATACCACCAAAGAACCAAGCCTCATTACTGAACTCTGTAAATCTGTAACATTAACTGCATCTACTCTCTTGCTGACAAACCGGGCAGTTTCAAGTAAATGCGCAGTCTCAATCCCCTTAGGAGGGCCGATCTCTGAAGTAAATACGAATTTTCCTGATTGTAATTTCTCCCTAAGAGTCATTTATATAATTGCCTCAAACTTTATACTGTTTTTGCCCTGTCGCTTTGCACCATACATTAAAGTATCAAGTTTGCGCATTAATTCGTCAATGTTTGCAGGCGGATGGCTAAAAGCAGCCGCGCCTATACTAAAAGTAACAGCCCACCCGTTTTTCTTCATTGTCTCGGTCAAAAGCGTATGTAAACGCGGAGAGATCATTTTAGCTGACTCAACATTGGTCTCTGTCAGAAGAACGGCAAATTCATCTCCTCCGATACGAGAGACTATATCGGTTGAGCGTAAATTATCCTTAATAACATTAGCCACTGTATACAAAAGCGCATCTCCCAACTGATGGCCAAAAGTATCATTTATTTTCTTAAAATTATCAATATCTATAAAGAGCGCTGCAAACGGATGGGAATATCTGCGGAACCTGTCAATCTCAATACCGGCTAATTCATAAAAAACCCTGCGATTAGTCACGCCGGTCAAATAATCAAAACTCGCCAGCGTCTTTTCCTGCGCCAATGTTATTTTTAATGCAGAAATAATAAAAGTTATAATCAGAAAAACGCTTAACCTGCATGTCTCATTAACAAACGGAATTAAAAAATGGGAAAAATAATCTTTGGAAAGAAGGTCTAAATACAACCAGCTCAAAGCACTTAAAATAGAAACTGCTACGCCGGCAGACCTTCCAATAAACCAGCTGCATAAAAAAACAGGCAATAAATAAAATATTGAAAGAGCAAGCTCCGGCCCGATAAAAAAACGAATTGCCCCTATTATCCCGATCAATCCCAGCGATGTAATAAAAACAAATACCTTAATCTTTTTATTGCCCGCACCGTTTAAAACATCTGTTAATCCAAAATTACGGCGAAACCAGCTTATGAATGTTGTCAGGCGAAGAGAAAATATCATCTTAGGTTTTAGCCGTTTCAATTAAATTACGCATAAGCATCGCCACTGTCAATGGCCCAACCCCTCCTGGAACCGGGGTAATAAAAGAGGCACGATTTTGAGCCTGCTCAAAATCCACATCACCGACAATCTTTCCACCAACCCTGTTTATCCCAACATCAATTACAACAGCCCCCTCCTTGATCAAATCCCCCTTGATCAAGCCGGCCTTTCCCACAGCCACAACCAAGACATCCGCTCTTTTTACATGCTCCTCTAATTTGCCCGCCTTTGAAGTTGCAATATGGCAAACCGTAACCGTAGAAAACTTGTTTAACAGTAAAAGCGCAAGAGGCCTGCCCACAATGTCGCTGTGGCCGATTACCACAACTTCCTTTCCATATAAATCTATTCCGGTTTCCTTTAACAGCTCCATCACTGCTGCCGGAGTGCAAGGCAGGATCTTTGCCTGTGCATAAAGCACCTTTCCGATATTTTCAGGATGCACCCCTTCTGCATCTTTCTGCGGCTTTATAAATTGAATGATCTTTCTGCAGTCCATGTGCTGCGGAAGAGGCATTTGCACAATAATTCCGTTTACAGTTTTATCAGAATTTAATTTCTGGATAAATTCAATTAGTTCTGCTTCTGAAACATCCGCGCCAAATTCCTTGAGACGGTATTCCACCCCCAGGCTTTGTGCGGTTCTCTGCTGGCTCAAGACATAGCTATTTGTCCCGGCGCTTGAACCAACCTGGATACTTGCCAAAACAGGCTTTATCTTTAAAGACTTGATATTCTGCTTAAGCTCTTCTTTAATTCTCTCGGCAATTACCTTACCCTCTAATAATTTGGCCAACTCTTTCCTCCGTTTCTTTTCTGATTTTCCTGGCCTCTTTTTCTTTCTGCGATAATTCCCCGCGTATTTTCTCCTCCAGGTCTTTATCTCCGAGTAGCTTTAAATTAATATCTACATTAAAACAAGCGCTTACAAAAGCAGACTCCAGCAAGATTACCGCAACTGCCACGTCGCTAATCAAATTAACGTTACTTTTATCAACAAGGCCGCGGCAGAGTTTAATTCCTTCAAAACAAAGACGTGCCAGCATAAAAGGCACATCCAGCGCCTTACGAATATCTTTACTTTGATAAGCTATAACATCCAGGTCAACCAAATTAAGAAAATCCCCTCTTAGTTTCTCTGATTTCTCCAGAATCTCTTTTAACTCATTTTCATGCTGGGCGTATTTAGGCTTACCAATAGTAAAATTTACCACCATGCTCATTAATGAAGCTCCGCTTGCAGCAGTTAAAGCTGCAGCTGAACCGCCTCCCGGAGCCGGTAATTTTGCCGCTAAATCATCCAGGTATTTCTTTAAACTTTCCCCTTTGTAATGGCTCATGATAACCCCTTAATGTTGCCCTCTTTATCAATATCAATATTTTCTCCCCGGGGGTGCTTTGGAAGCCCGGGCATGGTCTGGATTGCTCCGCATAAAACAGATAAAAACCCTGCTCCTATAAACGGCCGGATATCTCTTACCGGCAAAACAAAATCTTTTGGCCTTGCCTTAAGGCCCGGGTCGTGCGAAAGCGAAAGAGGAGTTTTAGCCATACAAACCGCAAGCTTATCCCATCCACGCTTATTGCAAAGCTTAATTTTCTCTTCGGCCACTTGCGAATATGAAACTGACTTTGCACCATAGATCTTAGTGGCAATTAATTTTATCTTTTCTTTTATGGGAGTATTCAATGAATACAAAAACCTGAATTTATTTGGAGATTCACTTAATCTTACCACTGCCTTTGCCAAAGCCTCTCCGCCCTTTGAGCCTTTTTGCCAGACTTCACTTACCACACAATCATCTGCTCCAAACACAAGGGCCTTCTTCTGTAAAAATTCTATTTCTTTAACACTATCTGAATTAAATTTATTAATCGCCACTACCACCGGAACGCCGAATAACTTAATATTTTCAATCTGCTTTTCTAAATTAGCCGCGCCCTTCTCTACTGCCTCAAGGTTTTCTTTGCTTAAACACTCCTCCAAAGGTTTTCCGGGAGCAATCTTACATATCCCGCTGTGCGCCTTTATAGCGCGCAAAGAAACCACAAGCACCGCTACATCCGGCTTTAATCCTGCTGCCCTGCATTTAATATTAAAGAACTTTTCCGCTCCGCAGTCTGCGCCGAAACCAGCCTCAGTAACCACAAAATCCGACAACGCCAGGGCAATCTTATCCTGAATAATTGAACTATTGCCATGCGCAATGTTTGCAAACGGGCCGGTGTGCACAAAGCAAGGAGTATTCTCAATGGTCTGGATCAAATTCGGCTTTATTGCATCTTTTAAAAGAACAGCCATAAGCCCGGCGACTTTTAAATCCTCGGCGCTTAAAGACAAGGATTTTTTTGTATCAGCTAAAACAATCCTGCTCAGCCGCTTTCTAAGGTCCATAAAATCGCGGCTTAAAGCAAGGATCGCCATAATTTCAGAACTTGCGGTAATATCAAAACCGCTGTCGCGCGGAATACCGTCATTTTTTGTGCCAAGCCCGATTTTTAAATTCCTCAGGAAACGATCGCCAATGTCAACTACCCTGCGCCAGTAAATTTTATTAATATCAATATTCAGGCGGTTGCCGCGAAAAAGCGAATTATCCAAGAATGCAGCTGCCACATTATGAGCAAGGCCAACCGCATGCGCATCCCCGGTAAAATGCAAATCAAAATCTTCCCTTGGAAGGACCTGAGAGTAACCTCCGCCTCCGGCGCTGCCCTTGATCCCAAAAACAGGCCCCAACGAGGGCTGGCGTATACAAACAGAGCTCAGGTGCTTTAACCTGTTTAAAGCCATTGCAAGCCCGATGGTAGTTACGGTTTTGCCTTCCCCCAAAGGCGTGGGAGTAATGGCTGTTACAAGAATATATTTTCCACGGTGGCGTTTTGAAACTTTTTCCAAAATTGATAAATCTATTTTGGCGATGTATTTCCCGTAATGGATAAGATATTTCCTGTCTATTCTTAATTTCTCTGCTATTTTTTCTATGGGGAGTTTTTTTGCCTTTTGGGCGATTTGAATATCAGTCGGCATAATTTAATAGGTAAAACTTGAGCTTAGTTCAAAGGCATTCCTGATCAACTCTATTTTCTGGAACCCTTCCGGCCCAGTCAAAGAAATCACGTCAAATCTTGCTTTTTTATCCAACAGGTTCTTATCTTTAAGATAAATAAGCGCCGGCCTTGCAATCTGTTTTTGCTTTAGGCCTGACACAGCCTCAAAACCTGAACCGAATCTCAGGGAACTTCTTGATTTTACCTCAACAAAACAGAGCGTATCTTTTTCAAGAGCAATAATATCTATCTCGCCAAACTTGGTCCTGAAATTACGCTCTAAAATCTTAAAACCGTTTTTTTTAAGCAGCTCAACGGCAAGTTCTTCGCCGGATTTGCCTAATTCTATTCTTTCTTTAGACACCGTAAAAAGTTTTCCTGTGAATGGCTGAAGGGCCGCGCTTTTTTAAAATATCCCTGTGTTCCTTGGTCGGATAACCCTTGTGCCTGCTAAAGCCGTACTCCGGAAAAACCCGGTCATAGATAAGCATTATATGGTCGCGTGTAACCTTGGCCAAGATTGAAGCGCAGGCAATACTTTTTGATTTGGAATCTCCCCTGATAATTGCCGTATAAGGCAAATCAATATCTAATTTCATATTACCATCAACAATCACGTGAGTGGTGTCAGCCTTTAATAATGTTGATTTTTCTATCAAAGAACTTAAGGCATTATGCATGGCAATGCGTGTTGCTTCCAGGATATTTACCCTGTCAATCATTGCCTCGCTTACAATCCCGATACCAAATAGAGATTTTTCAGTAATTTCAAAGAATGCATTTTGGCGGCTAAGCGCTGTCAGTTTCTTGGAATCATCAATGCGGTTTTTAAAACTGTAAGTCTTTAGCGCAACAGCAGCAGCAACTACAGGGCCGGCTAAAGGGCCTCTTCCTGCCTCATCTATACCGATTACAAAATCATAACCTTTTTTCTTTAGCTTTCGCTCGTAGTATAGCAATTTAGTAAATCTTAAATAGTAATCTGAAAGGGCCGCTGTAACCAATTACGAATTACCAGTTACGCCGTTACGATTTACTGATCTTTATTTTTTCTTCCTTACTTTCAATCTTTGTCGCTCGTTTACCAACCTTGCTTCTTAAATAATAAAGCTTGGCACGTTTTACTTTGCCGGAACGGATCAGCTCAATACGTTCAATACTGGGCGAATAAAGCGGAAAAACTCGCTCAATGCCCTCGCCGTAAGAAACTTTTCTAACGGTAAAACTTGAACTTACACCTGAGCCTTGCCTGGCAATCACTACACCCTCAAAAGGATGCAAACGCACCTTATCCGTGCCTTCAGGTATTTTTGTCATTACCTTAACCGTATCCCCCACGCCAAACTTCGGGACATCTTTCTTTGCATATTGCTCTCTAATCATTCTTAGCTTGTCCATTTCTTCCTCCTAAACGATCCCGATATTCATTATAACGGGCCAGTTAAACTCTCAATAAATCAGGCCTATTTTGCTTTGTCCTCTTTAGAGCCTGCTGCTTCCTCCAAACCTCTATCTTCTTATGATCCCCGGATAATAAGACCTGCGGCACTAAAAAATTCCTAAAATTTGCCGGCCGGGTATACTGTGGATATTCTAATAGATTACCTTCAAATGACTCAAAATTCAAGGAATTTTTATCACCCAAAACACCGGGAACAAGCCGCACCAAAGCATCCACCAGTACCATTGCCGGAAGCTCTCCTCCGGTTAAAACATAATCGCCAATTGAAATCTCTTCATCTACTAATTCCTGGCGCACCCTTTCATCTATTCCTTCATAATGTCCGCAGATAAGAACCAAATGATTGTTTTTGGACAATTTTTTGGCAGCCGCCTGATTTAATCTCTTTCCCTGAGGGCACAATAATATAACCTGAGGTTTACGGCGCACGGCGCGGGTAATTGAATTAACTGCCCGGAAAACCGGCTCTGCGCAAATCACCATCCCGCTTCCGCCTCCAAATGGCCTGTCATCAACCTTGCGGTGCTTATCAACAGTGTAATCGCGCAAATCATAAATATTGATCTTAACTTTTCCCTTGGCTTGTGCGCGCTTAACAATAGACTCGTTCAGCACCGCCGGGAACATCTTTGGAAAGATTGTAATAATATCAATGCGCATATTTTCTAACCTTACTGAGCCTCCGATAAATAATGGGCACATTGGAAGCCCGGATTTAGGCCGTATGCAAGGCGCGACGACGAAGGCGTAGTCAATGCACTACGCCGAGGAGGAGCAACGCCGCAGACGGCCGAAAGACGGGCTTCCCCCTCTATGTATATAGCTTGGGCTGACTGATTTTGGGCTACAACTGCGTCACTCGTCCTTGACGTAGTGCTGCGACTACGTCTGCGTCCTCGTTCCTTGTTTCGCTCCAAAATCAGTTCAGCCAATGTATCCATTATTTATCGGTGGCTCAGTAGTTAGCTACAGCGTGCCTTGCCAGAAAATCTTTCTTAAATTCCCTGAAATTATCCTGTTTGATTGCTTCTCTAACCTTGCTCATTAAATCCAGATAGTAGTGAATATTATGCAAAGAAATTAAACGCAAGCCTAAAATCTCCTCGGTATTAAATAAATGCCTCAAATATGCGCGGCTAAAATTACGACAGCAGTAACAACTGCATTCCGGATCCAGGGGCCTAAAATCTTCTATGTAAGGAGCATTGCGAACAACCATCTTGCCAAGGCTGGTAAAAGCAGTGCCGTTTCTTCCATAACGCGTCGGTACCACACAGTCAAACATATCTATGCCGTGCTCCACAGCCTCTACTAAATCCACAGGCGTTCCCACTCCCATCACATAACGCGGCTTGTCCTGAGGCAGATAACCTGAAACAAGCTGAATAATATTATAGAGCAAATTTTTAGGCTCGCCAACAGAAACCCCACCTATTGCATAACCATCAAAATTCATATTTACTATTTCTTCGGCACAGGCTTTGCGTAAATCATCATAAGTTGCTCCCTGGACAATGCCAAAGAGCAGTCTCCGGTCTCCGGTCGCCGGTCGCCGGATTAAATCATACGCCAACTTAGAACGCTTTGCCCAATCAAGGGTCCTTTTCATTGCCACCTCAGCATGATCTTTGCTGCAGGGATAATGCACGCACTCATCAAGAGGCATAATAATATCAGATCCTAAATCATGCTGCACCTGCATCACATCTTCAGGAGACAAAAAATGCCTCATTCCGTCAATGTGCGACTGAAACTCCACTCCCTTATCGCTTACCTTACGTAAAAGTGCAAGGCTAAAAATCTGAAAGCCTCCGCTATCAGTAAGCATAGGCTTGTTCCAACTGATAAAGTTATGCAAGCCACCGGCCTTCTTAATAACTTCCATCCCGGGGCGCAAAAACAAATGGTAGGCATTAGATAAAATTATCTGCGCTCCGGAATCATTCAACTCCTGCGGAGATAATGCTTTTACCGTACCTTGTGTGCCAACAGGCATAAAACACGGAGTCTCAATTTCTCCTCGGGAAGTAAATATTTTCCCAAGCCGCGCCTTAGTATGCTTTTCCTGATGAAGAAGCTTGAACATGAATATATTTTACTCCTTAATTATTAAACAATCAACATCGCGTCGCCATAGCTGTAAAAACGATATTTTTTGTCAATTGCTTCCTGGTAGGCCTTTTTTATCAACTCTGCACCGCCAAAAGCGCAAGTCAGCATAAAAAGCGTAGTGCGCGGAAGATGAAAATTAGTTAACAAACAATCAGCCAATTGAAATTTAAATCCAGGATAAATAAACAAGTCCGTCCAGCCCTGCTTCGCTCCCTGTGCAAATGCCTCTAATGCACGCAAGCTTGTGGTGCCAACAGCACAAATCTTTGCTTTACTTTCTTGCGCCTGCTTGATAGCACAAGACACTTCATCCGGTATTTCAAAATATTCCTTATCCATCTTATGATTAACAACTTCTTCATCTTTTACCGGTTTAAATGTTCCCAAACCTACATGCAAAGTTAGATAACCAAATTTGATCCCTGTATTTTCCATTGAACCAATCAGTTCTTTGGTAAAATGCAGCCCTGCAGTTGGGCTTG
This sequence comes from Candidatus Omnitrophota bacterium, assembly GCA_016208765.1. Taxonomy (GTDB): domain Bacteria; phylum Omnitrophota; class Gorgyraeia; order Gygaellales; family Profunditerraquicolaceae; genus JACROS01. The sequence goes on from JACQXK010000012.1 coordinate 101,737, forward strand.
CAACAGCTCCCTCTTTTTTGGCATAAACCGTCTGATAATATTCTTTATCTAAATGCTCGGCGTCCCTTTTAATATATGGTGGCAACGGCATCACCCCTAAACCATAAATAGACTCAATACCTTTGGCATTAAAAACTACGCAATCCTTAGAAATAATTTCAGCGCTGATATTTTTATCAGCAAAGATAATCTTCTCGCCGATCTTAAGCCGTGACGGCTTAAGCATGGCTGTAAAAATGAGGCCTTCTTTGCGGTTTAATAAAAATATTTCAACCTTTCCTCCAGTAGCCCTCTTACCAAGTAAGCGGCAAGGAAGAACTTTGGTATTATTTAAAATAAATAAATCACCCTGATGGAAATAATCTTTTATATCCCTAAAAACACAATGCTTGATGCTTTGCTCTTTTCTATCCACAATAAGCATTTTACAGTTATCACGCTCTTTTTCAGGATACAAAGCGATCAATTCTTTAGGAAGCTCGTAATCAAAATCTGATAATCTTAACATTAATTAATAATGGCAGGAATTAACGGATGCTCTCAATTACCTCGCGGTTCATATCTGCAAAAGAAAAAAATGAAACTCCATCCGGCCTTAGCCCCAGGACTAAACGTAATTGCTCTGCCAATAACTCTGGCTTATTCTTAAACAAAAACACACCTATCCCAATATAAACTTTCCCTTTACCACGTTGCCCCAAAGCAGACTTAACTGTTTCTTTAATAAATTGGTTATCCCGGGTATAACTCATCAACACCACATAATCAACAATGCCTTCCTCAAGCCACAATGGCCAATCCTGGAACGCATTGGAATAAGCACGTTCAACCACAGGGATCACTGCTGCAGAAATTTCATAACGAGGAGATTTCTTTTTCACTAACGCAGAAATCTTGGAAACAATCCCAGCTACCTGCTGGCGTTTCCAATTATCCCAAATTAAATACTCCTGGTCATTATGCTGGTTTTGCGGATTAAAATCATTTTCCTCTACAAAGCGGCTGATATTTTCCTTACCATAACCATAAGTAATCCCGAATTTATTAAAGCGCGAACCCGGAGTAAACGGCAAAGGCGAAGGATAGCGGATATAATCAAGGTGTAACCCGCTAAATAATGGATAACGGTTGATGATTTCTGAAACGACTTTTAAAAGATACTCCTGAACCCGCGGGTCTCCCGGTTCAAGAAAGATATATTTCTCCCTGAGGTAAAATTTATCTGAATCATCTTTTTGCGTGCTTAAAGATGGGCGGCCGTATTGATCTAAAGTAAGGATTGAATCTCCGTACTTGGCCAATATATCTGCCTTAGAATTTTCCCCTAAGCTTAGAAGATTGATCCAGGCAAAAACCTTGATATTATGCTGTTTAGCCGCTCTTAACAGCATATCTATCGGGTCAAAGCCGGCAACTTTTACCATCTCCTCATAGCGCGGCCTTGGCATCATTTTAGAATCATAATAAGGATTTCCCGATTGAAAAACCTGCAGGTAAATTTCACTAATCCCTGTATCTTTACACAACTTTATTAAATTTGAAATGCCTTTTTTTGAACATAAAACCTTGTCGCGGGAAAAAACTGAAACCCAAATGGCTTTCTTAACCAATGGGGCTTCATTATTGCTTTGGGCCACTGAATAGCCAAAGAAAGACAGAAGGAAAAGAAATAGAAATAAAAATATAATCTTTGTTTTATGCATTTTAATGCTTCCTGAACAAATATAAAACAACGGAAACAACAATACTCAGTATTATAGATGTAACCAAGGGAAAATAAAAGGTAAAATTCTTACGCTGGATAAGAATATGTCCCGGAAGCTTTCCTAAATAAGGTATCTTATTGAAAAATATAAGAAAAACGCCTACAAAAACCAGAATTACGCCAAAAAATATCAGAGTTTTTCCGACAGAAGGTAAATCCATGTTTAAGCTGATTTCTTTTGAAACCTTTCTATTTCCGAATAAAGACAACCGCAATATTTCTGGCAGTAAATTCCTTGTGACTTTGCCTGATCATGAGCTTTTCTAAACCCCGGGCGAAAATCCTGATAGAAAAAGCTTATTCCCTCCCGCGCTGCAATCTCTTCTCCGATTTCTTTTAACAATTCCTGATTCTGATATGGGCTGACCAGTAAAGTAGTGGTA
>JACQXK010000108.1 GCA_016208765.1 Candidatus Omnitrophota bacterium
AGTAGCCGGAGAGAATGCATGTTACAGACTTCTGGCATTTATATCATTAAAGATGGAGTTGAGTTGGATAGCAAACCCGATAGGGAAGGTGCGACCCAATTTGCCGCTATATCAAATTTACACAAAATAGTTGACAGTATCAGTAAGACCGTCCCACTTAGTCCGCAATGACTTAAAAATTGTATTACCAGTTTTGAGGTAGGATGTCAATAGTGCGAAAAATATGATACGTTATCCACCAGGGGAAACATTGCAATGGCCGCACTCCGAATACCAGTCATATGTTTTTTTGATGCCACCTGCAAGCGTGGTCTTTGGTTTCCATCCTAAAGATTTTATTCGTGAGATATCAAGAAGCTTTTTGGGCGTCCCCTCTGGTTTTGAAAGGTCATGTTTTATATCACCGTCAAATCCAACTATATCTTTTATAAGCCTTGCCATATCTTTTATCTTTATGTCTTCTCCTGTCCCTATATTTACAAACTCGCCTATATCTTTGTAATCATAATTATTCATTAAAAATATACAGGCATCTGATAGATCATCTACATACAAAAACTCTCTGTATGACTCTCCAGCACCCCATAACACCACATTGTCAGCTGTAATGCCGAGATTTTTAAGGGTTTGCTTGATAGAGTTCTCACTCTCAAGAACCGCACTTACATCAAACCCAAAACCAAGCGGATACTTTAAGATATCTTTTCTCAAACCTTCAAAGTCGTTACCCCCGAGGAGTTTCGCAAGATGAAATTTTCTAAGAACAGCAGGAAGAACATGTGAAGTTTCAAGATTAAAATTGTCATTATATCCATATAGATTTGTTGGCATAACCGATATAAAATTTGTCCCAAATTGTTCATTATAAAATCGGCATAGCTTTATTGCCGAGATTTTTGCTATAGCATAGGGTTCGTTTGTAGGCTCTAAGCTTCCTGTTAAAAGATGCTCCTCTTTCATAGGCTGAGGGGCAAATTTTGGATATATGCATGATGAGCCCAAATTCAAGAGTTTTTTGACGCCAAACTTGTATGCTGAGTTAATAACATTTGCGGCTATCATTATATTGCCATAAATAAACTCTGCTTTATAGGTATTGTTTGCGTGTATCCCTCCAACTTTTGCGGCAGATAGAAACACATATTCGGGTCTTTCTTTATTAAAGAATTCATCCACATCTGTTTGGCGTGTGAGATCAAGCTCAGAATGAGCGCGGACAACAACATGCTTTGCTAAATATTCTTCGGATTGGAGCTTCCGTATTAAAGAAGAACCGACCAGACCTCTATGTCCTGCTATATATATTTTGGATGTCTTATCCATATTTAATGCTGCCTTTGGCTTCATTTACATTATAGTCATCTGATTTTTTGTCCAATGAATATTCTTATCTTGTAAAATCTTTGCCCCATCGCCAGGAGAGTTAAGGTTTACAAGCCCCATATCCGTATCTACCATTATTTTAACGAGTTCATTAAAAACAATTTTTGGCGTCCAACCAAGCTTCTTCTTTGCCCTTGAAGAATCTGCCAATAGAAAATCAACCTCTGCTGGACGAAAATATCGGGGGTCAATATCAATTAACACATCTCCTGTTTTTATATGTGAATGCGCAGAAGAACGAACAAAACCCTTTTCATCTAAATCTTTTCCCCTCCACTCAATCTCAATGCCGACATAATTAAAAGCGTGTTCAAGAAATTCCCTTACAGAATGGCTCTCGCCTGTTCCAATCACATAATCATCTGCCCTATCTTGTTGAAGTATTAACCATTGACACTCCACATATTCAGGAGCAAAACCCCAATCTCTTTTTGCGTCAAGATTGCCAAGGAACAATTTTTTCTGCTTTCCAGATAGTATATTTGCCAATGCCAGAGTAATCTTTCTGGTTACAAAAGTCTCGCCTCTTCTTGGTGATTCGTGGTTGAAAAGAATGCCATTGCATGCAAACATATCATATCCTTCTCTATAGTTAACAGTCATCCAATAAGCATATACCTTAGCTGCAGCATAAGGGCTTCGTGGATGAAAAGTTGTAGTCTCATTTTGTGGAGGAGGCGTAGAACCAAACATCTCAGACGAAGACGCCTGATAAAACTTTGTTTTTATCCCGCTTCTTCTTATTGCCTCAAGCAGCCTCGTTGTTCCAATAGCAGTTATATCTCCTGTATATTCTGGCATATCAAAACTAACCCTGACATGGCTTTGGGCGCCAAGGTGATATATCTCGTCAGGCTGGATATTATATACCAAGTTTGTGAGTTGTCCTGAATCAGAAAGGTCGCCATGATGAAGAAAAAACTTTACTCCAGGCGTATGAGGGTCAACATACAGATGATCTATTCTACCTGTATTAAAAGTGCTTGAACGGCGAATAAGTCCATGAATTTCGTATCCCTTTGACAAAAGAAGTTCTGCCAAGTATGACCCATCCTGCCCTGTAATTCCGGTAATCAATGCCTTTTTTATAGCCGAACTCATGTTTCTCTCCTTTTAGCCATATAATTTAGTATAAACAATGCCATTAAATGATGTCAAAAAACATGACATTTAGGCAGCAATTCACGGCAAATATGCGATAGTGTAACCTCAATTGTGTGAAATTAAATATAGGGTAAAAAAGGGCGCGCCTCCTATAGAATATTTTGTTACGGCAAATAACAAAAATCAAAAGGAGGAGCACCCATGGAAACCCACATTCAACCATGAAGTGCAACACCATGAGATAAAGCGACCTCAATCGGTGTTTTGTAGCCCAGACATTTTCTGGGTCTTTGGTTAATAAGAGACTCTATGCGAGTCAGTTCCTCATCCGATATTTTACTGAAGTCTG
>JACQXK010000013.1 GCA_016208765.1 Candidatus Omnitrophota bacterium
CATTGACTACGCCTTCGTCGTCGCGCCTTGCATACGGCCTAAACCCGGGCTTCCAATGTGCCCATTATTTATCGGAGGCTCAGTAAATGGATTTATCTGTAGTAATTGCATTTTACCGGGAAGACAAGGAAATTCTTTTTCAATGCCTTGAAGCTTTTAGGAAAAGTGCAGAAGGAATCAAATATGAGATAATCCTCATTAATAACAGCATGCAGCCCCTTGGGCTACCTTCTGATTTGATTGTTATAAATAATGTTAATAATGTCGGTATTGCCAAGGCGAGGAATCAGGGAGTTGCTGTTGCAAAGTCTCCGGTGATTCTTTTCTTAGAGCCGGATATTATTGTAAGTAATCTTTGTGTAAAGAAAATGTTTGATTTTCTGATGAGCCGTAAAGATATTTCTGCAGTTGCTCCGAAGCTTATTTTTCCGGATGGTTCAGTTCAGCATAATTTCAGGGATTTGCCTTCTATTTTTTATCCGATCTACGAGATATTTTCTTTACCGGTGCGCAATTATAAAACCGAAGATGGATTTTATGATTTTCTTGGGTTGGGTTCATTGATGTTTAAGAAAGAAATTTGGGAGAGGGTTGGTGCGTGTGATGAGCGTTTCATCTATGGGTTTGACGACACAGATTGGTGTAAGCGTGCAAAACAAAAAGGCTTAAAACTTTATTATTACCCGGAAGCAGAAGCAGTCCATTTATTGCATAAGTCAGTTGTTGCTAGCGGAGGGAGGCAGGTTGATTTTTATCTCTGCGAAGTTATCTATTATGCTAAACATTATGGTTTTCTGGCTGGCTTTTTACTTAAGGTTTTTATTATTCTATTTTCATTAGCAAGAATTTTGGTATTAACTTTTAAGCCGTCGCGCAGAGCAACTCGTCATTTACTTCTTAAGCTAATAAAAAGGCTGGTATTTCTTAAATGAGAAATTTGATTTTATTCTTATGTGTACTTTTAGTATTTATTTTAATTTTCTTATCAATTCATGAGCTTTATCCTTTAGAAGGGGATGATGGCCGCTATCTTGTGGTAGCGCAGTCATTAAGCCTTGGAAAAGGTTTTACGTTGATAAATGCGCCACTTGAACCCCCGGACACAAGAGTTATGCCGTTTTATACAGTATTGCTGGGGGGTTTAATAAAGATTTTTGGGGTTAATTTCTTTTTGTTCAGGGTGGTTTCTGCGTTTTTGGTTTCATTGGCTGCTTTATTCTTGTTCCTTACATATAAAAAACTTGATTTTGATATAAAGATTGGAATATTTTCATTGGTTTTGTTTTTCACTAATGTATACACTGTTTATTCGGGATGGCAGATTTTGACTGAGCCTATTTTTATTTTCTTGAGCGCGTTGTCTATTTATTTAATGCATCTATATTTGGAGAAGAAGAAACCAGGTTTCTTTTGGGTAGTTTTTGTTAGTTCAGCCTGTTTTTTATGCAGGTATGTGGGGATATTTTTAATTATTCCTTTTGCGATTATTTTAGCTTGGAAGAGAGATTTTAAGAAGGCCGTAATTATTTCTGGAGTACCCTTTATATTATTTTGTCTGTGGAATATGCGTACTTTCCTTGTTTCTTCAGGGCCATTTTTTTATTCTGGAACATATTTTGAAGAGCTTCTGCATAAAGGTGATTATATATCTAACAAAGCAGGGTGGATAAACATTTTTGAACTTTTAAGAAGATCGGTATATTATTTTGTCGTTTATTTGCTTGATGTTGTTCCGGATTATATTATTTATCCTTTAAAATTTCTGGCTCCGTATTCATTGTTATGGCCGATAAAATTAGTCAGTGGCTTTGCGCTTTCTACTGTTACTTTGATCGGATTTATTTATTGTTTGTTGCGAAAGAATATTTTAATCTGCCTGTATTTCTTATTTTATCTGGCAATAATTTTTATTCCTGCTTATGGAGTGAGGTATTTGGTAGTTGTAGGTTTTTTAGTTTATTTATTTCTTGCTTTAGGGTTGGTTAAGATTATAAAAAATAAGAAGGTGGTTAGTTTTGTGCTTGGGATCTTTTTATTTCTAAATTTGTGGGGTGATTTAAAAGAAAACTTATTTTATAAGAATGCCCCCGAATTAGAAAGTTATAAAAGGGCTCTTTTATGGGCAAAAGATAATCTTCCGGATGATGCATTAGTAATTGCAAAAAAGAGCTTTAGCGCTTGGTGGCTGGCTAAAAGAAAAACATTGGATTATCCTGAAAATAGCGAGTTGGGTGTTTACCTGGGTAAAGGTAGTTATCTTGTCATGGATTCTCGGGATATACTCTCTAGAAGGGAAAGAGATGTTTTCCTCAGGTCTTTTGTTTACGGGCATAAGAATTATTTTAAAGAAATCTATGTCGCCCCTGATGGATTAACAAAGATATTTAAGTATGAGCCAGAGGCGTAAATCGTTATGGAACTAAACAAGAAGATAAGAATTTTGGTTTTTGAGTCAGGGGGTTGGGGCGGTATAGCGCATTATGCCTATAATTTCTCAGATGCGCTTTCTAAGACTGGACAAGCCGAGGTGGTACTTTTAACTGACAGGGAATATGAGCTTGAGCGTTTAAAGAGGAATTTTTCTTTGAGAAAGGAATCAATACGCGCAAAGCCCTATATTTTAGCTGTTTTTAGAGTAATTAGAAGTATCCTGGTAATTAAGCCTGATGTAATTCATGTGCAGTCGTTAATTACTGCTCGTAAAGACTGGCTGTTTTTTATTATCGCTCGCCTGTTTAATTTAAAGATTATTTATACTGCGCATAACATTTTACCACATGAAGACTCTGAAAAACAAGCCAAGGGAATGAGGTTTGCCTTTTCCATGATTTATAAATATTCGCGGAAGATTATTGTGCATTCTCAGTATTCAAAAGATAGGTTGATTTTTATTTTTGGGGTACCAGAAGAGAAAATCTCTATTATTTATCATGGGGATTATTTGTTTATGCGTCAAAAAGAAATGACACAGAAAGAGGCGAGGAATATTTTGGGGATTGCTGAGGATAAGAAAGTAATCTTGCAATTTGGCGCAATCAGGGAATATAAAGGGCTTGATACCTTAATTTATGCTTTCAAAATATTTAGTCAACTCAATGAAAAAGCCCTGCTTCTTGTGGCTGGAAAGCCAATCAGGATCAGTATCTCTAATTACAAAAAATTCATCAAAGAGCTGGATTTGGGTGATAAAATTATCTTGAAAGATTATTATATTCCGTTTGAAGAGGTAGCGGTCTATTTTTTTGCAGCAGATATTGTTGTTTTGCCTTATACTGAAATAGACATGAGCGGCTCATTGCAACTTGCGTATGCTTTTGGTAAGCCCGTGCTTGCATCAAGAAGCGGAAGTTTCCCGGAAATGGTGGAAGATGGCCGCAATGGTTATCTTTTTTCAAGCGGAGATACTGAAGGCTTAGCATGGTTGTTAGAGAAAGTTTTTTCTGATGAAGCGCTTTTAAAAACAATGGGAGCTCGTTCTCGGGAAATTGCTGATGAAAAATTTAGTTGGAGCAGGATAGCCGTTAAAACATTGGAGCTTTATAAAACTGTTGATAGGGTTTAAATTATGAATATCTTATATTTATCAGATACCGGAGATATTATAGGAGGCGGAGAGTTTAGCTTAATTGATTTGCTGAAGAGCTTAGACCGCAGTGAATTTAATCCTTGTGTGGTTATGCCTTTTGAGGGCAGTTTTTCTGAAATTGTTAAGAAATTGGGCGTTCCGGTTGAGATAGTTTCTCTTAAAAAAATAAAAAACCCGTTAAATATTTTTGCTTCAGTAGCCGCATTAAAACAGCTTTCTGGTACTATTAAGAAATACAAAATAGATTTAGTTCATTCTAACTCTACAGGAGGAATGGCTTTTTTAGGAAGCCTTGCTGCAAAGTTTAATAAAACCCCTTTTGTTTGGCACGTTAGAACTATGGATTGCGGAGTTATTAATTTTGCGCAGGGTTTTTTGGCGACTAAGATTGTGGCAATTTCCAAAGCAACAAAGAAGAAGTTTTGGTGGTTGCCAAGTAGAAATAAAATTTTAGTAATTTACAACGGAGTGGATTTAAGAAAGTTCAATATTGAAGTTGATAGGTTGGGCATTAGAAAAAGCCTTGGTTGCGGCGATAATGAATTCTTGGTTGGAACAGTTGGCAGGTATCATGCTATAAAAGGTTATAAATTTTTTATTAAAGCAGCTGGTATTGTTTTAAAAGTTATTCCAAGGGTAAAGTTCTTTGTTGTTGGGTTAGATTATGATGAAAATAATAAGATATTGGTTAATCTAAGAAAAAGTGCTAAAAGGTATAATTTAGAAGATAAAATTACTTTTTTAGATAAGAAAGAGAATACAGTAGAGGTAATTTCTTCGTTAGACGTGTTTGTTTTGCCTTCTTTAACAGAATCTTTCGGCAGGGTCTTAGTGGAGGCAATGGCTGCAAAAAAGCCCATTGTTTCTTTTAATGTTGGTGGAGTTTCTGAGGTTATTGAAGATGGCAGGACGGGCATTTTGGTTAAGAGCAAAGATTATAAAATGCTTGCAGAGAAGATTATATTTTTGCTTCAAAATCCGGAAATGGCAAGATCAATGGGAGATGCGGGCAGAAGGCGTTGCGAGGAATTATTTGACCTAAATTTATGCGTTAAAATAATTCAGTCTTTATATAAGGAATTACGATATGAAAATAGGGATAGACATTAGAGAGTTAAGAACAGATAGCCTTACTGGCACAGCGCGTATCTTGCGCACAGCTTTGCCGTTGCTGGCTAAAGATAACAGTAATCAGTATGTTCTTTTTGCGAATCAGTTTACTGATACAGCAAATCTTTTGGCTGCGAATATGAGGATAGTCCGTAGAAAAGAATTCTTTACTTTTTTCTATGATCAGTTTACTTTGCCGGTACTTTTAAAGAAAGAGAAAACAGATGTGTTTGTTTCTCCATATTTTAAGTGCCCGTTAATTAAGGTTTGCAGGTATGTAGTCTATATCCATGATTTACATTTTCTAAAACCAATCTTAAGGAAAGGCCTGGAAAAAATAAGGCCGTATTTAATATATTTAAAACTGATTTTAAAGGTAGCAGACAAGGTAATTACCGTTAGCAATTTCTCTAAGAAAGAGATATTAAGAATTCTTAAGGCGCCGGTTGAAAAGATTGTAGTGATTTATAATCCTATAGGAGAAAATCTTTTAAGTTTTTTGCCGGATGAAAATAAAAAAGAAGAGGCCAGGATTAAGTATGGCCTTTTTGGTAAATATTTTCTTTATGTAGGGAATTTCTTTGCTCATAAGAATGTCCAGGGATTAATTAAGGCTTATAAAATGCTTTCTAAGAAATTATTAGAGGATTACAATCTTGTTTTAGTTGGTAAAAAAGATGTTAATTTTAGGGGAATACAGGATTTAATTAATTCCCTTGGATTGCAAGAAAAAATTAAGGTAATAGATTTTGTTTGTGATGATGATATGCCTTATATTTATCATGGCGCAAGCTTATTTATTTATCCGTCTTTTTATGAGGGATTTGGATATCCGCCATTAGAGGCATTGGCGTGTGGGGCAAGGGTAATTTCTTCTGATGCCACTTCTTTGCCGGAAGTATTAAGGGATAAGGTTGTTTATTTTAATCCGCAGTCTCCGGAATTTATTAAAAATGCAATCTTACAAGGCTTAGAGCAGCCTTTACCAAGGGCAGGAGAGTTATTGAGTATTTATAAATCAGACAAATTTATAAAGGAGTTTATTCAGAATGTTAGTATTTGAAGTAATATTTGATAAAATTCGGTTAATTTTCCGTATTTTACAGGGCGGGGCAGCTTCTTCTGGATTAATACCTGAGATTATACGTAAGAAGGCTTTGCGGATTTTAAAACATAGTAAAGGCAGGCTTCTTGATGTTGGCTGCGGAGAAGGATTATTTTTAAAGAATTGTGTTTTAAAGAAAGGCTTGCAATGTTTAGGGGTTGATTTAGTATTTTCCAGCTTGCAAGAAGCCAGAAACAGGCATCCGCTTATAAATAATTTGATTTTGGCAGACACTAGGTTCTTGCCTTTAAAGGATGATTCTTTGGATTGCGTGGTGATGTTGAATCTCTCAATTAACATTGCTCATTATGTTGACTTATTGGTTATTTTTAGAGAGATTAAGCGGGTATTAAGAAGAGATGGAATGGTGGTTTTTGACTTTAGGGAAAGAAACAATTTTATTAATTACCTTCGGTTTAAATTTCTGCGTTTATATGACAGAAAGGTGCCTATAGTTAATACATACAGCATAGGTGACTTTAAAGATTTCTTTGAAGATGAGCAGTTAGAGGTAGAGCAATTGTATTCCATATTCCTGGGGACAGCGAAGTTAGCGGTATTAGGGCGCAAGATAGAAAATGAATAAGAGAGTTTTATTTATAACTTATGATTTTCCTCCTGTTGCAAGCGGGATCTCTACTTATTTTAGCCATCTTTGGAAAGGGTTAAATGGGGTTGATGTGTTTATATTGGCTCCAAGATTGCAAAATGATGATGAAACTGACAGAAATTATTCGCACAAAGTTTTACGCTATCAAAAGTTTTTCGGTTTAAAGTTTTTGCGTGTTTTGGCTTTGATTCCTCTTATTGCTCTCCAGATTAAAAAACACAAGATTGATACGATTTTCTGTGGAGTGCCGGTAAGCTTAGGTTTTTTAGGGCGGTTATTTAAGAATATTTTTGGTTTGCCTTACGCGGTCTTTTATTACGGTGGAGAGTTTGATAAATTTAAGAAGAATGTTTTTATTTTTAACATATTAAAACAAAATCTAAAACAGGCGGATGCAGTAATTACGATCAGTGATTTTACTACAAATGAAGTTCTTAAGTTTGATATTAAGCCTGAAAGAATAACTAAAATTACTCCTGGAATTGATACAGATAAATTTAGGCCAGGGTTAGATATTTCAAAGTTAGAAAATAAATTTGGCTTGAAAGGGAAGGCCGTGCTTTTGACAGTTGCGCGTCTTGTTAAAAGAAAAGGCATTGATTCGGTGATTATGGCTTTACCTAAAGTTATTCAGCAAAATAAAAACATAAAATATCTTATTGTTGGTGTTGGTAGTGACGAAAAATATTTTAGGGATTTGGTAAGGGATAATAGGCTTAGCGAATATGTTGAATTTGTAGGCATGGTTTCAGATGGCGAGCTTCCTTTGTATTATAATGCCTGTGATATTTTTGTGATGCCAAATAAAAAAACTTATGGGCGGGAAGTGCTTGAAGGTTTTGGTATTTCGTTTTTAGAGGCCTCAAGCTGCCAGAAGCCGGTTATCGGAGGATTGTCAGGCGGCTCTGCTGAAGCAGTAGTTGATGGAAAAACCGGATTGTTAATTGATTCAGAGAATATAGAGTTATTGGCGGAGTTGATTCTTAGGTTAATTAATAATCAAGCTTTCACAGATGAGTTAGCCAAAAACGCAAGGGTGCGCGCAGAGAAAGAGTTTAATTGGCGGCAAAGATCCGAGCAGTTAGGAAAAATAATATTTAATATATGATTCCGTTTATTTCGCAAAGATTTTTCACTAAAGATTTTCTTAAATCATTCTTTGTAAAGGATATTGACGGTGAGCTAAAACTAATCCTGGAAGAAAATTATGCCAATAAGGAAATTCTTTATACTAATTGTGCAAAGACTGCTTTATACGTGGTGTTAGCTGTTTTAAAGAAAAGGCTTGCTCGTAAGAAAGTAATCCTGCCAGCATATACTGATTCAGGGTTAATTGCTGTAATTAAAAAAGCAGGGTTAGTTCCTGTTTTATGCGACAACAGCCTCAAGGATTTTAATCTTGATTTGGATAAGGCTATAACCTTGTTAGATAATGATGTGTTAGCTGTAGTTTCGCCGTGTATGTTTGGTGTTCCGCAGGATTTAGAAGTATTTAATAAATTTTGTTTTGAACGCGGCATATATTTGATAGAAGATTTTGCGCAGGGTTTTGGCTCAATTTTTAGAAATAAATCCGTAGGTAACTGCGCGCCTTTTAGCTTTACAAGCCTTGCCCGCGGGAAAAATGTTTCTACTTATAGCGGAGGTGTGCTTTTTGCAGACAAGGAATTTGCCGTTGATATTCGGCAGGAGATTGATAAATTAGTCAAGCCGTGTTTATTTAATGATTTAAAAGAGTTTATTCTGTATATATTGGTTTGTATTTTAAGCCATCCTTTGATGTATTCTTTTATTGGGATATTTGCCTCTGGTTTTAAGAAGCAGAAGCCTGTTTTTAATTTTAAATTGGGCCAGTTGTCACAATTAAAGAAGCATTTATTGTATGCGAATTTATTAAATTTGAATAAATTAGTTTTGCCAAAGATAAATCTCGGTAAACATCTTTACCTCCGGCTGAAAGATAAGACCAGCCAGATATTGATTCCTCAAATTAGCGAAGAGATGGTGGTTTGTTATAATCGTTTTCCGGTAATTGTTAAAGATAAGGAAAAGCTATTTATTTATAAGGAAAAGTTAAATAGGTCTGGTATTGAAGCAAGCTGTTTTTATGGAAAAGCCTTATTTGATTTTTATCCGGATTTAGTTCAGCAGCAGGATAGAGGCGAATTTATAAATACTAAAATACTGGCTGAGAATTTGTTAGTTTTCCCTGTAAATTGTTTCATGAATAAGAAAAACATTAGTAGCATACTAAATATATTATGATTCCTTTAGCTAATTTAAAACGGACATTAACAAAAGCGTTTGAGCAGCCGTTATATGCATTGAAGATGTTTTTTATCCGCGGTATTGATTATTTGTTTTATCGTTCTGGTAGCGGTCGGTCATTTCTTCCTGAGGCGGTTACTATTTTCTTGACCTATCTTTGTAATTTGCGTTGCAAGATGTGCGGGCAGTGGGGAGAGGAAGGTGCTTGCAGGGATTTTTCTAAAGAAGAAGTTTCAAGCCAGCTTGATTTTACGCAAATTAAAAAGTTTATTGATGAGGTTTGTTTTTACCGTCCGAGTATTACCTTGTTTGGCGGAGAGCCGCTTCTTTATAAAGATTTCAAGCAAACTTTCAGCTATATAAAACAAAAAAAACTACACTGTGTTTTGATTACCAATACTTCTATTTTAAAAGAATATGCTCCATTATTAGTTGAGCTGGGTTTGGATGAATTAAACATTTCTGTTGACGGCCCGCAGGAAATCCATGATCAAATCCGAGGTATTCCGGGTTTATTTAAGCAGATTGAAGAAAATATTGCTTATTTAAATCAATGTAAAGAAAGATTGAATAAGAAGAAGCCATTTATCCATATTGAATTTACTATTACTAAATTTAATGTTGATTATATGTTGGAAATGTTGGGCGTCGCAAGGCAGTTTAAGGCCACTAGCCTTAGTTTTCATCACTTGATTTTCTTGAGTAATAAGCTTTATGCTGAACATGAGCAAGTTTTCTCAGGGATTTTTAATGCCTCTAGCCGTTGGTGGAAAGGATTTGTGCTTGAAGATAGCGGTATTGATACAACTAAATTAACCGAGAATATTAATAAGTTGCAAAAGATTAAAATAAAAGATTTGCAGATTGATGTTTATCCAAATATCAAGGGCTCAGAGATCAGCGATTACTATCATAATTTATCATTTATTCCTTCTGGGTATAATAAAAGATGTCTCAGCCCTTGGTTTACTTGTTATATTTTTCCAGATGGCAGTGTCAGGCCTTGTTTAGATATGGAACACAAGGCTGGAAATGTAAAAGATGAAAAGTTTCTTAAAATCTGGAACAGCCTGGAATTTATTAATTACCGCCGAGTGCTTAAACAGAAGAAGTTGTTTCCTGCTTGCGTGCGCTGTAGCGAGTTGTATCGTTATTGATATATAATATGAAAGATAGCCCAAGGATAAAAATTGTTTATATAATTACACGTCTTGAAAGAGGTGGTTCTCCAGATGTTGTGTTATCGTTATTTGAGCATTTGGATGAAAGGAGATTTGATAAATATCTTATTTATGGGCCTACCAGTAATTTCCCTCCCTGTTTTGATGCTATTAAGCAAGCTTATAAAGATAGAATAATTCTCCTCCCTTCGCTTGTGCGTAGCGTCAATCCTGTTAAAGATTGCGTCGCCTTTAATTTTCTATTAAACTTCTTTAAAAAACAAAAATTTCAGATTGTACATACCCATACCTCAAAAGCGGGCTTTATCGGCAGGATTGCTGCTAAGCTTTCCGGTACGCCCATAATCATTCATACTCCTCATGGCCATATTTTTTATGGTTATTTTAATCTTCTGATGAATAAGGCAATTATTTTTATAGAAAGGGCCCTCGCAAGGATTACCGATAAGATTATCACGCTTACAGAGTCAGGAAAGGCTGACTATGTGCGTCTTAAGATTGCCCATGCCGATAAATTTGTTCCGATTTACTGCGGGATAAATTTAGAAAAGTTTCTGAATGCGCAGATTGAAAGAAACTTATTGAAAGAAAGACTCGCCATAAAAGAAAAGTTTGTGGTAG
Organism: Candidatus Omnitrophota bacterium; assembly: GCA_016208765.1. GTDB lineage: Bacteria > Omnitrophota > Gorgyraeia > Gygaellales > Profunditerraquicolaceae > JACROS01. The sequence goes on from JACQXK010000013.1 coordinate 10,482, forward strand.
GTACGGTTTCCCGGCTTGACCCGGTAAAGGGCATGCAGTATTTTATAAACGCGGCTAATTTAATCAGTAAAAAATTGCCTGATGTATGATTTGTGATTGTCGGAGATGGAAAAGAGAAGAGCTTGATAAAGTTAGCACACACTCTTGGCATAAAAGACAAGATCTTATTCTTGGGATTTAGCGATAATGTTGAGCAGATTTTGCGTATATTTGATGTTTTTGTTTTAAGTTCTTTAAACGAGGGATTGGGCCGGGCAATCTTAGAGGCTATGGCTTCTGAGGTAGCAGTTGTTGCTACTAGCGTAGGAGGCATCCCAAGTATTATTAAGAATCAAGAGAACGGGATTTTGGCTGGTGCAAAGGATTTTAGGATGATTGCTGGCGCAGTTGTTAAGCTTTTGGAAAACGAAGATTTGCGAAAGGCAATTGTTAAAAATGCCCTAGCAGATGTTAAAGCTAAGTTTAAAGAAGAAAACATGCTTGAGAAGACATTTAAACTTTATGAGGAGTTAATCAGCCAAAAATTATGAAGTTATTTTTTCTTTTTGTTTTTCTAAGCCTTTTTGTCAATTGTTATGCCATTGAACCAGTTAAGGTTGCAATGGATGTGGAGAGTTCAGCTGGCGAAGGAGAAGTAAGTTTGGAGAATATTGCTAAGATTGCCCAAGGCTTGGGAATTGATGCTGTAATTATCGGAGAGCAATATTGCGCACGTTTTGAATATGGAATTGGCCCATTAAGGCGAATTTTTAGGAAAACTTATTTGGGTGATTCTGCTTGTAAATATGGGCTTGAAAGATACCTGCGTTTATTTGATGAAATTAACAAGAATTCAAAGGTTTTAATGATTGAGGGTTTTGAAACTACTCCTTATTATTGGTGGCGCGGATCATTTTTTAAGGGGGATCTGCAATTAGTTGACTGGCACAGGCAGTTTATTGTTACCGGGCTTGATTATAATGGTTATCGCGATCTCCCTGTAACATCTACAGGTAAGTCAAAATATTCTCCTTATGATGCAAAGAAATGGTTTGAGCCATATCAAGACTTTGTAGATTATGTGCGGCAAAGAGGAGGTTTGGTATTTTGGGCACATCCTGATGAAGGGCACAATGAGAAAATCCACGGCATTACCGTTAGTACCCAGCCTTATCCTGAGATGTTGAAGAAAGTAGATGGTTTTACTGGATTTGGTATTTTTTTTGGAGGCTACGAGGAAACCGGAAAGCCTGAAGGGATTTGGGACCAAATGTTGGTTGAGTATTGCAATGGTAGAAGAAAATATCCAGTTTGGGCAATTGGGGAATTGGATTACTCCAGTAGTAAAGAGGTAGGAAGAATTGATGAAATGCTTAATTTTGTTTTTGCCGAACAAAAAACAAGAGAAGGCATCTTGTCAGCAATGAAAAAAGGCAGGTTATATGTTTCATGGGAAATGCATCGTAAGGGCGTGTATCTGGAGGAATGGTCTTTGCAAGACGCTTCTACAAAAGAAAAAGTTTTTTCCGGGGGATTCCTTTCCTGCGGGGCTAAAGTGTATTTAATTATTAAGCTCAGATTAGAGAAAAATCCCGAATCTGCTCTAACAATAAATGTCTTGAAAAATGCGCAATTGTTTGATATAAAAGAAATAACAGATATTAACTCAAAAGAAATTGAAATCAGGATTGAAGATAACCCGGAGCCGGGACAAAATAATTACTTTCGCATAGAGGTAAAATACCGGGGAGCGCAGCTTATTACTAACCCGATTTTCTACAAATATGAAAATAAAAAATAAAATTTTGATTGTTGACGATGAGACCGAGCTTACCGAGTTGTTGAAATTGAGATTTGGCGCCCTGGGTTATAAGATTTCTTCTGCTGCCGATGGAGAAGAAGCCCTTAATGCGGTTAAAACTGATAAACCTGATTTGATCCTTTTGGATATTATGCTTCCCAAGTTAGACGGCATATCGGTATTATTGAAATTAAAATCAGATCCTGCCTTTAAAGATATCCCGGTATTTATGCTTTCTGCTATTGCGCAAGATGAAGAAGTAAGGGTTGCGCTTAGTTTAGGAGCTATGGGATATATCAAAAAGCCGTTTGATAAAACTGAGCTTATTACAAAAGTGCAAGACGCTTTAAAGTAATATAAAAATGGAACAATTCTATCGTACTATAAAAGACAGCTTAAGAAAGCTTGTTAGCCGCAAGGATCCTGCTTTATGGAAGGATTTTTTTGTTGAGCTTTGTCAGGGGATAAACAAATTTTCTAATGAAGAAAGGTGCTTTCTTTTTACTCATAAATTAGAAAACTACGAAGAAGATTATCCATTTTATCATCTTATAAATATTTCATTTCTTGGCACTCGCATTGCAAAGGAAATGGGTTTTAGCGAAGCGCGGCTGAAGAATTTGGTTGCTATGTGTTTGTTCCATGATAAGAATATTTTTGATGTCCCTGCTGAATTATCAGCATCTTTGTATGAATTTGACAAAGAATCGGATGATATTATAAAGGTAATTGATGTTTTTGATTCTATTATCAATCCTCCGCCTTATCGTAAGTTTGCCGTGCCATGGATGGCTTCAGAGGCCTTAAAAGATATTGTTGAGGCAAGAGGGGATATCTTTTCACCAAAAGTGGTTGAGACATTCTTTAAGACAGTAACTGTTTATCCGGTTGGAACATGGGTGCTATTGACTAACAACCTTATCGGCCAGGTCAAAAAGGTAAACCGTAATTTTATCTTGAGGCCGCAGATTGAAATCGTCGGGCACATGGAAGGATACAGTGTCCAGCCTTATGTGGTTGATTTGTCCAAAGAGCAGGTTCTAAATATAAAAGAAATTCTTTCCGAGAAAGAAGTTGAAGAAAAACTCCGGTTATGCTGACAAGGGAATTTTCCTTGTAATCTGCTTATATCTATTGCTGGTCGGCAGGCATTTCTTTGTTCCTATCAGCCCCGATGAAATATCTACATTTATTTCAAGCCTGAGAATCGCACAAGGCTTAAAACCATTCTTTTTTCATTCTCCTCTCATATATTATTTTCTCTATATTTTCCAGAAAGCTATCCCGCTTGACCCTGTTTTATCCTCAAGGTTAATGATTGTGCTTGTGCAGTTTGTTATGATCTTTCTTGTTTACCGTATAATGAAACTAACCGGCATGGCTAAGCTGTTTATTTATTTTATTCTTTTGTTTATGATCTCTCCACTCGGAGTTACCGGTGCGCTGGCAATAGATATAGATAATAGTTTATTGTGTGTCATGCTGTTGGCTTTTAGCTACTATTTAATTAAAATAATTGAGCAAAAAGATAAGCCTGGTATTGATTATATCCTTTGTATTGTTTTTTTTGCGCTTTCTTTGTGGACAAAATTAACTACTCCGATATTTTTCTCCGGTGTATTTCTTTCGGTTATTCTTTGTAACAGATCCCTTCGCAATAGAATTCTAACTTTTACTAACCTTTTTATATTAGGCGGAGGATTATTTATTTTTAGTTTGTATCTTTTCAGCAAATTTTTTGATTGGAATTTTCTTGAGCCATTTTTAAATATCCTCGGTAGATTTAATAATTCTTTTGCCTCTCCTTTAAGCAGTCCGTTGGTTAATTTAACAAAAAATGTTTTGTTCCTTGGGGTTTGGGCCTCGCCGTTTGCGTTATTGTTGCTTATTTTTGTAATTAAAAGGTCACTGGATAGTGATTTTCCGCCTTCTGTATATATTTTTATTAGCTTTGTTTATTGTGCGGTTTTTTATCTTTGTTTTACTTTCGTGGCTTTTGGCTATCCTAAATATTCTTTTACTAGTTTAGTTTTCTTAATTCTGTTTTTGCTGTATTTTTTGCAGGAAGAGCCTCTAAGAGAATATTTTACTTGGATTGCATTTTTAGTTTTTGTTTTCTTGCCTTTCGGTGACCCGATTTTAGATTTACGTTTTGGATTAAGAGATTGTTTTGCTCGTCAGAGTCATTGCAATTTGTTGTTATTTGCTATAAAGCCTACATTGTATTTGACTATTTTTTTGCTGCTTTATTTCTTGCTGAAATTTAAAACGAAAACTCAAAATACATTTTTATTGTCAATTTTCATCTCTATGATTTCTTATAATGTTAGCTTAAACATTAATCAAATGTTTTCTATATATTCAACTAATTATTCGTATGGAGAAACAGGGTTGTATGAAGTAGCTAAATATATAAAGCCAAGGATTGATATTAATGAAAGCGTGATTGCGCCATTACATTTGGTATATTATCTTGGCCGAATGGATTTAAATGATTTTAATACTATTTACAACACTGATTGGGAAGATAAAGATAATTTCTTTAGGATGATTAGTAGCCACGCAAATAAATTTCTTGTTTTAAGCGTAGCCTCAAATTCTATTAAAACCTATGATTTATTAAAACAGGCTGATATAAAAGACTATTTAGAAGAGAATTTTATTTATCATAGAATTGGGTCATTTGATATTTGGCAGAGAAAACAATAAATTAATAAAAATTATTGTATAAATACTTGAATTTATTATATAATACGATAAAAGAAAGGAGGAGTAGAATGAAGTCTCTTGCTTTGTTATTGGGTGTTGTAGGGGGGTTGATTTTTGTTTATGCCATCTTAGGTAGGTTCATTCATGGCCCTTCAGTCTTTGGGTATATTTTCCCTCTTGAGGCCAAAACAGCGGTTACGGGGGCAAATACTCTCATATTGCTGGCAATCTTTGTGGCGATCTTAGAGAAGAAATAATAAACCAGACGATGGAATTTTTTCTGTCCAAGGTTTGTCTGAAATCCCGGCTTTTTTGTGGCTTATTTAAGCTGACAAAAGGCCGGGGTTTTTTTTGGGCTAAGAGATTTTTCCTGGCTTCATTTTTTATTCTGTTATTTTTTGGTTTTGCCAAAGCCCAAATGGAGGTTATGGAAAATGATGCATTGGTTTTTAGCCTAAGCCCTTATTTGAGGACTGACGCGGTAACGCTGAAAAATGTAGTCAGCCTTGACAGTAAGAATAAAGATGATAGCACCTCTTATTTAGGTATTGATTATAGCCTTGGGTTTGATTTAAAGCTTAAACAGCTTGATTCGGAGGCGTTTATTAAATTTGAAAGAAACGGGCCTTATGATTATGATGCGCCGGTGGCAATTCACAATACTTTGGTGACCAGCGCCGGGCACATGGATCCTTATAGAGGTAAGGAATTGTTGCCGCAGGTAGAAGAGTTTTGGTATGACTTCCCTGTTTTAAAATCTAAGCTGAGGCTTAAAACCGGGCTTTTTACTTATTCAGTTGGTAATGGCATTGCTCTTAATGGCAGCTATGAAAATTATGCCGTAAGTCTTTATCATGAAACTGATAATTTTAAATGGCACTTTTATTATTGCCGCCCGGATTTGGCAAATAAAGACCTGGGGCCGCATATCAAACAATTAAAACCGCAAGGTATTGATTATGAACATAGCAAGGCTAATTTTTATGCTATGGATTTTGATTTTGCTCTTGGCAAGAATTCTTTTCAACCATACGTAGGAGTTTTGTATGATGCCACTGGTGACAAGCGTGTTAATTATTTTACTACTCCTACGCATAAAGATATGTTGGGGACTTTCGGCCTTTCTTATTCCGCAGAAATTGAGAAATTACTAATAAATCTTGAAGCTGCGCGCAATTTTGGCAAGGCAAAATCAAGTGATGAAGCTTTTAAGGATGTGGAGCATTGCGGTTATCTTCTTTATGCCCAGTTAAGTTATTTATTGGACAAGTTTGCCCCGCGGACGCGTTTTGTTTATGGTTCAGGGAATAAAGTAACCACAGAAATGGTGGATAATGGCGATTTAACATTAACCAGCGGTAGAAATCGGGCATTCTCTGTCTGTTCTCCTATGAACGTCAACCTTAATGACTCAATTTATCCGGATAATCCATTTACTCCGGTTTTAGCCATGGGTAATGGAAATGGTTTAAATTACGGAGTCAGCCGTCCAACAACGTTTAATGACCCAGTTTTGCTGGATAATATTATGTTGTTTAGCCTTGGTTTTGACTATAATTTCACAAAAAAATTCAGTATGAGCTTGGACTGGTGGTATTTACGCAGCCAGCAGCGTGGAGTAGGGATATTGGATGGCGCAGCAATTCAATTATCGCGCGATCTGGGGAACGAAATAGATACAACTTTTAATTATGCTTTTAATGATCATGTTTCAGTGTCGTTATTATCTGCGGTGTTTTTCCCGGGTAAATATTATGAAGAGCGTAGAGATGATACGGATGGCAGTTTATTCAGCCCGTTTGTGCGCGGCGACGGTGAGGCGAATAATGCCTATCAGATTGAGGCAAGCCTGACTTTAAGTTTCTAAGAAAGGAATAATGAGGATACAAATAAAATTACTTATTATATTTTCCTTGCTTATTTTCCTGTTTAGTGTTGTGCTGGGTATACTTTTTACACTTGAAAGGTATCAGATAAACTTACTTTTTAAACAAGAGTTTACGCATGCTCAGGACTCGTTTAACAAAATAAAAGATTTGAAAGGCAAAGGGGTAGAAACATTTGCGGACAGCTGGACATATTGGGATGAGTTTGTAGATTTCTTGCAAACGAAGGATCAAAATTGGGCAATTCAAAACATAGATGCGAGTTTGAAAACTTTTGATACGGATGTTGCTTGGGTTTATGATATAAAACCTGCTCTTGTTTATACAACGGTAATTTCGGAAGATTTAAACGTTCTCAAGAATTTGGTTCTGCCCGAGGCCGTATTTTCCAAGCTTTTTGACGCCCGTTTTATGCATTTTTATATCAAGAGTTCCCTTGGTTTATTAGAGGTGCGTGGAGCCACAATACATCCGACTGCTGATAGTGCAAGGAAAGGCCGGCCGCGAGGTTACTATTTTTGCGGCCGTATCATTGATAAGAAATATCTTAATGAGCTTGGTGATTTTATGGAAGGGCAAGTTGTTGTTTCTCCGGAGCCTTATAAGAATAAATTTAGTTTGAAAGAAAAAATAATTACGCTATCGTTACCTCTTAAGGGTTTTAATAATGAGATTTTGGCATATATGAACGTGCGGGTTGAGGCGAAGGCAATTGAAAGCTACTCTCGCGCAATGAAGCAGTTTGTTGTTATTTATGCGGTTTTTGTTATTATAACATTTATTATTCTTGTAGTTTATCTTTATCTCGCGGTAACTTTGCCATTAAGATTGATATCCCGGGCGTTGAGAGAAGATAACCCAGAATTTACAGCTTCTTTACAAAAAAGGCAGGATGAGTTTTCAGCTATAGCTAAGCTTATTCAAGTTTCTTTTAGGCAAAAAGAAGAGTTGGCAGAAGAAGTGGCGGTAAGGGAAAAAATTATGCATGATCTTAAAGAGGCGGAAAAACAGCTCAGATTTTCTGTTGATGAATGGAGTAAAACATTTGATTCTATTAGTGACGCAGTTTTTATTCAGGATAAAGATTTTACTATTATAAAAGCGAACAAAGCCACCGCTCAGGTGCTTAAGCTTGACTTAAAGGATATTATTGGAAAGAAATGCTATGAATTGCTCCATAAATCTGACCATCCATGGGAGGATTGCCCGATGGAGAAAACGCGCAAAGACCTTAAGGCGCATGTTAGTGAAATAAATGATCTAAGCATAGGCATGCCTCTATTAGTAACTACTTCCCCGATTTTTGATCAAGGGGGAAATTTTGTGGGAGTTGTACATGCTGCTAAGGATATTTCTGAAATGAAGAGTATCCAAGAAAAACTTGAGAAGAAAGTTAAGGATTTGGAAATATTTCAAAAGGTAGCAGTAGATAGGGAGCTCAAGATGGTTGAACTAAAAAAGAGAATATCGCAATTAGAGGAGCATTCAAAGTAATATTAATGAAAAGAATATATATTTATCTTTGTGTTTTAGGTGGATTATTAGGGATGAATTTAATTTCTCCAGTTTTCTTAATGGCGCAGAACAAAAAGCAGGAAGCTGTGCTTAAGGTTTATAATTGGGAGGATTATTTTGATAAGGATGCTATCAAGGGATTTGAAGAAAAGACTGGGATTAAAGTGGATTTATCCACCTTTGATAATGAAGAAGAGATGTTTTCAGAAGTTCAGTCGCATTTAGAAGATCATGATGTTATTATAGTTTCCAGCGATATCCTTAGCCAGATGATTGAAATGCGGCTGTTATCTGAGTTGGATTTATGGGATATTTCTAATTTTAAGAATATTAACCATCGTTTTATTAATCCTAAATATGATCCCGGCAATAAGCATTCCGTTCCATATATGTGGGGGATAACAGGTTTAGTGGTAAATCGTTCATTTATCAAGGAAAATGTTGATAGCTGGCGTTCTCTTTGGGATGTAAAGTATAAAGGAAGGACAGCTTTATTAAGCGATATTGATGAAGTAATGAGTATCGGGTTGCTATCTGAAGGATATTCTTTTAATTCCACTGATCCTATGCAGCTGGATGCAGCTGCTGAAAAGCTTTTGTCCCAGACAAATTTAATTTCTGGATATTTTGATATTAAAACGGTAATTAAGAAAGTAGATGACGGCAAAGTTTGGCTTGCTCAAGCATACAACGGAGATGTGATGTTTGCTATGCAGGAAAATAAGAATTTGGAATTTGTTGTCCCAAAAGAAGGCGCTCCTTTTTGGGTTGATAATTTTGTTATTTCGCGTGATTCAAAGAATAAGAAGCAGGCTATTATGTTTATTAATTATATGCTTGATCCGCAGGTGAGCGCAAAGAATGCTAATTATTTGTGGTATGCCAATTGTAACATGGCTGCGGCTGCTTTTACGAATAAAGAAATAATTAATAGCTCGGTGCTTTATCCGTCTGAAGTAACACTTCAAAAATGCAGTCTCTTTTTTCCTCAGGGCGGCGAGGAAAAGAGGGCGCAGAGGGTTAAAATAATCAATAAATTGTGGTCCCAGTTACAGCTTAGAATAGGGCATCAGGATAAATAAAATACTATGAGATTCTTTAAATCGTTGGGTTTTAAAATTACGGTATATTTTATACTCGTCGGGATAATCCCTTTTTTCCTGATTGCAGGGTTAGTGTATTTTAAGATCAGCGTAGATATAAGGGGTATGCTTGAGCGTCATATGGATGCTTTGGTTTTACAGGTGGGTAACACCGTTGATCAGACTATTTCCAATGCGTACTGGTACATTGGGGCTTTAGCAGATAATCCTGTAATTAAATCAAAGGATAAATCATTTAAAGAAAAACTTGAAGAAATCCAGAAGGTGCAAGATTTTTACAGGCTATTTGAAGATATAACTTTGCTTGATTCTAAGGGAGTAGTTTTAGCTTCTACGGCATATAATTACCGCGGGGAATTGCGATTTAAGCAATGGTTTCAGGAAGCTAAATCGGGAAAAACATTTATTTCCAATGTTTATGTGGTTACAGCTCCTTTTAGGCTGGTTTTTACTGTTGCAAGCCCTATATTAGGTAAGGGCGGTTCTGTTGAAGGGGTAATTGCCGGACAGGTCAATATTGATGTCATCCGTAATATAGCTGACAGCGTAAAGATTGGTAAAACCGGACGGATTTTAATTATTGACGGTTCTGGGAATTATTTAGTTTACCGGTTGGGAAATTTCTTGTTTGAGAAGATGTACCCTCTGCAAGGGCGCAAGGCTTTGCTTGACGCGCCAAAAGGTTTTGTTGAATATAGAAACCGCGAAGGCGTGGATAGAGTTTGTGTTTTTCGTTCCCTTGAAGGATATGGCGAATATAAGGGGCTTGGCTGGAAGATCGGCTTAGTTCAGGATAAGAAAGAAGCTTTTGCTATTCTTGCCAAAACTAGCGAATATCTTGTTTTTGCGTTGATATTTGGCATGTGTGTTATTCTTGTGCTATTAGCAGTTTTTATTTACAGTTTATTGGTTCCAATCCGCACCTTACTCAGAGAGACTGAAAGAGTCGCGCAGGGGGATTTAAGCGAGCGCCAGCTTGAGATTTCAGATGATGAAATCGGAGATTTAACTGAGTCCTTTAAGAAAATGACTACTTCATTGAGGGGCTCAAGAGAGAAAATCTTGCAGACCAGTAAATACCTGAAATCGGTAATTTCCAACATGGCTGATTCTTTGGTGGTGCTTGACCGGAAAGAAGCGGTAAATATGGTCAATCCCGCTTTCTTGAATCTTTTAAGTTATAAAGAAGAAGATATTATTGGCAGGCCATTTTCTTCGTTTGTTCTTGAGGAAGAATCTTTTTCAGCGCAAGGATTGTTTAAACGCTTGCTCAAAGAAGGAAGCATTTATAACTTGGAAATCAATTTTATTACAAAAAATAACCAGCATATTTCTGTCAGCCTTAATTTGTCTGTCTTGCGTGATACCCTCGGAAAATTAGTTTGTATAATTGCGATAGCCAGAGATATGCGTCAGATCAATGAGCTTTTTTCCAAAGAGAAAGAAGCCAGGATTAAGCTGCAGGTTTTCTCCGAAGGCCTGGAAAAGAAGGTGAATGAGCGCACGCAGGAATTGCTTACGTCTCAGGAAGCGACTTTAAATATCCTGGACGATCTGGAGAAGTCGCGCGCAGAGTTAGAGCAGTCTAATGCCGAATTAAGAAAACTTGATAAGTTAAAATCAGATTTTGTCTCAACTGTTTCACATGAATTGCGCACTCCGTTATCCATCAGCAAAGAAGGTGTTTCTCTTATCTTAGACGGCGTGTTAGGGCAGGTAAATGTGGAACAGACGCGCGTACTTTCCATTGCCCGTGATAATATTGACCGCTTGGCGAGGATTATTGACGGGTTATTGGATATTTCTAAAATTGAAGCCGGCAAGATTGAGCTAAAAAAGAGGCTTGTGGATATTGTGGCTGTGGCAAGGCAAATACTTTCTTCTTTTGAGTTGATTACAAAAGAAAAGGGGATTGAATTGAAATTAGAGACAACCCAGCCTGATGTAACTGTGTATGTTGACCCGGACAGGATAGTCCAGATATTGACAAATTTAGTAGGCAATGCCGTTAAATTTACAGATAAAGGTTATATTGAGATTGCCATAAGGCCAAAGGATGAGATTGTTGAGTGTTGTATTTCTGATACAGGTATTGGTATTGCCGAAGAAAACTTGCCGAAGGTCTTTGGGAAATTTGAGCAATTCGGGAGGGTTTCCGGCCCCGGAGCCAAAGGCACAGGGCTTGGGCTTGCAATTACCAAGGCTTTTGTTGAGATGCACAAGGGCAGGATTTGGGTGGAAAGCAAATTCGGGGAGGGGACGAAATTTATATTCACCCTGCCGCGTAAACCAATCAAGGCGATGTTCAGGGATTTTGTTTCCGACAATATCAAAGACGCGATAAAAAGGCATAACAAGTTAACATTGATTACTGTTTCTATTCTTGATTTTGAGAAGATTAAGGAACAATTTAAACCTGAAGAATTAAGCAGTGTGCTTATAGATATGGAGCAGGTTTTGCGCACGAAGGTGCACTCTTCAAAGGATTTTGTTTTAAAAGATACCGGAGAGATTGCGGTGATCTTAGTTGATTGCGAGAAGACTGATGCCATAAATGTAAAAGAAAGGCTGCAACAGTCTTTGGATGAATTACTGTTTTCAAAAAATATTCATGAAAAGATTAAATTAAGGCTGGGTTCTGCCACATATCCGGATGAAGCGGATAATGAAGAAGGCTTAATTCAGAAAGCGGAAAACTAACAGGGAAGAAGGGGGTGCTGAAATGGGAAAAAAGAAGATACTTTTAGTTGATGATGAGCCGGCTTTTGTTGATATGCTTAAACTGCGCCTTGAGAGCAATAATTATGATGTGGTTGTTGCTTATGACGGGCAAGAGGGTTTAAAGAAGATAGAATTAGAAAATCCGGATTTGGTTATCCTGGATGTTCTGATGCCGAAATTAAACGGCTACGACTGCTGTAATATAATCAAGAATAACCCAGAATTTAAAGATATCCCTGTGATATTCCTGACGGTAAAGGCAGGCGACGAAGATAATGCGCTGGTAAGAAAAGTTGGCGCGGATAATTTTATTGTTAAGCCTTTTGACCCCCACAAATTGCTTTCCCGTATTAAAGATTTGATAAAAGAATAACATAATTAATTGACCAGCTTCGGTATTTAGAAAAAGGAGGGCCAGTGAGGGTTCTTGTTGCTGACGACGAGGAAGATGTTTTGCGGTTCACAAAGAATTTTCTTGAGAAAAAGGGGTTTACAGTTGACACTGCCTCAAATGGCAAAGAGGCAATTGAGCTTTTAGAACTGAAAGATTATGGAGTTGTTTTTTTGGATGAAAATATGCCTGAGTTAACCGGCCTTGAAGTGGTGGAGTATATGAAAAAGAACGGTTTTAATTCAAAGATCGTTTTAGTTACCGGATATACATCAATAAAAGAAGATTTAGCAAAATTAGTCGGGGTTGATGAGTATCTTCAAAAACCGATAGATTTGGAAAAGATTTTAAGCTTGGCTAATAAATATAATTTATCTTTTGAGAAAGAGAAGGCCTGAAATTAGCGAGAAAGGTATTTGTAATTGCGGATATGATTGATAATTGCCTTAATAACCGGTTCAGGAGTTGATGCTCCCGCGGTAATTCCTACCGAACGGACATTTTTAAACCAACCTTTTTTAATTTCATTTTTTGAATCTATCCAGTAACTCTTTTTATTAAGCCTTTTGGAGATCTCAAATAGCCTTTTGGTGTTGGCGCTGTTTCTTGAGCCGATAATAATCATCATCTCGTTATCAAGCGGCATCTTTTTGATTTCATCTTGTTTTATAGTTGTGGGCCGGCAGATCGTGTTGTAAAACTTTACATTTTTGACTTTTGACCTGATTATTTTCATGGTTTCTTCAACTTTGTCAAGATTCTGAGTTGATTGGACCACTACGCAGGCTTTTTCAATTTTTGCGATATTGTCAAGCAGGGTATCTTCGGAGCCATCAATAATAATTGCCTTTTTCCCGAGCTGGCCGGCAATACCATGTACCTCGTCATGATTCTTGTCCCCGATAATGATTACTCTAAAGCCTTTTTTTTCGGCTGATTTGGCAATCTTATGGGTTTCTTTTACCATCGGGCAGGTTGCGTCAATGACTTTGTACCCGAGTTTCTTTGCTTTTAAAAGGGTTTTTTTACAGGTGCCGTGAGCGCGGATAATTAGCGTTTTTCCCTTCCCGCGGCCAAGGCGTTTGACCTTACGTATGCCTGATTTCGTGATAAGTTTTACAACCTCTTCATTGTGTACAATATCTCCGAGCATGCAGACACTTTTATCAAGTTTTGCGGTATCAAGGGCAATTTTAAGTGCCCGTTTTACACCAAAACAAAATCCAGCCGACTTTGCTAAATTGATTTGCATTTGTTTATTTTTAGGTTTCATCCTGAGCACTATTTTACAATAAAAATTGTTTAAACTAAACTTAAATTTGTAAAATAGCATTAAGCCGGATACAGTATTTCTGTAATGATTAAATATAAAGGGAAATGCCGTTATATTTGTATCGGAAGATAATCTTTAGAGGCCAAGCATTTTTTTTGAAAAATCAAACAGGATTTCTTTGTATTGAGAGCTTATTTTTAACGATTGGTTAATTGTTTTTGCCTTGTTAACCAGGGACGTAATTTCATTTTTTGCATAATCAAGTGATCCTGACGAAGAGATAATTCTTCGTATTCTTAGTAGGTCTTGTTTGCTAACGCTGTTGCCGGAAAATATATCCTTTATAATTTTCTTATTTTTATATTCCGTGTGGTTGTAGGCGTACCAGATAAGGATAGTCTTTTTTGCCTCCTGAATATCGGTTATGTTTGACTTGCCGATTTCTTTTTGTTCGCTAAAAGTCCCCAAGATATCATCTTGAATCTGGAATGCCCTTCCCAGATATATTCCGAACCGGTAAAGTTTTGAAATCTGATTTTTATTTGCTCCTGCCAATGTTGCCCCCATCACAAGCGGGGTGGCAAAGGTATAGTTTGCTGTTTTCAGGTCGTAAATTTTATAGATGCCTTCTTGAGAAATTTTGTCAATACTTTCTGCTGCGTAAAGTAATTCTATAAATTCTCCGCTTCCGGTGTAAAAAGCTGCCTCAATAAGTTTTTTAAAAGCCGCCTCTTTATTGGCAGGATTTTCTTTTACCGCTAAAAAAGCATCCAGCGCCATTGCGTACATAACATCGCCGGCAATAATGCTAAGGTCCTGCCCGTTAAATTTTATATTTTTCTTGTTGCAAAGATATTTGTTAAACAACTCGTGCATGGAAGGTTTGCCTCTGCGGGTATCGGATTTGTCAATGATATCGTCGTGGACAAGCATGAAGTCGTGTAAAAGCTCAATTGCAATTGCGCTTCTATAGAGCCTGGGTGCGGTTTTCTTGCTGTAGCCAAGGTAGCCAATTACAAAAAGCGTGGGCCTGACGCGTTTTCCAGGGCGGGAAATAAATTCTTTAATGCTTTTGTATAATAGGCTGGAGATAGAGCTAAGCCGGTATAATTTATCTACATCCTGAATGTAGTAAAAAAGCTCTTGGTCAATTTTATTTTTTATTTTCAAAAACATAGCCGTATGTTAACATATAGGAAATGAGATTGCAAATTAAATATATCCCTCGCGCTTTTCGTCTGCCTTTTATTTGTGCAAGCGCCCTGCCTTTTATTTTCGGTTCATTAATTAACAAGGGTGCTTTTAACTTCTTGAACTTTTTACTTGGCCTATCTGCAGTTGTTGCTACGCATTTAAGTGCTAATTTGATCAATGATTATGCTGATGCAAAGTCAGGAGCTGATGCGCATGATAGAACGTTTTACGGGTTTTTCGGCGGCTCTAAACTGATTCAGGAAGGAAAAGTTTCTGAGAAAGCTTATCTGCAACTGGCGATTTTCTGTGCAGTAGCCGCAATTTTGTGCGTGATTATTTTATCTTTATTATTGAGAAGCGTTTTTGTTATTGTAATCTATTCTATAGTTATTGTCTTAAGCTGGCAGTATTCGCAAAAGCCGTTGCGCTTTTCTTACCGTAGGTTAGGAGAAGTTTTTATATTTTTTCTTTTTGGGCCGGCGCTGGTAATGGGAGGATATTTTATCCAGGCAGGGATATTTCCCGAGTTAAAAAGCTTTATTTTGTCGGTACCATTTGGGTTATTTACAACAGCGATTTTGTTTGCCAATGAAGTTCCTGATTTTGCTACTGATATTAAATCGGGGAAATTTACATGGGTTAGCCTGATTGGTGATAAGAATGCTTATTTGTTTTATCTGTTGTTAGAATCTTTGGCTTTTATTTGTATCGGATTATTTGTTGTTTTGGGTTATTTAAAATTGTCAGCATTTCTTTCATTAGTGTTTATCCTGCCAGTGATTAAAGCAGCCGGAATTTTAAGAAGATTTTTCTCAGATAAATCTAAACTTACTGAATCTTCCAAGTTAACCATTTCCGTGCAAACAGGAGTGAGTATTATTTTAATTTTAGGGATATGGCTATGAAAAAGATCATTATTATCGGAGGCGGGTTCGCTGGTATATCAGCCGCAAGGGCGCTTAGGAAATCTGGGAGGGGGCTTGATATAGTTTTAATAGACAAGAAGCAAACCTTTGATTTTCTGCCGCTCCTTCCTGATTGTATTGGCAGGGGGATTAATCCTGAGAATCTTGTTTGCAAGATTGATAGTATTTGCAGAAAATTGGAAATAAGTTTTGTAAATGAAGAAGTGCTTTCTGTTAATTTGGAGCAAAAGCAACTCCGCACAGAAGGCGTAAATCTAAGTTATGATTATTTAATTATTGCCAGCGGCAGAGAAACTAATTTCTACGGTAATGATAATATTAAAATAAACGCATATCCTTTAGATAATGCAGCTGACGCAAAAAGAATTGCGCTTGAGATCAAAAAGAATAATTTTGAGAATTACATTATCGCCGGAGGAGGATATACAGGTATTGAGGTTGCAACAAACCTGAGACTGCTTCTTAATAAAGCAGGCAAGGCAGGGCAAATTGTGGTTGTTGAGCGCGCTCCAGGCATCCTTGGCCAGCTTCCGCAATGGATGAAGCTTTATGCTGGGGCTAATCTTGAAAAATTAAGAATTAAAGTTTATACGGGGAAATCTATTAACAAAATTGAAAACTCCAAGGTTTGGCTTTCTGATGGGGAAGAACTTAATAATTGTTTTGTTATTTGGACTGCAGGTGTTGAGACAAGCAGGTTTATTCAGGATTTAACAGTTGAAAAGAACCCGCAGGGAAGGATTAAAACCGATGCCTATTTAAGGTTGAATAAAGCTTGTTTTGCAGCCGGAGATGCGGCAAATTTCTCTTATAAGGATAATTTTCTAAGAATGGCAGTGCAATTTTCCATTGCCGAGGGAGAATCTGCCGCTAAAAACATTATACGTAGCATTAAAGGAAAGAAACTGTGTCAATTTAAACCTGTAGATTTAGGCTATATTATCCCGATGGCAAATAACCGTTCATGCGGAAAAGTTTTTGGTTTTAATGTTAGAGGAGTTATCCCGACTTTGCTGCATTTTATTATGTGTATTTATCGTTCATGTAGCTTAAAGAATAAGATTGGAATCTTGAGAAATTTAAGTAAAGGAGGATAGACATGGCAGATTTGGCGGTTTTGATCTTGCGAATTTGTATTGGCGTGGTATTTGTGGGGCATGGATTGCAGGCTGCTTTTGGATTTTTCGGCGGCCCTGGAATAGGCGGGTTTTCTAAGATGCTTGAGTCTTTGGGGTTTGCGCCAGCTTTATTTTGGGCGTATACTGGAGCTTATGTTGAATTAATAGGAGGGTTATTTATTATCTTGGGAATTTTCCCCAGAATTGCTGCATTTCTTATTTTAATTTTTATGATTGTAGCTGCAGCGAAGGTGCATCTATCAAAAGGGTTTTTTCTTCAGAACGGAGGTTTTGAATATAATTTTGTTTTAGCCTGCGTTTGTATTGCGTTGATGCTCCTCGGCGGAGGGAAATTCAGTTTCTTTGATAAATTATAAAAATAATCTTGACAAGATTTATATTTGTGTTACTTTATTCACAATTGTAGCACTGAGTAAAGGAGAAGCTTGTGTCGGCATTAGTAAGATTCGGAATGTCATTAGAGGAGGGCTTGCTTGATAAGTTTGACTTACGGCTTAGAGAGAAGAGCTATACTAATCGCTCTGAAGCAATCCGTGATTTAATCCGCGAGGATTTGGTAAAAAAAGAATGGCAAGGAGGAAAAGAAGTTACCGGTTCAATTACGCTTGTTTACGATCATCATAAGCGTCAGTTACTTAGTTATCTTATGGATATTCAGCATGATTTTTCCGGCAATATCATTTCTACGCAGCATATCCACTTGGACCATTCTAACTGTCTTGAAATTGTCGTAGTAAAGGGAAAGCCTTCAGACGTAGAGTTGCTTTTTGGAAAATTGAAATCCGCAAAGGGGGTGAAACATGCCAGTGTTGCTATGAGTACTACGGGAAAAGAAGTAAGGTAAATTTTTTTAACTTTGAGTAACACGAAAATGATATAAGTAACACGAGAAGGAGAAAAAGATGTCGTTTAGAATTATTTTATCTGTGGTAATAATTTTCCTGAGTTTAGTAAGAAATGTTTTTTGCAACGAAGAAGTTAAAAAAGAACAGGCTTGGAATCCTTATTCGGTGGGCCCGGTTACTGGATGGACGGCTCCTGTTTGCGAGAAGGGACAGCTGATTGCACAGCCGTTTTATTTTTATAATCATACCCGCGGCACATTTGATAGCGGGGGAAATTATAACGGCTTAGGCGGCGAGAATAGAAAGAATCAGATGGTTGAGCAGCTTTGTTTGCAGTATGGGATCACTGATCGTTTGGAAATTAAGGCTCAGATGGCTTATCAGCAAAATCAACTTAAGCAGTATGGGCAAACGGCGTATTCCAAAGGGTTTGCGGATAGTTATGCATTTTTGCGTTACTGTATGATTGAAGAATCGGGGTTTTTGCCGCATTTAAGTTTGATGTATCAATTAAGAATACCAACGGGTAAATTTCAGAAGGTTGACCCTGATAAATTAGGAACGGATTTGATGGGCAATGGTTCATATGATAACGGAGTAGGGGTAATCCTGACTAAGAAATTCAGGCCTTGGGTGATTCATTTTGACGGAGTTTACAACGTTCCTTCGGTTGCAAAGGTTGATGGTATAAAGATTAAGAATTCCCCGTACCTGAATCTTGATTTCGCTGTTGAATATTTTCTGCCAAAAGGATTTAATTTAATGTTAGAATTAAATGGATATCTGCAAGATGATAAGAGAGAAGCCGGAGTAAAGATAGAATCTAGTAATACTGATTATTTAATTGTCTGCCCAGCGGTTGGGTGGTCAAACGAAAAAATACAAACGCTTTTGGCATATCAGCGCACTGTCGTTGGTATGAATACTGATGCAAATGATTCAGTTGTGCTAACGTTCCTTTATTCTTTTTAATTTTATTGGTTAAGATTTATGTTAAAGAAAGGAAACCCTATGCACATCCCTGATGGATATTTAGGCCCGGAGACAAGCGCTGCAACATACGCGATTATGCTGCCGGTTTGGGTAATTGCTTCAAAAATTGTAAGAAAAACGCTAAAGGCAAAACAAGTTCCTTTACTGGCAATTGGAGCGGCATTCAGCTTTGTGATCATGATGTTGAATGTCCCTATCCCGGGGGGGACAACTGGCCATGCGGTTGGCGCTGTATTGGTGGCAATATTACTTGGGCCATGGGCGGCATGTATTGCAATTACAGTTGCTTTAGTGGTGCAGGCGTTGTTGTTTGGAGACGGAGGGATTACTGCTATCGGAGCAAATTGTTTTAACATGGCATTTGTTGAAGTATTTGCCGGTTATTATATTTATAGGCTTATAAGCGGGTCATCTTCTGTTACTTCAGGAAGAAGGGTATTTGCTGCAGGTGTTGCCGGTTATGTTGCTTTAAATATTGCAGCGCTATCTACGGCAGTTATGTTCGGGATCCAGCCGCTATTGCACAAAACAGTAAGCGGCCAGTTTTTGTATTGTCCGTACGGTTTAAATGTTGCTATCCCGGTGATGTTAGGAGAGCATTTGCTAATTTTTGGTTGGATAGAAGCTATTGTAACGGCTTTAGTCGTAAAATACCTGCAAAAACAGGATCCGGCCCTTCTTGGCACATCAGAGGAGATTGCAGTATGAGAACGACGACAAAATTATGGTTTGGTGTAGTAATTTTGATACTTCTATCACCTTTAGGCTTGATCCTTCCCGAGCGTTTTAAGGCAAGCGATGCCTGGGGGGAGTGGGGAGCGGATTCGTTTAAAGAATTGGTCGGGTATATTCCTAGAGGATTAGAAAAATTATCAGGCCTTTGGAAAGCTCCTTTGCCGGATTATGCTTTTAAAGGCTGGGAAGAAAAAGGCCTGTTTGGTTTAAGCCTTGCTTATATTGTTTCGGCAGTAATCGGAATTGTTATAACAGTTGGTTTGGTTTTGTTAATTGGGATGATCTTGAGCAAGAAAAAGTGATTATCATAAAAATATATCTATTTTTTCAGGTGCCTATCTGATAAAATAATATACTAGTTAAGAAGGTTTTGTCAAATTAAGTATAATTAAAAAGATGTGCGATATGGCAAAAGGGGATAATTCCATCTTTTATTATGAAAATACGAAGAGGAGCCGGTAATATGAGGTCAATACATTTGGTGTTGTTTCTCGGATCACTCGCCTTTGCCGGGTGCGCTACGACTAATAGCGCTGCAACAGGGTCAAAAGGTCTTTCTTTGGTTGATTCCGGGTTCTCAACGGAAGTAAATAATTTCTTGGTCGCCCAGAGCACTGCAGGGAAAAAGGAGTTTTTTGTTAATACTGAGAAGGAAATTATCTATTACGCTGTATTCGGTGATTTTGATAACCTGAATCCTTTTCAGCCGAAGATATTCACTGTTGAGTGGATAGATCCAACCGGTAAGATATTCTTTAGCGATAAGGTATCCGCGGCCTGGGGCAATAATAAGCTTGTTTATTCAAAATTAAGGATAAAAGACAGCCTTTCCAGCGAGAAGCTTGGGTTATGGAAAGCAAAATTTTACAGAAAAGGGGCATTGATTAACGAGGAATCATTTATGCTTGAGCCTCCCGGAGTCAGGGAAAACAGGCTTGCTGAATTAAAGCGCGTGCAGGAACAGGGGCAGGTTGCTAAAATACAGGAATCAATTGATTCTCAGAAGGGGCTCGTGGTGGAAGTAAATCTTCCTCAGGACATTACGAAGTTGGTAGAGGAGAATGATAAGCTTGTGGCGCTGCTTATTATGGTTGATAAAGGCGGGAACAAGATCTCAACTGGAAGTGGCTTTTTGGTCGCCCCGGGCGGGATTTTAGCGACTAATTATCATGTCATAGAAGGCGCTATGGGGGGAGTTGTAAAATTCCCGGGTGATCTGATTTATGTTATCCGCTCAGTTGAGGCGGTAGATCCTGAAAAGGACCTGGCTTTGATTAAAACCGATTGTCCCAATGAAAAATTTGTCGGCTTAGGCAACTCCGATATGATACAGGTTGGCGAAAAGGTCGTGGCTATCGGAAGCCCTCTGGCCCTGGCAAATTCGGTTTCAGACGGCATAGTGAGCGCGGTAAGGCAGAGGAAAGACGCTTCTTATAAATTGATACAAATTACAGCACCGATCTTTCACGGCAGCAGCGGCGGGCCGCTTTTTAATATTTCAGGCAAGGTTATTGGTATTACATCATCGGGGATAGAGGTGGGGCAGAACCTGAATTTTGCCGTGCCGGTTAATTACCTTAAAAACTTGATGAATAACCGCAATCCCGTGTCTTTGCCGTTTAATCAGGGTTTGATCAAAAAGTTTGAAGGCTACAGAGAGCTTAAGCATGAAGCCAAGTAGCCTGAATGGGTAAACCCTCCAATTATTTACTTGATGTAGGTGGAAAGTGATTTTGATTATGGACAAAATTGGAAAAATAGAGTATATTGACATTTAAAAGTTATCTAAGGACGTTTCGGGGGCGAGTGAAGTGCATGATTTAATGTATGCCAACAAAATTATCTGTTTTCTTAAAGAAAAAGTTGCTTTGGAAGATAGAAAGAAGCGGATAGTGGTGAATGTTGTTTTGGGCCCATTCACGCATGTTACTATTGATAGTTTGAAGGCGGCATTTGATGCGGTTTTAGCCAATGAAGAACTTGGCAGAGTGGAGCTTTGTGTTAAGAAGAATGAAGTTAGTATTAAATGCAAGAAATGCGGATTTGTTACTAAGTCTGCACAGCCGGTTTTTTCCTGCTCAGCCTGTAAATGCCCCGATTTTGAGATTCTGAGCCCGGAAGAGTTTATAATCCAATCTTTTGAAATAAAATAATTTAGGTGTCAGGAGAAAATTAATATGCCGTATTCTTCTTTAGATGTTCAGCTATTGGAAATGAGCCAAAACGCCGTAGCTTTGATATACGCTGCCTGCCGTCAGTGTTATTCTGAAAAGTTTGCCGGTGATATTTATCTTGAAGCAGGGAGCAATCCGGAAAAAGAGGAGGAGTTTATCAGAAAAGTGGTTTCCTCCGGGCATGAAAGCCCTCTTGAGCATGTTAAATTTACTTTTGCTGTTCAGGGAGTTTCAAGGGCGCTTACCCATCAATTAGTCAGGCATCGCGTTGCTTCTTATTCTCAGCAGAGCCAGCGCTATGTGAAAGAAAAACAATTTGATTATATTATCCCGCCTTCATTTGATAAAAATCCCGAGGCAAAAAGAGAATTTGAAAAAATAATGCAAGAAATCCAGGTTAGTTACGATAAGTTGCTTGGGTATTTGTCACAGACAGGCATAACCGGAGAAGCGGCTAATCAAGATGCGCGTTTTGTCCTGCCCCAGGCAGTTGAGACAAAGATCGTAATTACAATGAATTGCCGCGAGCTTTTGCATTTTTTTAAACATCGCTGTTGTACCCGGGCGCAGTGGGAGATTAGGCGGTTATCCGCTAAAATGCTTGAGATTTGTAAAGAGAAGCTTCCGTCGGTGTTTATTGGCGCAGGAGCTAAATGTGAATCCCTCGGATATTGCCCGGAGACGGAGAAATTTTCCTGCGGCAGGTATCCGGTAAAAGATAAAGTTATTAAAAATAAATAAGCATGAGCGTTGATACTGCTGAAATATTAAAAAAGACTCCTTTATATGATGCGCACGCAGCCTTGGGCGCAAAGATGGCTGGTTTTGGCGGTTGGTTGATGCCTATTCAGTATGAAGGAATCCTGGCGGAACATTTGTATACTCGTCAAACAGTCACTGTATTTGATATTTGCCATATGGGTGAGTTTTTGCTTGAGGCGGATCCTGTTTCAAGCGGGCTTAACCGTATTGTAACTCAAGATATTGTTAATATGCCAATTGGCTCCTGCCGTTATGGATTTATGCTGAATGAATCTGCAGGGGTGATTGATGATCTTATTGTTTATCGCCTGAAAGAAAATTACTGGATGCTGGTGGTTAATGCAGCTACTATTTCCGGAGATGAAGAAAATATCAGGAAGCATTTATCAGGGAGTTATGAATTGCATAATGTTTCAAGCACCCTTGGAAAACTTGATGTGCAAGGGCCGCGTTCTCAGGAAGTGCTGGCAAATATATTTGGCACTAAGATCAACGGCCTCAGATATTATAAATTTGGGGAATTTACATTTGAAAATGAAGCTTGTATAATAAGCTGTACCGGTTATACCGGAGAGCTCGGGTACGAAGTATATATCAAAAATGATTATGCGGTAAAGTTGTGGGGACTTTTGTTAAAAATAAATCTTGTTAAGCCTGCAGGCCTAGGCTGCCGGGATACTTTACGGCTTGAAATGGGTTACCCGCTTTACGGGCATGAACTTGACCAAAATCATACTCCTATTGCTGCCGGATTAGAAAAGTTTGTTGATTTTTCAAAAGATTTCATTGGGAAAACAGCCTTGCTTAAAGACCAGGAACAAGGCCCAAAAGAGCGTTTGGTTTGTTTTAAGGCTGATTCCCGCCGTGCTCCTCGGCATGGTTTTGGAATATATTCGCAGGCAAACCGCGTGGGTACAGTGACAAGCGGTTCTTTTTCTCCGAGCCTTGCTGTGGGAATTGGTATGGGGTATATTTGCGGAGATTGTGAAATAGGGAAAAAACTTGTTGTTAAAGATTCCGGAGTAGAAATCCCGGTAACCATTGTAAAGAAACCGTTTTTATCAAAAAATTAATTCAGGAGGCAGTATGAACATACCAAAAAATCTTTTTTATACCAAGGACCACGAGTGGGCGCGTGTTGAAGGAAAGGCTGCTTACATTGGCATTACTGATTACGCGCAGTCGTCATTAGGCGATATTACTTTTGTGGGCTTGCCAAAAGAAAAAGAAGCAGTGAAACAGTCGGAGTATTGCGCGACCGTTGAATCAGTAAAAGCTGCTTCTGATGTTTACGCGCCTTTTTCAGGGACAGTGATTTCACTCAATAATGAATTAGTGACTCATCCGGAGTTGGTGAATCAGTCTCCTTATGAAAAAGGTTATTTTTTTGTGATCTCGCTTGGCGACGAGGTTGAAAAAAAGAATCTTATGGACGCTGATACTTATCAGCGTTATGTGGAAGGGCTCAACGGAGGCTCAGTAAAATGAGTTATACTCCTCATACACAGGAAGATATTAAACAGATGCTTCAGGCAATAGGAGTTTCCAATATAGAGGAACTTTTTAAGGATATTCCTAAAGGCCTGCGTGCAAAATCGTTTAATCTGCCACATGGAAAATCGGAAATTGAAGTAACCAACCATTTAAAGGGGCTTTCCGAGAAAAACGCAGCAAATCTGATTAGTTTTGTGGGTGCGGGTTTTTATGACCACTTTATACCTGCAGCGTTAGATGCAATTGTTAACCGTCCTGAATTTTATACCGCTTACACTCCGTATCAGCCTGAATGCTCTCAAGGATGGCTGCAGTCAATTTATGAATATCAAACTGCTATTTGTGAATTAACCGGGCTTGATGTTTCAAATGCCTCTTTGTATGACGGAGGGACTGCTGTTTATGAAGCGGCAATGATGGCAATCAGGTTTACCGGGAGAAATAAAATTATTATGGATAGCGGGATGAGCCTTATTTACCGCGCCATGCTTTATACGTATACATCAAATCTTTCTGTGGAATTTGTAGAGATACCTGTTGTGCACGGCCAGAGTTCGCGCGAGGAGCTTTTTAAGCATCTTGATGATAAAACCGCGGCGGTAATTCTGCAGAACCCGAATTTCTTCGGGGCAGTTGATGACCATAGCGACGTGGTTGAACGCGTGCATAAATACGGAGCGCTTGCTATTTCTTCGGTATATCCGGTATCTTTGGGTATGTTAAAATCTCCGGGTGAAATGAATTTTGATATTGCCACAGGCGAGGGCCAGAGCCTTGGAATACCGCTTTCCTTCGGAGGGCCGTATCTGGGGTTTATGGCGGCAAAAAAAGAGCTGGTGCGCCAGATGCCCGGAAGAATTGTTGGAGAGACCGTTGATTCCGACGGTAAACGCGGGTTTGTGTTGACATTGCAGACGCGTGAGCAGCATATCCGCAGGGAAAAAGCGACTTCTAATATTTGTTCTAATGAAGCGCTTTGCGCTCTGCGGGCAGTGGTATTTCTTTCTCTGTTAGGAAGGTCCGGTATTAAGGAGATGGCTGAACGTAATTATCAAAAGGCCGAGTTTGCCAAAGAGGTTTTGTCTAAGATTAAGGGAGTGGAGGTAAAACGCAGCTCGCCTACATTTAATGAATTTACCGTTATGCTCCCCCGACGGGCAGATGATGTGGTTTATCGCATGATTGATAGGGGATTTGCCTGCGGGTTTCCTCTGGGCAGATTTTATAAAGGAATGGATAATTATTTACTTATCGCTGTTACTGAGAAGCGCACAAAAGAAGAGATCTGCCGGTTAGCGGATAGTTTGGAGGCAGTGTTATGCAGTTAATATTTGAAAAACATAAACAAGGCAGGCGCGGATTTTGTTTTCCGGGGCCGGATGTCCCCTTGGCAAAACCGCTTGCTGCAAAATATTGCCGTAGCAAAGATACGCACATTGCCTCATTAAGCGAGCTTGATGTGGTAAGGCATTATACCAACTTATCCCGCCTTAATTTTTCAGTAGACACAAATTTTTATCCGCTTGGTTCATGCACGATGAAATATAATCCTAAATTTACCGAGCGTATTGCCGCATTTGAAGGTTTTTCCAATCTGCATCCTTTGCTGCCGCAATTAGCCGGAGGCGGTATGCTTGCTCAGGGTTCCCTGGAAGTGCTGTATGAAACAGAAAAATTTCTTTCAGAGATTACCGGTATGAGTGCCTTTACTATGCAGCCATTGGCAGGGGCGCATGGGGAATTAACCGGAGTTATGCTTATTGCAGCGTACCACAAAAATAATGGTTCACGCAGGAAATATGTTATTGTTCCGGATTCTTCTCATGGCACAAATCCGGCAAGTGCGGCAATTGCAGGTTATCAGGTTATTGTAATTCCGACGGGCAAAGATGGCTATATGGATTTGGAGCAATATAAAAAACATCTGAATAATGATGTGGCTGCTGTAATGCTGACTTGTCCTGATACATTAGGAATTTTTAACCCGCACATAAAAGAAATTGCCGATATGGCTCATCAAGTTGGGGCGTTAATGTATTATGATGGGGCAAACCTTAATGCGCTTCTTGGAAAGGCGCGCCCGGGAGACCTGGGTTTTGATGTGGTGCATATTAATTTGCACAAAACATTTGGCACTCCGCATGGCGGAGGCGGGCCTGGAGCCGGGCCTGTGGGCGTAAGCGAAGCTTTGGTTGATTTTCTTCCTATTCCGAGAGTAGTGCGAAGAAGCGATGCTACTTATGCTCTTGAATATCATCGTCATAAATCAATAGGTTACATCGCTCCTTTTTACGGCAACTTCGGAGTAATCCTAAAAGCCTATGCCTATATGCTTTGTTTAGGAAAAGACGGGCTTATTGAAGCTGCAGAGCTTGCGGTATTAAATGCCAATTATTGCCAAGTTATGCTTAAGGATCATTATGACCTTGCTTTTGAAAAGAACTGTATGCATGAATGTGTTTTTTCTGCCGCACGCCAGGCAAAAAATGGGGTGCACGCGATAGATATTGCCAAATACCTGATTGACAAAGGGTATCATCCTCCGACGGTGTATTTCCCGCTTATTGTTAAGGAAGCGTTAATGATTGAACCGACTGAAACAGAGTCCAAGGAAACCATTGACGCTTTTATTGAGGTTATGATAGAAATTGCCGGCCTTGCCAAAGATGATCCAATTCGCGTAAAACAGGCTCCGCTTCATATGCCGATTAAACGCTTAGATGAGACAAAGGCAGCTCGCGAACCAAACCTGCGTTGGAAACCTTAGAAAGCAAAAATATTAAATGAAAGTATTCAGGCTTATCCGATCAAAGCCGGCAACAGCTGTTTATAACATGGCTTTGGATGAAAAGATATTTAATCAGTATCTTTTAGATGGTGTTCCTGTGCTGCGTGTGTATGGATGGTCGGCGCCATCTTTTACTTATGGGTTTTCACAGAAACCCCAAGAAGAGCTTGATTTGCCAGGATGTGCCAGAGCAGGGGTTGAGGTTGTAAAAAGAATGACAGGGGGCGGCATTCTTTTTCACCACGACGAGATAACGTATAGTTTTGTTTGTAGCAAACAGGATGTGGGGGAGGAACCGGGTGTTTTTGTTTCGTACCGACGGATTTGTGCATTTTTAATCAGGTTTTATAAGTCTCTTAGCCTTAAGGTTTCATTTGCAATTGAGTCAGAAAGTTTTAAGAGCAGGTCTTTGCCCCAGGCGCTTTGCAGCGCTTCAAACGAAAAATACGATATTATTATTAATGATAAAAAAATCGGAGGAAACGCCCAGAAAAGACGAAGGCAGGCCGTATTTCAACACGGAGCAATCCCCTGTAGTATTGACTGGGAGCTTGTGTCAAAATATATCCGTGTTTTTCCGAAAAATATGCCTGAAGAAATTACAACGCTTTCGCAAGAATTAGCGCATGTTCCTGATAAGGCTGTTTTGGAAGAAAAATTGATTGAGGCATTCGGCAATGAGTTTGGCGCGCGCTTCTTGGAGGAGGAAAAAGTTTATTGTGAAACCGGCGTGGCTTAATAAGAAAATAGACCTCAGGGCATGTGCGCAGGTAAAACAGGTTTTACGGGAATTACGGGTGGAAACTGTTTGCGAGCAGGCAATGTGCCCGAATATCGGGGAATGTTTTTCGCGAAACGAAGCAACTTTTTTGATTTTGGGCCGGCATTGCACGCGAATGTGCAGTTTTTGTAATATTGAAAAAGGCAAGCCTTCTATAGTGGATTTTGATGAGCCGGAGCGTGTTGCTTGTGCGGTTGAGAAGTTTTCTTTAAAACACGTCGTGATTACCAGCGTTACTCGCGACGACCTTAAAGATGGCGGAGCGGGAATATTTGCGGAAACAGTTTTGCGTATCCGGAGTAAATCCGGTAATATAAAGATTGAGATTTTAATTCCTGATTTTCAGCTTTCCCTTGATGCTCTGGCTATTGTTGCGCAAGCTCCTGTGGATATCATCGCGCATAACGTGGAGACTGTTCCCTCGCTTTATAGTTTTGCGCGCCAGGGAGCTGATTATGCGCGCTCGCTTGATGTGTTGCGCCAAGTTAAAAAAATAGAGCCCGATCTAAAGACAAAGTCGGGGATCATGCTTGGCTTAGGAGAAAAGCAAGATGAGGTTATTGAGGTTTTGCAGGATTTACGTCTTGCAGGGTGTGATTTTGTAAGTATTGGCCAGTATCTTGCGCCAAGCGGCAGGCATTATCCTGTAAAAGAATATATTGAACCTGAAAGATTTTATTTTTATAAGGAGCAGGCAAAAGAAATTGGGTTTTTGCATGTTGAAAGCGGCGCCTATGTGCGCAGCTCGTATTTAGCAGGAGATTATTTAAAAGATGTTGATAAAAAGAAGCAATAATTTTCTTGAGCATTTTTTTGTCAGCGTGCTTTCTTTCTTGAAAGAATCCATGTTTACGCAGGAATACGCAGCTAAAAGAGGGTTTTTGCAAAAGATATATCCTGTATTCAGGGTTTTGATTTTTGTTAGTTTGCTTTTGGCGGCGATGTTTTCAAGGTCTTTGTATTTTTTGGCTGGCATGTATCTGGTTTGCCTGATGTTAGCAGTGTTTTCATCAATTCAACTCGGGTTTTTCTTAAAACGCACCCTGTTTTTTATACCTTTATTTTGTCTTTTTATCGGGTTACCGGCTTTATTAAATATAGTTACTCCCGGCGAGCCGGTATTTAGCTTTAAGATATTTGCCTTTTCACTAAGCATTACAAAACAAGGCATAATAAGCGCTGGTTTTTTCTTTATGCGTGTTTTAGTCAGTGTGTCGTTATGCGTGCTTTTAGTTTTGACCACAAGGCACAATGTGTTGTTGAGGGTGCTGCGCGTATTTAGGGTGCCACAGGTTTTTGTGATGATATTGGGGATGTGTTATCGTTATGTGTATCTTTTTATTGAAATAATCCAGAATACCTATTTGGCGGTAAAAAGCAGGGTGGGAAGGCAGATGCATTACAAAAAAGGCCAGAGGGTTGTGGCGTGGAATATTGCAAGTTTATGGATAAGGTCATATGATTTGAGCCAGCAGGTTTATAGTGCAATGCTTAGCCGGGGATATACCGGTGAGCCAAAGACTTTGGAATGATTAGTTGTAATTAAAGTTTTGTTCTTTTTGAATTTCACAGGTGACAAGGCATATTTCTCGCAGCACCGCTTGATTTTCCCCAGCGTGGAAAATCTTCGCTCGGGCGAAAGCTCTTGCTCTCGCAGACTATGTAATAGCGGGCGAACCATGCCCGCAAGAGCTTTCTAACGTGCTGCTTAAAACATGCCTTGTCACCCAATTATCTAAAGCAAGAAAAGTTTCTGTGAGCACACAATC
>JACQXK010000116.1 GCA_016208765.1 Candidatus Omnitrophota bacterium
AGGGTTTTTAAAGGGTTTTAAGCAGTAAAAAAGGTCAGAGATAAGGTCTAAATTAAACAAAAGTGAAGGGTATCCAGTATGGAAGAAGGGATAATAGTAAAAAAGAGGACCCAAAACCCGGTTATCTTGCAAAAAAGGTGGATGAATAAAGCAAATTCCCCGGTAAGGTACCTTGTGGAAGATGAGGTAAATCAACTTTGCAGGGCATGCAAAAAGGAAAGGGATAGGCTTTTAATCTTGTTACTCTTCCAAACCGGCTTAAGGATATCAGAGGCGCTGGCGTTAACGCCGGCGTCTATTGGGGAGTTTGAAGGAAAGCCGGTCATGGAGATAATAGGGAAAGGCAAAAAGCTAAGAATAGTGGCGCTGCCAATGAATTTACGGGAGAAGCTAGAATCTTATGCCTACAGGGCCAGAATTGAGCCTAGGATGAGGTTTTTTGAGATAAATAGGTCAAGGGCTTGGCAAATCTTAAATGAGGCTAGAGAGGCCGCAGGGCTTGAAAAGAGGGTGTTTCCGCATTTACTTAGGCACTCTGACGCGATTATCCGGCTGCGCAAGACCGGAAACCCTAAGGCGCTGCAGTATCACCTGGGGCACAATTCGCCAGCGATGACGCTGAGGTACTTATCTACACTGACGCAGGAGGATGCGTTGAGGGTGCAGCAGGAGGTGAGATTTGAAGAGTGAGGATAAGATATTATGTTGAGGTGTTTCTTGAGGATTTATAGGAGACAGTCGAGGTCTTGGCAGAAAAAATTAGCAGGTAGGAAATGAATGTTATTTTAGTATCTTTATTTCACAACGATAATTTTGCGGTCAGGCTTTTGTTTTCCTATCTGCGCGATAACAATATTCCTGTCTATTATATAAGTTTTAAACGGCTGAGACAGAAAATGACCCGGACGTTGAAAAATGACTACGTCGAGATGCACGACTATCATACCGAAGTAACCGAAGAAGACATTAATGCGTTATTAAACCAGTTAAAAATCTTGAATCCTGGATTAATCGGAATTAGTCTTCAGTCGCCCCATCTTCAGATCGCTAAACGTCTCACCCAAGTAATAAAAAATAAATTTAAGGTACCAATTGTTTGGGGAGGATCTCATCCTACTATTGACCCGGAAAGTTGTATAAAATACACGGATATGATATGCGTGGGAGAAGGGTTTGATGCAATGCTTGAGTTGTCTCAGGCAATTTTACAAGGCAGGCCTTACGGCCAAATTAAAAACTTATGGCTGAATAAAGAAGGCAAAATAACACGGAATCCTTCCCGTCCATTAATAAATAATTTAGATATTCTACCCTTTGCTAGTTTTGACGGGAAAAATAAGATTTATATCGATGACGGGCAGGTTCAGACGGATAGAAATATAGATTATTTTGGTTTTGGGTTTACAGATGATCCAAAAAAGGCTTTTCATCAAACAATGACCTCTTTCGGCTGTCCGATGAGTTGCTCTTTTTGCATTAATTGCCTTGACCACGATAGGTTTAGGCGTAGAAGTGTCTCTAATGTTATGCAAGAATTGATCCAGACAAAGAAAAATAATCCTGGGCTAAAGGTCGTCTTCTTCTGGGACAATATCTTTGCCATCAATAAAAAATGGTGTTTGGAATTTTCTGAAAGATATGAGCAAGAAATAAACCTGCCGTTTTTTAATTACAGCCACCCTTTATGCAGTGATATGGAAATTTTTACTGCTTTAAGGAAAGCCGGCTGGGCGATTACAGTTATGGGGATACAAAGCGGAAGTTATAATCTGCGCAAAACCCTTTACGACAGAAAGGAAACTAACGAGCAAGTCTTAGAAGCGACTAAAAGGCTGAATAAACTCAGAAAAGTAAGAAGTTGCCGTAGCTATTTTAGGATATATTACGACTATGTTAAGAATAACCCCCTTGAAGGTAAAAAAGACCTTTCTGAGAGCCTGGATTTATTTTTAAGATTCCCCAAGGGGTTTATCTTCCAGGCCTTTAATTTATCGTTCTTTCCAAATTACCCGATAACCAACTATTTCCTTGAGAACGGCTATATTAACGAGAAAGACGTTGAAGGTAATGCAACCGGCACATCGGCCAGTAACTGGATTAGCACCTTTGACTCAAAGAAAGAATACCACGGCTTTTTGCGCCGGCACGAGTATTATTACCTTTTATTCTCCTTAGCGCAGTTTAAATCGTTCCCGAATTTTATTATTAGATTTATAGAGAGGAAAAAACTTTTCTGCAATCGGCTGGCTATCCTTTATTCAATATGCCGGATTGTGCGTACTTTCGAGCTTGCTATTCGTATCTCCAATTATGCCTGGATTTGGGAACTGATTACGCAGATACCCTTAAGAGAAAAAATCAAGAATAGGACTTTGGTGCGTTATGAATAATAAAGATAAACGTATAAAAGAACGTCTAGATATTTTTGATAAACCAGATGCCTATGCAGGGATTATTTGCCAAGAAATCTTGCTCAATAAGCGAGTTTTCGTAGAACGCTATCTGCCTGATACAAAACCTTCCCTTGAAATTATTATTTTTGTAGGATTAAATATTTCGCCTAAGAGCAAATATTTCGGCTTCTTTCCACTTAATCTCTGTAAAGAACTTAAGGCGAATGTTTCGGTTGTGTATGAACTTGGTTGTAGCGGGCTATTGAACAAACATGTCAGACGTTTCACGCAATTTGAGGCAGAAGAACAATACATAGAAGGTTTAAAACTCGTCAGGAATTTTAAAGGCAAGGTAGTTATCTTCAGCCACAGCGCTTCCACCATTGAACACCTAAAATTAATCTTAGACGATAAATACAAAAGTTTTTGCCAAAACATAGATATAGCCGGCGGTATTCTTTCAGCAACGGTAACCAATATAATACTAGAGTTGAAAAGAGTTTGGACTTACTATAGGTTTTTCAATTGGAAGCACTTGGTCCAAATCGGTAAATTTATCGACTTGCCTCTTCCTATATATCCCTATGCAAGCAAAGCCAAGCATGCTACTAACAGCCAAATGAACGATTTAAGTATCTGGATTAATACTAAATCCTCAGAATTTTTTCTCGATACAAACATAAAGAAGATAATCTTAAATGGAAAACCCGCTGATTATCCCCTCTTAGGCCTAATACCAAAACATGACGGTCTTTTTAATCCTAAACGGCAAGAGAAAGTCTACAAATACATCGCTAAAAAATCCAAAGTTACTGTAGTAAAATGCGACGCTGAACATAATTTATTTTTGTCTATTGATACATTTCATATCTTAGAGGCTATTAAAGAATATGTGGTCAGGGTTTGTGGATAGAAAAAGAAAAATCTACCCATCAACTTTTGCGACGTTCAAAGGGAATCGAGTGATGAAAAAAACAGAAAAAATAAGATACGAAATAGATCCGCACAATAGGCTCATCTATGAAAAAACGGGGGAAGAATCAGAGGTGCCCTGGTTTAGGACAGTTCTCGATGGGGAATTTGAGATAGACGAGAATAACTGCGTTACCTACCACGTAAAAAAATCACAAGGCTCTGATGTCCCGCAACAAGTTAAACTTAGAGGCAAATGGTCCTTAGACAAGGAGCATAATCTTGTGCTTACTTTAGACAAATGGGGTAATCAGATTGCCGGGAATAAATTAACGGTAGAGAGCGAGCTTATAGACGCAAAGGATAATAAGTTATCTTTTGCAGTGACTTCAAAAGATAGCGAGAATAACACACACATTTATATCGTGAAACTTGGCGGTAGATGGCAGGCTGATGAATATAACCGGCTGACATTCAATATAGAAAAAGAAGCCGGCGTAACCGAGAGAATAACCATGCGCGGCGCATGGGAAGTAAATCAGCAAAATGAGTTTATGTATACTTACGAAAAATCTGTGTCCGGGAAAAAGGAAAAAATAACCAAGACCATCACCCTTAAAGGATACTGGGAGATAGCCGGAAAACACAGAATCATCTATGTCTTAAATAAAGAAATAGGATCAGAATTTGACTTTAAGGTAAGTGTGGGAAAACCTGCGGCAAGAGGGCTGGAGTATGAGATAGGCGTAGGCGTAGCCCCAAGCAAAAAGACAATTACCTTATTCGGCGAATGGAAGGTAAGCAAAAAAATAGGGTTGTTATTTGAGATGCCCTACGAAGAAGGAAAGATCCGCAGCGTTATCCTGGGGGGATGGGGAAAGCTTGATAAAAACTTCGGGCTAGAACTCAGGGTACAAAATAAAATAGGCGAAGATTTAGGGATAGATGTTAAGCTGTCGAGAAGTCTCCTTGAGGGTCAAGGGGAAGCCTTTATCCGGGCGCTCAGATCGCAGAAAGAAGTGTCCATAGTCGCTGGAGTCGGGTTTAGGTGGTGAGGTAGGAGAGGAATCTTATGCCCTGGCTTAAATTTGACGAGAAACAATGGGAAGAACTCAAACAGACACTTGAGCGCGTAATAAGCGTGACTAAAGAGATTCAAGTAGAGATGAAACGCGCCAACGATTTAAAGGAAAAAGAATTGAAGGAGAAAGGGAACTGATGGCAGAACTGAGCATAAAACTTTTAGGTATTCTCTTGGGCGTTTTGGCGAGAACCCTCATGCCTTATCTGCGGAAAGTAAAACAGGGAAAGGTGAAAAAATTCTGGAACGGTTATTGGATTCAGGCCCTGGCTTCGCTCGCTTTAGTGATAGTAACAACTCTTTTAATCTTTCCTCAATTTAATGTGGCTAAGCCCGGCGTGGGCGTGGAGGCTTCGGTTAAATTATTCTGTCTTGCTTTTGGTTTTGGTTTCGGGTGTAATAGCATAATTGCTGAGGCGGCCAAGTGGACAGAGAAAGGGAAAACAAAATGAGCAGATTAGGTTGCATAAGAGATAAATTTGACGAGAGAGATTATTTGATGCGGCCGTATCTGCCGGTAGTAAAGTTACCGAAGAAGGTTGATTATACTAAAGAGATGTCGCCAGTAAGGAATCAAGGAGAAGAAGGGGTCTGCGTTGGATTTGCTACTGCTTGCGGGATGAAGGAGTATCAGGAAATTTTGGATTACGA
>JACQXK010000113.1 GCA_016208765.1 Candidatus Omnitrophota bacterium
AACGCTTAATACGCTAAAAATACATGAGAGAAACCTCTGGGAAATTTCCGTATCCCATAACCGCGTCCAAAAGTATAATAAAATATAATATAGCGGCATTTGATTCTCTTGTATGAGGTTATCAATAGCTGCATTAAAATCATCCTCCATAAACAAAAGATAGTTACCAGTAACGCATTCATCAAACCAATAATTTCCGGTCTGTAATGTAAAAAATCTCAGGGCAATCGCAAGAAAAACAACAAAATAAATAATAAAGCGGTTTCTAAAATATCCATTGAGCCATAAATATGCTTTAATCATTGATTGAACGATCCTTAACCTTTGATATAATTACCCTTCGTTTCCCGATTAAATTCGCAGGTAAATCCTTAACAATCTGCGCTGATACGCATATTTCGTTATTCATGTATTTTGTCAGCTTAGATTTCAGCTCATCGACTATGCTCCTATCAAATGCGGGATAATCTACCGCGTACAACGTAGCTGTGCTATGTGTTTGCTGAACTAACCTATAATTATACACATCATACGCGCCGCAGTATTCAATAACTGTAATAAGCTCCAAAGGATTGATTATGCGCCCTGAAGGAAGATAGAAAAAATCATTGCATCTTCCCTGTATTTTATCTAATTTCACAAACCTGCATCCGCATTTGCAATGCGCATCGCCCATTGTAGCAAAATCACCGATCTTATATCGTATTAAAGGCATGGTATAATTTTGCAAAGTAGTGAGTACAATTTCTCCATCTTCACCGGGCCGGCAATAGTTGCCGCCACTATCAATAACTTCAATAATTACATTATCCATAGCTACATGCAGGCCATTGCGCTCGGCGCATTCTGAAGCTATCCTATTACATTCTGATGCCGCATACGCGTCAAACACCGCGCAGCCAAACAATTCCTGGATATGGTTTCGCTGGAATTCAGACAATATCTCTCCATGGCAAACAATGCCTTTTGCTTGAATGCGCTTCTTCTGCATTGATGCCTTGTCCAAGAAACGGAATGCGCTCGGGAAACCGATAATCCAATCAAACTTACTATCCTCTAAAATCTTATGCTGGTTATTAGCAGTTTCGGATATATGGATATGTTCCTTTCTAAAAAAACCCAGTGTTTCATAAATTTTTTTCTTGATATTGGATTCCCAAGTAAAATAAAGTATTCTTTGCCAAGGCCTATACCCTGCGTGCAGCAATGACCGCGCATATATAGCGTCATAGAAATCCTCCGCCTTTTTATCAACTGCAATGCTGACAAACAGGCCTGATGATCCGGATGTGTTTTTCCATGTATAATGTCTTTTCCTGTAGTTTGCCGCTACCATTTCTGCCGTATAACTCTTAACTGCAGCATCCCTGCGTATTGCTAAAGAAGCTTGTTTTATTGCATCATCAACCGCCTCTGTCCTAAAACTGTCCAGGGCAATATCATTTCTTAACGTGAAGGGAATACGCTTTAAATCATCTACGGTTTTTACGCTGCGCGGATTAAGCCCATGCTCTTCAAATTTTTTCCTGTATAAACTACATTGAGAGTACGCATGCATTACCATCTTTTGCAATTGTATATTTTGATAACGCCTGATCCTATCCGCATCCCAGGAAAGACGATTTAAAGCCTGCAATAAATATAATGCCTTGCGTAACATATCTTTGCTTAGATTCTCCTATTTAATAATTATTAATAGTATACTAAAAATAAATTAACCTTTATAGGCAACAAATAAAACTACTTACGACTTAAAGCCCCAGAAGAATCGGCTTTATTATTGCTTGGAAGGTTTATTTACTTTATAACGCACGCATCCTTGCTATTATAATAATCATAATTCCATATCCCCATTTTATCGGAGAAAAGTATATGCGATATAATTTCAAAATAAATTTTGACTTCATACCAAAACCCCTTCCGCCCCGGAGGGAATATAATAAAATGATAAGTAACCCACTCCAACATTACACTGCAAAAACCGTATAACTTCCACCCCCCTGGCCACCGCATCAAGGATAGAGTCCAAGGCAAAAGCCGCGGAAACTTTACAACCAGCGGAAATAACATACAAAAGTTAGCCATTTCATACAATTTTTGCTTAGATCCATAGGTAAATTTACCCGCATCAGCAGAATAAGAACAATAAAAAACAGGATGATTCCCATTGATAATGATTTCTCTAATAAATGTTCCGGGATAGGGGCCAAGAAGAGAGCAAAGTGAAAAATCAGGCTTACATTGTATATTTAAATGTAATGTCTCAAGTTCCTGTTCTATCGTTGCCCCTGGTATCGCGCAAATATTTAATGTTTCAAGGCCTATACCATTTGCTTTTATAAGCTTAGCTGCTGTAATGATCTGATCATTAGACATGGTCCGATGAAATATGTTTTTGCGGATATCCGCATTCCCGCTTTCAATACCCATAGAAACGCTTTTGCATCCTGCCTGTTTTAATAATTTTACGACACGCTCATTAACACAATTCGGATGGACATGACAATGAAACGGAATAACAATTTTTTGTAAGTATTTATCAGCAAATTCTTCAAGCCATTTAATATCAGCTATAAACATATCGTCAACAAAATCTATAAAGGAGATCTTCTTATTATTAGCTATCTGCGTTGTAATCTCTTTGATAACATTATTAACGCTACGGCGCCGAATGCCTTTATATTGGGGGCCATATAACCTGGAATATGAATTATTGTTACAATAAGTGCAATCAAAAATGCATCCTCTTCCCGTCATTATACGCATACTTGAACTACCCTTAAAGAGGCTTCTATCTGCAAACAACAAACTGTCCAGATCAGTGCGTAATGGGCGAAGAGCATTCTTGTGTACTACACAATCCCTCTTTACCCAGAAATTAGGAACATTTGTTATGGGTTCTCCTGCTTCCATCTTCTTAATCAGTTCAATAAACGCATCTTCTCCTTCTCCAATACACAAACAATCCACATGCTCATCTTCAATTATACCCTGGTCAAAACTTACATGATGGCCGCCAAATACCGATAAACAATCATAGTTCTTACGAATTGCTCGGTTTATAGCCAGATACTGCTCCACATCGTCTGTAAACGGACTGTAGGCAATAACACCACAGTGTTTTTGCTTTAATTTATTATTTATCTTATCGACATTGGCTTGCACAACTTCGACATGATGGCCGTTTTGTTTTAAAACAGCCGACAGCATCATAATAGCTAAGTGCTCATCGTAAGGATTGATAACAGCAAATAAAATATTCATGATTTAAATCTACAAAAAGTAACCGTAACAAATATATTATAAAGCATAGAATCTTAATAAATTATTATATCGTTCATTTTCTATATAACTTACCCCTTATATGGAATTATAATAGTCATAAAACCACATCCCCTTTTTGTTAGAGAAAAGTGTGTGCGATATAATTTCAAAATAAATTTTAATTTCATACCAAAACCCCTTCCATCCAGTAGGGCATAGCACAAAAAATGAACCAAACCCGTACAGCAATGCAACGCAAGCACTGTATAATCTCCACCCCCCTAGCCACCGCATCAAGGATAGAGTCCAAGGGAAAAGACATGGAAACTTTACAACCAGCGTAAATAACATGCAAAAGTTAGCCATTTCATCCAATTTTTTCTTGGATAGATAAGTAAATTTATCTGCACCAGAAAAAGGCGGGCAATACAGAATAGAATAATTATTCTTAAGAATGATTTCCCTAATAAATGTTCCAGGATAAGGAGTAAGAACAAAAGAAGCGGCCAAATCAGGCTTACATTGTATATTTAAATGTAATGTCTCAAGTTCCTGTTCTATCGTTGCCCCTGGTATCGC
>JACQXK010000121.1 GCA_016208765.1 Candidatus Omnitrophota bacterium
CTATCTGTAATATGGTTGTTGAAATGGGGGCTAAAGCTGGTTTTATGCCTTTTGATAAGAAAACTGCTGATTGGTTAAAACCAAGATTAAAAAATAAAACATTAATTGAGCCGATTTATGCAGATAAAGATGCCCGTTATGAAAGTGTGCATGAATTTGATATTTCTAAGCTTAAACCTTTAGTTTCAATGCCGCATAGCGTTGATAATGTTACGAGCGTAGACAAATTGAAAAAGGTAAATATAAATGAGGCGTTTTTAGGCACTTGTACCAACGCAAGGCTATCAGATTTAAGAGTGGCGGCTAAGATATTAAAAGGAAAGAAAGTTGCAAATGGCGTCAAATTTATTATTGCTCCCAGCTCGCGTTCAATTTTCCTGGATGCTATTAAAGAAGGATTAATTGATACATTTGTTAAGTCAGGAGCTGTGGTTGTTGCACCAGGCTGCGGCCCTTGTGTAGGGACGCATAACGGAGTCCCCGCTGACCAAGAGATTGTGATCTCAACGGCAAACAGGAATTTTAAAGGCAGGATGGGCAATCCTAATGCTTTTATCTATCTGGCTTCCCCTGCTACCGTAGCTGCTTCCGCAGTCACGGGTAAAATTACTGACCCAATAAATTTTCTCTAAATGGAGGTTCGTTATGGACATTAATGAACTGCTTTTGTTATGTATTAAAAATAAGGCTTCGGACCTTCATATTACTGAAAATGAACCTCCGATATACCGTATTGACGGAAAGTTGCATCGCCTTGAAACATCAATACTCGCTAAACAAGATATAAAGAAAATGATTTACGGGATACTTACAAATCCGCAGAAAGAAATCTTTGAGAAGGATCTAGAACTTGATTTTTCTCTTGCCCTGCCGGATATGGACAGGTTTCGTGTCAATTTACATGTGCAAAAAGGTTCGGTTGAAGGGGCATTCAGAAGGATACCTTTAAAAATCCCGACCCTTGAAGAACTTGGCTTACCGGGTATCGTAGCTGACCTTGCCCGCAGGGCAAGCGGCTTGGTCTTAGTTACCGGGCCGACCGGAGTAGGAAAAACCACCACTCTTGCTGCAATGATCAATCTTATAAATGAAGAAAGAGAGAATCTTGTTCTTTGCATTGAAGACCCGATTGAATTTGTTTTCAAAAATAAAAAGAGCGTTATTAAGCAACGCGAAGTTTACGCGGATACACATTCTTTTGCAGAAGCTCTCAGGCATGCATTAAGACAAGATCCTAATGTTATCGTTGTTGGAGAGATGCGAGACTTAGAAACTATCTCAACGGCTTTAACTGCGGCAGAAACAGGGCATTTAGTTTTAGCAACGCTGCACACACCTGACGCACCACAAACAATTGAAAGGATCATTGATGTTTTTCCTCCTTATCAACAGCAACAGGTAAAATTGCAGCTTGCGGACTGTTTACAGGGAGTAATTTCTCAATTATTGCTTCCTAGAGCAGCAGGCTCAGGAAGAATTGTTTCAACTGAAATAATGTTAGCTACTTCCGGAATAAGAAATTTAATCCGGGAGCAGGAAATTGAACAAATCCCTACGCTTATGCAAACAGGAAGCCAGTTTGGCATGAAAACAATGGACAAATCTTTAAAAGAACTAACTAAACAAGGCCTTATTACCCTTGACGTAGCTATGTCTAAGGTAAAAAATATAGAGGAGTTTAAGCAATTATGATCGTAGAGGGCAAAGCAATTAAATTAGGGGATAATATTAATACTGATTTTATAATTTCAGGACGGTATAAATTTTCTATTACCGACATGAAAGAACTGAGTAAACACATTATGGAAGACATTGACCCAAATTTCCCGACTAAGGTAACTCCCGGAAAATCTATAATCGTTGCAGGCAGTAACTTTGGAATGGGATCTTCAAGAGAACAAGCACCCAGGGTAATAAAAGAAGTGGGGATAGTGGCAGTTTTAGCCAAGTCATTTGCACGGATCTTTTATAGGAATGGTTTTAATATAGGTTTACTTTTAGTGGAAACAGATACCGATAGAATAGCAGAATCTGATGAAATAATGATAAACCTTGATAAAGGCAAGATCACAAATATTACGCAGAAGACTGAACTTGATATTAAACCGCTGCCTGTTTTTATGCAGGCGTTGTTAAAAGAAGGCGGAATTATTAATTATTACAAGAAATTCGGAGAGTTAAAAGTTTAAGATGAAACATAAAATTACATTGATACCCGGTGATGGGATAGGCCCGGAAGTAGCAGAAGCCGCAAAACGCTGTATCCAAGCCACAGGCGTAGATATTGAGTGGGAGAAAATGTATGCCGGCTCAGATGCTTTTAAAGAAACAGGAAATTTGCTTCCGCAGGAAACCCTTGAATCTGTAAGAAAGAATAAAGTCGCGCTAAAAGGCCCGATTGTAACTCCTATCGGCGAGGGATTCCGTTCTGTTAACGTAGCAATCAGGCATGAGTTGGACTTATTTGCTTGTGTCAGGCCCGCAAAGACTTATCCCGGAGTAAAAAGCTACTACAAAGATATTGATCTTGTTATTATAAGAGAAAACAGCGAAGATCTATACGCCGGAATTGAGTTTGAACAAGGAAAAGACGATACCGAAAAACTTATTAAGGATATTGAAAAATATTCCGCAAAAAAGATTCATCAAGGCTCAGGCATATCCATTAAGCCGATTTCTGAGTTTGCCACCCAGAGAATAGTCAAGTTTGCTTTTGAATATGCCATAAAAAACAACCGTAGGAAGATTACCGTGGTAACTAAAGCAAATATCATGAAGTTTACTGACGGGCTTTTCTTAAAAGTTGCCCGCGCCATCAGTAAACAGTATACTCAAAAAATCCAGTTTGAAGAAGCCTTAGTTGATAATATGGCAATGCAGCTTGTGCAAAAGCCTCATAATTTTGACATTTTGGTTTTACCTAATCTTTATGGTGATATACTTTCTGATCTTTGCGCAGGGCTTGTAGGAGGATTAGGAGTAGCTCCGGGGGCTAACTTAGGTGACGATCTTGCCGTATTTGAGGCAGTACATGGTTCTGCTCCAAAATATAAGGGGTTGAACAAGGTTAACCCGACGGCCATGATTCTATCCGGGGTATTAATGTTAAGGCACATTAAGGAAGATAAAGCTGCAGACAGGCTTGAAAATGCCGTAAAAGAAGTAATTTCTGAAGGCAGGTTTGTTACCTATGATTTGAAAGCTGATCCTAAGGACCCGTCTTGTGTTGGAACAAAAGAAATGGCCGATGCAATTATTAATAAAATAACAGGTAGATAAAGTGAAAATATCGGTAATCGGTGCAGGAAATGTTGGTAGTTTAGCAGCAATGAGGATTGCCCAGGAGAAACTGGGCAATGTTGTTTTAGTAGATGTTGTAAAAGGTATGGCCCAAGGTAAGTCCTGTGACTTGGAAGACGCTCAAATGCTTCTGAATGTTGATTACAGCATAGAAGGAACGGATGATATAACAAAAATAAAGAGTTCTAATATCGTTGTTGTTACTGCAGGGCTTGCCCGTAAGCCAGGGATGACCCGTGAAGAACTTCTTTTAAAGAATTCTGAAATTCTCAAGAATATTTGTATTAGTATAAAAAACTACGCTCCCGAAGCAATTGTTATAATCGTAACTAATCCTTTGGATTTGATGACTTACCTTGCTCTTAAGATTACAGGTTTTAAGCGTGAAAAGTTGTTTGGCATGGGTATCAGCCTTGATGCGGCAAGATTTGCAAATCTTATCAGCAAAGAATTAAAGGTTCCTATAACAGAAATAGAAGCCTGTGTGATAGGTAGCCACGGAGAAGGCATGGTTCCTTTGGCAGAATTTAGCAGTGTTAAAGGAACAAGCCTGTTAAAATTACTTAATCAGGAAAAGATAGATGAGCTCTTTAAAAAAACAGTTTACAGGGGGGCAGAGATCGTTTCTTTGCTTGGTTCTGGCAGCGCGTTTTTTGCTCCATCTGCAGCAATAGCGCAGATAGTTAAGATTATTGCAAAAGACCAAAAACAGGTAATCGGTGTTTGCGCCAGCCTTTCTGGAGAATATGGCATAGATGATATTTGTACCGGGGTGCCTGCTCGTATTGGCATCAACGGCATTGAGCAAATAATTGAACTCAAGCTTAGCAAAGAAAATAATAATTTATTAATCAAGGCTGTGGAATCTATCCGCAGCCTTGCCAAACAATTACCTTTATAAAATGTACGATCTTGTTATTATCGGAGCTGGCTGGGCAGGTTTTAATGCAGCATTAAAAGCAAAAGAACTTGGATTAAAAGTTTGCTTGATTGAGCAGTCTAACGTCGGAGGAACATGCCTTAACAAAGGTTGTATTCCTACAAAAACATTGATACAATCCGCAAAAGTATTCGCATTGACAAAAAAACTACACAGTTTCGGGATAGAAGCAGGTGAATCAAAACTAATCTTTTCCAGGGTTCAAGAAAGAAAAGACAGCATTATTGATCATTTACAAAAAGGAATGAAATTTATGCTTAAGGGCATAGATTTTATTAATTCCAAGGCAGAATTTTTGTCAAGCGATGAAGTTTCTGCAGGCTCGCAAAACATAAAATCAGAATATTTCTTAATTGCTACCGGTTCAGAAGCCATAGAATTGCCTTTTATGAAGTTTGATTCAAAAAGAATTATCTCAAGTGACGAAATCCTTAACCTTAAAGAATTACCAGATACATTACTTATTGTTGGAGGCGGTGTAATTGGATGTGAATTTGCCAGTTTATTTTCAACCCTGGGCAGCAAAGTAACAATTGTTGAGAAAATGATGCAGTTGTTACCGCAGGAAGATAAAGAAATTTCCAGAAGGATAGAGCTTTCATTTAAGAAAAAGAATATCATTATCCATACAAATACAGATGTTAGAAACTTGAATTTATCAGAATATGCGTTAGCCCTTGTTTGCGTAGGAAGGTCTCCCACGTTTAAAGGGCTAAAGCTGGAGAACGCCGGGTTAAAAATAGAAAATAACAAAATAACGGTTGATGATTATTTACGTACAAGTGTTAAGAATATATATGCTGCCGGAGATTGCACCGGCAAGACCATGCTTGCTCATTATGCCAGCTATCAAGGAGAAATCGCCGCATTGAATATCGCAAAGCAGGACCAGCCTAAAAAGGCAGATAACAAATATATACCTAATTGTATTTTTACGGATCCTGAAATTGGAAGCGTCGGGTTAAACGAAGAAACGGCTAAAGCTGCTGGGATTGAAATATCGGTAAAGAAATTTGATTTTCTTGCGTCAGGTATGGCAAGAATCCTTGACGAAACAGAAGGATTTATAAAAATTATCTGCAACAATAAAACCGATGAAATAATAGGCGCATCAATACTTGGCCCGAGGGCAACAGAATTAATAGGAATTCTTACGTTAGCCGCATCCTGTAAATTAAGGCCCAATGTTTTTAGCGACATAGTATTTGCCCATCCCACGCTAACAGAGTCAATCGGAGAGATACTTAAGTGAGGTTTTTTTCTTAGCCTTAGTACTTTTAAAGTAGAAGTCAAGCATAGAAAGGAGCTCTAAAATGAAAAAACTAATATTACCGGAGCTGGGAGAAGGAATTTCAAAGGCGACTGTTTCTTACTGGTATTTCAAAGATGGGGACAAAGTGGGCCAAAACGATGACTTAGTGGAATTGGCTACCGACAAAGCAACTTTTAATTTACCAAGCCCTTGCTCAGGGACTATCACAGAGATCTTATTTCATGAAGGAGATACTGTAAATACCGGAGAAGTTTTAGCAGTAATTGAAGAAGCTTAAGAAAATCTTTATGCTTAGAAGCCGCAGATGCCTAAACTAATTTAAGGAATCTGCGGTTTTTTTTGTTACAGTGCGAATTGACATTATTGGATTTTATTAGTATAATTAAAGTTTAAATAGATGTTTTCCCGTCTAAAAA
The DNA here is from genome assembly GCA_016208765.1 of Candidatus Omnitrophota bacterium. GTDB lineage: Bacteria > Omnitrophota > Gorgyraeia > Gygaellales > Profunditerraquicolaceae > JACROS01. The sequence continues at coordinate 5,930 of JACQXK010000121.1, forward strand.
TAAACTATTAAGGGAGAAAAGAATGCAACTTAGAAATAAAATAGCAATAATAAGCGGGGCAACAAGAGGGATCGGGCGAGCAATCGCAATAGAGCTGGCAAAAGCAGGGGCAAACATAAGTTTCAATTACCTTAAAAGCAGCCAAAATGCCATAGAGCTTGAAGAACAAGTCAAGTCTTTCGGAGTCAAGGCAAGATCTTTTCAGTCGGATATCAGGGATTTTGAATCTGTTAAAAACTGGGTAGAAGAAAGCCGTGAGTTCTTCGGGACAATTGATATTGTGATTAATAATGCAGGGATCATTAAAGATAAGGCGCTTGCTTTAATGGACATTTCTGACTGGACGGACGTGATTAACACCAATTTAACAGGGGCATTTAATCTTACCCGTGCCGCAGTTATTACTCTGCTAAAACAAAAAAGCGGAAGCATAATTAATATAAGCTCTGTGAGCGGAATTCGGGGCATCCCGCGTCAAACAAACTATTCTGCCTCAAAAGCCGGGCTAATCGGATTTACCAAGTCTTTAGCACAGGAATGCGCCGGTTATAATGTCAGGGTTAATGCAGTTGCTCCTGGATTTATTGAAACAGATATGTTATCTGACCTAAGGCAGGATTATAAAGAAAAAATATTAAAATTTATCCCGCTTGGCAGAATGGGAAGAGCCGAGGAAGTAGCAAAGGCAGTTAAATTTCTGGCAAGCGAAAGTTCTAATTATATTACCGGTCAAACAATTGTAGTTGACGGCGGAATGGCGATCGTATAGAAATGGAGCAAGACAAAATAGTAATCACCGGAGTTGGAGTAATTGCTCCTAATGGGATCGGTAAGGAAAATTTCTGGGAAGCGCTAAGGCGCGGTAAAAACGGCATAAAACCCATAACAATCTTTGATACGGCACCTTATAAAGCCAAGCTCGCGGGAGAAATTTATGATTTTGATCCTGCCGCTGTTTTAGGCCCAAAGGGCTTAAGAGACATAGACCGGGCCACTAAATTGCTTTGTTCTTCGGCAAAATTAGCTCTTGATGATGCAAATCTTGTAGTTAATGATTCTAATACCGATAAAATCGGGGTATGCACCGGCACAACATTGTCAAGCCTTGGAAATTTAACTGAATTTAACAGACAGGTAATAAAAGACGGGCCTCTTTTTACAGACGTCGGGCTTTTTCCCGGGACAGTGATTAATGCCGCCTCAAGCCATGTTTCAATACGATTTAATATCCAGGGTTTTAATTCAACAATCTCCAATGGGTTTACCTCAAGCCTGGATGCCTTGAAATATGCTGCAGATTTTATAAAATTTGGTAAAGCAGATGTGATATTGTTATGCGGAGTTGAAAGCTTAAACTTGACCAGCTTTTGCGGGTTATTAAAGATTGGTTTTCTTGCAGGAATTAACGGCCCGGAGATATCCTGCCCGTTTGATAGAAGAAGAAATGGCATGGTCATTGGCGAAGGCGCCGCGGTTTTGATCTTAGAAAGCGAAACTCACGCAAAAAAGAGAAATGCAAATATTTATTGTGAAGTAAAAAGCGCCACAAATCGTTTTTCTTTAGGTCAATCAACTGAGAAAAAAATCAGCACTACGGATATTAGAAAATGTATGCATGCTGCTATCACTGCGGCAGGTGTCTTGGAAAATGAAATTGATTTCATCAGCGCTAACGCAAATTCAACAAATGATCAGGATAAAACAGAAGCCCTTGCCATTAAGGAAACATTCAATGATACATGCAGGAATATCCCGGTCAGCTCAATTAAATCAATGGTTGGAGAGACTTATAGTGCATCAGGTGCGTTGCAACTTGCTGCTGCGATCGGAAACATTACAAATAATTTTATTAACCCAATTTTAAATTTTGAAAAAAGCGACATTGAATGCAGTTTAGATTTTGTCTCTAATGCCGCAAGGCAGGTTAAATTAAATACAGTTTTAGTTAATAATTTTGGCCCGGAAGGAAATTGCGCTTCCGCGGTTATTTCCAGATACAAGTAATCCAGTTGCATCTTAAAAGCCAAAGCCTTAGGCAAATTTTCTAAAATCACGGTTGCTGAAATAATCTGTTTACTAAAGAGGAGGAAATGAATGCCAGATACTCAAAACACTCAAGAAGAAATCAGGCAAATGGTAAGCGAAATTACCGAGGTCCCTTTGGAAAAGCTTACTTTAGAAGCCGATTTTTTTACTGATTTAAACGTTGATTCTTTAAAAGCAATAGAAATTGTTGCTGCTTTTGAGAAAAGATACAGAATTATTATTCCTGAGCAGGATATTCCTAAGATACGCAACGTTAAACAAATAGCTGAGTATACTAAAAATATAAAGTAGGATTTATGATTTTTGACTTAGAACTAATAAAATCAATTCTTCCTCAACGCGAGCCCTTTCTTTTTATTGACGAAGTTAGCCAAACCAGCGGCGCAGAAAAAGTAGTAGCTTCAAAATTCATAGATCCTAAAGAAGCTTATTTTAAAGGGCATTTTCCTGATAATCCCGTGATGCCTGGTGTATTAATTGTTGAGGCAATGGCGCAGGCATCAATTATTCTTTACTATTTAAACAAACCTGAAATTGCCAAAAAACATCCAAGTTATTATTTAGGCAAGGTAAAAACAGAATTTCTTGCTCCTGTTTTTCCGGGAGATACCCTTATTTTAGAGTCAGTTCCGGTAAAAATGATAGAGTCTGCTGCGGTTGTAGACGCCCTGGCCAGGGTGGGAGAAAAAATTGTGGCCAAGGCCGGCTTTATTTTTGGCGTGAAGAAAAATGAATAAAAAAAGAGTAGTGGTAACCGGATTAGGCATTATATCTTCTATCGGACAAGGCAAAGATGATTTTTGGAAATCACTGATCGCAGGTAAAAGCGGCATAAGCAAAGTCAGTTCATTTGATACTGCCGGGCTAAGATGCCATTCTGCCGGAGAAATAAAGGATTTTAATCCTGATAATTATTTTCCGTCTGTTGATTTCCCGTTTTTATCGCGAACCTCACAGTTGGGTATCGCTGCAACTGCCTTAGCATTTAAGGACGCTAAAATCAGTACAGACTTAATTGATCCTGAAACAACCGGAGTGATTATCGGCACTACTATGGGAGAAAAAAACCTTGAAACCACAGTTTCGGCATGGATCAATGGAGGGTGTGAAAATATTGAAAATAGCAAGATCCTCCAGTCAACCCCAAATAATATAAGTACGAATATAGGATTTTATTTTGGGATTACAGGCTGTAATTATTTAATTCCTACTGCATGTGCCGCGGCAAACTATTCCATAGGGTATGCTTTTGATTTAATTAGTTCAGGCCAAGTCAACTCTGCTATTGCCGGAGGGGTAGATTCTTTCTCTAAGATTGCTTTTTGCGGATTTCACAGGTTGTATGCCATGGCCCCTGAAAAATGCCAGCCTTTTGATAAAAACCGCAAGGGGATGCTTGTAGGAGAAGGCAGCGCGATGCTGCACCTTGAACTGCTTGATTCTGCTTTAAAAAGAAACGCCCATATCTATGCCGAGATTTTAGGTTATGGGTTAAGTTGCGATGCCAGCCATATGACCCAGCCAAAAACAGAAGGCATTGAAAAGGCAATTCTTAAAGCCCTGAAAGAAACCGGGCTTAAAAAAGAAAACGTCAGCTATATCAGTGCGCATGGGACCGGGACTCCGGCAAATGATAAAGCAGAATGTGCTGCCATTAAGAAAGTTTTTCCTGATAATTACGAGAACCTTCCGGTCAGTTCAATCAAATCCATGTTAGGCCATACCATGGGGGCTGCTTCCGGAATTGAAGCAATCACGTGTTGCCTTAGCGTAGAAAATGACATTGTTCCTGCGACAATCAATTACGAAACACCGGACCCTGAATGCGGTATTGACTGTGTGCCAAACACTGCCCGTAAACATAAAGTAGAAGTTGCTCTTAATAACGGATTTGCCTTTGGCGGCAACAATGCCTGCGTGGTATTTAAAAAGTTTTCGTAATTACAAAGTTTGATTTCTTGTTTCATAGAAACCGCTTGAGATATGCTCTAAGGAGAATGAAAAAGTGGATATCCGAATCGGAGTAACCCGCACAACAATTTTTGCCGCTCTTTACTCGCTCGTTCTGGGCCTGCCTTTTGCTATAGCCGGTTGGTTCAAAGAATCGCTTTTTAATTTATTTGGCCCTATATGGTGGATTGCGCCATTGAGTTTGATGGCGCTATTAGCAATAATCGGGCCTTTTTTATATATTTATATTGAGAGATTAGCAGAAGAGAGCCTGCTAAAAGAACAACGGCTCTACCACGAAACACTTAAACATGCAGCTTCAGGCATGACACGTATCCGTAACTTACGCAGGCTACTTGAATTAATCACCCATATTGTTACTAAAACTGTAAAGATTTCTTATGCCGCTATCTACCTGTATGATGCCGACAGGAATGAATATTTATTGCAGGTAAACCGCAATAAACAAATGCGCTCAATTCCCAGGTTATCAGCAGACAATCCGTTAATCATCAGGTTTTCCAAAGACCGTTCCCCTATTTTACTGGAAGGAAACGATCACAAGCCTGAACAGGTAACTAATGATGAAAAAACAAAAATCAATGAAAATATGCGCCAGCTTTGTGCTTCTGTAGTTATTCCAAGTTATCTGGGAGATAAACTTTCCGCCGTCTTTGTCCTCGGGGATAAAACCAGCGGACAAACTTATACCCGGGATGATTTAAGCGTATTTGAAGTATTGGCAAGCCAGGCAGCCCTTGCAATTGAAAACGCAAGATTTTATGAAGAGGCAAAGGAAATGCAGGAGCAGATTGCACAGGCAGAAAAAATGTCTACAATCGGCACAATGGCTGACGGATTATCCCATCAAATCAACAACCGTTTTTACGCACTTTCGTTAATCGCCGGAGATACTATTGATTCTATCAGAAACACAGACACATCTAATTGCTCAGATGATATTAAAGCAATGTTAAAGGGAATAAATTATGCCCTGGAACGCATCCAGGCAAATGTAATACAGGGAGGAGAAGTGGTAAAAGGTTTGTTAAAATATTCCAGAAAAGATGATAAATCCTTCGGCCCGCTTGAACTTAACAGTGTGATTGAAAATACCATTGCTATGGTTCAGTATAAAATCAGGCTTACCGAAGTTGACATTATCCACGACATTGCCTCAAATACGCCTAAAATTAAAGGTAACGCTACTCAGTTACAAGAAGTCTTCTTTAACTTTATTGACAATGCCTATGACGCAATCATGGAACGTAAAACTACGTTTAATGAAAAAGGATACAGGGGAAAGATTGCGATCACGGCAAGACCAATGGAAACAGAAAACTACCTTGAGATCACCGTAGAAGATAACGGCATAGGAGTAAAAGAAGCTGATACAAAGAAAATCTTTACTCCTTTTTTTTCCACTAAGGTTTCCTCTCACACAGGAACAGGGCTTGGATTGTATGTAATTAAACGCATTATCACAGAAACCCATAATGGGAAAGTCTCATTTGAATCTAAATATAAGGCCGGAACACGTTTTCTCGTGCATCTTCCTGTCGCGTAGAAACAGAATCTTCTTGTTTGGAAGTTTCGCTTATGATAATATGTTTTTAAAGGAGGAAGAATATGGCAAAGTTGCTGATAGTTGATGACGAGTTTGATGTCCGTGAATTTGCCGCTAATTTTTTCCGTAAACGTAAAATTGACGTATCCACTGCCTCCGGAGGGCAAGAGGCTATTGATCATATTAAAAATAATAAACCTGACCTCATACTTCTTGATATTAACATGAAAGACATCAATGGGATTGAAACTTTACGCCGTTTAAAATTAATGAATGAAGAAATTAATGTTATTATGGTTACCGGCAAGAAACCTGAAGAAGAAGATGCTTACCAAGAGTGCAAGCAGTTGGGCGCGATAGATTATATTCATAAGCCCTTAGAGCTTGATGAGTTGGAGAGGATTGTATTAAACCAGCTATTTAAAACAAAAAAATAAATGCGCAAAAAAATTGATTACAAGAAAGAACTGGAACAGGCCTCTAAAAGCATGATTTTAGTGCACGAGCCGGAGACCCTGATAAAAATGATTGTGCGCATGATAGTAAACAAAGTTCAGGTGACTCATGCAGGAATCCTGCTTCACGATTTTGAAAAAGACACCTACGTGCTGACTGTCTCGCGCGGAGAAAAAGGATTAAAAATACCTACTGGTTTTGCGAGGATGGATGCTGATAACCCGATGATCAGGTTTTTTTGTCAAAAACAAGATAAAGAATTATTCGGGTATGGCGCTCTCGTTTACGAAGAAGGAGAGCGAATTTTAAAGACAAAACCTCTAAAAGAAATTCAAAAAGAAACATTAAAAAAAGTACTCTATCAAATGGAAATTTTTGATGCGACCGCCTGTATCCCAAGCTACTTCCGGAACAATTTACTGGGAGTGCTTATGTTAGGAAGCAAAAAAGACGGCAAGAAATTTAAACAAGATGAACTGGATTTCTTTGTCGCCCTTACTTCGGATGTAGCCATGGCTATCCGTAATGCCCAGTTATTTAAGGCCCTTGCCGCAGAACTGGACAAAAAACAAAGGCTTTTTATCCATACAACTATTGCTCTTGCTGCAGCAATTGAAGCCAAAGACCGCTATACGCACGGACATACTGCGAGAGTAACGAATATCAGCCTTGAAATTACAAGAAAACTTGAATCAAAGCATAAGCTAAATTTTGATGCTAAATTCTTTGAACACCTTCATATTGCAAGCCTCCTGCATGATATAGGAAAAATCGGTATCCCGGAGGCAATTTTAAACAAAGACGGCCCATTGAATGACTCTGAAGCCAAGCGAATGCAAGAACATCCCCTGGTGGGAGTAAATATTCTTCAGCCGATCAAGGAACTTGAAGATGCCATTCTCGGAGTCAAATACCACCACGAAAAATACGATGGTTCAGGATATCCGGAAGGTTTAAAAGGCGCTCAAATACCGCTGATTGCCTCAATTATCGCAGTTGCTGATACTTTTGATGCTATGACCACGGACCGGCCTTACCGCAAGGCCCTTACCAAAGAAGAAGCAGTGAATGAGATAAAAAAACAAAGCGGCAAGCAATTTAATCCACAGGTAGCCGAGTCATTCGTTGAGCTTTTTCAGGATAACAAAATCTGATCCCGCCCATGCACGCTAAAAGAATAATCCTCATGTATATTTCAGATGTTTCCGGGCACCGCAGCGCAGCTTATGCGATAGAGAATGCAATTAAGATGCTCCAACCCGATACAGAAATATTAAATATCAATGCTTTCAATTATACCAACCCTATTTCTGAAAAAATTATAAACAGCCTTTATATGGGAGTAATAAAGGTAACCCCGCAAATTTGGGATTATCTTTACGATAACCCAAAGGTAGTAAAGAAACTTGAGAAAATCAAGAAAACTATTCATAAGCTTAATTCTCCTAAGTTCAAAACCCTGTTTGAGCGCTTTAAACCAGATGCAATCATATGTACACAGGCGTTTCCCTGCGGGATGGTAGCTGATTTTAAAAAAACATATAATTCAAACATACCTCTAATTGCAGTCTTAACAGATTTTATCCCGCATGCCTATTGGGTGTATGATACCGTAGATTACTATATTACTCCTTCAGACGACATATCCAGCCGGCTGATTGAAAAAGGAGTTAGATCCGATAAAATCCGGCCCTTAGGCATTCCATTCAGCCATAAGTTCATTGATAAGGTTAATAAGCAGGAGCTAATAAATAAATTCAAGCTTAATCAAAATTTGGCTACAATTTTAATTATGGGCGGCGGCCAGGGATTAGGGCCGATTAAAAGGGTCGTTAATTATCTTGAAAAGGTAAGAGAACCCATTCAAGAAATAGTTGTTTGCGGCACAAATAAGAAACTTTACAATTCCCTTAAGCGGAAAATAGATAAGTTCAAAAAGAAAATATTCCTTTTCGGCTATGCGCAAAATGTAAATGAGTTAATGACTGTATCCGATATGATCATTACTAAACCCGGAGGGGTAACTACCGCAGAAGTGCTGGCAAAAAACCTCCCCATGATTATCATAAAGCCAATTCCCGGGCAAGAAGCTAACAATGCGCTGTACTTAACCAGTAAAAACGCCGCTATAAAAGTTGATAAACCCAGGGAAATAACCGGCATTGTTGAAAACCTGTTACAGAACCCGGCAAAGCTATCAACAATGTCAAAGTCAATTGATATAATTAAAAAACCCCAGGCAAGCATTGATATTGCAAAGCTTGTTTTGGAACTGCCAAATGTTTAATTTTATTTTATACAGGATCGCACAATTTGTTGCCCTGGCCCTTCCATTAAAATTTGCCTACGCAATTGCTGTTTTTTCTTCCGATCTTCACTATCTTTTCGCAGATAAAGATCGCAAGGCTGTAAATGAGAACCTCAAAACAATCTTTCCGGAAAAAAACGATAAAGAGATAAAAAAGATACAGATCCACATGTTCAGAAACTTTGCCAAGTATTTGGTTGATTTCTTTCGTTTCAGCAGGATTAACACAGATTACATAAAAAAGAATATCCGCGTTGAAAATATCCATTACTTTGATGAAGCAATAGCAAAGAAAAAGGGCGTGATTGTTTTAACCGCGCATTTAGGAAACTGGGAACTGGGTGGGGTGGTAATTGCGCTTTCAGGATATCCTTTAGGAGTAGTTGCCCTTCCGCATAAAGACAAACTGGTAAACAATTTCTTTAATAATCAACGAGAAAGTAAAGGCATAAAGGTTATCCCGCTTGGTAAAGCTGTAAGAAGTTGCCTGAACCTTCTGAGCCAAAACAAGCTTATTGCGCTTGTTGGCGACAGGGATTTTACAGAAAGAGGGGTTGTTATGGATTTTTTTAATAAAAAGGCGATTTTTCCGGAAGGGCCCGCGGCCTTTTGTTTAAAAACCGGGGCAGATATTTTACCGGGTTTCATGATCCGTAACCCCGATGACACATTTACTTTGAAAATTGATAAACCTATTGATTTTACACCCACGGGAAACAAAGAAAAGGATACGAAAGACATAATCTCAATTTATTTAAAGATATTTGAAGGCTATATTAGAAAATACCCGGACCAATGGTACATGTTCAGGAGATTCTGGATATCATGAAAACCTGCGTTATCATCCCTGCCTATAACGAAGAGGGGGAAATTGAGAAAGTAACCAGAGAAATCATTAAACAAGGCCTTACAGCTTTAGTAATTGATGATGGATCGTCGGATAACACCGCTAAATTTGCCCAACAGTCAGGGGCTTTGGTAATTAAAAATGAGGTTAATGAAGGAAAAGGAGCATCGTTAATAAAAGGATTCAATTATGCCCGTGAAAACAATTTTGACGCTGTGATCACTATGGACGGAGATGGCCAACATTCACCAGCGGATATCCCATTTTTTCTGAGGCTTGCCACGTATTCCGATAGTGCTATTTTAGTCGGAAACCGCATGCTAAAAACAAAAAATATGCCTTTTCTGCGCTTATTAACGAATAAATTCATGTCTTGGTTAATTTCACTTGTAGCTAAGCAGAAAATTCCGGATACACAGTGCGGTTTTCGCCTGATAAAAAAAGAAGTGCTAAACAAAATTGATTTTTCTACGACAAAATACGAAACAGAATCAGAAATTTTAATTAAAAGCTCACGCAAGGGATTTAAAATTGAATCTGTGCCGATTACCACAATTTACCGCGGAGAGAAAAGCCAAATTAATCCTTTTGTTGACACGCTAAGATTTTTAAACTACATCATTAAGGAAATATGGACTACGAGACATTAAGAAACCGCATGGTGCAGGAACAATTAGTTTCCCGCGGCATACACGACGAAAAAGTGTTGCATGCATTTTTAAGAACTCCCCGGCATTTATTTATTCCTGAGGCAGTTAAAATAAATGCCTACTCGGACTTTCCTCTTGCTATCGGCGAAGGCCAGACAATTTCGCAACCTTATATTGTCGCCCTGATGACCCAGCAACTGGAATTAACAGGAAATGAAAAGGTGCTTGAAATAGGCACAGGTTCAGGGTATCAAACTGCAATATTGTCTGAAATGGTAAAAGAAGTTCTTAGCGTTGAGCGTTTTGAATCTTTAGCAAAAAAAGCAGCAGCCATCCTTGCTGACCTGGGCTGTAATAATGTTAAGCTAAAAGCAGGCGACGGATCATTAGGCTGGCCTGAAGAAGCGCCTTTTGACAGGATAATTGTCACTGCCGCAAGTCCCAAAGTGCCTTTACCGTTAATAGACCAGCTAAAAAATGGCGGTAAACTTATTATACCCATCGGTGAATCTTACAGTCAAATGCTCACAAAGATTGAAAAAAAAGAAAATAACTTAATCTCAACAGACATCTGCGCGTGCGTATTTGTTCCTTTAATCGGTAAATTTGGCACAAAGAACGAATAATATGATCCAGGTTTATACAGGTAATGGAAAAGGGAAAACTACTGCTGCACTGGGCTTGGCCATTAGGGCAGCAGGCGCAGGGCTTAATGTTTATATAGGACAGTTCATCAAGGGTAAACATTCAAGCGAACTTAACGCCCTTAAAAAATTCAAGAATATAAAAATAGAACAATGCGGAAGAGGTTGTTTTATAAAAAAATCTGTTAGTATCCGTGACATAAAGTGCGCCAAACTCGGGCTTAAAAGAGCTGAAGAAATTCTTGCGAATAAAAAGTTTGATATAATTATTCTTGATGAGATTAACGTAGCTTTACATTTTGGGCTGATAAAGATTCAAAAAGTTATAGAGTTAATCAGTAATGCTCGCAAGCAGACTGAAATAGTATTAACTGGACGCTATGCGCCAAAAGAAATTATAAAGCAAGCTGATTTAGTGAGCGAAATTAAAGAAATCAAGCATCCTTATTGCAGGCGAGTTAAAGCAAGAAAAGGAATTGAATATTAATTTCTCTTGACAAAATATTTTCCTGTATTACATTAAGACTGGTTCTTAAAAATTAGAAAAGTTATTCAGGATAAGGGAAGGTTGTGAAAATCAACCACAGTCCCGCTGCTGTAATCCTGCCCTTTTTAAAAGGGAACACTTTTACAGAAATACGCCACTATTTCAGAAATGAAGTGGGAAGGCAGTTAAAAGTGAAGGAGAGTCAGAAGACCTACCTGTGTAACATGTCCAACAAACATCCTTTTGCCCGCGGACAGGCTTAAAAGGTCAAGAAACAGGGTAACCCTTGACAGCATTATTTGTGCTATCAAGGGTTTTTTGTTGTCCGAAGAAAGGTAAAGCAACATGAAGTTAGCAAAGTTTGTAGTATTCCTGGGGGTATTTAGCCTGTGTTCAAATTATGCCCTTGCAGAGAACCAAACAAGAGAAATTGACCTTGATGAAGTTGTAATAACGCCATATCGGTATTGCGAGGGAATTTCCAATACTGCCGCAAGCGTTACAAAAATTACCCCAAAAGATATTAAGAACTCCGGGGCGGAAAAAGTAATTGATGTATTAAGGCCCGTGCCGGGTATTGTTGTCAGAGACTGGTATGGTAATGGAACCAAGGCAAGCGTTGATATGCGTGGATTCGGAGAGCAAGGCCAACTGAATGTATTGGTTTTGATTGACGGAAGAAGAATAAATGAAGTTGATCTAAGCGGAGTTGACTGGTCGCAAATCCCCTTAACCCAGGTTGAAAGCATAGAAATTATCCGCGGCGGGTCCGGATCAGTTTTATACGGAGATAACGCCACAAGCGGAGTAATCAATATTATTACAAAAACTCTAAAAGGAAAACCGAAGCTTGAACTTACTACTGAATATGGAAGCTACAATAAAAATTTGCAAAGTATTTCCCTCGGAGGATCACAGAAAAAACTATCTTATTTTATACAGGCGACCCAAGATGCCACAAACGGATACCGCAGAAACAGCTTCTATAAAATACAAGATTACTTTTCTAAATTTAATTACGATGCTGCAAAAAAGCTGTCTTTAAACTTCAGTTCCGGCTTTCATAGCTCTTCATACGGCCTGCCTGCTTCCTTATATCAAAGCAATATTGACGCTAACAGCCGCAGATACGCAAGAAACGGACAGGACCATGCAAATGACAAAGATTATTACTTTGTTATCGGGGATAAAAGCAATTTTGATAATTTTGGGTGCGTAGATGTAAACCTTTCTTTCAGGAGAAAAGAGGTTGATTCGTATTTTCTTACAAGCGGCCTAAATACGCAAAAAAGCAAAATAGATACTTTTTCTGCTACTCCAAAATATACCTTAGAAGCGCCTGCGATGGGCCATAAGAATAAATTTATCCTTGGCCTTGACTTTTATCATTCGGATTACTCTATGAATGCCTTTGATAAAACTACAAACATTTTGCAAAGTTTTACCGATGTAAACAAATACCAGCTTGGAGGATACCTTCAGAATGAATTATTTATTCTGGAAAAATTAATTTTGCTCGGAGGATTCAGGTATGAATCGGTAAAATACGAGTTTGATTACCATGACCAAACCGGCTGGAACCCTGCCATTGACCTGAATATCCACCCTAATAAAAAAGCCTATAACGGCGGGCTATTATATAATTTTCAGAAAGACTCCAGCATGTTTGTTGATATCAGCAAAAGTTTCCGTTTCCCTGCTGTTGATGAATTTACTTATAATGATGCCAACTGGATGCAACAGTTAAATACCAACTTAAAACCGCAAGAATCAATAAATTTTGAGTTTGGTGTAAGAAACAAGCTTTTTAATATAATCAATTCTGAAATTTCTATTTTCAGGATGAATGTCAAAAATGAAATTTATTATAATTACAACGGCGGGCCGTTAGCAAGCGGACAAAATGAAAATTATGACAAAACATACCATCAGGGGTTAGAAGTATCCGTAGATTCAAAAATGACTAAAAGAATCGGCGCTTTCGGCAACTACACTTTTACCCAAGCAAGATTCAGGGATGGCGTGTATAACCAAAACGATATTCCACTGGTCCCCCGGCACAAAGCAAGTTTAGGCCTCAGGTTATCATTGCCGGCTAATTTAACTTTTAATGTTCAGGGAAATTATGTGGGCAGTAGATACTTTCTTAACGACCAAAGCAATGCACAGTCGCGTTTAAACGGATACATGACCATGGACCTAAACCTGGCCTATAAGATTAAAGACCTGACTGCAACCATCGTAGTTAATAACGTGTTAAACAAATACTACTCTGAATACGCAGGATATAACGGCTTTACCAATGACAAATTTTATTATCCTTCGCCGGGAAGGAACTTAAACCTTAAGCTGGAATATAAATTTTAATTTACGGGATGTGTGTGATATAATTAAAGAATGCTGAAAAATAAATTATTTTTAATTGCTTTATCAGTATCTTTAATTATCCACGCTCTAATTTTGTTGCAGAATTCAGGTTTTCGTTTATTTGAATTTAACAAAAACAAGGAAATCCCTGAAGTTAGCTATGTTAAAACAAAAAAAGAGCCTGAAAAAGAGCGCAGAGACCTTGGGCGGAAGAAAGAACCGCTCTTAGACTTAACAAAACTTACTGTAAAAAGAAAGATACCTATCCCATCAATAACAAAAGAAGAGATCAACCTCGAGAAGCCGGCAATAGCAAAAACAGCAGAAATAACTGCTATTAAAAAGAAGGTATCTTTATCTTTTAACAAAACCGAACTACAGAAAAATGCAACCCCGGCTTACATCAGTTATGAACAAACCATACGCGAGATCATCCGCAGGGTAGGGAATGCAAGCGGTTATTTAGGCGAAGAAAATGGGCAGGTAACTGTATCTTTTGTTGTCTCAAGCTCGGGGCAGCTCAGAGATTTTCGGATTGCAGATGAAAGCTTATCTTCAGACGATTATTTAAAAAGAACCGCACTAAGAATCCTTAAAGACGCCTCGCCATTTCCGCCATTTCCCAAGGAATTGGGAGATGAAGATGTATCTTTTAATTTAACGATTATCTTTGAAGCAGAATAAAATTGACACCCGTAAATAATAATGTTATATTATTTAACCTCAGAAGCAAAATAAACGCAAAATACACTAAATTTGCGGTTTAGGAAAGGGGTTGATCAGATTGTCCGAAGTTGAAGTCAAAAAAGATGAGTCATTTGAAGCGGCACTCAGGCGTTTCAAGAAAAAAATTGAACAGGAAGGTATCTTAAGAGAAGTCCGCGACCGTAAACATTACGAAAAGCCCAGCGAGCGCAAAAGGAAGAAGGCAAAAGGAAGAAGATAAGTATGAGTTTTGCCCTTTCAACTGCGTGGAATGCTTTCCGTTATGATACAGCAAAAGGCTTGCTCTTTGAGATAAAGAAGCTTGGATTTGATGATGTTGAGCTTAGCTTTAATCTGACATCAGAAATGTTTAAAGAAATTCAGGCTGAAGCAAAAGAGGTTGGTATAAATGTAACCAGCCTGCATAATTATTGCCCGATCCCGGAAGAATTCAGTCGGAAAGAGGGTTTGCCTGATTGTTTCTCTGTAACCTCTACAAATGAAAACGAGCGCCAATTAGCACTAAAATACACAAAAAGAAGCATTGATAATGTTTCTTTGCTGGGTGCTAAGGCACTCGTTTTACATTGTGGAAGAGTTGAGATACCTGACAGAACAAGGCAGCTAATTGATTTATGCAATTCTCAAGGCAACAAAAGCGCTGATTTTAATAAATTAAGAAACGAAATTGTCGCAGAAAGACGCGATAATGCCGGGCCATTCTTTAAACAAGCACTCGCAAGCCTTGAAGAATTAAACTCTTACGCATCAAAAAAGAATGTTTTAATTGGGGTTGAGACACGTTTTTACTATAGAGAAATCCCTATTCTTGAGGAATTTAGCAGTATCTTTAACAAATTTAAAGGTTCCAATATTTTCTATTGGCACGATATTGGCCATGCGCAGTTAATGGAAAATCTTGGATTAGCCAGGCACAAAGATTTCCTTGAATTGACTAAAGGATTCTTGATTGGCACGCACCTACATGATATCTGCGGATGTAGCGACCATAAGCCTGCAGGTAAGGGCAGTATAGATTTTAATATTATTAAGCCATTTTTAAATAAAGACACTCTTAAAGTTATTGAAATTCACCACCCGGCAACAGCTGAAGAAGTAATAAAAAGCAGAGAGCACCTTAAAAGAATCTTTGAAGAAAATGCCTGATATCAGAACTCCTGTAGTTGCTGGGCAATTTTATCCTGCTTCTGCTCAAAGCCTTAAGGAAGATATTGCATCGCTCATTGACAATAAAGCAGAAAAGAAAGACTGCCTTGCCTGCATGCTGCCACACGCAGGATATGTTTACTCCGGTAAAGTTGCTGCAGAAACAGTAAGCCATGTTAGGATTAAAGACAATGTGCTTCTATTGGGCCCAAATCATACCGGAAGAGGAGCTGATTTTAGCATAATGACTAAAGGAAGCTGGCAAACTCCATTAGGAAAAGTTGAGATTAATTCAACCTTGGCGCAAGATATTCTGCAATCATCAAAACACCTAAAATCCGATAGCGTAGCTCACGCTCAGGAACATTCTCTGGAAGTTGAGCTTCCTTTTCTACAGTATTTTAAAACAGATTTTAAAATTATACCTATCGCCTTTATGTCACAAGATATAGCTGCACTTAAAGAAACCGGCAGGGAAATCGCTGATGTTATTCTAAGAAAAAACATCAAAAAAGAAACACTGATAATCGCAAGTTCTGACATGACGCATTACGAACCTCAGAATATCGCGCAAAAAAAGGACCAGCAGGCGATTCAGGCAATCATTGAGCTAAATGAAGACAAGCTTGTAGAAAAAGTCGGTGAATTTGAAATAAGTATGTGCGGAATTTATCCGGCTATAGTTATGTTATCAGCAGTAAGAGCATTAGGCGCTAAAAATGCAAAGTTAATAAAATATCAGACTAGCGCAGATGCCACCGGAGACAAAAATAGCGTAGTAGGATATGCAGGTATAATCATTTATTAAAAAGGACAAAACATGGCTGAAGAAATCAAGAAGAATGTTGACGAGAGCTGGAAAAACGAAGCAAAAAGTGATAAAGAGAAAATAGCCAAGCAGCCAGAGGAATTCGCGCCTCCTGAGCCGGATTTTAGCTTTTTTGTTACAACGCTTTCTCTTCAGGCTTCCATTGCTTTAGGGATCATCCCAAATCCCGGCACCAATCAAAAAGAAGAAAGTTTAACACAAGCAAAATTTATTATAGATACTCTTTCTATGCTTAAAGATAAAACAACTGGTAACCTTAACGCTGAAGAAGACAACCTTTTGGAAAATGTACTTTATGAATTAAGAATGACTTATGTTTCCAAAACAAAGGGGGAAGTAAAATGATTGACAAAGAGCTATTAGATATTTTAGCCTGCCCTGCCTGTAAGGCCGATGTTGTGCTAAAGGATAATAAAATTGTTTGCACAAAATGCGGGAAAAAATACCCGATTCGCGACGGTATCCCAATAATGCTTATTGATGAAGCAGAAGGTTAATTACTAAATTACCATAAAATATGAAGAAAATCCTTGTGATACACGGGCCTAATTTAGACCTGTTAGGGCAGAGAGAACCGCAAGTTTACGGTAAAACCACCTTAAAGCAGATTAATGAACAACTGCAAAAATTAGCAAAGAAAAAAACGGTTAGTTTAAAGATTTTTCAGTCAAACCATGAGGGAAAAATAGTAGACCTGATCGGAAAAAGCAAAGAAAGATTTGACGCTATTTTAATTAACCCTGCAGCCTACACACATACCAGTGTTGCAATCCGTGATGCCATAGCTGCTTCAGGAGTGCTAACCGTTGAGGTTCATCTTTCAAATATCTATTCACGCGAAGAATTCCGCCACAAATCACTTATTAGCCCTGTTGCAAAAGGAACAATCCTGGGCTTTGGCCCAAAAAGTTATTTGCTTGGGCTTGAAGCGATCATTGACCTAATCAATCCCTGATAAAATTATGAGCAGGCTCCAAAATACCCTTTTACAATTAAAAACAAAAGGCCTGGACAGCCTGATTGTCTCGTCTGATTCTGACATTACCTATCTTACCAACTATCCAAGCAGAGACTCCTTGCTTTTATTATCTGAGAAATTAAGGATTTTTCTTACTGACGGCAGGTATTTTGACGAAGCAAAAAGCCGGATTGATAAAAAGATCAGGATTGAGAAGAATAATGGCCCTTTGCTTGAAGCAGCTGCCAATATTTGCAACAAATCCGGGCTCAAGCGCATAGGCTTTGACGAACACGCCTTTAACTTTGCTCAATATAACAAATTACACAGCTTGCTTGTAAAGAATGCGAAACTACTGCCTGCCCATGGGTTAATTGCTGATCTAAGACAGCTAAAAGATGAATATGAAATCAAAAAAATCAGAAAAGCAATTCAAATCACTAAAGAAACACTGCGCTTCATCCAGAAATTCATTAAACCAGGAATAAAAGAAATTGAAATAGCAGGAGAGATTGAACGCTTCATCCGCTACAAAGGCGCTAATTCGCCTGCTTTTGATATTATTGTGGCATCAGGCACAAATTCCTGCTATCCGCACCATATCAGCTCACAAAGAAAATTACGGCCTGATGAGCCGGTATTAATTGACCTCGGTGTCGACTATGAAGGCTATAAATCAGACTTGACAAGAGTATTCTTTTTGGGTAAAATTAATACTCTTGTGCGCGATGTTTACAAACTAATACTTAAGGCGCAGGAACATGCTTTTGGCTTGATTAAACCAGGCATAAACAGCAAACAGATAGATTCAGCAGCGCGTTTAATCATCAAAGAAGCGGGTTACGGCGATAAATTCTCCCACAGTTTAGGGCATGGGGTCGGCTTAGACATTCATGAAAACCCAAGAATTTCCCCGAAATCCAACACCATTATGCAACCGGGCATGGTTTTCACGATTGAACCGGCGGTTTATCTGCCAAATAAATTTGGCATCAGGATTGAAGACATGGTTTTAGTTACAGAAAAGGGAGGCGAGGTCTTAAGTGGCGCTATCAATTAATGAAATTAAAGCGGGAGTAACTATTTTAGTAGACGAAGATGTCTATGTAGTTATAGACACTGAACATGTAAAACCCGGAAAAGGCTCGGCATTCGTGCGCGCAAAAATGCGCAACTTGAGAAATTCAAACGTACAGGAAAAAACGTTCAGGGGAGACGAAAAAATTGACCAGGCTTTTGTAGAAGAACGCAAACTACAATACCTTTATAAATCAGGAAGCATGTACCATTTCATGGACCAGGATAATTTTGATGAAGTGGCTATTTCAGAAGAGAGCGTTGGAGAAAAAAAGAAATTCCTTAAAGATAATTTAGATGTTTCGGGCAACTTCTATAAAAATGAAACCTTAAACATTAATCTTCCTTTTTTTATTGAATTTACCATCACTCATACTGAACCTGGAATTAAAGGAGATACCGCAAAAAGCGGGACAAAACCGGCAGAGATTGAAACCGGGGCCACCATTCAGGTCCCTTTATTTATTGACGTCGGAGACAAGATAAAAGTTGATACACGGACCGGTTCTTATGTTGAAAGAGTATCTTAACAGATGAGGTGCGTACGTGAATATTAAAGAAATAAAAGAAATGATTAATCTTATGAACGAGAACAATCTCATGGAACTTGAGATTGAAAAAGAAGGTATGCGCATAAGGCTGAAGAAAACAGTTTCTGGAATGGAAGGTTTTTCTGGCCCTATTGTCGTTGAACGGGGAAAAACCGTTGAAACCACTCAAAAACAGGAAACTCCGGAAATTTCAGAAAAAGCAGCCGCTAAAACTGTTGAGATTAGAGCGCCTATGGTTGGAACATTCTATCGGGCACCGAACCCTGAAGCACCACCTTACGTTGAAGTAGGCCAGACCATAGAGGCCGGACAGGTAATTTGCATCATTGAAGCAATGAAGTTAATGAATGAGATTAAATCTGAGGTCCGGGGAAAACTTCTGGAAATCCTTGTTGACAATGCTGAGCCGGTTGAATTTGGCCAGCCAATGTTTTTAATTGATCCTCTCTAAGAATGTTTTCCAAAATTCTGATTGCTAACCGGGGCGAAATAGCCCTAAGAATAATACGAGCATGCCGTGAGCTTGGAATACGCACGGTAGCTGTGTTTTCTGAAGCTGATCATAGCTCCCTCCATGTGCGCTTTGCCGATGAGGCTATTTGCATCGGGCAAGCAGCGAGCTCTAATAGTTATCTCAATATTCCGGCAATAATAAGCGCTGCAGAGATTACAGACGTGGAAGCAATTCACCCTGGATATGGTTTCCTGGCTGAAAATGCCCATTTTGCAGAAATTTGCGAATCATGCAAAATTACCTTTATCGGGCCGACTCCGGAAAATATCCGCCTGATGGGCGATAAAATGGCAGCACGCACTAATATGAAAAAAGCAGGCCTTCCGATTGTGCCCGGAAGCCCCGGAGTAGTTAAAGCTAAAGACGAAGCGCTAAAATTAGCAAAACAAATAGGTTATCCTGTAATTATAAAAGCTGCTGCGGGTGGCGGAGGAAAGGGCATGCGCATCTGTCACAATGACCTGACACTGGTATCCAGCTTAATGACCGCACAGGCTGAGGCAGAAGCAAATTTTGGCAATGCAAACTGTTACATAGAAAAATATATTGAAGCTCCGCGGCATATTGAAATTCAACTCCTTGCCGATAAGTTCGGCCAAACTGTTTATTTAGGCGAAAGAGACTGCAGCATCCAAAGGAGGCACCAGAAACTTTTAGAAGAATCCCCTTCCCCTGTGATTGATGCTAAGCTGCGTAAACGCCTCGGAGAGACAGCTGTACGCGGAATAAAAGCATTCAATTACGTAAGCGCCGGGACCATAGAATTTTTACTTGATAAATACAACAATTTTTATTTTATGGAAATGAACACCCGAATTCAGGTAGAACACCCGGTTACTGAAATGGTCACCGGGATTGACCTGATAAAAGAGCAGATTCGTATTGCTGCCGGCGAAAAATTAAAAGTCCAGCAGGATAATATTCATATCAAAGGCGCTGCCATAGAATGCCGTATCAATGCCGAAGACTACGAAAATAATTTTATGCCTTCTCCAGGAAAGATTGAAACCCTCAACCTGCCCGGAGGCCCAAACATACGAGTTGACACGCATATTTATCAGGGATATACAATTTCCCCTTACTATGATTCATTAGTTGCCAAAGTCATTGCCTACGGTAACAACCGGCAGGAAGCAATTAAAACAATGCACCGCGCGCTCAATGAATTCCATGTCTCGCCAATCAAAACCACAATTCCTTTCCATATTAAACTGCTGGAAAACCCGCTTTTCTTAAAAGGAGAAATTTCTACACATTTCGTTCAGGAAATGCTCAGAGAAGAATCAAAAGGAGAGGCATAATGGAAACAGAAGGATCCCGCACAGATTTAGGAAGTATCAAGATCCATAAGAATGTAATTGCCTCAATCTCATCATTGGCTGCAATTGAGATTGAAGGCGTGAAAAGAATCGGCGGTAACTTTAAAAGCGTGCTTTTAGAGTTAGCCGGTAAAAAAAATTTAGCGGCCATTCATGTTGAAATAAATAAAAACGAAGAAGTTAAGGTTGATGTTCCGCTTGTGATCAGATACGGTTTTAATATCCCTGAAGTTGCAAACAAAGTTCAGGAGAATGTGCGTAACGCCCTTGAAAAAATGACCAATCTTTCAGTAAAAGACATTAATATCAGCGTGCAGGGAATTGAAAGGGGGTAAAAATGCGTTTTTTCACAGTGATAGGGGTTTTATTTTATGCCGCAATTATTATTTTAATTGGTTTGGTATTTATTGTTTTTGCCCTGAATTTATTAAATCCTACTGACATCAGTTCATTCCTTGGTTTAATTCAATCAAATCTTAATTCACGGCTAATTACAGGATTATCAGGGATATTGCTCATTTTGATCAGCTTTTCTTTTGCGCAGTTGATCCTTGGCCGTTTCCAGAGAGAAAAAACCATTGCTTTTACAACATCCTCAGGACAAGTAACCATCGCCCTTTCTGCTGTTGAGGATTTAATTAAAAGAATTGCGGGGGTCTTACCAGAAATCAAAGAATTGCGCCCTGATGTCATTGCTACAAAAAAAGGAATTATTGTTGATTTACGGGTTGTGTTAAGATCAGAAGCAAATATCCCTGACCTGACAGAACGTTTACAGGAAATTACCAAGAATAAAATCCAGGAAGTTCTTGGCATTGAAGAACAGATCATTATTAAGATTCATGTAGCCAAAATTATTTCACACGAAGATAAAGATAAAAAACGGAGAGAACCTGAAAAAGAACAACCAAACATGCCGTTTGGCGGATACAACAGAAGTTAAAGAAATCAAATAGGAGGAAACAAGAATGGCGAAGATAGGGATACTTACTGGCGGAGGAGATTGTCCTGGGCTAAACCCTGTAATCAGAGCAGTGGTAAGAAAAGCTCATCTTGAAGGTTATGATGTTATAGGAATCAAGAATGGCTGGAAGGGCTTGGTGGAAAATGACACCATTGAATTGAATTTAGATTCAGTTTCCGGTATCTTGCCAAAGGGAGGAACAATTTTAGGCACAAGCCGCACTAATCCTTATAAAAAAGAAGGCGACTTGCAGAAGGTGAAAGATAATTTTAAGAAAATCGGTTTAGATGCGCTTGTCGCAGTAGGCGGGGAAGATACATTAGGCGTCGCATCAAGATTGACTAAAGACGGAATTACAAATATAGTCGGAGTACCTAAAACTATTGACAATGATCTTTCAGCTACTGACTATACCTTTGGTTTTGATACAGCATTAAACATTGCAACAGAATGTATAGATCGCCTGCACAGCACCGCTGAAAGCCATCATCGTGTCATTGTGGCTGAAATAATGGGAAGGCATGCGGGATGGATTGCTCTTGAAGCAGGCATAGCCGGAGGAGCCGATGTAATCTTGATCCCGGAAATCCCGATAAATATAGAAGAGGTATGCGAAATTATAAAAAAACGGCACTCAAGAGGAAAAACCTTTAGCATCGTGGCTGTTGCAGAGGGCGCTCATTTTGCAAAAAGCGAATTAGTTACTCAGGAACAAAAGCTTGATGCATTTGGTCATGTCAGGCTCGGAGGCATAGGAGAAACCCTTGGGGAGGAAATTGAAAAACGCACAGGATTTGAAACCCGGGTAAGCGTATTAGGGCATATTCAAAGAGGAGGGTCACCAACTGCGTTTGACAGGGTTTTAGGAACACGTTTTGGAGTAAAGGCCGTAGAGTTGGTGAAAAATAAAAAATTCGGAAGAATGGTTGCGTTATCCGGAGTAAAAATAATTGACGTAGCTCTTGAAGAAGCAGT
The DNA here is from genome assembly GCA_016208765.1 of Candidatus Omnitrophota bacterium. GTDB lineage: Bacteria > Omnitrophota > Gorgyraeia > Gygaellales > Profunditerraquicolaceae > JACROS01. Next base: position 28,311 of record JACQXK010000121.1, read on the forward strand.
AAAAGCTTTAAAAACAGTAGATATGGAACTTTACGAAGTTGCCAAAGTATTTTTTGGTTAATTAGCCCAACCCAAGAGGTCAAGATGAGGGACAGAATTAAAGATATTCTGTTAGAAAGCATCCAGGTCAAGGAAGAATTAATCCGCACCTCTATCGGCCAAATCAAAGAAATTGCCGATTTGCTGATTGAGAGCCTGAAAAAAGGCGGGAAGATCATTCTTTTCGGTAATGGCGGTTCAGCAAGTGACGCCCAGCATATTGCAGCAGAATTCATCGGAAGATTTAAAAAGGACAGGACTGCCCTGGCAGCGATCTCTCTGACAGTAAACACTTCGGTTTTAACAAGCCTGGCCAATGATTACGGTTATGAAGTTGTTTTTTCAAAACAAATTGAGGCTTTGGGGAAAAAGAATGATATTGTTATCGGTATATCCACCAGCGGTAAGGCAAAAAATGTAAATTTTGGTTTACGCCAAGCCAAGAAAATGGGTTTGAAATCTATTGCCTTTACAGGGTGTGATGGAGCAGATGCAGCAAAGATCGCTGATACCGCGTTTATCGTGCCATCTTTGGTTACAGCCAGGATACAAGAAGCCCATATAACTGTGGGGCACATCATTTGTGAACTTGTGGAGCAAGAACTTTGCCAGGAACAAAAATAAAACCTTTATCTAAATTAGAAAAAATCGCAGCTTCCTTAAGAAAAAAAGGGAAGAAAATAGTTTTTACTAACGGCTGCTTTGACATCCTGCATTACGGGCATGTAATGTATTTGGAAAGAGCAAAGAAGAGCGGAGATATCCTGATCGTCGGAGTTAATTCAGATTCTTCAATCAGAAAGATAAAAGGCAAACTCAGGCCGATTGTAAATGAGAATGACCGGATCCGGGTTATTTCCGGCCTTCAAAGCGTAGATTATGCGGTGCTGTTTAAAGAAAACACTCCATTAAATTTAATTACGGCAATTAAACCCGATGTTCTGGTTAAAGGCGCTGATTGGTCAAAGAACAATATTGTAGGAGCAGATTTTATCAAAAGCTACGGTGGAAAGATTAAAACCATCAACTTGGCAAAAGGGCGTTCAACAAGCAGTATAATTGAAAAAATTGGCAAATTATACCGACAATAATAAAATAAACAGGATAATTGACGCAAACATTAATCGCACAAAAGAAGGGCTTCGTGTCTGCGAAGAGATCGCCCGGTTTATTTTAAGTGACCGTACTTTAACTGCCGGGTTTAAAGAGATACGGCATAAAATAACCTCAGAGGTAAAAAAACTTTTTTTAACCAAAGAATTGCTTGCGGCAAGAGAAAGCAGATTTGATGCCGGAAGGAATATCCAGGCAAATGAACTGAACAGAAGAAACCTTTCTGATATTTTCTTAGCCAATATTCAAAGGGTCAAGGAATCAATCAGGGTGCTTGAAGAATTCAGCAAGCTAACCTCCAAAAAAAGCGCATTGAAGTTTAAAAAGATGCGTTATAACATATATGAAATTGAGAAAAAGGCTCTTAGAAAAATCGCGGCTTTACGTAATCTTAGATAAAAAATTACTGAATAAATTTAGCTTGAAAGATACGGTAAAGAAACTGAGCAGCTCCAAAACTGATATAATCCAGCTCAGAGATAAATTCGCAAATAAGAAAACACTGCTTAAAGAAGCAGCAGAAACGCAAAGATTTTTAAACAAGACAAATACTCTTTTTATAATTAACGACCACATAGACATTGCAAAAATTGCTGATTGTGACGGGTTGCATCTGGGGCAAAGGGATTTATCATTAAAACTGGCACGTAAAATTTTAGGGCCAGATAAAATTATTGGAATTTCCTGCCACAATCTAAAACAAGCATTAAAAGCACAGAACGAAGGAGCAGACTACATTGGTATCGGCCCGATTTTTAAAACAGCCACAAAGCCGGAATATGCGCCAATCGGACAAGAAATATTAAAAAAAGTAAACAAGAACATTAAAATCCCTTATTTTGCAATCGGAGATATAAATATTAAAAATATTGAAACAGTTGTTAAAAAGGGTGCAAAAAGAATTGCAGTAGCAAGGGCCGTCTTAAAAACAAAGAATATAAATAACGCTGTTAAGAATTTATCACAAAAATTACCTTCATGACACAGTTAGAAAACGCAAATAACAATACAACTACAAAATTAATGCGCAGCATTGCCAAAAATGAATCTGTTAATGCTGAATTTATACAGAAAAATATTAAAAACGGAAAGATAGTTATTCCGCTTAACAAAAATCATAAAATTTCTAAGCCTTGCGGAATAGGATCAGGGCTATCAACAAAAGTCAATGCCAATATCGGCACATCGCCTGATAAGGTAAACTTAAGCTTTGAATTAAAAAAACTTCAGACAGCCATTGAAAACGGGGCCGATGCGGTTATGGATTTAAGCGTCGGAGGAAACCTCGCAAAAATCAGAAAAGAGGTTTTAAGGGCCTCATCAATTCCTGTGGGAACCGTACCAATATACGAAATTGCAGTTAATGCCCAGGAGAAAAACGGTAATTTTCTCAAATTCAGGAATACGGACGTCTTAAGTGTTTTAGAAGAACAAGCAAAGCAAGGTGTAGATTTTTTTACAATCCATGCCGGAGTTACAAAACAAAGCGTTGCCGCCTTGACAAAACAAGGCAGGATCTTAGGAATAGTTTCAAGAGGAGGGGCAATTCTGGCAGCCTGGATAAAACAAAATAATAAGGAAAATCCGTTTTACGAATATTTTGACCAAATTCTTGATATAGCCTATAATTATGACATTACTCTAAGCTTAGGAGATGGATTGCGTCCGGGGTCAATACTTGACGCCACGGATGAAGCGCAAATAACAGAATTAAAAATACTCGGGGAACTTGCTAAAAGAGCAAGAAATAAAAATGTTCAAGTCATAATTGAAGGGCCCGGGCACGTTCCATTGGACCAGATCAAAAAAAACATAGAATTAGAGAAGAAATATTGTAACTGTGCGCCTTTCTATGTCTTAGGGCCTTTAGTAACTGACGTAGCCTGCGGTTATGACCATATCAGTGGAGCAATCGGTGGAGCATTAGCCGCAAGTTACGGAGCTGATTTTCTATGTTACGTTACAGCCTCGGAACATTTGAGGCATCCTTCAATTGAAGATGTAAAAGAAGGCGTGATTGCTTCACGTATTGCAGCACACGCTGCGGATTTGGTAAAAAATCGCAAAAAGGCCATTAAATGGGACCAAGAAATTTCAATTGCAAGAAGAAACCGTAATTGGAAAAAACAAATTGAACTTTCAATTGACCCGGCAAAAGCCAAGGCTTACAGACTTTCATCAAAACCGGATCTTTCTGATGTCTGCACGATGTGCGGGAAATATTGTTCTATTAAGCTAACAGAAGAATGCTTGCGGGTGTAATTCAGTGGTAGAATGACAGCTTCCCAAGCTGTATATGGCGGTTCGATTCCGCTCACCCGCTTAATATAAAGATGACAAATAAAAATATTTCTTTTCTTGTGTTGATGCTTCTTGTATTATCCGGCTGTGTCAGCGCGCCTATTGTTCAAAAACCTTCCACACCACCAATAACCTCTATTCCCGGAATATACCACCGGGTGGAAAAAGGGCAGACCTTATGGAGGATCTCTAAAATTTACGATATTGACTTGGAAGAATTGGCTCAAATAAATAAAATAAGCGACACGTCTTCCATTGAAATTGGACAGCTTATTTTTATACCGCATCGTAAACAGCAACAACCTGTACCGGTTGATACCGCCACTGATGATTTTATTTGGCCTGTCCGGGGGAAGATCATCTCCGGTTTCGGTAAAATTTATAAGAACATGGTAAATAAAGGCATCAACATACGGCCAGAGAGCAACGATAATGTCGTAGCCTCCAGAAGCGGAAAAGTTGTTTTTTATGCAGAACACTTCGGGCCATTCGGGAAAACCGTAATCATCAACCACGGAGACGGTTTATCAACTGTTTATGCCAGGAATAGCCAGGTTTTTATCAAAGCTGGCGATACCGTACAGAAGGGCTCTTTAATAGCAAAAACAGGGGCTGGCTATAACGATGATATTTACTTGCATTTTGAAGTCAGAAAAGGGCATGTGTCTCAAAATCCGTTATTCTATCTGCCATGATAAAAGATAATTTTTTTGACCGGGAAGCCTACCTGCAAACAATTGAAAAACGCATTATCGGGTTAAAAGACGGTTATCGGCAGAATCTTGCTATTATCGGAGATGAGCTCGTCGGGAAAACCTCAATAATCTTTAAACTGTTAAACAGGTTTTGCGATAACAAAACTATCGTGTTTTATATTGAGGCGCGCCACGAATCATATGCGTCTTTTGCAAAAAGGTTCATAGGAATTATGCTTTATAATTTTATGGCGAACAGTAACACGCCGCTAAAAGAAGACATTGATTACCTTAAGCAAAAAGCTGCAAAGTTTATCCCGAAAACAGTAGAAAAAATAGAAAATATCCTCGGCTCTTTAGAAAAAAGAAAAAAGAAAGATATTTTCACTGAATTGCTCTTTTTATGCGAGTTAATCAATCAAGAAACAGGGAAATTCTGCGTAGTAGTCTTTGATGAATTTCAGAATTTAGAAAATCTCGGCCTGGGGGATTTTTACAAAGAATGGTCAAAACTCTTGCTTGTTCAGAAAACTACGATGTATATTATTATCAGCTCTCAAAAACACAAAGCAAGGACTATTCTTTCCAAACAATTATCGCTTTTATTTGGAAACTTTGAGATAATTAATATTGAGCCTTTTGACACCAAAACAAGCGAAAGATATATTGAAGAAAGAATTAAGCTGGCAAAACCAGACGTCAATCAAGGGATCAAAAACTTTATTATTCATTTTACCGGCGGCAATCCATTTTATCTTGAGATAGTAACAGAGGCCATAATTAAATCAAATAAAGAAAACCTTTCACAAATTTTGGAACACTTGCTTTTTGATATTTCAGGAATATTGAACCAGAGATTTTCAAATTTTATGAAACGTTTTCAGGACATTCCTGATGCCAATGAATATATTTCAATTTTATACCTTGTTTCTAACGGGCAAAACAAAATCAGGGATATTGCCCATCTTCTGAAAAAAAAGCAAAGCGAATTAAATTCCAAGGTCATCCGCCTGATTGAAATGGACACCATTAGTAAAAACGGTGATTTTTTAAAGATCAACGACCGGGTTTTTGGTTTTTGGCTGAAATTTGTGTACCATGGAAAACTAAATTCTTTGACCTTTGACTCAAAAAACCAAAAAATACTATTTAGAAGCAACATTGACGCAGCAATACAGGATTTTCTTTTACATACGCAGAAACCTGTAATGCAAAGGTTAATGGAACTGTTACACATGTTTGAAGACCAGACAATCCAGCTTGAAAAAAAGAAAATAAGGCTGCACCAGTTTAGGGAAATCAAACCACTGGAATTCGGCCACAGCGCTTTGAAATACGGACTTTTGGGGCGTTCAAACGAAAGCCTCTGGATTATGGCATTGAAAACAGAATCAATCACAGAAGAGGACATTACAGAGTTTGTTAAAGAATGCAAGAAATTCCGGCATAAATCACAAAGAAATATAATTATCACCCTAAACGATATTGACATGAATACGCGCCTTAAGGCATTAGAAGAAAAGATCTGGGCATGGGATATTGACAGCCTGAATCAAATCTTTGATTTATTTTCAAGGCCGGGGGTAATAGCATGAAAATAGGTGTTATTTCGGACACCCACATACCTGACAGGGCAAAAAGCATACCTAACGATCTACTTGAGGCGCTCAAAGGCGTTGACATGATTATTCATGCCGGAGATTTCGCTGAATTAAGCCTATTAGATAAATTAAAATCCGTTTGCGGCAATATCAAAGCAGTCTCAGGAAATATGGATCCTGCTGAAATTAAAGACCAGCTTCCTGAAAAAGAAGTTTTTAAAGTCGGTAAGTTTAAAATAGGACTGATGCACGGCTGGGGGCAACCGGATAAACTGCCAGGCTTACTTGCTGAAAAGTTCAAAGGTGACAATGTTGACGTAATTGTCTTCGGGCATTCTCACCAGGCAATTAACGAAAAGAGAGAAGGAATCTTATTTTTTAATCCGGGAAGCCCGACGGATAATATTTTTGCCCCTTATAAATCTTACGGTATCATAGAAATTAACGATAAAATAACTGCGAAAATCATAAAATTATAACATGGATAAACTCTGGGCACCCTGGAGAATCAAATACATAACCTCAACTAAGAAACAAAAAAGCTGCATTTTTTGCCAAGCCGCAAAACTAAAAAATAAGCACTATGTAGTTTTCAAAACAAAACATTCAGTAGTCTTGTTAAATATTTTTCCTTATAATAACGGGCACCTTATGGTTTGCCCGATAAGGCACATAAAAGATTTAACTGCATTAAAACAAGAGGAAACCTTAGACCTGTTTGATTCATTAAAAACATCGCAGCTGCTTTTGCAAAAAACCTTGCGCCCAGAAGGCTTTAACATAGGAATAAATTTATCAAAAAGCGCAGGAGCCGGCATTACCGGGCACATGCACATTCATATTGTGCCGCGTTGGAGGGGAGATACAAATTTTATGCCCGTAATTGGTGAAACAAAAATCATATCACAGTCATTAAAAGAACTGCTAAAACTGCTTAAAGATGCTTACAAAAAATCAGATAAAAATATTTGAAGATAAATTCATGGCCCCTTACGCCATGAAAAGCCATGAAAGCCGGGGCAGAATTTATAAGGAGGCTGAGCATTCTTACCGCAGCCCTTATCAGCGCGACCGCGACAGGATCATTCATTCTGCTGCTTTCAGAAGGCTGGAATACAAAACACAGGTTTTTGTCAACCATGAGGGCGATTACTACCGGACGAGGCTGACGCATACAATTGAAGTAGCGCAAATTGCAAGGACAATTTCCCAAGCGCTTCGCCTGAATACAGACCTGACTGAAGCAATTGCATTGGCTCACGATCTTGGCCATACGCCGTTCGGGCATGCCGGAGAAGAGGCGCTCAACGAATTAATGGCAAGAAACGGAGGGTTTAATCATAATTTACAGAGTTTAAGAGTAGTGGACTATCTGGAAGAAAGATATCCTGATTTCTTAGGCTTAAACTTAACATGGGAAGTCAGGGAAGGAATCGTGAAACACTCAACAGCATTTGACCTGCCTGTTAGAATTCAAGGCCTTCGCCCAAAAGAACCCCCGACATTAGAAACACAGGTAGTTGACATCGCCGATGAAATAGCCTATGATAATCACGATCTTGACGATGGATTAACCTCTGGCATGATAACCGAAGCTGACCTTGAAAACCTTGAAATATGGAAAGACATTAATAGAAAGATTTCTGAAAAATATACAAATATAAGCGCTGAAAAAAGAAAATACCTGATTATTAGATCCCTTATCAATATACAAGCAACTGATTTAATTCAACAGACTGAAAAGAATATAAATAAATTCCAAATAAAATCTGTTCAAGAAGTAAGAAAAATAAATAAAAAGATTGTATCTTTTAGCCCTGGTATGTTAAACTTAAGAAAGCCATTACGCTCTTTTTTAATGGCTAATTTATATCATCATTACCGCGTAATGAGGATGAGCATTAAGGCGAAAAGGTTTATTAAAGAGCTTTTTGATGTATACTTAAACAACCCCGAACAGCTGCCGACAGATTCACAAAATAAGATCAAAAAAGACGGCTTAAAAAGGGTGGTCTGCGATTATATCGCAGGCATGACTGATAGGTGCGCGTTAGATGAATACAAAAAATTATTTAACCCATACGAAAAAGTATAAATCGTTAATTTCTTCAATTCATAGTATCTACCGCCTTGTAAATTCTACTTATGAATTAAAAGATTTGATCAGCAGGCTTTCACGGCTTGTCTGCCAGATATTTAATAGTCAATTTTGCCTTGTTTTATTACTGGATGCTTCAAAAAAACACTCTTTCCTGAAATGTATCACTAAGAAGAAAAGACGTTTTATTTTTGACCATAAAACACCTCTATCTAGTAACATAGAAAAACGTATAACCAAAAACCTATCCTGCATAAGAAAAGGCAATCTTTTAGGTATTCCGCTTATCTGCGAAGATATCATCGGGCTGATAATTATTAAACGCGATAAGAGCGGGCAGCCTTATGATTCTTACGACCAAGAGATGCTGATGACGCTTGCCGAGCAGGCTATTATTGGCATAAAGAATTTGCAACTTTACGAAGAACAACAAAAAATAGTTTTTGGCAGCATTAAATCACTGGTAACGCTTTTAGACACCCGCGTCCCCCAGGAATACACTCATTCACCGTATTTCAGCCGCTTAGTTACAGCAATAGGACAAGAAATGCACCTTGATGAAAAGCAAATTGAAAGCTTAAAATACGCCAGCCTTTTGCATGACACCGGCAAAGTTGATATTCCAGTAGAAATTCTCACTAAAACAACCAAACTTACTCAAAAAGAATACGACATCATTAAGAAACACCCTGTAAAAGGCGCACAGATCCTGCGCCCGCTACAAATATTAAAACCGGCAATACCTATTATTATGCACCATCATGAGAAATACGATGGAACAGGCTATCCTTCGCGGCTCAAAAAAGGGCAAATTCCCCAGGGAGCAAGAATCATGGCAGTAGCAGATGCATTTGAAGCAATGGTTTACGGCAGGCCTTACCGGGAAAGAATGGATATAGGTGCCGCAATAAAAGAAATTAAGAAAAAAAGTGACACTCAATTTGACCCTAAGGTAGTTGAGGCATTCCTTAAAGTAATAAAGAAAGTAAATTCAAAAAATTACTTGAAAGCTCCCAAATAATAGATATATAATATAAAGTTATGGAAAAAGAGAATAATTTACAGTTAGAACTATTTACCCAGCCTGAAGGAACAAGCATCCCTGGAGGGCAAAATATAAACAGTTCATTTTGGCGGTTTATCCGCACTTTTGAAAAAACTATCATGATTATTATTGCAACTGCGGTAATCAGTATCATTTCTTTTTCTTTAGGGGTTGAAAAAGGCAAGCACCTTTCAAAGCTGGATTTAAAAAAAGACAGACAATTAGACATCTCTACAATAAAACAACGCGTAGAAACCCCTGTTGTTAGTCCTGTCCAGACACAAACAGTGCCTCAACAAATAAAAACTCCTGCTCCTGCTATCTTAGAAAAACAAGGCTACACAATACAGTTAGCAAGCTATAAGACCAAGATTAGCGCTCAGAAAGAAGCAGAGTCGCTAAAGAAACGCGGGCTTTTACCTTTTGTCATTATAAAAGGATCCTATGCAGTGCTATGTGTAGGAAATTTTAACAACAAAGAAACTGCGCAGTCTCTATTATCACAGTTAAAAAACCGTTATAGGGGTTGCTATATAAGGAGGTTGTAAGAAATGTCTATTCATCCGTCACTCACCGAATCAGAAAAAGATAAAAAACAAAGGTCTGTCCTTAAGCGCACAGAGCGCATCAGAATGATGATGGAAAAAGGACAATGGAAGCAAGGAGATAAGGTATTTGGCCTTCCTAAGATCAAAACTTTAAAAATAAAGATCAAGAAAGAAAAAGCTGAAAAAGCTGAAACCACAACAGCCGAAGGAGCAGCGGCACCTGCTGCAGGAGCAAAAGAGGCCACTGGAAAAACTGCCCCAGCCAAGACCCAGGAAAAGAAATAACAGATGCAAAAAATAATAAGCCTATTTCTTAAGATAAACGCATTAAGCGTAATACTACTTTATGGGACAATTTGCTTTGCGCAAGAAACAACTTTTCCTTTTATAGGGCAATCTGAATCGGAAAACGTTAACTTACGCACTGATGCTACAATTAACTCACAGGTTATATGCACTCTTTCAAAAAATGAACAGATAGAGGTAATTTCAGAATCATTTGAATGGTATAAAATCAGGCTTCCCAACAACGCCCCGTCTTTTGTAAAGAAAAACCTCACTGAATGCATCGGACAAAAACCCGCAATTAGCCCGGAAGAAAAAACAGAATGCAAAACTGCAAAGATCACCAAAAACCGGGTCAATATCAGGCTCGCTCCAAATGAAACAGCGCCTATATTAGGCGTATCCCTGAATAACGAAGCCGTAAATATTATTTCAGAAGAACAAGGCTGGTATAAAATTGAACCAATACCAAACAGCTTCGGCTGGGTACACAAGAAATTTATCTCAAAGATAGAAATAAAGAAAGAGGAGCCAAAACCGGAAGAACCAAAGAAAGTAGAAGCTGACGTTCAAGAAAACCTGATCAACTTGGAAGGGATCATTAAACCCTACGGGCGGTTCTTTAAACGTTCAGCAACTCATAAAATTATTACTGCTGACAACAAAATATTTCTTTTAAAAGCTGACAAGAAAATCCTTAATGCCGCAAATCAGCAAAAAGTAAAAATAAAAGGAAGACTTGTTGAAGATATAAAAGAAAAATACCCTGTAATTGAAGTAACCGGGCTTGAGGTTATAAAGTGAACCTTTCCGGGCTCATTCTTTCCTTCGGCATATCTTTCGCTTTACTTATGATCTCGGTGAGCGTACATGAATTTGCTCATGCCCTTGTGGCATTTAAACTGGGAGACCAGACCGCAAAATTCTCAGGTAGGCTTACCCTGAACCCTCTTTCACACATTGATCCATTCTGGACGTTGATATTACCATTATTTTTATTCATCAGTTCTGGGGGGCGTTTTCTTTTCGGAGCGGCAAAACCTGTACCAATCAACTACTGGGCGCTGCGTAATCCGCGGCGCGATATTATCTGGGTAGGTGCAAGCGGGCCGGCGGCTAATTTTATTTTTGCAGCAATCATATCTTTTGTCCTGAAGATCGCGCCTATTAGCGGGGTTACCGGATCACTCTTGGCGCAATTAGCTATAATTAATATCGTCCTCGGTGTTTTTAACCTGATCCCCATTCCTCCGCTTGATGGTTCGCGAATCTTAACCGGTATCCTGCCGCCTAATCTATCCGCCTTATATTTAAAGATTGAACCTTTTGGCTTTATAATTCTTATGCTGCTTTTATGGTCTGGCGTATTTAACAGTTTTATCTGGAAATCAGTCCATTTTATCTTAAATTTATTTGGGATCTGAAATGAAAACAATTAAGGTTAATCTCGGTAAACGTTCATACAATATCATTATCGGAACAGGCATAATTAACAGCATTGGAAGGATTATTTCCGGCTTAAGCCTGGGTAAAGACGCTTATATCATTACCAACAAACGCATAAAAGATCTTTATGGTAAAGACATTTCCAGCTCGCTATCAAGAAGCGGATTTAACTTTAAGTTTAAATTAATCCAAGACTCGGAAAAAAGTAAATCGTTAGAAAATGCCTGTGTGATTATTAAAGACCTTGCTCTTTTTGCAAGAAAAAAGAATGTTTGTATTATTGCCATGGGAGGCGGGGTAGCAGGAGATCTTGCCGGATTTGTTGCCGCAGTGTTCAAAAGAGGCATTCCTTACATTCAAATACCTACGACACTGCTTGCCCAGGTAGATTCAGCTATCGGAGGAAAAACTGCAGTAGATTTAAAAGAAGGCAAGAACCTTGTAGGCGCCTTTTATCAACCTCGCGCGGTAATAAGCGACACAGGCTTGCTTACATCCTTAAACAAACGCCATATTCGCTCGGGGCTTGCTGAAATTATAAAATACGCTATCATCAAAGACAAAAACCTGTTTTCTTATCTTGAAAATAACCTTAAAGGCCTGCTTAATTTAAAACCATCATCTTTAGAACACGTTATTACTGCATCATGCAAAATTAAAGCCTCAATAGTAGAACAGGACGAAAGAGAAGAGCGAGGAATAAGAACCATACTTAATTTTGGGCACACCATCGGCCATGCCATTGAAACAGCCAGTAATTATGATTTATATTCTCATGGGGAGGCAATCGCATTAGGCATGTTAACAGCTTGTGCCGTCAGCAAAAAACTTGGGCTAATCAATGCAAGCACAGTAAAAAGAATTGATAATTTAATTAAGGCGTCGGGCTTGCCGACAAAAATTAGAGGTACTGCCTTAAATAAAATAATCTATGCACATTACTTTGATAAAAAATTTATTGGCAAGAAAAACAGATTTATACTTATTGATGATATAGGCAAGGCCAAAGTAAAAGAAGCTGTTTCTTTAGAAATTATAAAAGAGGCTGTAAAAGAAAGGTTGTAATTTCTACTTTTCTTGATTAGAAAGCTTTATAATAGAGCCCTGATTTTCAAGCTCAACTTCCTGCAGACTAACACTCTTTAACGTAGCCCCATTAATTACTTCACCCTTTTTTACGATTTGGTTATTGATTAACGCGTGCCACTGGTTATCCGCAAGAAACACGCCATTTAATACCAGGGCTTGGGAAGCAGGGGCCTTCAAAACAGGCTGATTTGGAATATTTATCTTTTCCTCTACCTTAGGAAGCTCAACAACCTTTGCTATCTTTTTCTCAGGAGAGTATTTTAACAAAAAGTTTAAAAAAAACATTCCGGTAATTACCGCAAGAACAACGAATAACAAATTTCTTCTCACCGCATGCTTTGGCCTGTCTTCAGGAATATTTAACTCTTGAATATTATTGCGTTGCGCCTGCTCAACTTTTTTTAAAGCATCGTGTATTATGCTCATTGCCTGCCTCCTGCAAAGTGATAGCCAAACTCTTCAATACACTTTTTCATAATTCCGGCATTGATTTTTTTTACATCATTGGTAAAACCTGCCAATAATGCCCTGTCACAAAGCATATTGATCAAACGCGGTGTCCCGACGCTAAAATCCATGATCTCCTTAATTGCATCATCGCAAAATTCTATTTCCTTGCCTGCGCCTGCGGCGCTTAAACGGTGATAGATATAATCTTTTATCTCATTATCCCCAAGAGGATTAATATGGTACTTCACCATAATTCTCTGCCTGATCTGCCTTAACTCATGCAGATTTAGTTTATCGTTAAGCTCAGGCTGCCCAACTAGAACTATTTGCAGTAATTTTGATTTTTCAGTTTCAAGATTAGAGAGCAAGCGCACCTGTTCAAGCATGCCGACAGGCAGGTTTTGAGCCTCGTCAATAATCAGAACCACATTGTTCCCTGCCTCAGATTCATTTAAAAGAAACCTATTCAGTTCCCAGATAAAACCCAGCCTTGTTTTTTCTTTGGGAACAAGGCCAAAATCGTTCAATATTGCATCAAGTAATTCAGTGTCGGATAAGTACGGATTCAGAATGAAAGCGGTTTTTACATTTTTTTCCAGCTGATTAATGAAGAAGCGCGTTAGCGTGGTTTTTCCTGTGCCAATCTCTCCTGTGAGCACAATAATTCCCTTTCTTTCATTGACACCGTAGAGAAGATGAGACAGCGCCTCTTTGTGTTTACTACTAAAGAAGAAAAAAGCGGGATCCGAAGTAACATTAAAAGGCTTTTCTTTTAAACCGTAGAATTTACAGTACATTTGCACCTCTGATGAAATTATAACAAAAAGAGCCAATTTGTAAACAATAATTGACACCGTAAACTAAATATGCTAATATTTTAACCATAAGAGGCAATAAAGCCACGGCTCTTCCTAAAATTCAAGGGTGAAAATGGCATTTAGCCTTCAGGAAAAAAGGCAATTCCCGCGAATCTCTGTTCATGCGCCTATTCGTTACCAAATCAGAGGGCAGGGTGAGTTTGAAAATCTAACTTGCGATAATCTCAGTACAGGAGGAGCATGCCTGATAAGCGATAAAATGCTGCCTCCGGCAACAACGCTGATGATTGAAATACAGCTACTATCCCGGGTCTTTAAAGCAATTGGAAGGATTGTCTGGGCAAATAGTTTGGCGCATTCTTATAATACACAATTAGGTGTGCAATTTATTGAAGTAGACCCAAAAGAAGGAAAGTTTTTGAAAGACTTTGTCAACATGAAGCTATCTAACAATCAAACAGGAAAGGAACAATAAACAGACATGGCCCAAGAACAAGCAAACACACAAACAGAAGCAAAACCAAAAGCAGAAAAACAAACCAATTGCCCGGTTTGTAATAAACCTATTAAAAGATTAAAACGTTTTTACCGTAACGGTATATTTTACTGTGCAAGAAAATGCTGGCTTGCCAATAAAAAGAAAACAGCCGAAGAAAAGAACGCCGCAGAAAATAAAAAATGAAAAGGTTAAATCCGAAAGATAAAAGGCAACATCCAAGGATTGAAAGCGAACTTCCTATAAAAGTGGCTGCAAATGGTTATGATTTCTCTACCACCACCCAAAACGTAAGCTGCCTTGGCGCCTATTGCACGATCACAAAATACATTCCGCCCTTTACAAAGGTGCTCATTAAATTAACGCTTCCAATAGGCAAGGCCCACACCGGGGTTAATTGCAAAGGGGTCGTCGTAAGAAGTGAAGATGAAGCTACGGGGCATTTTAATATTGCGATTTTCTTTAACGACATAAAAGAAAACCAACGTAAAAAGATTGAACAATATGTGAATCAATTCCTTCCGAAGGATACTGCTGTTTCCCGCTTAGCCTGTTAATTCTAAAATATGGGCGAAATAAAAAAAACTCCAGTTGTAAAATTATTCATCGGTTTTATTTTTAAAGAAGAACAAGTTTATAATAAAGCAAAGGCCGTTCTTGAAAATAAATTCGGCAAGGCCGACTTTGAAAGCCGGATTATTAATTTTACACACACCAATTATTACGAAAACGAGCTGGGAAGCAATCTAAAAAAGAGATTTATCAGTTTTAAGAAATTAATACCGGCAGACAAGCTGGCCCGGATAAAAGTTTTCACAAATAAGCTTGAGAAGAAGTTCTCAAAGAATGCTAAACGATTGATCAATATTGACCCCGGGTACATTGACCTGCCGAAAGTAGTCCTTGCCTCAGCAAAAGATTTTAGCCACCGGATTTACCTGGAAAAAGGCATATTTGCTGAAATAACGCTGTTATACCAAAACAGTGCTTTTCGCCATCTTGATTGGACCTTCCCTGATTTTAGGACACAAACTTACTTTCAAATATTAAACCAAATCAGAGAAATATTTCAGAAACAACTTAAAGATGAATAACAGCTTAGCTATAACCGCAAAAAAATCTCTTGGGCTTCTTGAGTCGTGCTCTATCTGCCCCCGGAAATGCAGAGTAAACAGGATCAGGAACAACCAAGGATTTTGCAGGACAGGGCTTAAACCAAAAGTTTATAGTTTTATGAGCCATCATGGCGAAGAGCCTCCGATCTCCGGAACCCAAGGCTCAGGCGCCATTTTTTTCTCAGGATGCAATATGTCCTGTGTATACTGTCAAAATTTCAAATTTAGCCAAGAAGGAGAGGGAAGAGAGGTAGATTTTAGCGAGTTAGCCCATTTTATGCTTGAATTGCAATCTGCCGGATGCCACAACATTAATCTTGTGACCCCTACTCATGTAATACCACAAATACTGGCAGCGTTAAACATTGCTGTTTCTGCCGGATTAAAGATACCCATAATTTATAATTCAAGCGGGTATGAATTGCCGCAAACAATCAGAATGTTAGAGAATATCATTGGTGTATACCTTGTGGACATGCGCTATGCCGATGCCAAGATCTCAGAAAAATATTCCAATGCCCCCGACTATCCAAGATACAACCAGGAATCTGTCAAAGAAATGCACCGGCAGGTAGGAGTTGCTGAATTTAATAACAATGATATAATTAAAAAAGGCTTAATAATAAGGCACTTGGTCCTGCCGGATAATATTTCAGGTACCGAGAAAATCATGAAATTTATCGCAGAAGAGGTTTCCACAGAAACATACATAAGCTTAATGAGCCAGTACACGCCTTATTACAAAGCAGGGAAAATGAACAAGATCTCCCAAAGAATCACCCTTAAAGAATACGAAGAAGCAAAGGAAATTATGAATTCATTTGGGTTATATAACGGCTGGACGCAGGATTCTTACGGGCTTGAGCATTTAGCAGGCGTACA
>JACQXK010000118.1 GCA_016208765.1 Candidatus Omnitrophota bacterium
CATTCATCTTCTTGCCCTCCAAAAAGTTCCGCTGGTGTACAAATGATTGGCAGATTGTATCCAGCTTCTTTGACAACGGAAACTAAGCGGCGAATGATTTCAGCATTAGCTATGTGTCGGCAATTCCATGTCAAAAGATAGTCTATTCCATGCCTTGATGCAACCGCAATATGACCGGCATCTGCTGACGCTCTTTCGGGAATCACTCCGCTCTTCATTATCTCTTCTGTAAGCCGGATTGTTTCTTCATCGATTTCAAGAACTGATACATCCGAAATCGTGTTCATTCTTTTCTCAGAGGCTTCGGAGTCACCCTTTTGGGCTTCTTCGATAACGAGCTCCGAGACAAAGAGCGTGAAACTCTTTCGCCTATCCTCCCACCACTGTCGGGTAAGTTCCTGCTCTCCAGCTAAAATCAGATTGTTTGATGGTCTCGCAGTTAAAAAACTGGGAATGGTTGTTTCAAGATAAACTGTTGGTTTTATATCCATTATCTGTTTTTCCTCTCTTCAATCATAAAAACAACTATCTCTGTCTAGTTCATCTTTCTTGTTAACATTCTTTTTTCTATCTTACTTCTGACCGTTATCTTACGCCAGAGTAATATCTTACGCCCTTTTTGTAATGCTAACCATAAAAATAAGCAGTGGGTGCTACTGCACCATCTGCTTCATTTTTCTTGTTAGAATTTCTTCTCTGTCTTTTTTCTTTTCTTTTGGCTTGCTAAACTATCTCATTTCAGCAAACTCCGTTAGAACTATTCAACTTTCAATGTTCTCTACTCTCTTAAACTCGCAACATTCCTCGCTGTTAGGTGTAGCGAAGGGTTAGACGAATTAAACCAAGATTATCCTTTCACGAACAGATTATACAATAAAGATATAATACTCCGATCCAAAAAGCAATTCCGACCCATAGGCTTAGTTCTGAGAATAAGACGAACATCCTATCGCTATCGTAAAGATCCCACCGAGGCTTGTGCTTTCCGAAAGTGATCAGAAAAAGGACAACTTCGCCTGTCCAAGCTATAAATATCTCGAAAATTAACTGGAATAGAAATTTAGCAATTCCCTCGATGACTTCGCTCACAGTTTGGTTTCCTCAGTCTAATCGACAAAAATAACTAACTTTGTCTGGTTCATTCTTTTTGTTAAACTTTTTCTATTTTTATTATTCTATGTCTGACCTCAATCTTACCCCTTTTGTAAAAGTTCCAACAAGATAGTCACTGAGGGTTTTTAATAGACGCTTATGACGATTGGATGAAATTGTACCAATAGAACCAAGTATGCGACTCCGTGGCAACACAGCTAAAAAGCCAAGTCTGATTAAAGATATTGATAATAAGCCACTTGCTTTAAAATCTTCTTCCTCAGGAGAGATAATCTCGTCGAAACCTTTGATATATTGGTGTAACTGGGTGCTTACACCACAAACAAGTAAATCCCCATAAGATGGCATTTCCCGTAGGATAATTGTTGGTCTATTCTTCAGTTTTCCATCAGCCTGTGGTGCTGGTGTAAGGATTACATCACCTTGCTTCATAGTTGGGGTTTACCTCTTTAAGTAAGTTTGAGGAATACTCAGGTTCATTCTTTCCATATGCGTCCTCTAATTTTTGACTTGATAGTCGCAACCAATCTCTATGTTCATTATCAGGTTCCTGCCTCGGTAGAATGGTAACAATCAGATTAGTATTTGGTTGCAAACCAAACGGTTCATCTAAACAAATTCGATTACCATCAAAATGAGCAGGTAAAGTTAGAATGGACATAATAAATTCCTCCTTTGCACTAAAATATACGCTGTTTTGCTATATCTAACCATAAAAACAATTAACTCTGTTTGGTTCATTTTTTTATTAAGCTTTCTTTTTGCATGTTTCGCTTATCCGTTTGATTTCTCGCTTAACGCCTGTTCTTTGTTGCTCTCTTGTAAGTCTAACGACAGAGTTGAGTGGCTGCGGGGCTGGAACATCCACCTAATATGTGTTACACCACTACCTGCTTGAATTATCACAAATTGCGGGGTGCAGTTCCCGCAGTCCACTCCAACGAATTGTTAGCCCAATTTTTTTCTTTTTCTACATATTCCATTGCCATCTTACTGAGTTGTCTAACGCTGAGATTACTCCATAAATCCCTCTGCCACTCTGTGTAATTAAATGGTTCTCTTATTACCAAAGTAATAAATCGCTCTGCTTCCACTTCACCAAGCTGATGGATCAAAGATTCAATACCTTTTTTCTTTATTTCAGAATCTGTAATCATTGTCTTTCCTCCAATTCCATCAAAAAATTTACAGGATTTATTATAGAAATTTGAAGATTTTTGCATAATTTTTTCAATATTGCTTTGTCTGTTGAGATGAAATACTCAGCTTTTGCCTCAACTGCACAAGCTATATGTAAAGCATCCTTTGATTTTAAACCCATTTGCTCAAATTGTGTTGCTCTTTCAACAACCTGATTATTTTCAACTATGTTATATGATGCTCTTTTCTTCC
>JACQXK010000043.1 GCA_016208765.1 Candidatus Omnitrophota bacterium
AAATTCGCTTTGGAGAAGATGGTGATTTTTCTGAAGGCGCTTTAATTAAACGTATTAACGATGATCTTGCTAATGACTTAGGTAATTTGGTTTATAGGACACTGACAATGATAGAAAAGTATTTCAATGGATATGTCCCTAATCTGCCCGAGATTCTAGATAAGAAGTGGAAGCAAAATTTGGATGGGTTCCAAGATGAGATTAATCTTTACATGTCCAATCTAGATTTTAATTTAGCATTAGACAAGACTTGGGAACTGATAAATATGGCTAATAAATATGTTGAAGATACCAAGCCCTGGGATTTGGCTAGAGAGAATAGAACAGATGAACTTAAGGCATTTATTCGTTTATTAGTGGAAGTAATAAGGAAAATTTCTGATTCTATTTCGCCTTTTATGCCTGATACTGCAGGTTCTATATTACACCAGGTTGGCGATGATAAGATTAATAAAGGCAGACCCTTATTTCCTCGCATAGAGTCCAACACCTAACACCCCTGGCCTGCTAAATAGCTCTACAGCCAGGGCAGGCAAACACCTAAAACCTAACATCTATGTTAATCGATACACATTGCCATTTAGATTTCCCTGAGTTTGATTTAGATCGAACAGAAGTAATCAAGAGAGCGCTAGGTTCAGACGTTCGCTATATAATAAATGTGGGAAGCAGCTTAGAAGGTACGAAGCGATCGATTGAGTTAGCCAACAAGTACGAACCAATTTACACCTCAGTTGGCATTCATCCTCATGATACCCATCAGTTAGATACGCAAGTCTTTGAAGATTTAAGAGGATTGGCTAAATTTAAAAAAGTCGTAGCCATCGGCGAAGTGGGCTTGGATTATTACCGTCCCTTTCCTCCAAAGGAGGTTCAAATTGATGCGTTCTTGAAGTTTATTCGTTTAAGTTTAGATTTTTCTCTACCTCTCATTGTCCACATAAGGTCTGCCCACAAAGACGCCCTTCAGATTTTTAAGCAAGAGATGAAATCTATATGTGGAGTTTTACATTGTTTTTCGGGAGATGAAGATTTCCTAAAAAGTTGTCTTGAATTAGGACTTCACATCTCATTCACTTGTAATATAACCTTTAAGAAGGCAGACGACTTAAGAAGATTGGTAAAACTTGTGCCCCTGGATAGACTCCTCTTAGAGACAGATGGGTCTAACGGGGTGAGAATGTATAATATCCAAACTTTTCTAAAGACAGAACGAATATATATCTTAATGGCGATTTTCATCCTTCTCTTTAACCTATTCAGCCACCTAAAGTTCCTCGCTGATTCTGACTTGGACAAATCCGTTTGGCTAAAAGAGGATATCTCTACGCCGGATATCAGAGATGCGCTCAAGGAAGAAAATCTAAAGAAGGCGATAGAAGAAAGGAAAGGTTTGGCTGCCCTCTTTGTAATAATCAGTCTCTCAATGATATTAACTTTATTCTTTGGCATCTTATTGACTATAAAATTTCTTATCATGAAGATAAAGGCTAAACCTCCCGCCCTTTTGTTAAGTTTTATAACCAGGCGCCAAAAAACCAGGGTTCCAACTTGGAATATTGCAGATATCTTCAGGGTTGCCGTAACAGTTATTTTCTTTGCTTATTTATTTCACATCCTTGAAGCGATAGCTGTAATCGCCTTTAAGATTCGCTGGGCAGATAGATACATTGTCGCAGTTTTAAATACCTTCCTTTTAGATATGTTAGTGCTTTCTCTCATCACCTATCTTATAAAAGTAAAATACAATCATAGTCTAAAAGAATTAGGGTTACGCTTACATAATTTTTTAAAAAGTATCTTCTTAGGATTAGTTGGATATGTTACACTCCTGCCCACACTCGTTTTTATTTTATTTGTAATCCTGTGGATGGCTAACTTCTTTAATTATCAGCCACCTCCACAACCAATTTTTGATTTTTTATTTTACGAAAAAAGAGAATGGTTTTTGCTCCTCTCGATAATCTTCGTTGTCCTCATTGCTCCGATTGTCGAAGAAATTTTATTTCGCGGATTCGTTTACACAGCAATTAAAAACAAATTTGGTAGAAGAACGGCTTATCTCTTGAGTACAATACTCTTCGCTGGATTGCATGCGAATTTGGTGGGATTTTTACCCATCGCTGTCTTGGGAATTTTATTGGCCTATCTTTATGAGCATACAGGTTCTCTCATTCCATCCATAACTGTCCATGTAACACATAATTCTCTTATTGCCCTATTTGTGTTTTTGGTGAGAGGGATAATGTAAATGCCCATTTCGACGATTGAGTGGTCTGGCAGGAAGATTAAACTAATTGACCAAACGAAGCTACCTCATAGATTGCAATTCCTTTGCTGCAAAGATTTAGAGACACTCTGGAAGGCGATTAAGAGACTAAAGGTAAGGGGAGCGCCGGCTCTGGGGATTGCCGCATGTTTAGGGGTTGTCCTGGGAGTTGGTAATTCAAAGGCAAAAGATTACCGAGAATTTAAAATTGATTTGGATAAGGTGATAGATTATTTATCTTCATCTCGTCCAACAGCAGTGAACCTCTTCTGGGGCTTGGAGAGAATGCGTAAAGTAGCTTGTGTTAACTCTGATAAGCCAATTCCCAAATTAAAGAAGATTCTGCTCAATGAGGCGTTAAGGGTTATCCAGGAGGACAAAAGCTTATGTCGCCAGATGGCAAGGTTTGGTTCAAGATTGATTAAGGATGGTGATAGAATTTTAACTATATGTAATGCTGGCGCCTTAGCTACTGCTGATTACGGCACTGCCTTAGGACTCATCTATCGAGCGAAAGAAGAAGGTAAAAAGGTTAAAGTTTATGTCTCTGAGACGCGTCCTCTTTTACAGGGCTCAAGGCTCACTACTTGGGAGTTAAAGCGAGAGAAAATAGATGTGACGCTTTTATGTGACGATATGGCTGCAGAGTTGATGCGACGCCAGAGGATCGATAAGGTTATCGTCGGTGCAGATAGAATTGCTGCCAATGGCGATACTGCTAATAAAATTGGCACTTATAATTTAGCGGCCTTAGCTAAGTTCCACAAGCTCCCTTTCTATTGTTGCGCACCTTTTTCTAGCTTTGACCTAAGTTTAAATGACGCTAACAAGATACCTATTGAGTTCAGAGATGGAAAAGAAGTGGTTGAGATATTTGGTCGTCGAATTGCTCCTTGGGGTATAAAGGTCTATAATCCCGCTTTCGATATAACACCAAATGAGTTAATTACCGCTATAGTTACTGATAAAGGCATAATCAGACCACCATATAAGAAGAATATAAGAAAGATATTTAGTGTAAAGTGTAAAGTTTAAAGTGAAAAGCAGAAGATTTATTAGTGATATTGGTGAATTTGGCTTAATAGATAGAATAGCTAAAGAGATAAAAGTAGACGCATCTGTAATTAAAGGGATCGGCGATGATGCGGCAGTGATTAAATTTACCAATGATAGGTATCTCCTTTTTACCACCGATATGTTGATTGAGGATGTCCACTTCACCTTAAGAGAGGCAACTGCCTTTCAAATTGGCTGGAAGGCCTTGGGGGTTGTAATTAGCGATATCGCGGCTATGGGGGGTTTACCCAAATATGCCACCGTATCTTTAGGTCTACCAAAAGGTTTATCTATTAAATTTATAGACCAATTCTACAAAGGGATGAGGGAATTGTCCGCTAAATTCAAGATAAATATCGTGGGAGGGGATACTAATCGGTCAAAAAAGATTATTGTTGATGTTGCTTTATTAGGTGAGGTTGAAAAAAGGTGTCTAGTTTTAAGAAGCGGCGCTAAGGTCGGTGATATTATCTTTGTCAGCGGGACTTTAGGCGGCTCTCTCAAGGAGAAACATCTTACCTTTTTGCCTCGCTTAGAGGAAGCGCGCTATTTGGTCGAAAATTATAAACTTAATTCGATGATTGATTTATCCGATGGTTTATCCAGCGACTTGAACCAAATTGCAAAGGCTAGCGATGTGGGTGCCATAATTTACGAGGAGTTAATACCTATTTCAAAACAAGCCCACTCTCTTGAGGCAGCTTTGAATGATGGCGAAGACTTCGAGCTCTTATTTAGTTTATCTCTAAATGGAGCAAGGAGATTATCTTCGTCTTGGAAGATGAAAGTACCTCTTGTTCAGATAGGTGAAATTGTAAAGAAAAACTTAGGATTGAGGGTAATCACAAAGGCGGGCAGAGAGAGACGGTTGGTTCCTAAAGGGTTTAGGCATTTTTAGAACCGCAAAAACGCAAAAAAATTCGCAAAGACCGCAAAAATTTTTAGATGAATTTAGTCTCCAGAAATCCAAATGAAACAATAAGATTAGGAAGACGGATGGGGAAATACCTGGTAGCAGGAGATTGTCTTGGCTTATCTG
>JACQXK010000117.1 GCA_016208765.1 Candidatus Omnitrophota bacterium
TCGCCTCTATTAAGGAAAGGATTTGCTTAGCCACGGGACCTGTAATCTTTACCGTACTAGTAGGAACCATGGTTAATTCCGCCACCTGATAGGCGATATTATTTTCTTGGAGGGTAGCCTTAACCTTCTCAAAGTCTTTAACCTGAGTTGTAATCTCATAGGAATCGCCTTAAGGCTTCATATCTTCAGCCCCTGCATCTAAGACAATGGACATAAGTTTATCTTCATCAATCCCACTTTTATTAACGAGGAAGAAACCCTTTTTCTGAAATAGCCAGCTCACAGAGCCCGCACCGGCTAAATTTCCACCCTTTTTAGAAAATATATTCCTCAATTCTGCTGATGTTCTATTCTTGTTATCTGTCAATGCCTCGACCATAATGGCAACTCCGCCTGGGCCATAGCCTTCGTAGGTAACCTGTTCGTAGCTTACACCTGGTAGTTCGCCGGTGCCTCTTTTAATTGCTCGCTCGACATTTTCCGAGGGCATATTTGCTTCCTTTGCCTTAGAGACAGCAACCCTTAGAGCAGAATTCGTATCAGGATTACCTCCACCTCCTCTTGCCGCAACCGTGATTTCTTTGATTAACTTGGTGAAGATCTTGCCCTTTTTGGCATCCATCAAGGCTTTTTTGTGTTTTATCCCTGCCCACTTCGAATGTCCGGACATCAGTTTCTCCTTTCTCCAATTGAATACAATTTATATTATAGCAAAAATTCTCATCACGTCAAGGTAAGTTTCCACCCTTTATTTCTTAGGCAGCTTATAAAGGGTATTCAAAATATCACGCGTTACATTATCATTAGGGGAAAGCTTAAGTTTTTTTTCTAAAATTGGAATCGCCTCTGCGTGCCGACCAGCTTGTAAGTATAGAGCTAATAAGTTGTTGTAAGAATATATGAATCTCTCATCTATATCGATTGCCTTTCTGTATTCTTTAATTGCTTCTTCTTTCATCCCTTTGGCTAAATAGGCATTTGCCAGATTATGGTGTGGCGGCGCAGAGATACTTTCCTTATCCAAGGCGATCGCCTCTTTATAGGCATCAATTGCCTTATCCAGCTCATTCGCATCGGCGTAAGCCATCCCTAAATTGTTCCAGACCCTTATGCTTGTGTGGTTATATTTTAGGATGTGATTGTAGAAGGTTATGGGGTCTTTCCAATTAAAATTCGTTTTAACCGTAGTGACCGCCAAAAAAATAAGGTAAGAGAGTAAAAAAAATGTAGTTAATCTCTTAAATCTATCTTTTAAAATCTCCTCTCCCAAGCTAAGAATTGCTAGAAAAAATCCCACCATCGGCAAATAAAGCCAATGTTCATAAATTATCGCATTTATAGGAATAAAAATGCCAGAGGCAGGAGCCAAGGCGATAAAGAAAAGGCCAAAACCAAAGAAATAAATTTTATTTTTACTGAAACGCCGAATAATTAAATAAGATATCACTATTAAAATTAAAACTGATGTGCGAGAGCTCCATTCGAAAGAAGTGACAGGAGGTAGGTCGCGTTCCATATATAAGTCGTGTGGGAAAGATAAAAGTCCAAAGTAGATTAAGAGGACTTTCAAAAAAGTCAATATACGTACGAGAGCGCTCTGGACATAGACAGAATTGAAGTCGTAGAAGTTCAATATATTCTTAAAGTTCAAGATAGTCAGGCGGGATAAAAAATAGATGGCGGCCAGAACGAAGAAGGCAATAGTCCTCAAGAAAACTGATTTAATTGTCCATCTCTTGTTGAAACTGATTTCCAAAATAACTAATAATACAGGCAAGATGATGGCTATTTCTTTAGAGAGCAAAGAGGCAATAAAGCTTAAAAGGCTAAAATAATAGAATCTTATTTCCCCATTTGGTGTAATTGACTTAAGATACAGATAAATACTAAGTAAAAGAAATAAAAGATATAAGGGGTCTGCCCTACCAGTAATACAAGTTACAGCTTCAATCTGAATAGGATGAATGAGAAATATTAAAGCAACTAAAAAACTTAAGCCATTTCTTTTTAAAAGAATCTGCAAGATAATAAAGATTAAGTAAGCATTAATGATATGAAGGGAGATGTCAACAAAATGAAACCAATATTTATTAAGTCCAAAAAGATGATAATCAATAGAAAATGTTAATAGTAATAATGGGCGCCAATAATTACTTAGAAGCCCAGCACCAGCAATTAAATTTTCACTAAATAATTTAGGCAGGTATTTCCAGTCCTTAATATAAATATTGTTGACAACATTATCATTGTCGTCGGCAAAAAAGGGAACTTTGAAACTGTTGGCATAAATTAAAAAACCTATACAGCAGAAGATAAGAAATAAATTTAACTTTTTCCTACTAAGTTTTTTTATTAAAGATTTCATCCTGACTCCCGAATCGAAGCCTGATTAAAGTCCAAAATACCCCTAAGCCATCTAAAAAAGTAAATTTTTTACCCTGATACCGACTTCTGGCTACGTAGCTTATAGGCACTTCGTAAATTTTAATCCCCTTTTTAAGTAACTTTGCGGTAACCTCAGGGTCAAAGCTAAATCTGTCGCATTTAAGATTTAAATTTTTAAAGACGTCCTTAGTGAAGACCTTATAGCAGGTAGCTTCATCAGATATATTTGCGTTATAAAGTAGATTTGTCAAAATTGTGCCGAACTTATTAGCTATAAAATATAATAGGCGCATATTTTTACGCTGGCTTCTCCTATGAAATCTAGTCCCGTAGACAACAGATGCTTTCTGAGTAATTATTGGAAAAAGCAAATTAGGGTAATCTTCTGGACTATATTCTAAGTCAGCATCTTGGATTAGTATAATATCTCCAGTGGAATACCTAAAGCCTGTGAGAACCGCTTTGCCCTTTCCCAAATTGATATTATGCCTTAATAACTTAACCTCTGTGAAATTTTTAACAAGTTCTGTAGTGCGGTCTGTTGAGCCGTCATCAACAACAATGACTTCCTTCTTAACCCTAAGACCAGATAGGTCTACGGCTAAAATTTTTCTTAAAGCCTCCTCAATCGTCTCTTGTTCATTATAGGCGGGAATTATTATAGATAGCTTCATATTAAAAATAAAAGCCCTTTCGCTTAACTAATATTACTCTACGAAAGGGCCTTTGTCAACCCCGTTAGAAATTTTGTTTTTTCTGTTATAACTTGGTATTACTAACAGGGTCAACAGAATCCTCGGAAATAAAACATCTTGGGAGAGTAGAACTTAGCTCATAAATAAAAAATCCTGGCAGCGTTCTACTCTCCCACATCGTTGCCGATGCAGTACCATCAACCTCGGAGGGCTTAACGACCGTATTCGGGATGGGAACGGGTGTTTCCCCTCCAGTATGGCCACCAGGAAAA
>JACQXK010000110.1 GCA_016208765.1 Candidatus Omnitrophota bacterium
TATGGAAAATCGCCAAAAGGTAACAGGATAATAGACGGTTGCGGCAAAAACGCCTTGCTTAGCTACCATAGCCAGCAGAAGTGATATTACTGCTTCGATAAGCAGGAGATTAATTAGGCGGTTCATATTCTCACCCCCTTTTCATATTTGGAGCCTTGCTCAAAACTATTTTCTCGTCGGAGAATCTCATTTCTCTCTTTCAATCTCACCTCCACCCACTTTCCCGTCGGAGAATTAGTTAATTTCTCGACTTTTTAGCTGATTTCGGGTGTTTTTAACCCTAAAATCCATTGCTGGAGGTGAACTTTTTGTTTTGAGCATACCCATTGTTTATTATTCAATTTCTCGTCTGGTTTGACTTCACCTCAGCCCTCCTGTATGCTCTTTGAGTGTTAGCCGGTTATAACGGCTTTGCTCAAAACTCTTACAGGAGGAAGAGATGTCTACATACAAAAGAGAAAAACTTCTATTTTACCCAGCAAAATTTAATCTTTATGAGTCCATTTTTGAACATCTCGACTTATCTATTTTAAAAGAGCAGTCATATAAAACCGGCAGAAGGCCTTTTTGCCGCCAGGCGATATGCAGGGCTTTGGTTTATAAAAACCTCAAGGCCATAAAGACCTTATCGGAGTTAACATTTGAGCTATCGACTAATTTAGGCATAGGCTATGTGTTAGGTTTTGATAAACAGCCGCCCTCTCGCCATCGCTTTGAGGAATTCCTGCACAGGACGCCCAATCAATTACTGCAGCAGATACGTAAAGCCCAGATTAAAACTCTCGTCGAGTTAGGTATTATAAGCGGTGAATACCTGTCCATTGACTCCACGCCCGTTGTCGCCTGGGTCAAACAGAACAACCCTAAGATGTTTGTTGAAGGAAAATTTGATAAAACAAAATTTCCTCAAGGCGATCCCGATGCAAGGCTAGGTTTTATGGCAATAAAAAGAAAACCCAATCATTCCAAAGAACGACAGTTAGAAATCTTTGATGCATCTTCTGATAAAGATAAAACCGTTAAAGAAGTTATTTTTTTCTGGGGTTATCGTAACCACGTTATATTTGATGCAATGAGTGAATTACCTGTTTTTGAGAAGACCTTTCCAGCTAATGTATCTGATTGCACGGTTACGATCCCAGCTTTTAAAGAACTAAGGAAATATTTTAAGCTTAAGAACCCCAAAGGAGTTCTTGCTGATGCAGCTCATGATTCAGTATCTATCCGTAAATACATAAGGTGTAGCCTCAAAGCGAAAGATTTCATCCCTATTAACCCAAGAGCGAAAAAACCGAATATTAAACTGACTTCTTGCAACATCAGAATCTGTCTTGCTGGTCTTGAGATGTATCCTTGGGGTAGGTTTAAAGAGGGCGACAGAATCAGAAGAAAATTTGTCTGCCCCATTACCCACTTAAAAGGCTTTGCCAGCAAATATAACCACCAATGCCCTATAAATCATCCCAGATTTCCTAAAGGCGGCTGTTATGCATGCACGAGGGTAGATAAAAGTTACCGGCAGAGCGCTATTGATCCTCAATCCGAGCATTTTAAAAAGATTTACAAGATGCAATCTGGCAGTGAACGCGGATTCTCTCGTTTGCTTAACTTTTATATGCAACGACCTGTACTTACAGGCCTGGCTGCCGTCAGCAACCACTGCACGTTGGCTCACATAAGCATATTGGCCATTGCTATTGCTGCTGTTGAAGCCAAGCAGAATAGCAAATTCAGATACATCCGCGGGCTGTTAAAGCATCTTTTACAGCGCTAACCTAATTATCAAAGAACACTTCCTATCTATCTTTCAAAACCCCTAGTTTTGAGCAACCCTCTATTGGTTAAATGGTTAAATAGTTAAATGGTTAAATAATACCAATTAACAAATTAACCTATTTTCACTGGCTCCAATATTTGTTTCAATGTAGCAATAGCTGAAAGCGCTGCTAAATAACTCGTCTTAGGGTTTTGTGGAGAAGGGACATTTTCCGTCCGGACAGTTAATCTTCCAAATGCACCTTCCGCTTCGACCTCATGGATATTCGATGTATAAAAAGGTGAGGTGATTATCTTCACCCTAGTCTTTTCTGGTCCAATGCCCGCTATGCTTAATGTGGCGCAGACATTTACATTTTGAGGAAAGCCTCTTATCGCTTCTTCAGCTGTGCCTTCAAAGAGAAGTGTCTCTTGTTTAATCTGACTTAAGTTTATTCCTTTGCTGACCAAATAAGGCGCCCCTTCTAAACTTCTTGGGGGTTTGCGAGTAGTCAAGGTAACTTTATCAATGCGACCCAATGAGGCAGATTTCACCCCATCTAAACCACAGATGGCACCGCTGGGCAAATATATTTGACA
>JACQXK010000111.1 GCA_016208765.1 Candidatus Omnitrophota bacterium
AAATAACACACAAAAAAGATATGCCATGAAACTAACAGAAGCATTTAAGTTAATAGCAGTTATATTTTTAACAGTAGCCATTCTTACAGGTTGCTCAAAAGAGGAAATAGAAAAAAGGAAGACTGTTCGACTCTTAAATGAAATCAAAGAAAATCTTCAAAAAGATAATTTTGAGGAGGTCATAAAAAGAAGTCTTTTTATTGTAACAGGAACACAAAATTACCAAAGGGGCTTTTTCTTAAACGGCAAGCTATCGCTAATATTCTTTCCGCTCGAATTCTTACCGCTAAACGACTATAATAAAAAATTATTTTTGCACACTACTGTCCCAACGTTTAGATTATGAATAATTATAACATACTGAAAATAATAGCAATTAAGGCGGAAATAATTTTTACCGATTTGAAAATGAGTCTTTCAAAAAGCCACACTTCCGTAGCAAAACGGAAGGAGATGGCTTATTATGAATTCAGGGAAAAGTATTTTTGCTCAACTGATGGAGTTTATACCGATATATGAATTTCGTAAATGTGTCAACCGATATAATGGCAACTACAAAATCAAGAGTTTTACCTGTTGGGAACAATTTCTTTGTATGGCATTTGCTCAACTCACTTATAGGAAAAGTCTACGAGACATTGAGGCATGTCTTCGGGCAGCACATAAGAAACTCTATCATATGGGCATTCACAGCAAAATATCACGTAATACATTGGCAAATGCAAATCAAGTCCGTGATTGGCGCATATACGCAGATTTTGCGCAGGCGCTTATCGGCATTGCAAGAAAGCTTTATGTCAATGAAGATTTTGGCGTCCAACTGCAACAAACCGCATATGCATTGGATGCCACGATTATTGATTTATGTCTGTCTTTATTCCCATGGGCTAAATTTCGCAATAGCAAAGGAGCTATCAAGTTGCACACTCTCATAGATTTACGAGGAAGTATTCCTGTTTTTGTTATTATCACTCATGGAAAAGTTCACGAGGTTACGATTCTCGATGATTTATTTATAGAGGCAGGCGCCATTTATATTATGGACAGGGGTTATCTCGATTTTGCCCGTCTTTACAGAATTCAGCAGTCATCGGCATTTTTTGTAACCCGTGCCAAAAGTAATTTCAAATTCAAGCGTCTTTATTCAAACAGTGTTGATAAGACTACAGGGATTCAGTGTGACCAAATCATTGTGCTTACCGGTTTTTATTCAAAGAAAGATTATCCTGATAAACTTCGCCGCATTCGCTATCATGATGCAGAGAATAATAAGACGCTGATATTTTTAACAAACAACTTCACGCTGCCTGCGCTGACAATTGCAAAGCTATATCGTTGTCGCTGGCAGGTAGAGCTTTTCTTTAAATGGATAAAACAGCATTTGCGAATCAAGGCGTTTTATGGTACGACAGAAAATGCGGTAAAAACTCAAATCTGGATTGCAATCTCTGTTTATGTGCTTGTAGCTATCATAAAAAAGCGATTGAATTTGCACCACAGTCTCTATACAATTCTACAGATTTTGAGTGTAACGCTTTTGGAGAAAATCCCATTGTTACAAGCATTTTCATTCAGGGACGAAGAATATTCAGATGGTGATTTTTGTAACCAATTGAATTTATTCAGATAACGTTGGGACAGTAGTGAAATCGCACCATTTCTGAATAAACCGCTTAGGCAGATATTGGGGCAGAAAATTTTTCATCTCCATTTTGCTCTGTTGTTTTGCCAGGAATAATTCATAGGCATCTGTTGCCGGCAACAGATTGACGATGATGGAATCGCCCTGGTTCCAGTAAGATGAGATTTGGAGGACAGTAGGCCCGCTGAGCCCGCGGTGAGTGAAAAGAATGTCCCCGCGGAACTCTCTCCTGTTACAACTGACAGATGCATTAATAGAGACTCCGCTCAATTCTCCGAAAATGCCAAGGTCTTTTTTGCTGAATGTAAGCGGAACCAGCGCAGGCTTTACCGGTGTGACCCTGATGCCGAGTTTTCTGGGTACAGTGTGGCCAAAACCTGTTGTCCCAAGTTCAGGATAGGACAGGCCGCCTGTTGCGATAACCAGTGATTCTGCCTGGAATGCGCCGAGGTTTGTTGAAATGACAAAGGAACCATGTTTTTTTATCTCTGAAATATGGCAGTTTAAGCGTATTTCAACGCCGGCTTCCTTACATTCATTGTGAAGCATGTTAACAATCTCTGCAGAGCTTTCATTGCAGAATAGCTGGCCAGGTTCTTTTTCATGATATTTGATGCCATTTTTTTCAAGCATGGAAATAAAATCATGCGGGGTAAAACGGCTGAGGGCTGATTTACAGAAGTGAGGGTTGTAAGAGAGATATTTGTCAGGGGAAGCATTTATATTCGTAAAATTACAATGCCCGCCGCCTGAGATGCGTATCTTGCTCCCTGTTTTTTTAGCATGGTCAAGAATTAAAACAGAGCGGCCGCGTTTTCCTGATTCGATAGTGCACATCAGGCCTGCTGCCCCTGCCCCGATGATAATGACATTTTTTTCCATGCTGCCTTTATTATAATGGGCTTCAGAGCTTAAAGTATTTATGTTTTTTGGTAGTACTGTAATAATTTATTCGAAATGACAAAAAAATCAGGCTATAATTAAGGCATAATGATAAAAGCTTTTTTCCAAAAGAACAAAGGCAAGAGAATTTTTCCTGAACACGAAGTCAAAGGGCTTCTGAAAAGCATCGGGCTTTCTGTGCCGGAAGGTATTTTTATAGATAGAGGAATGCAGCCATCGGCTATCAGCCACCAGCCATACGCGATAGGCTACTCCGCCAGCGGCAGTGCAAAGCGAAACGTCGCGCCGTTGCCAGGTTCGCTCACCACCCAAATGCGCCCGCCCATCGCTTCGACCAGGCGGCGGCACAGATAGAGGCCGAGGCCGTAGCCGTGCCCCGCGAGCATCGTCTCTAGGTCCCAGACGCGGACGCCGGGCTCGGCGGCGACCGTGTGCGATATCTCGTCAATATCAAGGATACG
>JACQXK010000112.1 GCA_016208765.1 Candidatus Omnitrophota bacterium
CATAAAACAGCTGAACAAAAATGATATATCCGGTTTTTGGATAGATAAGGATAAAGAAAAGGTATATTACTTAAGTTCTGACGGCATGGAAGTTTTTCGTTCTGAATTGGATGGTTCCGGGTATAAGGAAATCGCCGTCCTGCCACAGGGATGTGCTGTTTCAGGGAAATGGAAAGTTTCACCGGACAGAAAGAAACTGTTTTGTTTGGGCAAATATCAGTTGTCGGTGTTTTCTATTGATCCGGCAAACGGGAAAACAAATAAAAAAGAAGCGTTTGTTACACATGCCACAGAAGAGAAAATAATTGATGCTTTTTGGCATTCTGATAGTTATCACATTGTGCTTGTCGGTTCAAAAAACATTGAAGTAATTGAGATAGGCATGAATGTTTCCGCGGTAAACCTGGTGAATTTGAACAAGAAAGATGTTTCTTGTTATTACGACGAGGACAAAGATGTGCTTTATTTTATAGATTCTGAACGGGCCGCAGACGGCAGGGTTTATGACAATCTTTATAAGCTTGAGTTTGGCACGAGGTTTAATCTTTTACAGCTCCAGGAGCTGATTTTACCAAAGACAAATGAGTAAATATTTAAATACGCGAAGGATTTTTGAGATTATTCCCGGCGGCGTGTCGTGGGGCATCATTGTTTTCTTTGTGGTGCTGGCAATTTTCCATCCGGTTGCCTGCGCGGTAATTATTATTATTTTTGATTTTTATTGGATCATCCGCACCACCTATCTGACAACGCTTTTGGTGATGGCACACCGCAGGCTGAACAAGCAAAAAGAAAAAGATTGGCTGGAAGAATGCATAAAACTGTCTCCGGAAAAAAACTGGGAGGAAATTTATCATCTGGTAATATTCCCTGTTTATAAAGAAGGCCCTGATATTTTACGCCCGTCTCTTAAAGCCCTTGAGGAATGCCACTACCCTAAGGAGAAGATGATCGTATTGCTTTCTTTTGAGGAGCGTTGTAACGAGGCAAAGGGGAATGCTGCTGTAATTGAGAGGGAGTTCGGCAATAAATTCTTTGCTTATTTGACTACTTTTCACCCCGATGGTTTAGCCAATGAGGCGCGTACAAAAGGAGCTAATGCCACCTGGGCGGCAAAAAAGGCAAAAGATTTTCTGGATGGAAAGAATATTCCCCTGGAAAAAGTTATTGTTTCTTGTTTTGATGCCGATACCTGCGTGGCAAAGGAATATTTTTCCTGCCTTACCCGGTATTTTCTGACCAGCCCCAAGCCGCACCAGTCAAGTTATCAGCCTATTCCTGTTTACAATAATAATATCTGGCAGGCCCCTTCGCTGGCTCGCTTGATGGAGATCAGCGGTTCATTTTGCCAGATGATTGAAAGTATGCGCCTTGAAAAATTTGTTACCTTTTCAAGCCATAGCATGAGTTTTAAAACTCTGGTGGATATTGATTATTGGCCGGTGGATATGGTTTCTGATGATTCTGTGATTTATTGGAAGGCATTCCTTTATTTTAAAGGCGATTATCGGGTTATACCTTTATATATTACTGTTTCCATGGATGTCGCTTATTCCAGCAGTTTTTTAAAGACAGTCGTAATACAGTATAAGCAGAAACGAAGATGGGCCTGGGGTGTTGAAAACTTTCCTTTTGTGGTGATGGGGTTTTTGAATGAACCAAAGATCGGCTTGATTACAAAGATCAGGCGTTCATTCCAGCTTTTGGAAAATCATGTTACATGGGCGGTCTGGGCGATAATCCTGGTTTTTGTCGGGCCATTGCCGATATTATTAGGCGGGGCTTTTTTTCAGCAAATGGCAATCAGCTATAATTTGCCTAAAATTACCGGGTTGTTGCTGAATTTCACGTTGGCAACCAGCCTTACCTGGATTGTCCTTAGCCGCGCAATCCTGCCTCCGAGGCCAAAAGAGGTTGGTTGGGTAAAAAATATTGTTATGACCTTAGAGTGGGTAACCGTGCCTTTTATTGTTTTGGTCCTTGGTTCTCCTCCGGCGCTGGATGCCCAGACAAGGATGATGCTGGCTAAATACATGCAATTTAATCCTACGGAAAAAATGAAAAAGTGATATAATATCTGCCAATGAAGGAGAGTGTATGAGCATTAAAAATTTTTTAAAACAAATGGTGGAGTTAAATGCCTCGGATTTGTTTTATCGTGCCGGAGGTAGCCCGCGTTTGAGGGTGAATGGCGAGCTAATTGTTCTTAGCGACAAGGTTTTGAGCCTTGAAGATGTTACTAAGGCTACCGAAGAAATAACTACTCCGGGGCAGAGGTCAAATTTAAAAGAGGCGCTTGATATTGATTTTGCAATTTATCTGCCGGAACTTGACCGCAGGTTTCGTGTTAGCATTTTTATTCAGAGAAACTATCCTTCAATCGTTATCAGGAATGTTAATAATCATGTAGATGGATTTGACAAACTTAACCTGCCTTCTGATGTATTAAAGAAGCTGTGTATGGAAACAAGGGGATTGGTGCTTCTTACCGGGACCATGGGGAGCGGTAAGTCAACAACAATCGCCAGCATGATAGAATATATCAATAATAATAAGAAAAAACACATACTTACTGTTGAGGAGCCGATAGAATTTACTTTTAAAGACAAGCAGTCGCTGATCAATCAGCGCGAACTGGGTTTAGATGTTGCAAACTACGCGGTGGCGCTTCGTTCTTTTACCTTGCAGAGCCCGGACGTGATTTATATCGCTAATATCCGCGATGCAGAAACAATGTCGGCTGCAATTACTGCTGCAGAAACCGGAGTTTTGGTTTTGAGCACTTTGCATACCATTAATGCCAGCCAGAGTGTAGAAAGGATTGTTAACTTTTTTCAGCCGCACCAGCATCAGGAGGTTAGGAATCAACTGGCGAATATTTTAAAGGGAGTTATTTCTTTAAGGCTTGTGCCTTTAAAAGACGGTTCAGGAAGGATCCCTGCTTATGAGACAATGTTGCTGACTCCGACGATAAGCCGTTTGATCCGCGAAGCAAAATCCTGGGAGATCCCTCCTTATATTGAAGATGGCAATATTTTTGGAATGCAATCATTCAACCAGTCGTTAGTCAAATTTGTAAGAGAAGGATTAATAAACGAGGAAACAGCCCTTGAATTTGCCGATAACAAAGATGAGTTTTCTCTGACACTTAAAGGGTTTAAAAAGTCCTGAAGCTTCGGGATTAATCGTTGTTTTCATAGAAAGGCGTAGAAATGCTTGAAGAGATTAAGTCGGGTTTGGAAAATATTAAAGAAAAACTTGAGCAACTAAGAGGTTATCTTTGACGTTGCCAATAAAGAGAAGCGTATACAGGAATTATCTTCCAAAATGTCAGAAGAGGGGTTTTGGGATAATCCCGCAACCTCCACAAAAGTTGTTAAGGAATTAAAGGCTTTAAAAATAACTGTTGAGCCGTGGAATACGGCTTTTAAAAAGTATCAAGAGCTATCTGAATTAGCCGTAATAGCCTCTCCGGAAGAATTGGAATTAATTGATAATCTCAAGAAGGATTCCGAATTACTGCGCGCAGACACCGACAAATTAGATTTTCAGACGCTTTTATCCGGCGAGCTTGATGTTAACAGCGCAATCCTAAGCATTAATGCCGGAGCCGGCGGAACTGAGTCTTGTGATTGGGCAAGCATGCTTCTAAGGATGTATACGCGCTGGGCAGAAAAGCACGGTTATAAGGTAATGACCACTGATATCCTTCATGGCGAGGAAGCAGGGATTAAAAACGCCACTCTTTTAATTTCCGGCGAATATGCTTATGGGTATCTAAAGGCAGAATGCGGGGTGCACCGGTTGGTGCGTATTTCTCCTTTTGATTCCAACAAGCGCCGGCATACTTCATTCGCTTCGGTGGATGCGATTCCTGAGGTAGAAGAGGATATTGATTTAGCAATTCCTGAAAGCGACCTGCGTATTGATGTTTACCGCTCAAAGGGCGCAGGCGGACAAAGTGTAAATACGACGGATTCGGCAGTGCGCATTACACATATTCCGACTGGAATTGTGGCGCAATGTCAGAATGAACGTTCGCAGTTTCAGAATAAACAGACTGCGTTCAAGATTTTAAAGGCGCGCATTTATGAGCACGAGCGCGAGAAAAAAGAGCAGGAGTTATTTAAACAATACGGTACTCAGAAAAAGAAGATTGAATTTGGAAGCCAGATCCGTTCGTATGTGATGCATCCGTATAATATGGTCAAGGATCATCGCACGGATTTTGAAACAGGGGATGTAGGAAAAGTTATGGATGGTGGTTTGGACGAATTTATTGAGGCTTATTTAAGAAAACAAAAATGTTAAAATTTATCAAGCAATCTATTCTAAAAAGCAAGCAATCCGCAATAAATAAGAAATATCCGAATGTGAACCTTAAGTTACATTCTGAAATGCCCAGCCCTTCAATGAACAAAATGTCTGAGGTGGCGAGGATAGTAAACGAGGTTAATAACTTGGAAGGGAAGGTCTCAAGGCTTACAGACCAGGAATTGCGCCAAAAAACTGAAGAGTTCAAAAAGCGGATCCGGGAGAAGTCGCTGGAATTAGAACCGCAGATAAAAGAATTACAAGAGGCTTCTTTGGCAGTGGCTATCCCCGAGGAAAAAGATAAGTTGCGTGAGAAAATAAAGCTTGCTCGTAACAAGGTCTTTGAAGAGGTGCTTCCCGAGGCCTTTGCTGTTGTGCGCGAGGTCTCAAAACGCACCATCGGCCTGAGGCATTTTGACGTGCAGATTGCAGGCGGTGTAATTTTACACGAAGGCCGGATTGCCGAGATGGCTACTGGTGAAGGTAAGACTTTGGTTGCTACACTTCCTGCTTATTTGAATGCTTTATTAGGAAAAGGCGTGCATGTTGTAACTGTTAATGATTATCTCGCCCGCAGAGACCGCGAATGGATGGGGCCGATTTACGAATTCCTTGGGCTTTCCCTCGGAGTTATTCAGCACGATATGGATGATGCCCAAAGAAAGGCTTCCTACGCCTGCGATATTACTTACGGGACGAATAATGAATTTGGTTTTGATTACCTGCGCGATAATATGAAATACAGCCTTGATGACCTTGTGCAAAGGCCGTTTTATTTTGCTATTGTTGATGAGGTGGATTCAATTTTAGTTGATGAGGCGCGCACCCCGTTAATTATTTCAGGGCCTGCGGAAGAGTCAACCGATAAATATTATACTGCCGCGCGCATCGTCGGGCAGCTCAAAGGAAGGCGCATTACCGAAAAAGATGAGATTAATGCCAAGTATAAGGGCGTAGATTTAACAACTGGTTTTGATTATCTGGCGGATGAAAAGGCCCAGACCGTTGCTTTGACCGACGAGGGGGAAATAAAGGCTGCAAAACTCTGGGGTGTTGAGAGCATGCACAACATTGAAACAATTGAATACCGCCATCAGACCATTCAGGCTCTGCGCGCAAAAGAATTCTTTAAACATGACGTAGATTACGTGGTTAAAGACGGGCAGGTAATTATTGTGGATGAATTTACCGGCAGGCTTATGCCCGGCAGGCGTTGGTCAGACGGGCTGCATCAGGCAGTTGAGTCAAAAGAGGGCCTTAAGATTGAGCGTGAAAACCAGACGCTTGCCACAGTTACATTCCAGAATTATTTTCGCATGTATGAGAAGTTAGCCGGTATGACCGGAACTGCTTTTACAGAGGCAAATGAATTTAAAAGTATTTATTCTTTGGATGTAGTGGTTATTCCTACCAATCGCCAGCTTATGCGGCAAAATTCTCCTGACCGCGTATTTAAAACAGAAAAAGAAAAATTCAGCGCAGTAGTAGAGGAGATCGCCGAGCTTTATAATCAAGGCAGGCCGGTCTTAGTAGGGACAATTTCCATTGACAGGTCGGAATATCTTGCGGAATTATTAAAACGTAGAGGCGTTCCCCATCAGGTGCTGAATGCAAAATATCATGAAATGGAAGCGCAGATTGTGGCACAGGCAGGGCGTTTTAAGGCAGTTACAATTGCCACCAATATGGCAGGCCGCGGAACAGATATTTTACTCGGAGGCAACCCTGATTTTATGGCAAGAAGTTTAGTTAAGCAGAAATTTAATTCAGATGATCCGCAGTACGAAGCCGAGCTTAAGAAAACCATTGATAAATTTAAACAAGACGCACAGATAGAACATGAAAAGGTTGTGCAATTGGGAGGCCTGCATGTTTTAGGCACTGAGCGCCACGAGGCCAGGCGTATTGATAATCAGTTGCGCGGCCGTTGCGGAAGGCAAGGTGACCCTGGGTCTTCAAGATTTTATGTTGCACTTGAAGATGATTTAATGCGTTTGTTCGGGCAGGATCGTTTGATTGCAGTTATGGATAAGCTTGGTTTAGAAGAGGGTCAGGTAATTGAACATCCCTGGGTAGCCGGTTCAATTGAAATTGCCCAGCGCCGGGTGGAACAGCACAACTTTGAGATTAGAAAGCAGCTTTTAGAGTATGATAATGTAATGAATAAGCAAAGAGAGATCATTTATGGCCAACGCCATTCTATTTTGGAGGGAGAAAATTTAAAGGAGAGTATTTTTGATACATTAAAAGAAATTATAGATTCCACTGTGCATGGATATTTTGGCGAGCATGCTTCTTGTGAAGAGAAGGATTTGATCACTCTTGTTAATGAGTTTAAATTAAAATTTTCGGTGGAATTGAATATGGATAAAGCAGCTTCCTTAAATAAAGAAGCATTAAAAGAGGAAATGCTGCAGGTATTAATTTCTGCCTACGAAGAAAAAGAACGCAATGTCGGCGCGGATTTGATGCGGCACATGGAGCGCATGGTGTATTTGCAGATTATTGATGCAAAATGGAAGGATCATCTGTATGCCATGGATAGCCTGCGCGAGGGGATTGGTTTACGCGCCTATGGACAGCGCGACCCGCTGATAGAATATAAGCGCGAAGCATTCGGTATGTTTAGCACAATGATGGGCCTGATTTCAGAGGAAGCTGCAGAAACACTTTTTAAATTGCAACCTGCAAAGCCGGAGCGGTTTAAAGGTGCGTTTAGCCATTTGGCGCAGGAGTTATCACATCCGGAAGCCCGGAGCTTTGAAGGCCCGCAGCCTGATGCCGAAACAGGCGCAGGAGATTCACAAGGAAAAGAAGAACATAAAACAGTAAAATTAGATCATCCAAAAGTTGGCCGTAATGACCCCTGCCCGTGTGGCTCCGGAAAGAAATATAAGAAATGCTGTGGGCAATAGTTTCTGCAGTTCTTTTAAGCCTTTCGTTTTCCACTCTTAATCTTTGGTGGCTTGCCTGGTTTGGGCTTGTGCCGCTTTTCTTCGTACTTGAAGGAAAATCAAAAGTTAAAGCATTTCTCCTTTCTTATTTCACCGGCATTATTTTCTGGGCTTGCACTATTTACTGGTTGGTCCATGTTACTCTCGCCGGAACTATAGTTTTAGTTTTATATTTAGCTTTATATTTTGCTGTTTTTGGAACATTCTTTTCTTTCGCTGCGTCTTTTTCAACCCGTCATTTAATATTATTTCTTCCTTCATTATGGGTTCTACTTGAATATGCCCGCAGCCATTTATTCACTGGATTTCCCTGGGCGCTGTTAGGGTACTCTCAATACAAAATATTACCGTTAATTCAAATTGCAGATATCACCGGCGCATGGGGTGTGTCGTTTTTGGTGGTGATGGTAAATGTTCTTATATTTATTTGCCTAAGGAAGAAATCATCTGTATTGCGTTATTTAGTTTTATTTACTGTAATTACTTTGCCGGTTATTTTCTATGGGTTTTATCAGTTGCGCCCGCAGCAAACCGCAGGCCTCACGCAGCTTAGGCTTTCTGTTATTCAACCTAACATCTCCCAGGATTTAAAGTGGAATTCCTCTTTCAGGAAATATATCATTGATAAATATGTTTTTCTTACAAAACAGGCTGCTCAAGATAAGCCTGATTTGATTGTTTGGCCTGAAGCAAGTTATCCGGGTGTTGTGGGTGAAGATGACCAGGATTTTTCGCAGGTTTTATCTTTGGCAAAAGATATTAAGACACCTATAATTATCGGAGCAGTGGTTAATGAGGATCGTAAATATTCTAATTCGGCTTTCTTGATAGATGATTCCGGCGAGTTAATCGGGCGTTATGACAAATTGCATTTGGTGCCGTTTGGAGAATATATCCCGCTTAAAAGTACCTTTCCTTTTTTAGAGAGCTTTGCTCCGATAGGAGATATTGAACGCGGCAAAGAATTTAAGATTTTTATGCACACTGCCGGTAATTTTTGCGTTTTAATTTGTTTTGAAGATTTGTTTCCCGAGCTTACCAGAGAGTTTACAAAAAAGGGCGCTGATTTTCTGGTCAACATCACTAATGATGCATGGTATAAAAAGACTTCTGCAGCCCTGCAGCATTTTCAGGCGTCTGTGTTTCGCGCTGTAGAAAACCGGCGGCCGTTGGTGCGCGCGGCTAATACTGGGATTTCCGGATTTATTTCTTCTTCGGGGAAGATTATTTCTCTGGTGGAAGATCCAAGCAATGAGACATTGTTCATAGACGGATTTAAGACAGAAGAAATTATCATCTCAGGTCGGTCGGTAAGTTTTTATACCCGGTTTGGGGATGTTTTTATTGCTGTTTGTTTTTTATTGCTTTGTTGCGGCATAATTCTTTCTTTTAAAAGAATCCCTGCACGGTTAACGGCTTAATTCTTTTCCAGCGGTTCAATGTGCACAACTACATCAGTTATATCTGGGATTACTTTTTTTAGTGTGTCCTCAATGGCGTAACTTATTTTATGGGCATTATCTACGTGCATATCAGGGTGCACTTGCACATGCAGATCTACATGAATGTCATCCGGCCTGCCGCGAGTCCTGATTTTGTGGCAAGCCCTAACGCCTTTAATTTCTAAAACAACATTTTCAATTTTTTTACAATCAAGAATTGCAGCAGTATCGCAGAGTACTGCCTGGCTTTCTTTGATAATATCAATTCCTGCGTGGGCAATAAATATGGAAATAAAGATTGTGGCAATCGGATCAAGAATAGGATAGCCGAGTTTGACGACGACAAGGGTAACGATGACGGAAAAAGAGGTGAATATGTCAGCTTTAGTATGCATGGCATCGGAAATAAGGATATCGCTTTTAAGCAGCTTGCCTTTTTTGTGTTCGTAGCGCATAACCCATAAATTTGTTAACATGGTTATAAGCATAATAAGAAAACTTTGCGCATCTATGCGGGGAGTTATTGGATGGAAGAGACGGTTTATGCCTCCTTTTGCCAGATTAAAGGCTAATAAAAATAGCATAAAGGCAATGCCTAAGGAGAAAAAGGTCTCATATTTTTTGTGGCCGTAGGGATGGTCCTGGTCCACTGGCTGGCATGCAAAATGAATTCCAATAATCCCTATGATATTAGATGCTCCGTCAGATAATGAATGGAAGCCGTCGGCAGTCATGCTGGAGCAGTGGGTGATTAAGCCGTAGATAATTTTGGCAAATGCCACTAACCAGTTTAATGCAAGGATTAATAAGAGGACTTTCCTGATCTTGCTATAATGTTCTTGGGTAGATAGCTTCATGAGAACATTATAATTAATTTAGCTTATTTTGCAACAAGAAACCCTCCTGCTTCACGCTTTATTAGAATATTAATAGCTTTGACGCGCTTCGCAGGACCAAGAAAAGGCTTTCTTTTTACCCCCATTTTACTCTTGTTTCACTCTCCCTGTATATTATACTTATCTTACCTATTATATTTAGGGACGGTTCTGATTTGTGCTTAAAAGTGTCCCTTACTATTTAAAGTAGGGACAGTTTTAACCGTGTTTCAGAACCGTCCCTAACTTATACA
>JACQXK010000029.1 GCA_016208765.1 Candidatus Omnitrophota bacterium
ATCTCAAAACAACCCATACCAGGGTATCCCTCCAAATTCCTGTAACCAGACTTCCTCATGCTCCTCATGGCTTCTTTGTATCAGCCACTATTCTAACCTTTTTCAACTTCCTGTCCAGTTAGAGGGGGTCAGTCCAAATTCTTCTCTTCCCTATAGAATCCAATAACATCATTAATAATGTCTTCAAGAGAATATCTTGCCTTATAGCCTATCAATCTATTTATCTTTGCAAGATCAGGGACACGCCTTCTCATGTCCTCAAAGCCTTCTTCATATGCCTCATCATACGATATGTA
The DNA here is from genome assembly GCA_016208765.1 of Candidatus Omnitrophota bacterium. Taxonomy (GTDB): domain Bacteria; phylum Omnitrophota; class Gorgyraeia; order Gygaellales; family Profunditerraquicolaceae; genus JACROS01. Next base: position 297 of record JACQXK010000029.1, read on the forward strand.
TCGTATCTCAGACTTACTATTAACTAATTTTTTAATCCTTATCGCAAGGTCTTTAATAGTTATCTCCTCGTTATTTCCAAGGTTGATAACCTCGCCGATTGCATCGTCATTCAGACTCAGCCTGACAAGGGCGTCTACTGCGTCTTTTACATGAGTGAAGCATCTGGATTGCTTCCCGTCTCCAAAAATTGTAATAGGCTTATCCATAAGCACCTGTTTAACAAAACGAGGGATAACCATTCCATATCTGCCTGTCTGTCTTGGGCCGACAATATTGAAAAATCTTATAACCACGGTAGGCAGTTTTTTCTCTTTCCAGTAAGCTAAGGCAAGAAATTCATCTATTGCTTTTGAACAGGCATAGCTCCATCTCCCTTTAGTTGTAGGACCAAGAACAAGGTCTCCGTCTTCCTTGAAAGTTTTTTGCTCGCTTTTGCCATAAACCTCAGACGTAGAAGCCACTATTACTTTTTTCTTTTTCTTGCTTGCCTGTATAAAAACAGCTTCTGTGCCTTTAATATTAGTCTCTATAGTACGCACAGGACTTTCAACTATGAGCATTACACCTACAGCCGCAGCAAGATGATAAACAATATCGCACCTATCAACAAGCTCTGCCAACAATGAGGTATTCAGTATAGAGTCTATTGTGTAATGAAATCCCTTACGGGTCTTTAAATGTTCAATATTGCCTATGCTTCCAGTAGAAAGGTCGTCTATAATGTAAACCTCATATCCATCTGCAAGAAGCCTCTCAGAAAGATGAGAGCCTATAAATCCTGCCCCTCCTGTAATTAAATATTTCATGCATTCCCCCTTATTAATTTAATTGATGATTTATATATGCTCATCAGCCCTTGATAGTGTTTTTCTGAATTCAACTCTTTCTCTACAAACAATCTTGCATTTCTGCCCATCTCTACAGCTTTTTCTGGATTATCAACCATATATTTAATCTTTAAGCTTAAATCATCTGCATCCCCCGGCAAAAAAGTTAATCCCCTTTCATTGTCTTTAACAAGCTCTGGTATTCCACCAATCCTTGAGCCTATTACAGGCTTGTTTAATGCAAATGCCTCTATAACTGAGAGCGGATTGTTTTCATAGCATTCTGAGGGAAGAATAACAGCAATGCAATTTCTAATTTCTTTATATAAGTCTTCATGTTTCATATATCCCAAAAAACTGACGTTATCTATTTGTTCTGCTCTAACTTTTATCTGAAGTTCGCTCATCAAAGGACCATCACCTATAATGTTAACTTTTATTTTATCGCCCTTGTTAAGAAGAAGTTTTGCGGCATCAAGCAGAGTATAAAGCCCTTTTTCGTAAGACAGTCTTCCAATGTAAATAATTGTATTTCTCCCACCTTTACCTGCAATCTCTCCTGCATCTATCCCTTTCTCATTTTTGATATCAAAGAAGTTATAAAGATGTACTATCTTTTTCCTGAATCCTGCCTCTCCCAGCTTTTTTTTAAGAAAAAGGCTTGGGGAAATAAAAATATCTATATTGTTATAAATATCAAGGATCTTATGATGCAAATACATTTCTAAAGAAGCAATAGCGCTTTTAGCAAGCGAATCTTTAACGCATCTTTTTTTAATTGGCATATAGTATTTTCCGTCACTGCAAGCCACGCAAACCCTTCCGCCAGCGAACATATAGTAGGAAGTGCATACCATTTTGAAATCATGCAGTGTCATCACCACAGGAATATTTCTCTTTTTTAGTTCATGCAGAATTGAAGGAGAGATGTGATAGCATATATCATGCAGATGAGCTATATCTATTGGATACCTGTTCAGTAATTCTGCCAAATTGTTCCGTGCCTTCATGTAGTAGAGGATTCTTCCAGCGATTCTAATTTGGCTTAGTATATTATGGGGCGCATTTAAGTCAACACATGATAGATTTTCCGGATGTTGCATTGAAAAAAAAACAACATTATGCCCATGCGCCTTCAAAAGTTCAGCGGTCTTAAAATATACGCCTTCTACCCCGGCTCTATAATGGTGAAACTTATTAACAAGCAAAACATTCATTTATCCTGCAACCTAATGCCTCTGCAATAAGAACTACACACTCGCCTAAAGGCATTCAGACTTAATCGCCCATTCGCGTCAACAACACTGCTTTTTAAAACAGCGTATAAATGAAAGGCGCCAGTGGAGATGTCCCGGCAGATATAATCAGTGCGCCTAATAAAACAAGAAATATTACTATAGGCGCCAGCCACCACTTTTTCCTCACCTTTAGAAAATCCCAAAATTCCTTAAGTATTGACAGCTTACCCATGCTAACCTCCTATTTATAGTTCCAATGTTAAAACTGTTTCTCGTAGCGGCTTTTTTCAACAACCGCCCTGTCTCTTAGAAGCCAATAACTGCTTTTTTTATCATCTTTACTAAATTTTCTGTCTAAAAAGTCTTTACCTGAAAGCTTTGCTATAAATCTGATAGGGGTAATAACAAGAAAAAATAGAACGCTTAAAATTACCCTCGTCATAAACCATCCCATGACAACAGCCATTGTCATCCATGCCTTCTGTAACGGCCTGAGAATAGATGGGATAACAAGTCCGGAAGAAATAAGAAATACGGCGACTACAGCAAAGTAGATATAAAATGCTTTATCACGCCACCAGAAAAGACCTCCAAGCAGGCCTAAAACTATTCCTACAGAAAGACCAAACTTACGCAGGTCGCTCTTTTCGCTTCTTATCTTTTTAATGTCTTCTTTTATCATGTTATCTCCTAATCCAACTCAAATTCTTTCTGCCAGTCAGTATCGCCTTCAAGTGGCTTTTGCTTTGTTTTATCAAGCAGGAAATTTCCCACAATCAGATAATCCATATTTGTCCTCATAAAACAGCGATAGGCATCTTCAGGCGTGCAGACAATAGGCTCGCCTCTGACATTAAAGGATGTATTGATAATAACAGCACATCCGTATTTCTCATAAAACTTGGATATCATTTTATGATATAAAGGATTTGTCTCTTCATCAACTGTCTGCACACGCGCCGAATAGTCAACGTGTGTAATTGCAGGGATAGTGGAGCGCTTAACATGCAGCTTGTCAAGACCAAAAAGTTTTTGTTCATCATCTGTCATATCACGACGAATCTCTTTTCTTACAGGCGCCACAAGAAGCATGTAAGGGCTTTCTTTATCCAACTCAAAATATTCAGAAACCTTCTCCTTAATAACAGAAGGCGCAAACGGACGGAAACTTTCTCTGAATTTTATTTTAAGATTCATTACTTCCTGCATCTTAGGCGATCTCGCATCTCCTATTATAGAACGGCTGCCAAGCGCCCTTGGTCCAAATTCCATCCCCCCCTGAAACCAGCCAATAACATTTTCCTGAGCAATCAAATCAGCTATTTTTTCTGGAATCTCTTCATCTTTTAATTCAGTGTATGGAATATCGTTCTTTTTTAGGTATTCACTAACATAGTCTCTTTTAAACACAGGACCAAGATATGAACCTCTCTGAAGATCTCGCTTATTATCAGCAGTCCTTTTATTATCAAGATACTGATACCATACAAATAAAGCAGCTCCTAATGCACTCCCTGCGTCTCCTGCAGCAGGCTGTATCCATATATTGTCAAATATCCCTTCTCTTAAGATCTTTCCATTACCAACACAGTTCAACGCCACACCGCCTGAAAGGCAGAGGTTTTTCTGCCCGGTTTCTTTCCTTACATGGCGCGCTATCCTGAGCATTGCCTCCTCAGTAACCTCCTGAACAGAGCGTGCCAAATCCATCTCTCTCTGCGTCAAAGGAGACTCAGGCTTGCGCGGAGGACCTCCAAACAGCTTATCAAACTCTCCATTAGTCATTGTAAGTCCAGCGCAATAGTTAAAATATTTCATATTCATCTTAAAAGAGCCGTCATCTTTTAGGTCTATTAATTTAGACAGTATAATGTCTTTATATTTAGGCTCGCCGTATGGCGCCAATCCCATAACCTTATACTCTCCTGAATTAACCTTAAAGCCTGTATAATAAGTAAATGCGGAATAAAGAAGTCCCAGGGAATGAGGAAAATGGATATCCGCAATAATATTTATATTATTATCCTTGCCTATGCCGTAGCTTGTTGTTGTCCACTCTCCTACCCCATCCATTGTAATAAAGGATGCTTCCTGAAACGGCGACGGGAAAAAGGCCGATGCCGCATGCGATTCATGATGCTCTGTGAATATAATCTTCCCTTCATAGCCAAGTTCGTTTTTTATCACCTCTTTCATCCATAGCTTTTGCTTTATCCAGACAGGCACTGCCTTAATAAAGGATGCAAAGCCAGTTGGTGCATATGCAAGATATGTCTCAAGTATTCGCTCAAATTTCAAAAAAGGCTTATCATAGAAAGCCAGAAAGTCAACATCATGAATCTGCAGTCCGCTGTTTTGAAGACAGAAGCGGATAGCATTAACAGGGAAGGCTGCATCATGCTTTTTGCGCGTAAATCTCTCCTCCTGTGCTGCTGATATAATTCTTCCATCCTGCACTAAACATGCCGCGCTGTCATGGTAAAAAGCTGATATGCCAAGAATGTTCATATTTTTCTTAAAATAATCCCCTTGATATCATGTTTTAATTTACCTGTTACTATATACGAAGGTCTTGGCACTGGGCTGCTATATCTGCGACCTTCCGCAAGGCTTTTCCACACTGCCTTATATACCGTTTCGAAACCTTTGTAAAAGCAGGCAGCCTTAATAATCGGGTGGCAACTTTCTTTGCAGCTGGGTAGTTATCATAAACAGACTTGACCTCTTCACATCTACCTGCCAAGCCAACTGCACCTCCAAATTGAGAGTAATTTAGTTTGCTAAACAGATCCGTTTCTGGCAAAATACGGCCCGGCATGCCGCTAACAGCGCTATAACGGTCAATATCTATCGGCACTCCCTCGGCTTTTACTGCCTTTGCAAATGCAGTATGATCCCAGCCTCCTGAATATTCAGGATTATACCGTAATATAAATTCTAAAAACCCACCCCTTTCTGCCTCTATATATGATTCAACAAGCTGAACTGCTTTACAGCCACTAAGCTCATCTGCAAGAATTTTATAGTTCTCTTTTCTCCTCTTATTAAGCTCTACTAATCTGCTTAATGATCCAAGCGCAAGCAGAACACCGAACAGATGAGGACGGTATTTCAGACCAAGACATAGTCCATCTGATTGAAATGAATTAGCCTTCTGATCGCTGTCAATTCTTCCATAATGACCCAGTATAAGCATCCTATCATATAGCTCGGGATTATTTGTAACAGCAATTCCAAGTTCTCCGCCGCTGACAGGCTTGTCGCCTTGCATGCTAAAACAGCCTATATCTCCCCAACTGCCAACCGGTTTGCCTTGATATTTTGCTCCATGGGCGTGTGAGGCGTCTTCGATTAATGCCACATTGTATCGTTTTGAAATCTCAACAAATCTATCCATCTTTGCCGGATTGCCCCAAATGTGTACAACACAGATTGCTCGTGTCCGTTCTGTAATCCTGCGTTCTACATCATCGGGATCAGCAGTTAGCGTTTGTTCATCAATGTCGCAAAATACAGGAGTGCCGCCTAATTGCAGAATAGGCGCGGCCGAAGCAAAAAATGTGTACGCCGGCACAATCACTTCATCCCCCGGCTTAACTCCCACAGCAAAGTAAGCGCTGTGTAACGTGGCTGTCCCGCTGTTCATTGTTAAGGCATATTCTGTGGTTGTAAGACGGCAAAAGCCTTCTTCCAGTTTAGAAACCGGTCCGCCTGACTCTGCCTGGGTAATCCTGCCTAACGCCGCATAGGCTGCTATCTTCAGAATATCCATTGCGCCTGCTTTACGCCAGCGATCAAAAGACATACCCCTGACACACATCGGGCCACCGAAAATAGCCAGTTGCCTGCATGAGGATTCAGTCAGATTAACGAGATGTTCGGTTTGTTTTCCGGTTGCGGTAAACATCCGCATTAATTCCTTTATAAAAAGGGGTAGATTTTGCAAGCGGCAATGATACGATTTCTCCGGTAATAGCAGATGTATATATTGCAGTGCACAATTCTAAAGACTTACGCGCTTCTTCTGCCGAAACAGGCACTTCAAAATTATTTCGTACAGCATCCAGAAAAGCTGCAATTAACGATTTATGCAAGGGAGGCTCACCGATTTGTATTTGTATGCCTAACTTAGGAAGTACTGTTCTCATTACCTTAGCAGGGATTCCGTCACCCACAAACTCGTTCTTTATTTTTTTCACAATAGAAGATATCGATCCTTGTTTATGAAATTCAGCAATCGACTTCTCTTGATTCATCGCCTTGATCAACTTTCTCATATGCCTGCGGTCATTTGAACACACTGCCCATGGCAAGTGAACTGAAGCGCGTTCGCCGATTACATCAAACTTCTCGGCAACCCTGTGCGCGTTCAGAGTAGCGCCGCAGCCTACGATCGCACCATTCTCAAATTTTATAGTCGCTCCAAAAGTATCCTCTGATTCGATATCCTGCTGCAACGTGTCCATCTCTGCAAAAACCGATACCGGATTTCCAAAAATTTGTATTATCATATCCAACTGGTGAATAAACTGGGTTATAACCACGCCTCCACCAGCTGTATTCCACTGGCCCCACCAATTGCCGGTACTGCCCTTTAGAGTTATTCGCAAAAAGTTACCAAATATCATGTTTCCCAAAAACCCGTTATCGCGTAGCCAGATTATTCTTCTTATCTCCGGCATAAATCGAAACTGATAGCAAAATGACAGCTTGCCTTGATATTTATTCCCAGCCTCAATAATACGATCAGCAGATTCAAGGGTATGAGCCATGGGTTTTTCGCATATGACATGTTTGCCGGCACTTAAGGCATCAATTACTATTTGTTCATGAGTAGCAGGCGGAGTAGCAACGATTATGACATCTATATCATCGCGTTTTAATAAATTTTGATAATCTGTAAATGTATAGGGCACAAAATAACGGTTGCTCGCCTTGCCCAAGCTTATTTTATTCAGATCTGCAAGGCCGATAAATCGTGCCTTATCTCTCAAGGCTCCAAGCGATGATGCGTGATAATAAAGTATATCTCCAGCACCAACGATTCCTATTCCAAACATTTTATTCATCTCTAATCCTGTATCGTTATATTTTATTTGCTATTTAATACGGTCGGGCTGGAAAGATATATGTATCAAGCGCGACATTTTAAACATTATTGATGATTGAATAAAACTATTTTAAGAAGCTCTGAATTTAAATTATTTTCCTTTGTAATGAATCGCATCCTTATTTAATAATTTAATTAGGTGCCTTAAATTTTTTCAGGATGATTTTTTTAATGTCACCCGCCTTATATCTTATTTTTAGAGGCATATCCAATAAAAATCGCTTCAGCCTTAATACAAATCCTACTTTGTCAGGAACTTCCGGTTTTATCTTTTGCCATGTCCCGTCCTTATCCCGCCATGCAGGAAACCATCGCTCCATAAGCTCTCCGCATATTGCCTCAAATGAGTTTCTCATATCCGCATCCCAATCTTCCCAATAAACAACAGGCTGGTATGCCCTGTTATGTCTTTCAACTAAGACCTTGCGATCGTCTTTTAGTCCAAGGAACTGGGCTATCTCCGGCATCATCGCTTTAAGTTGATCGAGTTTCACCCTCATCCAACGTTCCTTATCGAGTTTTTGCATTTGAGATTCAATGATAAGGTTGTATTTTTTCCAAAGCCAACAACACTTATCAAATCGACTCATTGCTCCCCATTCCGCTGGTGAAAAATCCCCTGTTCGATCACCCTGTAGCCTTCCTTTCTTCCATTCGTCAGGGACCTTTATATCATCAGGATTATACCATTGGCGGTAAAACATTGATGCAATAACATCCCTGCCATCGCGCAGGAGCCAAATATATTTGCAGCCGGGGAATACTTTCTCAAGTACCGGGATCAGTAAGCTTAATTGAAGGTTAACCTCTCCGTAAATTTTATCCCGGGAATCTCCGCTACGAGTTGTACAGAGCAATTCTGCAATCTTTTCCTCTGGATATTCACCATAATAGTATTGAGTGGCTTCTACAGTAAGCCCGGGGTTAGGATGATGATAGCATTCACAATTGTTATATCCATCCAGAGCATATGTAATTGTTTTGCTGCCGCTTCTCCCCGAACTTAAAACAAAAAACATGAACTTCCTTTTTTATCGAAAATCAGCGAAAGATATAGATACATGATATATTTTAAATTAACAGATAGAATAATACAATCTCAATATTTCCTGGCAAAAAAAGTATAAGTACCAGCTTTTTGCACCGGCTCGTAATATTTCATGATATACTCATCCACAATCGGGGCCCAGAGTATCCTTTTTTTCTCCTCTGTCAGATCTGAAATTATCAATCTAACGTTTCTTTCTTCTAAAAGACGTATGACCTTCTCTTGTCTGTTTTTCGATTTTAAATATTCCGGTATAATGGCGTATTTTTCAAAGCTTTTCCGCCCAGTGACAAAGTGAAACATCAGCGAATTATTAGGAAATGTAAAAATATACTCATCCACCTTTGACAGGTTTTTGATGATTTCCACCGCCGAGTTGAATTCATCAGCATCCTTGGATTGTGTATATACTTGAAGCTTTGGATCTGGGAGAAACGTCTTATTGAATATCCTCATAACTATCGAGCCATTTATGTATGGATCTGATATTACGCAGCTTGCCGCTATAAATATAAAAAGGGAAATGTTCAGCCCCGCAAGTGATATTTTATAGAGCAGTCCCTGTTTTTGAGAATATTTTTTCAAAGGGTTATTTACATATCTTCCGATTAAATATACATTTGAAATTAAGGCAGGAGGCAAAATTTGGCTTATGCGGCTTATGCCTGGGTACGATATTGTTTGATTTAATGTCATGCATCCGAAAATAAACACGATAAAGAGATTAAAATCTTTTCCATTTATTTTTTTAGAAAAGGCTATCATGACAATCATGAGTAAGATAAGAGAATAAAATACAAACGGGAGAACAACCCCTATGAATTTATATATCGCAAGCAGATTAAGTGAAAATAATTCCTTCATTGGAAAAATGTAAAACCAAAGACTTTTCATTGTAGCTGTATATTCTGTTGTCTGACGATAGGCTTCCTCTGCAGCATCGTGACCAAATAGATACAATCCAAAAGGCGCAATACCTGCAATTACACCGAAAGAAAAAATAAAGATATTTTTATTGGATGTGTCAGTTTCGATAACTTGAGCCAGTTTACTATTTTTTATTAATTTCAAAATCTCAATCAATAAAAAAAACGCCGCAAAAAAAACGGAGATATCAATCCTGAACAACAATATAATCCCGGCCGCAGTACCTGCAAAAAAATAAAACCATCCGTTTTGTCGAGATGTAAGTTTAACCAGAAAAAGCAGGCTTAGAAGAATGCAAGAAATAAAAAAACTTTTATGCAAATCTCCAGGGACAAGCCAAAGCAGCAAAGGCAGCAAA
>JACQXK010000035.1 GCA_016208765.1 Candidatus Omnitrophota bacterium
AATCAATGTTTCTAATTTTTGGGCATGAGCAACAGGCGGCACACCGCCGATGACAAATCCTGTTTGTTCGCGCACAAAATCAGCGTCGGGCTTTTCAACTTTTTCTCCAACCAGCGCGCGAATCTTTTTCTCATCCACACGGTTTGCACCACTGGCAATGATCAGAATCGCTTTGCCGCTTTGCTTGCCTTTGAAGATCAGCGACTTGGCAATTTGTCCAACCTCACACCCTACCGCCTGCGCCGCTTCAACAGATGTGCGCGTCGTTTGCTCGAACTCGATCAATTGCAAGTTGAAGCCGAGAGATTGAAGTGTGTCTTGAACTTTTTGAGAAGATGGGGAGGGAGATATATCGGTTTGCGTTAGCGGCGACAGGGTATAGTGGACTCCCTTTGAAAGCCACTCAAAAAAATCGCTAGAACGAAATTATTTACCCAATAACATGGTTGTATTATTTGCTATTTCAAGTAACTCATCAAATTGGTTTGTACTAAAATCATTAAAAAGTTCATTTACAATAAATACTTGTGCGTACCCACTTTGAAGTGGCAAGAAATTGCTTAGTAGAACATTCCCCCCAGCCGTTCGGATGATCATATCCAAATTTACTTTTACCCACAAATCTTCTAGTTTTATTTCCCTTGTTTTTGTTGCAAATGCTGAATTTACCTCATCGAAAGGGTTATAACCGACTAACAAGTGGAGTTGATGTTTGTTCAAATTAGATGTGGAATTAACTAGTATTTTAATTTCATTCGCTAAATGCTCGGGCAGTAAGACATCTAATCCAGCATGAATAACTTTGCATTCCCATTTTAGACACAATTTCAATAACATTCTACATAAATTTTCTTCAGCATCGAGTACAGTTTCCAGGTCAAATCGCCCACGACTTAAATTTTCTTTGCTTAAGAGGTAAATGCTAACAAGAGAGATATCTTTTGAAAAAAAATGCTCAATTAAATCACAAATATGTTGCATAGATTTGTTGTATGCTGTTTTTATATCTAAATTGTTTTTTACTGCCCATCTGCGATTTCCATCAGGGATTAAACCTATGTGTGATACTTTTGAAGTCATGTAATTACCTCAAATCTTCTTAAAGTTTTTTTGCTTGTTCTAAATCGACAAGCCTTGCAGTTGTCCATAGTCTAGCAAAGTAGCCTGTATATTGTTCTACAATATCTGAATTCTTAATGGAAATGCCTGTTTCTATACCGCCAACTAGATTAGGAAGATAAACCACGATTTCATCATTATCAAAAATCATGAAACTAAAACCAGGAAAAGAATCTTCGCCAAAGTAATATATTCCCGCGGAAAACCTCTTAATTTTACTGTTTTCGAGAAACTTTATTATTTTGCTTAGTCTACCCCGTGCTTCTCCTCTGACCCCTGCAATGTAACGATAGTTTACATGATTTGCCTCTAAGACTTCAATTGTTGCTTTTTCATATAATTTATTTTGTTCTGACCAACGAGGGACGCCTTGTGCAAATGCTACATGGTCGATGCTGTTTTTTGCACTATAAATTTTTTTAGCCATATAATTAAAACCATCTTCTGCATTTCCATATTTTTTTATTACCGTTGAGCCAGTAACTTTCAAAGTTGTATCAAACCCGTGTGTGATAATTGCCTCAAGGCGGTCTAGTTTTTTGGATTTATCAACAAGCTCGGATGTAGCAATTAAAATTACAATCGTAAGGGTCGCTGTTGCTATATCACTTTGCGTCATTTTACCCATTTGTTGCAAAATAATTATCAACACGCCAGATATAACTGTGGATAATGAAATAAAATTACTGCTGATAAATTCCCATATTTCATTCTTGTTCATCTTTTTTATCTCCTGTTGATTGAACATTTTTACTTGCGCAGTTAGAAATTTTATAAGCGATTCTAAGCAACTCTTTTTTTATCTTTAGGTAAAAAATAATTATAGATATATGATACGGAAAAATTTATCCAATTTGCTGAGTATAATATCCAATTAATAATAAACGGTGTTTTTTTCGAAAGGTATTTTTTGTACAAAAGGGCGTTTGATCGATAAAAATGGTAAATCACATGATGACTAAATCTTTTCGATGTCTCCCCTTTATAGTGAGTTACTACTACTTTTGGATAGTAAATCACACGCCATCCATTTAGTTTAAAGCGATAACACCAGTCGATATCTTCGCCGTACATAAAAAATGTCTCGTCTAACAACCCCACTTTATCAATAGCGACACGCCTAGCTAACAAAAAGGCACCAGCAACAGCATCGACCTCAGTAGTTTCATTAGGGTCCAAGAAAGTCAAGTTGTAATGCCCAAGTATTCTATTTTTGGGGAATTTTCTTAACACCCCTAATACCCCTAAAAGAAAATCCAAGTGATCAGGAAACATTCTGCGACAAGCTAAATCCATTTCCCCATTTAAGCGAACAAGCTTAGGGCTAACTATACCTATACCTTGATCGCTTTCGAGTAAATCAACTAAGGCTTGAAATGTATTTTGTGGAATTATGGTGTCGGGATTGAGTAATAAAACGTAATCCGATTGTGTGTGTGTAATGCCTTGGTTGTTCGCGTGCGCATAACCCAAATTGTTTCGATTTCGTATTAGATCTATATTAGGGAAATCCTGCTGAATATGATCTGGAGTCCCATCATTTGATCCATTATCAACTACACAAACTGTAAAATCCCATTTTGTTTTATTGTCAAACACACTTTTCAAGCACTGATCGATCAAATTTATTGCATTATAAGTAACAATGACGATGGATATTTTAGTGTTTTGAGTGCTTATTTCTTTCATATTCTTATGCCTGTTCTATAAGAGAAATGAATTTTGCTGCAATAGTTTTTATGCCACGATTATTTACTGCAACAGATCGGGCGTTCTTACCGAAACTACGCCTGTCGTCAGGCGAATTAATTAAGTAGTTTATGCATGTAATCAATTCTTGCTTATTCTCAGGCTCAAACAGTAAACCTGTTACTTTAGGAATTACTAATTTGTCATATCCAGGAATATTACTTGCAATAATTGGTAACCCGCAAGACATTGACTCTACTAGTGCGGTAGGTTCTCCCTCTTGCCTTCCTGCAAATATTGCGAAGTCAGATAATGCATAATAGTATGAACGATCTACTTGATCTGTATATGGCACAATTGCAACATTTCCACACTGTTTGGCTGTATTTACAACTTGCTTTTCAGTAGACTGTGGATCGTCAAAACCGGAACCTATTAATATAAGCAATGTGTTTTGCTTAGATATACACGACCATGCACCTAACAATAAATCTAATCCTTTTCGTGGAACAAACCTTCCCGCATAAATACCGATAGTCCAGTTATCTCCAAAGCCCAGTTTTTGTCTGCGAGAAAGTTTTGTTTGAGTTTCTATAGGGCAAAACTCAATTTCAGTATCTACGCCGGTAGGTAGTAACTCAACCATTTCAGGTTTAAGTAATATAGATTCTATTTGTTTTTTCTGCTCCAAATTGGGCACTGAGACTTTTGATGTGATTCTTACTAAACGTTCGTAGAGAGATGAAGAATTAAACGGAATGGAACTACCTGTTCGTTCTAAAAAGAAAGTCACTTTTTTGTGATAAATAAAGTATATTTTTTCAGAAACCGCGATTTGACTAATTATTTCATCATCAGTTTCAAACATGCCCGCCCAATGTAAAGCATCATAATTATCGCAACTTTCAACTAGATATTTTTCTATTTCCAAAATATCTGCCAGTCCTTTGATTGGAAAATCATTTAGGACATGAGTCTCACCTTTTTCAACGATTTCAATAAAATACCCCATTTTTTCTAATTGGATTGCTAATCGAACAGTCGCAATTTCTATCCCACTACGATTTGTTCCATAAGGTATTACCATTAATATTCTCATTCAAAATTCCTCCCTCAAACATTATTTATTAATTAAGTGATCGGCTTTAATGGTTTTATGAAAATGCGCTTAGGTTAATGTTTTGTTCTTACCGCAATACGTTTTAATAATTCGATATATGGAAGGCCGATTTCATTGCGATATTGAATAACTAATTGAATTTTTCGGTACGCTGCCCCCCAGCGTTGTAGACCCCAAAAGGCAAAAGCACGCGCCAATTCAATACGCAACAATGTATCGTAATAATGACCATAACCTCGAACTTTATCATCTGCTTCATTTAATAAGGAAAGAGCTTGATGATAATCCCTTTTATTAATCAACAATTCAGCATATTTTATTTTGGTGCGAGCTTCTTGCCGATCATATTGGCCATTAAAGCTAGACACTATTTTCAAGCTTTGCGTAAAACATTCTACAGCTTCATCAAATTTCCCTTGCAATCCCAAAACTTCACCCATATCTGCTAATGTTTGAACTGCGTGAACACTATTATACCCTTCAAGTTTTCGATAAAGACTCAAAGCCGTTTTTAGTGTCTGCTCAGCAAGGGAATATTGTTCTTCATCTCTATATATCCAAGAAAGGACCTCTAAGGGATTAGCCCGCCAAGGGTCATCAGGAGATAATTGTGTTAAAACATCTTCAAGAATACTAAGCGCATGTTTTCTCTTGCCTAATGCACGATAAGCAAGCGAAGAAAAATAATAACTTTCAAGTGATTTGCGAATTTCATTTTCTTGCTTATAAAGTAAGGCGGAACGTTCAAAATCTCTAACGGATTCTTTGTGGTAGCCCTTTCGATGATAGTTTTCGGCGTTATCATGAAGATATTGTGCTAATAAGATTTTTTTTTCCATTTTTTCAGCAGCAAGAATGGAAGTATCATTAAGTTTCATAACAACAGGCATTCCACCTGTTGTTTCGCCATTTATGAGAAAACCAAACATTTCACGCAGTTTTATTACATCTTCCCAAGATTCGGATTCTATTAGTAGATTTAATGCTTGATCAATGGTTATCCACTCATTATCAAGTATGCCACCTGGCCCAACGCCATTGCCAGATAATCGATAAGCTAAGGATTGTAGTTGACCCCATTCCGCTTCGCTCATATAACACCATCCTGTTCAGCTTGTTCTAATTGTTATAGTTTTAATCTTAATTAGCACCTGTTTGTAAAATTCACTTTGTGGTAGACCTAGACTTACAAACAAGTGGTTGGCACTTCGAATCTTGTGGTATGCAAAAAGAATTTTTCGTTGCTTAAAATAGATTAGGGCTTTTAGCATCTCAATTTTCCAAGGTAAGTCATAACCATGACCACGCACTTTATCATCTGCGCGATCCAAGACTTCAAGGGCCGCACCCAATTGATTTTCTAAATAAGAAAGCTCTGCTATTTTTATTAGAGTTCTTGCTTCTTGACGTTTATACTGGCCTTTTTTTGAAAGGATAATATTTAGACTTTCCTCTAGAGTTTTGTGAGCATCTTCGTAATTACCTTGTAAACCTAAAATTTCGCCTAAGTCCGCTAATGTTCCTGCAACTAAAATATCTGGATCTTTAGTTAGTTTTTGATATTCGATAGCTTTTCGGAAATGTTCTTCCGCAAGGGAAAACATCTTTTCATCTCGAGCAATCCAACCCAATGCTTGTATCGGATTACCTCTCCAGGGATTATTGTTGTCCAAACGCAAAAACACATCTTCTAAAATCCGCTTAGCCTTTTTCGTGTTGCCAACCGCGCGATAGCAAAGAGAGGTCATATAATAATTTTTTAAACTTTCAAAATCATCTCCAAGTTCAAGATATAGCTCTGATGCTCGCTCAAAACTTCTCAACGCTTTCATGTGTAACCCGCGTCGATGCAAGTTGTGTCCATCGGCACCAAGAAAGTGAGCAAGTTCTTTTTTTCTATTAGCTTTCTCAGCAGCAATAATGGCTTTGTTTGATAAATCTTGGAAAATAGAAATAACACCTATAGCATCACGAGCAATAATTGGGTCGAATAGTTGACGCAATCTAATAATATCGTCCCATGAATGATCTGCCCAAAACCCGTATAACATTTTGTGGACTAATTGAAAATCAGAGCCAGATGTGTTACCCCCACCAGAGTTTGGCAAGGTCAGTTTTTCTGAAAGATCCATGACTCTTTCCCAATCGTCTGTTCCCAAAGTTGATTTAAACCTTTGCATTAAGGTATTCAGATAAACTAGGAAATATAGAATAATTGCCGTATTTTTGATCGCTATTTACTAAAAGAAATTGTTGTTCCAAAATTCGGATTGATTCTTGAATAACACTTAAGGTCTCCGATTTTTTTGACCATTCCAATATAGAGTTCAATGTAATCTTTTTCCCCTCATATTGACTTAAACTTACATAAGCCAGCACATGTTGAGCCACTTTTCCAATGTCCCCCAACCTATCAAGTTCTTCCCACCGCTCGTCGTACAAAAAGGCTAATAAATCTTGGCCAAATAGATGTGGAATTTTATCCAATCGATCCCATGAAGTCCTTGCCACGTCACTCACAAGTAATTGTATTAGAAGAGGAACACCACCTGTTTTCTCTATCAGTTTTTCAATGTTCTTTTTATTATCTAAATCTTTAGATAATTTAGATAAATCGGGATGTACCCCTAAATGGGTTACAATGTGCCATCGAATGAAATCTTGTGCCGAAGAGATATCTTTTATTGGCTGAAGTTTAATTAGAAGAAGTCCAAGCATGTTTTCAGTAAGCCCGCTAATAGTTCTGGTCGTAATTAGAATCCTCAAATCGCGCCCTGCCAAATACCTTACGGCTGTAAGTAGATCTGCACCTTTTGACATTGTTTCAAGATTATCAATAACAACAATTGTTCTTCTCCCCTCTAATCTATCTTTTATTGCTGAAAGCATTCTGGTCTGAATACTTCGTCCGTTTGGGGTTGGTAATCCCAACTGTTGATTTATTCTTCTTATAAAAGTATCGACATTGTAATATGCTGGATCAATAGATTTAATTGACCCTGACACAGGATTCACTTCTTGAGTTTTTGCGCTGTCCCCAATAATTACATCGATCCCCCCTTGTGAATAAAGACAACGGATTATTTTTGCGGCTAAGGTGCTTTTCCCCATGCCTCCTTGTCCTGCCAGCAAGATAACTTGGGGACCACGCGAATGTTCTAAAGCCCAATATATTTTTTGGAATGGGTCTTGAATACTCCCAAATCCTGTGGCTTCCACAATCACTTGCCCTCTCAAATTTACATAACTATGATCTCGTTCTAATAAGCCTGTAAAATAACTTCCAAATGCCGATGAAATCAATAAACGATTATCTCGGAGATCCATCCGTTGATCCCCACATTTGGGGTCAACAAGAATTTCCTCAATAGATTTTGTTTTCCTAGGGGAAAAACCTTCAAATACCTTCGCGCCTAACCAGTTGGGGCTATTGTCAATTAAAGCAAAAATCAACTTTACAAAATATTGTGTTAAGAAATCTATTAGTAAGGTTAACATATTTTCTCCCGTGGACGACTATAAAGTGAAAGATTTTGAAAACGCTACCACCAAGAAGCTAACTTTGGCAAACCCAAACTCTAATTGAAAAAACGAGATTGCTTGTCAAGATACGAATCCAATTTAAAACACAAGTCAATTATCAGAATACGCAACAGATTTACTGCGAGGTTCTTCCCAACACTGCCCAAACATAATAGCCATTGCCACACCTTATACAGTATCTGCTATACCCAACATGCAGACGATGTTCCATCCTGTCCGCGCCGCTACGCCAAGTATGCCACAAACACAGAGATCACAGTCGGGATGATGCCCAGTACCATTGACCAAGTAAAGTCGGTGAACGGCGATTGTTTGCCATCTTCCGCGCTATAGACAATCCACAACGTCAACGCCACGTTCACCGGCATCGTCGCCGTGATCGCCGCCAACGTTTTGGAGTATGCGCGCAACGCGGCAATCGCAATGATGATAAAGATCGAAACTACAACGGGGACAACTTTTTGCCATTCCATTTGTATGATTCCTTTAGCGATCGAAGATCGCAATCGTTTCTATGTGATGCGTTTGCGGAAACATATCCAACGGTGTCGCCGACTCTAATTTATAACCGCCGTTGATCAATCTTTTGGCATCACGCGCTAACGTCGCCGGGTCGCACGAGACATACACAATCCGTTGTGGCGCAATTTTGATCAACGCCTCTAACACGCGCTTATCGCACCCGGCTCGCGGCGGATCGAGAATGACACGCTGAATAGATTCTTTCGCCAGTTGTTCCATCGCCATTTCTACGGGCGATTCATAGAGTTCCACATTATTAAACTCGTCGAGATTTGCTTCGGCGTCGCGCACGGCGGGTGAGAATGATTCGACTCCGATCACCCGTGCCGCTTTCTCGGCGATGAATGCGGTGAACAACCCGACTCCGCAATACAAATCTAACACGGTGGCGCCGTCTTGCACGCCCAAACTTTTCATCGCCACTTCAACTAACCTCCCCGCTTGGGCTGTGTTCACCTGAAAAAAACTTGACGCCGAAACTTTAAAATCGCGCCCGCGAATCGTCTCGACCAAATGATCGCCGCCGATCA
>JACQXK010000001.1 GCA_016208765.1 Candidatus Omnitrophota bacterium
TGGCACCGCGTTTTACTTAGAGTGTGCAAGGGATTACGGCGAACGAGAGTACGCAGGTTTTGCGAAAGCCGTTACGAGAGTGAGCCGTAAACCGAAGCACACGGCAGAAAATCTCGTGTGCGAAGAGAAACTTTTATTGCTGGATTGTTTATTAGGCTCAATAGAATAGAAAGGTTAATGTTATGGGAAAATTATTTGAATTAAAGAATATTCATTATTCATATTTAGGAAAGTTTCCGGCCCTCTGTGGAATTGATATGAATATAGAGAAGGGTAGCAAAATTGGTATTTTGGGCGCTAATGGTTCAGGAAAATCAACTCTTTTGCAATTGTTAGACGGGCTTATTTTCTCGCATCAGGGAAATATTAAGTTTCTTGATAAGGATTTAAGCGAGAGGGCGCTGGGCGAAGAAGAATTTATGCGTTTTTTCCGTTCTAAGGTTGGTTTTGTGTTTCAAAATCCTGAAGTACAGCTGTTTTGTCCGACCGTAGAAGAAGATATCATATTTGGGCCATTGCAGCTTGGTATTGATAAGGCAGAAATTAAAAAACGCTTAGCCAATCTGGTGGATCTGCTTAATATTTCAAATCTGCTGGAGCGGCCGCCTTTTCGCCTAAGTATAGGAGAGAAGCGTAAGGTTGCCATTGCCTCAACCTTAATTATGTCTCCTGATGTTTTAATCTTAGACGAGCCTACGGCAGGGCTTGATCCGTTAACCAGCCGTCAAATCGTTGATATTATTATTCAGGCAAACCTGGAAGGGAAAACCATAATTACCGCTACTCATGACCTGCACATTGTAGATGAAATAGCCGATGAAATTTTCGTTTTTAGCAACGAGAAGAGAATCGCGCGTTCCGGAGCTTCAGGAGAAATCCTCTCTGACGGTGAGTTTCTTAAGAAGCATAATCTTGTCCATATCCATTATCATAAACATAAGGATAAGATCCACACCCACCCTCACGAGCACTTAGAGCACCACGTTGAATAGCTTGGCAACAAAAGTTTCTTTTCGCACACGAGATTTTTTGCTGTGTGCTGCGGTTTACGGCTCACTCTCGTAACGGCTTTCGCAAAACCTGTGTACTCTCGTTCGCCGTAAATCCTTGCACACTAATAGTTATAGCTGTACCAAAAAATCTCTGATTGTGTGCTCACAGAAACTTTTGTTGCTTTAAATATTAGAATTAAAGCAAAAACTGCTCATCTTCAAAATTATATTGACCGACATTGAGGTTGTGCTATTATTTCAGGTATGAATTCAAAAGTATATAAAATCTTCATAGTTGGCATTTTTTTATTATTTCTATCTTTGCAATTTTCCTTCGCACAGCAGGAGCCAGGCGCGCTTCCTGAATTGTCTGTTTTTTATTCACCGAGTTGTGAAAAATGCATGAAGGCCAAACACGAATTAATACCTGAAATAGAAAAAGAATTTGGCAATAAGGTTAAAGTTAAATATTATGATATTTCTGACATTGAAAATTACAAAATACTGCTAAATTTAAGAGAAAAATATAATCCCTCCATTGAAATAGAAGTGCCTGTATTCTTCTTAAACGGTAAATTTATTAATGCTAAAGCTGATTTGTCCAAAAGGCTGCGTGTATTTGTCGTTGAAGCGCTGGGCTTTTCTCCGGTAGATGGTATAAAAGAACAGGCAGTAGATTTAATCAGGCATTTTAAATCCATAACCCCGTTAGTAATTGTCAGCGCTGGGCTGGTTGATGGCATAAATCCTTGCGCATTTACTGTAATTGTCTTTTTTATCTCCTTCTTGGCATTGCAAGGATATAGAAGAAGGGACCTGATTGTTATTGGTTTGACATTTATTTTCTCAGTATTTTTAACCTATGTTTTGATTGGATTGGGTTTGTTTGGTTTTCTTTACCGTTTGCAAGGGTTCTGGATCGTTACCAAAACAATTAATCTTTTGATTGGTATTTTTAGTATCGGGCTGGGAGCGGCAGCGCTATATGATTATTTTAAATTTAAGAAAACCGGTGCTACTGAAGGGCTTTTATTACAGCTGCCTGCGGGAATAAAAAATCAGATCCATAAAATAATCGGCTTGCATTACCGAAGGACACAGCAAAATGAACAACCTGCCGGGAATAATATCCTGGCAGTATTTTCCGGAGCTTTAATCACTGGTTTTTTGGTCTCATTGTTAGAGGCGGTTTGCACCGGGCAAACCTACGTGCCAACTATTGCCTTTGTGCTAAAAACAACGCATTTAAAACTACAGGCGCTTTTTTACCTTTTGATTTATAATATAATGTTTGTTGTGCCTTTATTTATTATTTTTATTTTTGCTTTGTTAGGAGTAACCAGCTCTCAGTTTTCAAATTTTTTAAAAAGCCGAATGCTTACAATAAAGATATTAATGAGCATGTTGTTTTTCGGGCTGGGTATATTTTTGATCTGGAGGTTGTAATGAAAGTTTTCTCGGTTGTATTAACAGGTATCTTAATTTTATCTTCATTTTCCACAGGATGCCTTGCTCAGATGCCGCAGAAACAGGACCAGCCTCAGGAAAAGCCGAAGCCTCAAGATGCGTTTATCTGGGATTTTGGAAAAATGAAAGAAGGAGAAACTGCAAAACACGAATTTGTCTTAAAGAATGAATCAGGGAAAATTTTAAATGTTAAAGAAGTGAATACTTCCTGCGGTTGTACGGTGAGCTCGGTGCAGAAAAAGCAACTCGCACCCCAAGAAAGCACGTTAATTGATGTTACTTTTAACAGTAAAGGTTATTCAGGATTAATTACCCAGTATATTTATGTAAATACTGATAATATTAAAGAACCGGTAATCAGGTTTATGATTAAGGCTGAAGTTGTTAAATAATAAAGGGGGATTAAAATGTTTTTTCTAAAGTTAAGGATGTATCTTTTGATGGCAATCTTATTTGCGATTATTTATGCTGTAATCGTGATGATTGGTTCGTATTTCGGGTTGAGGGATTTTTATTTCTATCTTTTTATATCGGTAGCAATGATGTTTATTCAGTACATGATCGGGCCAAAGATTGTAGAGTGGTCCATGCGGGTAAAATATATTAAAAGAGCAGATAATCCCAGGTTGTTTCAGATGGTAGAGAGTTTGGCAATGCGGGCCCAGATACCGGCTCCGCGGATCGGCATTGCGCAAATCCCCCTTCCAAATGCCTTTGCTTTTGGCCGCAGCATAAAAGACGGCAGGGTCTGCGTTACTGAGGGGATTTTAGGTTTATTAAACGATGACGAGCTAAAAGCAGTGCTTGGCCACGAATTAAGTCATTTAAAAAACAGGGATGTTTTGACGATCACTCTGCTTTCAGTAATACCTATGATCATGTATCGTATTGCCTGGCAATTTTTATTTTTTGGCAGAAGGCGTGATTCACGCGGAGGGAATACCGTGCTTATAGGCATAGCTGCATTTTTGTTTTATTTTGTAACTAACCTTCTGGTGCTTTATGCTTCGCGGATCAGGGAATATTTTGCTGATAAGGGCTCTGTGCTTTTGGGAAATTCTCCGCATGCGCTGGCATCAAGTTTATACAAGCTCGTTTATGGTGCGGCACGGACGAACCGTGATTCTCTAAAAGAAGTAGAGGGGTTAAAAGCGTTTTTTGTTAATGACCCGTCTTGCGCAATGAAGGACATTAAAGAATTATCACAGCTTGATTTGGATAAAAACGGGACTATTGACCCCGGAGAATTGGCGCAGTTGAGGTCATCAAAAATTAAATTGGGTTTTGCAGATAAAATGATGGAGCTTCTAAGCACGCACCCAAACATGATCAAGCGCATTAAGCGGCTTTCAGAATATAGTGCGGGTTAATCAGGAGGGGGCATGGAAGAGATATATCATTTAATATTTGAGGCATTACGTGATGGGTTTATTTGGGTAGATATGTCTGGAAGGCTTAAGAAATTTAATTCTGCTTATCAGCGAATGCTGGGGTATTCTGCTCAAGAATTGCTGAACCTGACTTATATTGATATTACTCCGAAGAAATGGCATGCATTTGAAGAAAAGATTATTCAGGAGCAGGTAATGCAGCGAGGTTATTCCGATCTTTATGAAAAAGAATATGTTACTAAAGATGGGCGGGTTTTTCCTGTGGAATTAATCACATATTTAGATAAAGGCAAAGAAGGAAAGCCCGTGGGTATGTGGGCATTTGTCAGGGATATTTCTGAGCGCAGGAAAATAATAGAAGAACTTTCTGTTTCCCAGACAAGATGTTTTGACTTGTTTGAGAACGCCAATGATATGATTTATACATTTGATTTAGCAGGGAACTTTACTTCTTTAAATAGGTCTACTTGTGATACTTTAGGATATTCTAAAGACGAATTGATTAAGAAGAATATAATGGATGTCCTTTCATTGGAAAGCCGAGGGTTTGCTATAAAGATGCTGCAGCAGGCAATTGCCGATAAATCAGACTTAAAGGAATTACAGCCTTGGGAGTTTGTGATTGTGCGTAAAGACGGTTCTGAGGTAATTTCAGAAACGCGCACCCGTTTAATTTGGGAGGAAAAAGAAGTGGTTGGCGTGCAGGGTATCTCACGCGATATTAGCGAGCGTAAAAAATATGAAGAGGATCTGAAGAAAAAGATACACGATTTGGAGATTTTTAATAAAATTTCAATTGAGCGTGAGCTTAAGATGATTGAGCTTAAGAAGAAGATAGAAGAGTTAGAATACAAGTTAAAAGTAAAATCTTGATTTTAAAGAAAATCCCTCCTGATTTCATCGTTTTTAACGCCATTCTTGCGTTGACATAACCTCAAATCTACTATATAATTAAAAAACTATGGAATTAAACGAGATCCTCGCACAGAGAAGGGCAAAATTAGAGGCTTTGGAAGCCAAGGGTATAAATCCTTATGGCGCAAGCTGCCTAACAAGCCGTAGTGAAATAGGCGGCTTAATTAACAGTTTTAAAGAAGGCGCTCAGGAAGTTGTTAAGGTTAGTGCCAGTGGCAGGATTATGGCTAAACGCTTGCATGGCAAGGTGTTATTTATGGATTTACGTGATTCAACCGGTAAAATCCAGCTCTATGTTAAGGCTGATTATGTAGGTAAAGATAAATTTGAGCTTTTTGAACAGATAGATATTGCTGATACGATCAATGTCAAAGGAGAGCTTTTTAAGACGCACACAGGGGAATTGACTATTAAGGTTGAAGATTTTACTGTGCTTTCAAAGGCTCTGCGGCCGCTTCCTGAGAAATGGCACGGGCTCAAGGATGTGGAGATGCGTTACCGCCAGAGATACCTTGATTTGATCTGTAATGAAGAGGTTAAGAAAGTATTTTTGCAGCGTTCAAAGATTATATTGTCCCTGCGTAAGTTTCTTGACGGCCTGGGTTATCTGGAAGTAGAAACTCCGATGATGCATGATATTCCCGGAGGAGCTGCGGGCAGGCCCTTTAAGACGCATCACAATGAATATGATATGGAGCTGACTTTACGCATTGCCCCTGAGTTGTATTTGAAACGTTTGTTAGTAGGCGGTTTAGACAAGGTTTATGAGATCAACCGGTCTTTTCGTAATGAAGGCGTGTCTACAAAACATAATCCGGAATTTACGATGCTTGAGGTTTATTGCGCTTATGCAAATGTTGAGGATATGATGCAGTTAACGGAAAATTTAGTTTCTTCAATTGCCAAAGAGGTTTTGGGCACAACTAAGATTATTTTTGCCGATAAAGAAATAGATTTAACTCCTCCCTGGCAAAGAAGGTCTTTTGCCCAGATGGTAAAGGACAAATTCAATATTGACCCCAGCGACGATATATCGGTGATGTTGAAAAAACTTCAGGAGAAGGGCTTTGCCAAAGAAAGGAACCGGCTTACCCGCTCTCAGATCAATAAAATCATTGAAGAGATTTTAGAGCAGGATATGAGCATGAACCCGACTTTTGTCACTGATTATTATACCAGCCTTTGCCCTCTGGCAAAGACGCGCCAGGATAATCCTTTGATTTCTGAGCGCTTTGAATTATATGTTGCCGGGATGGAAATTGCCAATGCCTATTCAGAGTTAAATAATCCCATTGAGCAACGCAGGCGTTTTGAAGAGGAGATTAAAGAGCTTGATACTCAGGAAAAGAAAGTTGTGGACGATGATTATGTGCTTGCCCTTGAGCATGGCATGCCTCCTGCCGGCGGGCTTGGGATCGGCATTGACCGTTTGGTGATGTTGTTGACCGGGCAGCCTTCAATCCGCGACGTGATATTATTTCCATTGCTGAGGCCGGGAAAAGAGTGAGAACTGAGTTATTCATAAGCTGGCGGTATCTGGTTACCAAGCGTAAAGAAAAATTTATTTCTCTTATAAGCGTTATTTCTGTTTTAGGGATCGCTATCGGGGTTACTGCGCTTATAGTGGTAATCGGGGTAATGACCGGTTTTGACCAGGACCTGCGGGAAAAAATTGTCGGTAATTTTTCCCATATTACACTTACAAGCTATAAGCCGATTGAGGCTGCTGAATACGATAATTTGGTAAAGAAAATCGGCCCTCACGGGCATGTAAAGGGAATCAGCCCTTATGTTCAGGGCCAGATACTGATCAAGGAAGGCAGCCGTTATTTTGCCGTCGGGTTAAAAGGAATTGACCCTCTTACCGAAGGGCAGGTCACAAAGATCAATAAATATATTATTGCAGGAAGCCTTGATAATCTGAATGAAGGTTCTATTATTATCGGCAAGGAATTGGCTGCTTATTTTGGCCTTGGGTTAAATTCCAGTATTCAGGTTTATTCTCCGACAGGTAAACAACACACTTTAAAAGTAGCCGGTGTTTTTAATTCCGGGATGTATGATTATGATTTGAATCTGGTGTTTACGCATTTAAAAACAGCACAGGAGATTTTGGGGACCCCCGGACAAATAACCGCAGTGGCAATAAAATTGGATAATTTATACCTGGCGGATAATGTAAGAAAATCACTGGCGCAGGATTTAGGCTTTAATTATAATCTCAAGACCTGGATGGAGGCAAACCAGAATTTCTTTGCTGCGTTAAAGCTGGAGAAACTGGCTATGTTTATTATCCTGACTTTGATTATTTTAGTTGCGTCATTTAATATTATCAGCACCTTGATTGTTTTGGTGGTTGATAAAACTAAAGATATAGGTATTTTAAGAGCGCTTGGAATGAGTTCTGCCGGTATCCGTCGGATTTTTACTGTTCAAGGATTGTTGATCGGCGGCACAGGGACATTGCTCGGCGCTGTTGGTGGTTTTGGGCTTTGCGCGCTTCTTGAGAAATACCAGTTTATTAAGCTGCCGCAGGATATTTATTATTTAGACCATTTGCCGGTATCTATTCAGTTGTGGCCGGATGTTACCTTAATTGTGCTGGCTGCAATGCTGATAACGTTAGTTTCTACAATTTACCCGGCATATAAGGCTGCTCGTTTTGAGCCGGTTGAAGCGTTGAGATATGAATGATGTTAGAGGCTAAAAATATACATAAAGTTTATAGTAACGGAACAAAGACCCTGCCGGTTTTAAAAGGGGTAAATTTAAGCATAGAGCAGGGTAAGTTTATTGCTATTGTCGGGCCGTCAGGCGCAGGCAAATCTACGCTTTTACATGTTTTGGGTGGTTTGGACCATCCTTCAGAAGGAAGCGTGTTTTTTACGGGCAGAGATATTTATAAATTAAAAGATAATGCGCGTTGCGCCCTAAGAAACAAGAACATCGGTTTTGTCTTTCAGTTTTATCATCTGTTGGCAGAGTTTACCGTTTTAGAAAATGTCGCTCTTCCTAAATTAATTGCTCAAGGCAATGGGCCGAAAGCCATAATAGAAGATGCCCTAAAGATGTTGGGCAAAGTTGGTCTTTCAGAAAGATTAGGCCATTTTCCGAGCCAGCTTTCCGGAGGGGAGAAACAAAGGGTTGCAATTGCGCGGGCGTTAATTAACGCACCTGAGATTTTATTCTGCGACGAGCCAACCGGAAATCTTGATTCTGCAAGCGGTGGTGAAATTATAAATTTGATACGAAGCATTAATAAAGAAAACCGGATGAGCGTAGTTTTAGTAACACATAATACTGAGTTGGCTAATTCTACTGATAAGGTTTATCATTTGAAGGATGGGGTGTTGGTTAATTAACCAGTTTATGGAGGAATTATGAAAATTTATATCAACGGTAAGTTTTATAGCAAAGAGAATGCAAAAATATCAGTATTTGACCACGGGCTATTATATGGAGACGGTGTGTTTGAGGGGATCCGTTCATACAATTGCCTGGTTTTTAAATTGGATGAGCATATTGACCGGCTTTATGAGTCTGCGCATACGATTATGCTCAAGATTCCTTTAGCTAAGAAGGAGTTAGCTAAAGCGGTTATCGCAACTTTAAAAGCTAACGCGCTTAGAGATGCTTATATCCGCCTTATTGTTACAAGAGGCCAGGGAGACCTGGGGCTTGATCCGCGTAAATGCACCGGAAACAGCTCTATTATCATTATTGTAGATAAAATTAAGCTTTATCCGGAGAAATTGTATAAAAAAGGCATGGAGATTATTACTGTGGCAACTACCAGGAATTCCCATGAAACTTTGAATCCTCAAATCAAGTGTCTGAATTACTTAAATAACATTTTAGCTAAAATTGAGGCGGTGCATTTAGGTTATGAAGAAGCGTTAATGCTTAATGATTCCGGTTATGTTGCTGAATGTACCGGCGATAATGTGTTTATTGTCAGTAAAGGAGAACTTTACACGCCGCCGGAGTGCATGGGAGCTTTAAGAGGGGTTACGCGCGACACAGTTTTGGATATTGCTAATGAGCTGCAAATCCCCAAGCATGAACATGTGTTTAGCCGTCACGAAGTTTATATCGCAGATGAGTGTTTCTTGACCGGGACTGCCGCTGAAATTATTCCGGTGGTAAAAGTTGACGGCCGCGTGATTGGTTCCGGCAAGCCGGGAAAAATGACTTTGAATTTAACTAAAAAATTTAAGACACTGACAAAGACAGCGGGGACAAAGTATTAAGCAGGAGGAAAAAGTGTTTTGTGATATTTGCGGGAAAAATGCCGCAACCGTTCATTTAACCGAAATTATTGATAGCCAGATGAATGAGCTGCATTTATGCGAGGGGTGCGCGCGCAAAAAATCAGAAGAGATGGAGCAGCAGTTTGGCTTAAGCGATCTTTTGGCAGGGATGGCAGAGTTTGGCAAGCCCGTAAAAGAAAAAGAAGCTGTGCACGCCAAGTGCGCTAATTGCGGACTGACTTATGCTGATTTTAAGAAAGTCGGCAGGCTCGGTTGCGGAGAATGTTACAATGCGTTTCGTAAATATCTTGGGCCTTTATTAAAAAGAATACACGGCTCAAGCCAGCATGTTGGCAAGTCGCCTGTAAAGTTAGTTAAAATTGCGAAAAAGAAGGCCGGCGATTTACAGGACTTGCGGACAAAATTACAGTTGGCCATTGAGTCCGAGGCTTTTGAAGAGGCTGCTAAAATTCGCGATCAGATCAAAGAGCTTGAGCAGAAAGAAGAAAATGAAGGAAAGGTGCAATAAATGGAGCTAAATGATTTGTTGAATCACACCAGCGAATGGCTCAAGGGAACCGGGCCGAATTCTGATATTGTATTTTCTTCACGCCTGCGCTTTGCCCGCAATCTTGATAAAATACCTTTTCCGCACTGGGCAAATAAAGATCAGGCTGAAGAGGTTTTGGTTGCAATTGAACAGGCGATAAAAAAAATTGACGCGCTTAAACGTGTTACTATTTTCAGGCTAGCTGAAATGGACAGCGTTGATAAACAATTCCTTGTTGAGCGCCATTTGATGTCGCTGGATCACGCCCAGAAAACAAACCATAAGGCGGTAGCGATTGATGATGACGAGATGATCGCGATCATGATCAATGAAGAGGACCACATCCGTTTTCAGGTGATGCAGTCTGGATTTAATCTGTACGAGGCTTGGGAAATTATTAATAAAATTGATGACAGCCTTTCCAAAGAATTGTCTTTTGCTTTTGCCTCTGACTGGGGATATTTGACTGCTTGCCCGACGAACGCCGGCACCGGTATGCGCGGATCGGTTATGCTGCATTTACCTGCCTTGGTGATGACGCGGCAGATTGACAGGGTATTGGCTGCAATTGCAAAACTTAGCTTTACCACCCGAGGGCTTTATGGTGAAGGCACGCAGGCAACCGGAAATTGTTTCCAGATTTCCAACCAGGTTTCTTTGGGCCACAGTGAAGACGAGATCATCGGAAACATCAACGGCATCATCCGCCAGATAATTGATCAGGAGAATCAGGCGCGGGAAATTATGGTTTCAAAAAATAGGGAAGTTCTTGAAGACAGGGTTAACAGGAGCCTGGGGATCTTAAAGAGCGCAAGGATCATCTCAAGCCAGGAAACTATTGAGCTTTTGTCAATGGTGCGGCTTGGCTGCGATACGGGGTTAATCAAGGATATTGACCGCCGCAGGGTGAATGAATTGTTTATTACTACTCAGCCTGCGCATCTGCAGAAGATTGAAAATAAAAAATTAAGTTCTCAGGAGAGGGATGTTAAAAGGGCAGAACTTATCAGGAGTAAATTAAAATTATAATCGGGAGGGGCAATGTTTAGCAGATTTACAGAGAGGGCAAGGAAGGTAATTATCTTGGCAAAGGAAGAGGCGCGCCGTTTTAATCATGATTATATCGGGACAGAGCATATTTTATTGGGCCTTGTTCGTGAGGGAGAAGGCGTGGCTGCTGCTGTTCTACAGAAGATGGGGGTTTCTTTAGAGAATATCCGCCTTGAAATTGAAAAGCTGGTCCAGCCGGGGCCGGCAACACAAATTATCGGAGATATTCCTTTTACCCCGAGGGCAAAGAAGGCGCTTGAGCTTGCTGCCGAGGAGGCGCGCGCCTTAGGGCATAATTATATCGGGACAGAGCATATTTTATTGGGCCTTATACGGGAAGGCGAAGGCATTGCGTCACAGGTATTATTAAATTTAGGGATGGATTTAAATACGGTAAGAAGCGAAGTGATGGAGTTATTGGGTTCATCATTACCCGGAGGCGCTGCTCCTGTCGGGGCGCAGGCAAAAACAAAGACTCCGGCATTAGATGCTTTTGGCCGCGATCTTACTGTGCTTGCCCGCGAAAATAAATTGGATCCGGTAATTGACAGGCATGGTGAAATTGAACGTGTTATCCAGATCTTAAGCCGAAGGACAAAAAATAATCCTGTACTTTTGGGTGAGGCAGGCGTGGGAAAGACTGCGATTGTAGAGGGGTTGGCGCAGTCAATTGTTACGGGAAATGTGCCGGAGATATTAAGAGGTAAGCGTATTGTAGTTTTGGATTTGGCGTTAATGGTAGCCGGTACAAAATACCGTGGCCAGTTTGAAGAACGGATCAAGGCGGTAATGGAGGAAATAAAGCGTTCACAAGATGTGATCATTTTTATTGATGAGCTGCATACTCTCGTCGGGGCTGGTGCCGCGGAGGGTGCAATTGACGCCTCAAACATCTTGAAACCGTCATTGTCCCGCGGAGAGATGCAATGCATTGGTGCCACTACCATGGATGAATACAGGAAATACATTGAAAAGGACGCTGCCCTTGAGCGCAGGTTCCAGACAATCATGGTTGAGCCTCCGTCGGTGGAACAGACGGTTGAAATATTAAAGGGCCTGCGTGATAGATATGAGGCCCATCATAGGGTTAGTTTTAAAGATGATGCTTTAGAGGCGGCGGCAAAATTATCTGATCGTTATATTTCAGGAAGGTTCTTGCCTGATAAAGCAATTGATATTATTGATGAAGCAGGTTCCAGGGCACGGCTTAATGTTTTAATCGTGCCTCCTGATATTAAGAAGCTTGAGGAAAAAGTGGAGTCTCTCCGTAAGGAAAAGGAGTCTTTTATTAAGTCTCAGGATTTTGAAAAAGCAGCTTCTCTGCGGGACCAGGAAAGGCAGGCGCGACAGGAATTGGAGCAGCTTACCCGCGAATGGAACCAGGCCAAGGATAAAATGCGCCCTGAGGTTGGAGAAGAAGAGATTGCCAAGATCGTTGCCCAGTGGACAGGTATCCCGATCTTCCGGCTTGAGGAAAAAGAGAGTGAGAAATTATTAAAGATTGAAGAAGACCTGCATAAGCGCGTAGTCGGGCAGAATGAGGCAATTGATACAATTGCCCATGCGGTGCGGCGTTCCCGTGCAGGCATGAAAGATCCGCGCAGGCCTATCGGTTCATTTGTTTTCCTGGGCCCGACGGGCGTAGGTAAAACTTTATTAGCCCGCGCCTTGGCGGAATTTATGTTTGGTGACGAAGATGCCCTGGTGCAGTTGGATATGTCTGAGTATATGGAAAAATTTAATGTTTCCCGTTTAGTGGGCGCTCCTCCGGGATACGTCGGGTACGAAGAAGGCGGGCAATTGACTGAAAAGGTGCGCCGCCGTCCGTATTCAGTGATCCTTTTGGATGAAATAGAGAAGGCGCATCCCGATGTATTTAATCTGCTCCTGCAGGTTTTTGAAGAGGGCCGCCTGACTGACAGCTTTGGCAGGAAAGTTGATTTCCGTAATACAATTATCATTATGACCTCTAATGTCGGGGCTGAGCTTATCCGTAAGACCGGTTCTCTTGGATTTAAGACGCAGAAAGAAGAGGTCACTTATCAGGATATGAAGGATAAGTTGTTAGAAGAAGTTAAGCGCACATTTAAGCCGGAGTTTATCAACCGCATTGATGATATTATTGTTTTCAGGCCGTTGTTAAAAGAAGATTTACAGAGGATCATTAATATTGAGATTGGTTATGTAATTGAGCGTTTGCGCGACCAGAAAATTGAAATGGAGGTTACGCAGGAAGCAAAGGATTTTCTGATTGAAAAGGGTTTTGATCCGGTATTTGGGGCGCGCCCTTTAAAAAGGACCATCCAGAGATTTTTGGAGGACCCTCTTTCTTCGGAGATAATCTCAAAGAGATTTACCGAAGGAAGCAAGATAAAGATTGTCCGTAAAAATGAGGAGCTGGTTTTTGAAAACGCATGATTAATGATTTTCTTTCCAATATAGGCAGAAGGACGCTTTCTTTCTTGTATTTTGCAGGTGGATTGGCGAGCCTTAGCGGACAGGCGATTTATTTAACTTTTGTCCCGCCTTTTCATAAGGGGCGTTTTCTTGAGCAGGTAAAAAAAGCCGGCTGCGACAGTTTACCAATAGTATCTCTGGTGGCATTGTTCATCGGTTTTATTTTTGCCTTGCAGACTGCTTATTTTATGCAGCGTATCGGCTCTGAGATGTATATCGCAAGCCTTGTTGCCCTTTCAATTGTCAGGGAACTCGGCCCGGTGATTACTGCCTTGGTGGTGGCAGGCAGGGTAGGTGCTTCAATTACCGCGGAACTCGGCTCAATGCAGGTTACCGAGCAGATTGATGCTTTGGAAACCCTGGCGAGTAATCCCATAAAATATCTGGTAGTGCCTCGTTTTCTGGCATTAAGTATCGTGCTTCCTTTGTTAACTCTTTATGCCGATATTATCGGTATCCTGGGAAGTTATATTATTTGTGTTTTTAAACTGGGGATTTCCTCCAGTTTATACCTTCATGTTACATTTGATGCTCTTTTGTATAAGGATTTGTTTACCGGGTTGTTTAAGACAATTTTCTTCGGGATGCTGATCGCGTTTATCAGCTGTTATGAAGGTTTTAATGTTGAGGGAGGGGCAGAGGGCGTCGGGCAGGCAACTACGCGTTCAGTGGTTTTTACCTTTATCATGATTATTGCCGCCGATTGTTTCTTTACCGCAATATTTTATTTTATTTTTCCATGATTGAAATTAATGAATTATATAAATCATTTAACTCGCATCAGGTTTTAAGCGGTTTAAACCTTAAGATCCAGAAAGGCTCAACCTGCGTAATTATCGGCCGTTCAGGATGCGGGAAGAGTGTTTTACTTAAGCATATCGTCGGAATTCTTAAGCCGGATAGCGGCAGTGTTTTTGTTGACGGTAAAGATGTCACGCATTTAAATGACAAAGACCTGAATTCTTTAAGGCTCAGGATAAGCATAGTATTCCAGGGGGGAGCTCTTTTTGATTCGTTAAGCGTAGCGGATAATGTCGGGTTTGGTTTGATTGAGCACCAGCATATAAGCCGGAAAGAATTGTTGGAACGTGTCAAAGAGTCTTTGGCCTTAGTTGATCTTAAGGGTGTGGAAGATATGATGCCTTCTTCATTAAGCGGTGGAATGAAAAAGCGCGTATCCCTTGCGCGGGCAATTTGTATAAAGCCGGATCTTATTCTTTATGATGAACCAACTACAGGCGTTGATCCGATCACTGCGGACAGCATTAATGAGTTAATCAAGAGCTTGCATGATAAATTAAAAGTAACTGCAGTGGTGGTCACCCATGATATGAAAAGCGCTTATCGCGTTGCTGACCGGATCGCCATGATGTATCAGGGCAAGATCATTGCCGAGGGGAATTCTCAGGAAATTCAGCAAACTCAGGACCCGGTGGTGCATCAATTTATAAATGGCCTGTCTCAAGGCCCGATTACTGAAAGTTTAGGATAATTGACGGAGGATTAAAATGGTATTCGGTAAAACAAAATTAGAATTAAAGGTAGGGGTTTTTGTCATTGTTGGTTTAGCGATCTTGGTAACCTTTATTTTGTCTATCGGAAAGTTTAAAACCTGGACCGCGGGATATAAAGTCGGATTTATTTTTAATTTCTCAAACGGCGTCAAGGTTGGAGCGCCCGTGCGTTTTGCCGGAATGGATGTGGGAGAGGTTAAACACATCAGTATTTCTATGCCCAAGGAAACCGGAGAAAATGCCAAGGTCAAGGTTTTATGCTGGGTGAAAAAGAAGGTTGCTATTCCTGTTGATTCAACTATCTGGGTAAATACCCTTGGTTTGTTAGGAGAGAAATATATTGAAATAATGCCCGGGCATGATTATCAGCATTGTCTTGTTGCTAACCAGACTTTAGAAGGAGTAGATCCTTTGGCCATGCACGAAGTGGTGCGCACAGCAAAAAATATTGTTGATAATCTTGATCAGGGTATTGAGAGAATTAATAAAGGAGAAGGGACGATTGGAAAACTTCTTTATGATGATTCGGTATATAATGAACTTGATGCATTTATGAAGGATATCCGTAAGAATCCCTGGAAATTATTCTTTAGGGCCAAGGAGAAGAAATAATAGTGAAAATAAAAACTATTTTTAGCTGTCAGAATTGCGGGTATCAATCGCCGAAGTGGATAGGAAAATGCCCGGACTGCAACAGTTGGAATTCTTTTGCCGAAGAAGATTTCAGTTCTTTTGATAATAAGCCTAAAGAAAGAGTTTCTTTATATACTCAGGGTCCGGTTTTACTAAAAGATGTTCAGATAAAAGAAGAAAACCGTTTAAAGACACATATCAAGGAGCTGGATAGGGTTTTAGGAGGCGGAGTGGTGCCGGGTTCGGTAGTTTTGATCGGAGGAGACCCTGGAGTCGGAAAGTCAACGATCTCTCTTCAGGTTTCCAATCACCTGACTAAGCAGGATGTAACGGTGCTTTACGTCAGCGGAGAGGAGTCAGCCGCCCAGACAAAACTAAGGGCAAAACGTTTAGGCAGCATTGATTCGGATAAATTATTTATTGTCAATCAAACGGATTTGTCTTTAATCTGCGAATACATCAAAAAGATCAAGCCGCAGGTTGTGGTTATTGATTCTATTCAGGTTGTTTTTAACCCGCAGATCAGCTCTTCTCCCGGAAGTGTCAGTCAGGTCAGGGAATGTGCAAGCCTGTTAACGCAGCTGGCAAAAAGTTCCGGCATTTCGCTTTTTATAATAGGACATGTTACAAAAGAAGGTGCGCTTGCCGGGCCTCGTGTTTTAGAGCATATTGTTGATACGGTGCTTTATTTTGAGGGGGACCGTTTTTCAATCTACCGTATGCTGCGCGCGGTAAAAAACAGGTTTGGTTCTACAAACGAGATCGGGGTCTTTGAGATGACAGCCTCCGGGCTTAGCGAAGTAAGCAATCCTTCTGAAATATTCTTGTCAGAAAGGCCCAAGGATGTTTCAGGTTCGGTGGTGGTTTCTGTTTTGGAAGGTACTCGTCCTCTTCTCGTGGAGATCCAGGCGCTTGTGGCGCGTTCAAGCTTTGGTTATGCCACCAGGCGAGGGCAGGGGTTTGATTTTAACCGGCTGGCTTTATTAATCGCTGTTTTAGAGAAACGCATGGGCCTTGCGCTTGAGGCCGAGGATATTTTTATTAATGTTGCAGGAGGGATCAAGATTGAGGATCCCAGCGCTGATTTGGCTGTGGCCTTGGCAATTGCTTCTGCATTTGGGGATAAGACAGTTTTACCCGATACAGTTGTGGTAGGAGAGGTGGGTTTGGCAGGCGAGATTAGAAGTGTGGCGCAGGTGAGCCTGCGCATCAGCGAAGCCCAGAGGCTGGGGTTTAAAAGGTGTGTTTTGCCAAAGAACAATTATAAAAATTTGCGCCTGGATAAGGGAGAAATTGAATTAGTGCCGGTTTCCACGCTTAAAGAGGCATTGGATATTTTACTTGGGAGGTAGTTAGATGAATATTTTACTGGTAAGGATTTTATTTGTAGTGGGAAGTTTAATTATCGGGTATCAGACTGTGTCTGTGGGAGGGTCTGGTTTGATCGGGGCAGGAATAGGCGCGGCTGCCGCTCTTTTAATGATTCTTTTAGAAATTGGTTTACGCAAAGTTTCGGTTACCGGTTTATCAAGCGCGGTGTTTGGGTTGATCTTAGGTTTGATTATGGCAAAGCTTGTAAGTGATGCATTCAGCCTCTCACACATAGATGTAGAGTCTTTAAGTATTATTCGTGTTACCTTGACTTTGATTTTCTGTTATCTGGGTATGGTAATGGCGTTACGCGGTAAGGATGAATTCAATGTTATTATTCCTTATGTGCGGTTGCGCAGGCAGGATAATCCTGAAGAGATTACCCTGGTTGATACAAGTGTCATTATTGACGGAAGGATTGTGGATATTTGTAAAAGTAAATTCCTTTCCGGCAAGATAATTATTCCTAAGTTTGTTTTAAGAGAATTGCAGCAGATTGCCGACTCAACTGACCCGATTAAACGCCAAAGAGGCAGGCGCGGGCTTGAAATGCTGCATACGGTGCAGAAGGAATCCGGTGTTGATATTACAATCCACGAGGAAGATTTTCCGGAAACAAATGAGGTGGATGCTAAATTGGTAAAATTAGCCAAGTTGCTCGGAGCAAGTATTCTGACGGTGGATTATAACCTTAACCGCGTAGCCAGTATCCAGGGAGTGAAGGTGTTAAATATAAATGAACTGGCAAACGCGTTAAAACCGATGGTCTTTCCCGGAGAGAATATGCAGATAAAATTAATCAAAGAAGGCAAAGAGCATAATCAGGCGATAGGTTATCTTGATGATGGTACAATGGTGGTTGTAGAGGATGCCCGTCGGATGATCGGACAGGAAGTTAAAGTTGCGGTAACTTCTGTTTTACAGACTCAGGCAGGAAGAATGATTTTTACCAAGCTTGAGAAATAAAAATGAATTTATCGACAATACTGCTTGCGGCAGGCGCAGGCAAAAGATTTAAGTCTAAGGTTCCAAAGCCGCTTGTAAGCCTTGCCGGGAAGCCTGTTTTTATTTACAGCCTCCAGATATTAAGTAAATTAATCTTTGTCAGAGATATTGTTGTTGTGGTTAACTCTTATAATGCTTCGGAAGTTGCCCGCGAGATCAAACGCTACCGGATAAAAAAGATCAGGTGTTTGGTTAAAGGTGGAAGGCGCAGGCAGGATTCAGTGTTATGCGGTTTGAATGCGCTGGATCAAAGTTCTGATTTTGTTTTGATTCATGATTCTGCCCGGCCATTTATTAGCAGTAAAATGGTTTCTGTGGCTGTAAAAGAAGCTTGTAAAACAGGAGCAGCGATTTTGGGTGTGCCTGTGAAGGCGACTATAAAAGAAATTGTCACCTCTCTCCCGTCGGCTGTCGCCTGTGAAAAGATTGTAAAAAAGACATTGGATAGAAGCAAGCTTTGGGAGATTCAGACTCCGCAGGTATTTAAGAAGGATGTTATAGTTGAAGCATACCGAAAGTTTGGCAAAAAAGAAGTTACAGACGATGCCTCTTTGGTTGAAAAACTTGGGAAAGGAGTAGCTGTTGTGCAAGGGGCGTATTCAAACATTAAAATTACGACTCCGGAGGATTTGCAGATAGCAGGAGCAATTGCTAAAAATTTATGAAATCCCGAATTGGTATTGGTTATGATATCCATCGCTTAGTAGAGGGCCGTAAGTTATTCTTAGGCGGTGTTGAAATTCCATTTATTAAGGGGTTGCTGGGCCACTCAGACGGAGATGCTCTTTTGCATTCCATTTGTGATGCGCTTTTAGGGGCATTATCAGCTGGAGATATTGGGAGCCATTTTCCGGATACCGACCCAAAGTATCAAGGAGTTTCAAGTGCAATATTATTGGAAAAGGTGGTAGAATTAGTGAAGATGCGTAAATTTAGCATAAATAATATTGATACGGTAGTTATTGCGCAAGAGCCGATATTGGCGCCATTTAAAGAAAAGATTGCTCAGAATGTTGCGCAGATTTTAAATATTAGTAAAGATTGTGTTAGTGTCAAAGCAAAGACTAATGAGGGTTTGGGCGAGGTTGGTGAAAAGCTTGCTATTGCCTGTTATGCAGTGGCAGCTTTAGAAGCGGAGGAATAAAATGGAGCTTCTTGTTAAAATCTTAGTAGCATTGCTTATTTTATTTGTAATTAAGGTTAGCTTAATAATTTTATTTTTTTATAGTGAAATTAGGGCAGCCCAGAAAAGGGATCCTGCTGCAAAAAACTTTTTTGAAGTGCTTTTTCTTTATCCCGGGCTGCACGCATTGATTTATTATCGCGTTGCTCATTTGCTGCATAAAATAGGTATGACTTTTTCCGCCCGCTTTATTTCCCAGCTTGCACGTTTCTTCACCGGCATTGAAATACATCCGGGAGCCCAAATAGGAAAGAATTTCTTTATTGATCACGGGATGGGTGTTGTGATTGGAGAAACTACAATTATCGGTGACAATGTGCTTTTGTATCAGGGGGTGACCCTGGGAGGGACTGGGCTTCAGCAAGGCAAACGCCATCCGACTCTGGGTAATAGCGTTGTTATCGGCACAGGTGCCAAGGTATTGGGGAATATTCTTATCGGTGATAATTCCTATGTCGGGGCAAATGCGGTGGTAATTAAGGATGTCCCTCCGAATTCTACTGTTGTGGGGGTGCCGGGAAGAATCACAAAACAAGAAGGAAAGAAAATTGATGTGAGCCTTGACCATATTCATGTATTGGATCCTATCATGCAGTCTGTTGAAGAGTTGGAAAAGAGATTAGAAGAGTTAGAAAAACGCAAATAATCGTTCCATGCCCATATATATTCAAAATTCCCTTTCAAGAAGAAAAGAGCCTTTTGAGCCAACAAAACCGCCTCAAGTAAATATGTATACTTGCGGTGTTACTGTTTATGACGATTGCCACATCGGGCATGCGCGCAGTTTGTATATTTTTGATGTCATCAGGAGGTATCTTGTTTACCGCGGATTTAAGGTTAATTTTGTGCGCAATATTACCGATATTGATGACAAGATCATTAATCGCGCCAATGAATTAAAAGTCAGCTGGGAAGATTTAGTAGCAAAATATATCCAGCGTTATTATGAGGATATAGAAGTTTTGGGAATTAGCCGCGCAGATTTTGAACCGCGGGCAACAGAAAATATCCCCGATATGATTAAGTATATTCAGGCGTTGATTGAAAGAGGTTTTGCCTATGAATCCGGCGGGGATGTGTATTTTAATGTGCGTAAATTTTCCGGTTACGGAAAACTTTCCGGGCAGAGCATTGATGCAATGGAGTCCGGGACGCGTATTGAGCCGACAGAGCATAAAAAGGATCCGCTGGATTTTGCCCTCTGGAAGAAATCAAAAGAAAACGAGCCTTTTTGGGAGAGCCCGTGGGGAAATGGCAGGCCGGGGTGGCATATTGAGTGTTCTGTGATGAGTCAGAAATACTTAAAAGTTGATACTCTTGATATTCATGCCGGAGGCAGGGATTTGATCTTTCCGCATCACGAAAATGAAATTGCGCAGGCAGAGGCATTAACCGGAAAGCCATTTGCCAAATACTGGATTCATCATGGTTTGTTGACCATCAATTCCCAGAAAATGTCCAAATCGCTGGGAAACTTTGTGACGATCACAGATTTTTTATCAAAACATCGTTACGCCGATATTTTAAAACTTTTCTTTTTATCCGCGCATTATTCGCATCCTATAGATTACAGTGAAGAGAAAATTACGGAAGTTAAGCAGGCATTAGAAAGAATATTGATCTTTCTTGATAAGGCACAGAATCTTGCAGCTTCTAAGAAGGCCGGGCAATTTCAGGATCTTGAAAATCTCAAGCAGGAATTTATTAAGGCAATGGATGATGATTTTAACCTTCCGCAGGGCCTTGCTGTAATATTTGAATTGGTTAATGCCGGTAATAAAAAACTTGATGATGCCAATTATGCTTTTTGCGCGAGGGCAATTTTGTTGGAGTTGGCTGGCATTCTTGGTTTGGAACTGCATAGGGAAGCAATGCATGAAGATGTTGATGATTTGATTAATCAGCGTAATGAGGCAAGAAAAAATAAAAATTTTAAAGAATCGGATCGGATCAGAAAAGAGCTGGAATTAAAGGGGATTGTATTAGAGGATACAAAAGACGGTAAAACTACCTGGAGAAAAAAGCTTTAGTTTTTTAACGTCCTCGCGAGAAACAGGACAAGACACACGTTAAAAACGGACTTGGTTAATATGAAAGGTAAATTTATTACATTTGAAGGTTCAGAAGGGTGTGGCAAGAGTACGCAGTCTAAAATGCTGGCTCAGTTTCTTGAAAGCAAGGGCTATTCTGTAGTATACCTGCGCGAGCCCGGCGGCGTAAAGGTTAGCGAGAAGATTCGCGATCTTCTGCTTGATGCCAAAAATAAAATCAGCCCTGAAGCAGAAACACTTCTTTATATGGCAGCGCGTTCTGAAGTGGTGAATGAAATTATTAAGCCGGCATTAACAAATGGCAAAATTATAGTTTGCGACCGTTTTTTAGATTCAACCATTGCCTATCAGGGTTATGGTTTGGGCATAGATTTAAAGGCAATAAAATTCATTGGTTTATTTGCTACCTGTGGGATCAAACCGGATTTGACTATTCTACTGGATCTTCCCTTAAAGAAAGGTTTGGCGCACAGGAAATTCTGCGAGGATCGCATTGAGCAAAGGCCGATGAGCTATCATAGGCGTGTAAGAGACGGCTATTTGAAATTGGCGGCTCAGGAGCCAAAAAGGATCAAGGTTGTTAAGGTTGAAAAGGAAGTATCAGTAACACAGGATAAAATCAGAAAACTTGTATTAAAAACTATTTTTAGAGGCTCTTAGGCAAATGTCTTTTGAAAAAGTTATCGGACAGAAAAAAGCAGTTAGTATCCTTAAGGGTTATTTAGAGAATAATTGTCTTGAGGGAGGGTATTTATTTACAGGCCCCGGAGGAGTCGGTAAGAAGTTAACTTCCTTGGAATTGGCAAAGGCATTAAACTGCCAGCAGGATTTTGGAGATGCATGTGATAATTGTATTTCCTGTAGAAAGATCACCAATGCACAACATCCTGATATTCATGTTATTGCCAAAGAAGATGATGAAATAAAGATTGAAGATATACGGAACTTGCAACGGGAAATCGGTTTTCGGCCGTATGAGGGGAAGAAAAAGTTATTTATTATTGATAATGCGCATAAACTGACTGCAGAGGCTTCCAATGCGCTTTTAAAAGTTTTGGAAGAGCCGCCTAAGAGCAGTTTAATTGTTTTAATCAGCGATAAGCCGGCACTTTTATTAAGGACCATTGTTTCGCGCTGCAAAGTCCTTAAATTTTCTGCGCTTTTACGCGAAGAAATAAAAGGTATCCTGGAAGATGAATACAGCGTTGAGAAGGGCCAGGCGCATTTTCTTGCTTATTTTTGTGAAGGAAGCCTTGGCAGGGCATTAAGATTAAAAGATACAGATATTTTTTCCCGAAAAAACATTGTTATTGATAAATTTATTCTTTCTGAAAAGCCGAGTATAGAAAGTTTATCTCCGCAAAATAAGGCAGAGATACTCTCTGGTATTAATATTGCGGCTACATGGTTCAGGGATATTTATCTGTCAAAGGCAGGTATTAGAGAATCTGAGTTAATCCATTATGACCGCCGTCAGGAGATATCTGGTTTTGCAGAAGTTCTGCCGTATGCGCGCCTAAACCAGATTATTGATTCTCTTTCAAAGGCGGTATTGTATCTGGATCAGAATATTAATACGCGTTTACTTCTTTATGAATTAGCAGGAAGTATCAACTTGAGGTGAATTTATGAAACCAAAGATATGGGTGAGGTTGCGTGATTCCGGCCAGGCGCATGTTTATGAGCCGGGGAATTTAGAGGTAAAGGAAGGTGATTGCGTAATTGTTGAGCATGACCGCGGCCTTGATTATGGAGTGATCGTTAAACCTAATGAATGCCCTGCGGCTCTTGAAGCTGAAGCCAAGGAAGAGATTAAGAAGATAGTCCGCAAGGCCACAGAGAGCGACTTAAAACAAATTGAGGAGAACCGCTCAAAGGCAAGGGAAGCGTTTAGCACCTGTGGAAAAAAGATCTCCGAGCACAAATTGGAAATGAAACTTGTGAAGGCGGAGTATTCTTTTGACCGCAGTAAAATTGTATTTTATTTTACTGCCGAGGGCAGGGTTGATTTCAGGAATCTTGTTAAGGATTTAGCAAAGATTTTTAAGGCACGCATTGAGCTGCGCCAGATTGGCGTGCGTGATGAGGCTCGTCTTTTTGGCGGTTTTGGGCCATGCGGCAGGGAGTTATGTTGTGCAAAATTCCTAAGGGATTTTGAGCCGGTTACCATAAAAATGGCAAAGGAAGAGGGCCTGTCTTTAAATCCTCCTAAAATTTCCGGGCTTTGCGGAAGGTTGATGTGCTGCCTTTCTTTTGAATATGAAACTTATAAATTGCTTGCCAAGGGGCTCCCTCATGAGGGAGAACATGTAAATACTCCCCAAGGTAAAGGCAAGGTTTTAAGTGTTAATGTTTTTAAGCGCAGCGCCCATGTTCAGCTTGATGAAGGCGGGGTAATTGAAGTACCCTATAAACAATAAAAATGGCTGATAAATTTTATATAACAACTCCATTGTATTATGTAAATGCCAGTCCGCACATCGGGCACTCTTATACATGCATTGCCGCAGATACCTTGGCAAGGCATATGCGCCTTGTCTTAGGAAAAGAGAATGTCTGGTTTCTTACCGGCACCGACGAGCATGGGCAGAAGATACAAAAGGCAGCTGATGCCCAAGGATTGAGCCCTATTGTTTTTGCCGATAAAACGGTTGAACAATTTAAAAAACTCTGGGATGTTTTAAATATTTCCTACAATGATTTTATACGCACAACCGAAGACAGGCATAAAAGAGTAGTGGCGCGCGTTTTGGATATCCTGCATAAAAAAGGTGACATTTATCAGGATACTTATCAGGGTTGGTATTGCACGCCTTGTGAGACTTTTTGGATTGAATCGCAGTTATTAGACGGCAAGTGCCCTGATTGCAAACGCCCGGTTGAGAAAATATCAGAAACAAACTATTTTTTCAGATTATCAAAGTATCAGGATTGGCTGGTTGAACATATTAAGAAAAACCCCGGTTTTATAAAGCCTGCCAGCCGTTATGAAGAGGTGTCTCGTTTTCTTGAGCTAAATAAATTAAGCGACCTGTGTATTTCCCGGCCGAAGGAGCGTTTAGGGTGGGGCATACCTTTGCCCTTTAGTCAGGATCATGTAACTTATGTCTGGTTTGACGCTTTGATAAATTATATCAGCGCGGTAGGTGATTTTAATGACGAAGGTAAGTATGTTTCCCGTTGGTGGCCGGCCGATATGCAGCTTATTGGAAAAGATATCCTAAGACAGCATGCAGTTTATTGGCCGATAATGCTAAAGGCGCTTGATATTGCGCCTCCTAAGTTGATCTTTGCCCATGGTTGGTGGATGTTGGGAGAGAGCAAGATGTCAAAATCTCTGGGAAATGTAGTTTCTCCGATACAAATGGCTGAAAAATACGGGACAGACCCATATCGTTATTTTCTTTTACGTGATGTGCCGTTTGGGCTGGATGGTAATTTTTCAGAAGGCTCAATTATCAAAAGATATAACAGCGATTTAGCCAATGATCTGGGCAATCTTGTTTTTCGCACTTTAACTATGATTGAGAAGTATTTCTCCGGGAATATTCCGGAGATACAGAATGAATTATTGAGCATTCAGGGCAAGGCTATTAAAGAGAAACTTTTAAATATAAAACAAGCCGTCAGCAAGAATTTGGATGCTTGCGGATTTTCTCAGGCATTAGAGGAGATCTGGGCCCTGATTAATATGGCTAATAAATATGTAGAAGACACCAAGCCCTGGAACCTTGCAAAAGAAAATAAAACCGCGGAATTAAAGACATTCATTGCGCTTTTGGTTGAGGTGATCAGAGAAGTAGGCAAAGATTCAGCTTGTTTCATGCCTAAGACAGCA
This sequence comes from Candidatus Omnitrophota bacterium, assembly GCA_016208765.1. Taxonomy (GTDB): domain Bacteria; phylum Omnitrophota; class Gorgyraeia; order Gygaellales; family Profunditerraquicolaceae; genus JACROS01. Next base: position 24,668 of record JACQXK010000001.1, read on the forward strand.
CAAGCCATATTTGAGCAAATTGGAACAGCAACTATTAATAAGGCCGGTCCCTTATTTCCCCGTATTGATACAAAATGATGTTTATAGATACGCATTGTCATTTAGATTTCCCGGAATTTGATGCTGACCGCGAAGAGATTATACAAAATGCCAGGTCTTTGGATGTAGGTTATATTATTAATGTCGGCTCAAGCATAGAAGGTTCAGAACGTTCAGTTGAGCTGGCAAGAAAGTATGATTCGGTTTATGCTGTTGTTGGTGTGCATCCGCACGAGGCAGATACATTTAACGAGCAAATACTCCAGAGGATAAAACAGCTTGCCGGGAATCAAAAGGTTGTGGCAATTGGAGAGATCGGGTTAGATTATTTCAGGAATTTTTCTTCCAAAGAAGGCCAGCTTAGGATTTTTACCAGCTTGTTGGGCCTTGCCAAAGAATTAAACCTTCCTTTAGTTATTCATTCGCGCGATGCGCAAGCTGATACACTAAAAATTATTCAGGAATTTCTTCCTTTAAAGGCAGTGGTGCATTGTTTCTCAGGAGGCGTAGAATTCCTTAAGGGATGCCTTGACCTTGGTTTTTATGTTTCTTACACCTGCAATATTACTTATAAAAAAGCTCAAACATTAAGGGATTTGGTTAAGGTTACTCCGCTTGAGCGGATTTTTTTGGAAACCGACGCGCCCTATTTATCGCCTGAGGGAATGCGCGGCAAAAGAAATCATCCTGCTAATGTGCGTATCGTGGCTGAGGAAGTTGCCCGGATCAAAGAAACGGATCTTGAAAATGTGGCAAGAATTACTACTGAAAATGCTGCGCAATTCTTTGGGCTAAAATGAAATCAAGGATTTCCATAATAAAGTGCCCGAGTTATGATCAAAGCCTGGTCGGAGAATCTGTGCGCAGGTCAGTTGATCTATTAGGGGGCATAACTGCTTTTATTAAACCAGGGTCAAAGGTTTTAGTGAAGCCGAATTTGTTAATGGCCAAAGAGCCGGAATTCGGTATTGATACTCACCCTGAAGTTATTCGCGCAGTAATTAAGCTTTTAAAAGAAATAAAATGTAATATTTTGGTCGGAGACGGCCCGAGTGTCTGGGGAAAACAAATTGAGAATGTTGACGAAGTTTATCGGCGTTCCGGAGTTAAGAAAATATGTGATGAAGAAAAAGTTGAAATGGTTAAATTTGACAAGCGTAAATGGCATGGGCGTTTCCCTCTGACAAGTTATCTGGATGAGTGTGATCACCTGGTAAATATTCCTAAATTTAAGACGCATGATTTAACTTTGTTAACCGGAGCAATAAAGAATTTATTTGGTTTGGTTTGCGGGACATATAAGACCGAACTGCATAAAAATCATTTTGAGATAAAAGATTTTTCTAAGGTGCTTGTGGATATTTACGGCTTGGCCCGGCCTTGTTTAACTATCGTTGACGGGATTGTTGCTATGGAGGGTGATGGCCCTGCAACAGGAGGAAAACTGCGCAATCTTAATCTGCTGTTGGCAGGAAGTGATTGTGTGGCAATAGATGCAGTTATGTCTAAAATTATTGGCGTTGAAGCAAATGATGTTTTTACGATAAAAGAAGCGGGTGAGAGAAAACTCGGAAATGCAAGTATTGAACAAATTGAAATAATAGGTGAACGGCTTGAAGATTGTCTGGGTAAGCCGTTTTTGCTGCCTTCAACTTCAATTGCCCGCAGGAAGATCCCCCTGCCGGTGGTTAATCTTATTCGCAGGTTAGTCAAGTATTATCCGTTTGTTTATGAGAAGAATTGTATTCGTTGCCAGGCTTGTATTGATGCTTGCCCTAAAAGTGTAATTAGCATGCAAACATCTTCTATGCATTTTGATTATAAGAAATGTATAGCCTGTTTTTGTTGCCAGGAGGCATGCCCTGCTTCTGCAATTAAGGTTAAGAAAAGCCTGGTGGCAAGGCTTATCGGGCTATAAAATGAGCAAGAACTCTGAATTTAGCAAGTTGAGGATTGATTTGGATAATGCCATTACTTATGGAACAAAAATAGAGGCAAAAAGGATTGCAAGAAAAGGCTTAAAAGAGGCAAAGGATTGCCGGCTGCAAGGAGAAGTTGAATATTTTTTAGGCCAGATTGATTTATTGAATAATAAATTTACCAGCGCCATAGAACATTTTGATGCGGCAATAAAATATAATCCTAAGGACGGGGCATCCTATAATGACCGAGCTTTATGCATGATAGAACTGGGGATTATGGATGAAGCAATACCATATTTTGATAAAGGGATTGAGGTAGAGCCTGATTATGCTACTATTTATCATAACAAGGGTTGGCTTTTGAATAATCTCGGCGAATATACAAAGGCGATAAAATATTTTCAGAAAGCGCTCCAGCTTGAGCCCGAAAGGGCGGTAACTTATGATAATCTCGCCGATGCAAGGTATAATTTAAATGATTTCTCCGGAGCCCTTGAGGCTTACCGGAAAGTTTTGAGTCTGCTTAAGCCCGGGCAGTGCCGACAGATCAAGTCGCAGATAAGAAAGAAAATAAAAGAACTGGAAAATAGAGAGGCTAAGAGATGAGTATCCGTACCATAGAATGGAAGAACAATTGCATAAGAATGATTGACCAGACAAAACTGCCGCAAAAACTGGAATATTTAAATATCAAGGATTTAAAGGCTCTTTGGCAGGCAATCAAACTTTTAAAGGTGCGCGGCGCTCCTGCTTTAGGAGGAGCTGCCGGGCTGGGAGTTTATTTGGGAATAAAAGGTTCGCGCGCCACGGGATTTTTGCAGTTTGATAATGAATTAAGAAAAGTTTGTGATTACCTGGCATCAAGCCGCCCAACAGCAAGGAATCTTTTCTGGGGGCTGGAACGAATGACGCAGGTTTCTCGGGCTAATAAGAATAAAAGCGTTTCTGAAATTAAGAAAATTCTTTTTCAGGAAGCTATGAGGATTATTGAAGAAGACAGGGTTTCTTGCCGCAAGATAGGAGCTTTTGGCGCAAAGTTATTTTCTGATAATGATTCTGTTTTAACAATTTGTAATACAGGCATACTTGCTACTATTGATTATGGCACTGCTTTAGGGGTAATTTATCGCGCGCACGAAGAGGGGAAACGCCTTAAAATTTATGCCTGTGAGACGCGGCCGCTTTTACAGGGCGCTCGCTTAACTACCTGGGAATTAAAAAGAAAAGGCATGGATGTTACCTTGATTTGTGACAACATGGCAGCAGCCTTAATGCAGCAGGGTAAAATTAAAAAAGTTATTGCCGGAGCAGACAGGATTGCTGCAAACGGAGATACTGCAAATAAAATAGGGACTTCAGGCCTTGCGATCCTGGCAAAGTACCATAAAATTCCTTTTTATATCGCAGCTCCGGTTTCTACATTTGATTTAAAGATTAAAAACGGCAAAGAAATCACTATAGAACAAAGGTGTTCGTCTGAGGTAACGGATTTATTTTTTAAAAAACCAATTGCGCCAAAAGGAGTCAAAGTATTTAATCCGGCTTTTGACGTTACTCCGAATGCTTTGATCAGTGCTATTATTACAGACAAGGGCGTAATCCGGCAGCCATATTTAAAGAATATATGCTCATATCTAAAATAGGTGAATTTGGGTTAATTGAAAGGTTCCGTCGTAAGATCAAAACAGATCCTTCGGTTGTTGTCGGTTCAGGCGATGATTGTGCTGTTCTAAAATTTGATAAAAGGCGTTATCAGCTTTTTACCTGTGATATGCTGGTGGAGGGCATTGATTTTACAAAGAACACAGACCCTTATTTAATCGGCAGAAAGTCGGTTGCGGTTTCAATCAGCGATATTGCTTCCTGCTGCGGAGAACCGACGCATTGCCTTGTTTCTTTGGGGCTTCCTGAAAATACAAACTTAAAAACAGCTGACGGTCTTTTTGAAGGAATATTTGGGATTTGCAAAAAATATCATATTAATCTTGTCGGAGGAGATTTGAGCAGCTCGGAAAAGATTGTTATTGATGTGAGCATGCTTGGACTTGTTGATAAGAATAAACTTACTTTAAGAAGCAAAGCCCAAGACGGAGATATTATTTTTGTTACCGGTTCACTGGGAGGTTCTATCCGCGGAAGGCATCTTTGTTTTGAGCCCCGGTTAAAAGAAGCGCGCTTTTTAGCGCATAATTTTAAAGTTAATGCTATGATTGATATTTCAGACGGGCTTGTGCAGGATTTGGGGCACATACTTGAACAAAGCAAGGTTGGCGGAGTGATTTATGAGAATTTACTTCCGATAAGTAAAGATGCAAACGGGATTAATGAAGCGTTTTATATGGGAGAAGATTTTGAATTGCTCTTTACTTTGCCCAAGGACCAGTCGCGCAGGCTTTTAGATAAAAGAAAGAGCGGTTTTTATCCTATCGGAGAAATTATCAAGAAAAAATCAGGCTTAACCTTAATTGACAAGAAGGCCAATGAAGTAGAAGTAAAATCAGGGGGCTTTCGCCACTTTTAAAATGCAGTTTATTTCAAATTCAGCAAGCGAGACAAAAAATATCGGGAGTATCATTGCAAGGAATCTTCTTCCCGGAGATATAATTTGCCTTATTGGAGAGCTTGGTTCAGGTAAAACTGTGCTCGCCAAAGGCATTGCTTCCGGATTGAGGATGGGACATAAAAAAGTAATTAGCCCGTCATTTGTTTTGATCCGCGAGCATCGGCAAGGAAGGCTTCCGATGTATCATTTTGATCTTTACCGGCTTAATCAGCTTAATGATATTTTGTCGCTCGGGTATGAGGATTATTTGTATGCGCAAGGGGTCAGCGTGATTGAGTGGGCACAGCGTTTGGAGTATCTTTTTCCAAGCCAATGTTTAAAAGTTGAGTTTTTTTTAAAGCCAGGCAAAAAAAGGGTTTTAAAATTCAGCGCCAAAGGCAACCGCTATAAAAAATTATTGGAGAAGATCCATGAAAATATTGGCAATTGACACTTCAACAAAATATTTATGTATTGGCGTGTTTTGTGACGGCAAAGTTCATGAATATAACCTTGAAACAGGCCGGGAACTTTCGCGTTTAATCGCAGTTACCATTGACAGGGTTTTAAAGGCAGTCGGATTAGAGCCGGCTGATATTGGCTATTTTGCTTGCGGCCTTGGGCCGGGGTCTTTTACCGGTATGCGCGTGGGGGTCTCTTTTATTAAAGGCCTGGCTTGGGTGAATAAAAAGAAAGTAATAGGGATCTCCACTTTGGATATTTTGGCAAAAGGCATAAAAAGCGCAAATCAAGATATTGTGCCGGTGATTGACGCAAAAAGAAATCTTTTTTATAGCTGTATTTTTAGTAATGCAAATGGACGGTTAAGAAGAAAAACGCCATATCTGTTGCTTAATCAGCAGGAGTTGCTAAAGAAAATAAAACCGCAAAGCATAATTCTTGGAGACGGGGTGCCATTATTGGGCAACCATATTTTTGGAGCGATAAGAGGAGCAGAAATCTTGGACAAAGATTACTGGTATCCTAAGGCCCATAATATTATTGAACTTGCTTTAGAAAAAATTAAAAATAAAAGTTTTAACAGCGCGTTTGATATAAAGCCTATTTATTTGTATCCCAAAGAATGTCAAATAAGGAATGTCTAAAGCTATGCATACTCGTTATTACCGTCCTACATGGGCAGAAGTAAATTTAGCAAATCTCGGGCATAATTTCCGCCAGATTAAAAAGCATCTTAAGCCGGGGGTGAGGGTGCTGGTAACAGTTAAAGCTGATGCTTATGGGCATGGCTTGCTGCCTGTAGCCAAAAGGCTTGTGGCTGAAGGAGTTGATTTTTTAGGAGTGGCATCCATTGACGAAGGCATAAAGCTCAGAGAATCCGGGATTACCAAGCCTGTTTTAATCCTCGGGGTTATTCTTAAAGAGGACATTGCTCCTGTTTTTAAATACAACCTTACGCCTACTGTTTGTGATTTTGATTTGGCAAGCGCTTTAAACAAAAGAGCAAGGTCGTCAGGCAGGCCCATGAATATTCATATAAAAGTTGACACCGGTATGGGCCGCATCGGGGTTTTGCATCAGGATGCGTTTATTTTAATAAAGAGGATCAGTAATCTTAAGCATCTTAAAATTGAAGGACTTTTTACGCATTTTGCTTTTGCCGATATGGATAAAGATTTTACCTTGCATCAGGCAGGATTATTGGAGAGCTTGGTAAATAAGCTAAAATTAAAGGGGGTAAATATTCCCTTGATTCATGCAGCAAATAGCATGGGGATTATTGATTGTAAAAGCGCTCATTTTAATATGGTCAGGCCCGGTCTTGTTATTTACGGGCTTTATCCTAAAGAAAATCTTAGCATTCATTTAAAACCGGTATTGAGCCTAAAGACACGGGTGGTTTATGTTAAAAATGTCCCTGAAAGCTATGGAGTAAGTTACGGGCATGCCTATATAACAAAAACATCCACAAGGATAGTTACCTTGCCGATTGGCTATGGCGACGGATATCCGCGTAATTTGTCTAATATCGCCCCTGTTTTGATCAGGGGCAGGCGTTTTAAGCTTAGCGGCAGGATTTGCATGGATCAGATTATGGTTGATGTTGGCCGTGTTCCGGTACGTGTCGGAGAAGAGGCAGTTTTGATCGGCAGCCAGAGAAGAAACAAGATTACTGCAGAAGAATTGGCCAGCTTGAGCGGTACTATCCCCTATGAAATAGCCTGCGGTTTAGGCAGCCGAATCCCGAGGGTTTATATTGATTAAGGAAGTGTTTTTATAAAGTAGATTCCTGCTGAAAGCCCGATGATATGGCTGAGCGAAGCGGAGAGTATGGGAGGCAATATCCCTCCTTTTCCGAGCGCGATGCTGATGGCATCAAAAATGTAGTAAAGAAATCCCACCAGAATTGAAACTCCGATAGAAGATAATCCGGTAGCTTTTCTGCGCATTATTAGTGAAAACGGTATACCCAAAAGAATAATGATCAGGTTTGTAAATGGGGCGGCGAACCTTTGATAAAGATCAACCTTTAAATTGCGGATAACACTTGAGGCTCCGCTTTTTGAAAGCCTCCAGATGTAATCTTCAAGCTGAGGGATGGTCATAAAATCCGGGCGTTGCCTTTGGTTTTGGAAATCACCCGGTTTTTCGGGTATGGACATGATTTCTTCTTCAAAATATGTAGGTTCCTGAATAACCTGCCCGTTTTTGTCAAAATTATAGGTAATGCACTGATAGAATTTCCATAGTCCATCCGAATAAATTCCTTTATTAGCGACGATTTTTTTTATCAGATTCTGATGCTCGTCGTGCTCTAAGATGGTGATCCCCTCCATGGTGTTTGTAGCGGCAAAATATCTATTGATAAAAAATAGACGGTTCTTAATCCCGTACATAGAAAGGTTGTTGATTACTTCTTGTCGTTTTTGATTTGCCCTGCCTGCTCCATAATCCATTTGTTCACGGATATTTACCAGCTTAGCCTGCGAGCGGGATATTACTGCATTATTTACATAGAAAACAAAAATACTTATTATTACCCCAAAGACAATCGTGGTTTTTGTGATCTGGAAAACGCTCAGGCCTGATGAGCGCATTGCGATAATTTCATTATCCTGGTTTAATTTGCCAAACGAATAAAGCGTGCTTAAAAGGCAGGCAAATGGAGAGACTTGTACAAACATGACAGGAAGGTTTAGCAGGTAATACTGAGCTAAAATATAAATGGGGATTTTTAATTTCATCAAATCTTCAAGGCGGGTGAGCACGTCAATAATAATGTAAAGAAAAAGGAAAATAAAAACACAGGAAATAAATATTTTTACAACGGGTTTTAATGTATAGCGGTCTAAGATGCGCATGTTTTAATCGTTAAAAATGTTCCTAAGGCTGCGAAAATAGCGTTTGGTATCCACATGGCTAAATGCGGATTAATTTTTGCCTCCATGCCCAAGGCCGCGGCTCCGATAATAAGAGGATAATATACAAGGATAATCAGCACCGCTATTCCTATATTAATAGCTTTTTCTCTTCGGCGCGTAATCAAGGCAAGGGGCGCTCCGATAAGTATAAATACAAAACAGGACAGTGCAAGGTTGATCTTTTCGTTAATTTGCGTTACAAGAGGGGCAGGGTCAATTCCGTTTTTTTGTAATTTTCTGATTTCCTGCCGAAGCTCCTTGATGGTCATGTCTTTTGGTTTCTTATCAAGTTTTTCTTTGTTAGTCTGAGAAAGATTTAAATTCATAAAGTATGTTTTGAAATTAAGCTTATAAAAGTTTGTGGGGTTTTCCAAGTCCGGCTCATCCGAAGTGCCGTCTACAAGTTTTAATTTTATGATTTTCTTTTCGGGGATGGCGATAAATTCACCGCTTCGCGCGACAATAGTGCGGGTAGGTTTTCCTTCCTGCGGTTCGTATATACGCACGTTATAAATCTTATTTTTTTTCTGGTCCACACGGTAGATAAAAAGCACGTATTTCTGAAAAGAATTTATAAAGACACCTTCTTCAAAGGCAGCTGTCGGATTCTTGAGCCCGACCTGAGTCAGTGTCTGCCGGTAGGCATAGTGCGCATAGGCAGAGGCACGGTCATTAAAGATTATGAGCCCAAGGCTTAAGATCGCCCCGATTACAATAAAAGGAAAAATTAGCTTTATGATATTTACTCCGCTTGAACGTATGGCAATAACCTCGTTGTCGCTTGAAAGCCTTCCTAATGATAAAAGCACCGCAATTAAGACGGAGATCGGAAGCGCGTAGGTAACAATGTATGGCATCATGAATAAGAAAAGTTTTAAAACGCTAAAAATATCTACGCCTTTATTGATTACAAGGTCAGCGATTCTTTTGAGGTTGCCCACCAGGACCATCACAAAGCTTAATACCCCTAAAGACAAGAATAGAGGAGTAAGAAATTCCCGAAGAAAATAATTACGTAATGTTTTCATTGGTTAGTTAGCAAGAGTAATGGCGAAGATGACATTTGCGCCGGACTCTTTTAGGGGCCGGCTGGCTTCAGATGCGGTGGCCCCCGAAGTTAAAACATCATCAATTAGCAGGATATTTTTACCTCGTATATCTCGTTTATTAGTAAAAGTAAAACAGCCTTTTACATTGTTGAACCTTTGGTTGTGGTCTAATTCTGTCTGCGTGCCGGTATTGCGGCTGCGCAAGATCACGTCAGTTAAAATATCTTTATTGAATTCATCCGCGATTATTTTTGCCAGAAGATGCGCTTGGTTAAATTCTCTCTCGCGCAGCTTTGTTTCATAAAGGGGCACAGGGATAATGAAATCAATGTAGCTAATGGGCAGGTTATATTCTTTAATGAAATTTGTCATTAGTTTTCCAAGTCCGTCGGCAAGATGGTCCTTATTTCTATATTTAAACTCATGGATTAATTCTTTGATTGTCCCTGTGTAACTGCAGGGGCTAAAGGCCCGGTCAAAATGAAATATTTTTCTCTGGCACTGCCCGCAGGTATTTTTAGAATAATTCTTTTTGTCTAATTGCCTTCCGCATGAAGAACAGAAAGGAGGCAGATTTACCAATATGTTCTTGCGGCATGGCCCGCAGATAAAATTATCAAGCGCCTTGCCCGGATTATTGCCGGTTGTAAACTTTTTTTTGCAGGCAAGGCAGGTTTTAGGATAAATTAAATCCGTTAAACCATTAAAAATATTGCGCAGCATAGGGATATAATAACAATGAAATTATCTTTTGTCAAAATAAATAGAAAGCGGAGATTTCTGGGAGATTTTTTACCTGGTCCTTGACATTTGTCTTTAAATATGTTAGCCTTAATAGCACGTTATAGTAACTTATGAATATTTATAAGAAGTAATTAATTTTCGGTATAGAAAACGGTTGTGTAAAATATGGAAAAAGATAAGTTTCTGACAGTTGATGAGCTTTGCAAATACATCAAGATTCCCAAACCGACAATTTACATGCTGCTTGGCAAAGGGCATATCCCTGCAGCCAAGATCGGCAGGCAATGGAGGTTCAATAAAGACTCAATTGATGAGTGGATGAGGAAAAAAGAGGAGTATTACACCACAAGAAAAGAACGAAGAAAACGATCCGTATACAATTCATAAGCAAACGGAATCATAATTATATAAGTTCTTAAGAGTGTAAAAAGTTGCATAGCCTAAGTAATGGCTCAACAGTGAGTAAATGCGCAAAAAAAGGATCGTCATTACAGGCATAGGTGTGGTATCTCCGGTTGGCCTCGGGAAAGAAGCTTTCTGGCATAACCTTTGGGAAGGTAAGCCGGGATTCGGGCCAATCAGTCTTTTTGATACCTCTGACCTTAAGGTTAAGGTCGCAGGCGAGGCCTCTGGATTTAACCCCCAGGAAATATTGGGGAAAAGAGGTTTGATTGACCTTGACCGCGCCACGACACTATTATTATCCGCCGCTAAGTTTTGCCTTCAAGATAGCCAAATAGATTTAGCTAATATCAACTCTCCGACTACCGGTATTTGTATCGGCACTACCTTCGGAAGCCTCAACAGCCTTTCTGAGTTTGACGAACAATCTCTTCAGGAGGGGCCAAATTTTGTTAATGCCTCCAGATTTCCTAATACCGTAATCAATTCCCCGGCGAGCCGCGCAGCAATCCGTTATGGAATTAAAGGGCCGAATACTACTGTTTCCACAGGTTTCTGCGCCAGCCTTGATGCCCTGGAGCACGCGGTTGATACTATTAACGCCGGGCGTGCAGAGAGGATAATTGCTGGCGGGCTTGAAGAGATGTGTATCCAGACCTTTCTTGGTTTTTACAGGCTCGGGTATCTGTCCGGCCTGAAGAATAACTATGAGCCAACAAGCTGTCCTTTTGACAAGAGAAGGGATGGTATAATTTTCTCCGAGGGGTCTGGAGTTTTTCTGGTTGAGGAGTTAGATGCTGCGCTTAACCGCAATGCGCATATTTATGCTGAGGTTCTTGGTATTGGTTCTGATTTTGACCCGTTTCGTTTGCACAAATTTAATCCAAAGGCTCGCGGCATGATAGAGGCGATGCAGTTTGCCTTGGAAGACGCGGGCATTGATACAGGTAAAATTGATTGTATTTTTGCCAATGCCAATTCAACTCCAGACGGAGATTATGTTGAGGCGAGGGCAATCCGGGAAGTTTTCCAAAAGCAGGCAGATGAAGTTCCGGTAACTGCCGTAAAATCTATTACCGGTGAGTCGTTTAGCGCAGGAGGAAGTTTTGCGCTTGCTGCTGCTTTAGGCACTCTTGAAACAGGGCTTATTCCTCCGATAGTTAATTTTGAACAGGCAGATGCAGCAAGCAGGCTTAATTTTGTAAGTGATTCGGCAAGGATGGATAATGTTGATAAAATTATGATTAATGCCTTTGGTCCGAATGGCGCAAATAGTTCTGTGGTAATAGGGAGATATTATTAAGATGGCTTATCTTAATATTGAGCAGATAATGCAAAGTATTTCGCAAAGGTTCCCGATGTTGTTTGTTGACAGGATCATTGAGCTTGAGCCGGGAAAGCAGGTTACAGCGATAAAAAATGTAACGATGAATGAACAATTTTTTTCAGGGCACTTTCCGGATGCCCCTATTATGCCCGGGACATTGATTGTTGAAGCAATGGCGCAGGTCTCAACTTTTCTTTTTTATAATCCCGAGGACCCTCATAAAAAACTTGATTTCTTTTTGGGTGTAATTAAAGATGCCCGTTTTTTTAGGCCTGTAGTTCCCGGTGACAAAATAAAGATTGTTGCCCAGAGTATCCGGCTGGCAGAAGATAGCGCATACGTTAAGGCAAGCGCAGTTGTTGAGGATGCAAAGGTTTGTGAGGCAGAGCTTGTATTCGTGCGGAGAAAGAAATGAAAAGAATTGTTATTACCGGCCTTGGGGCGGTTACTTCTATCGGATTGGGATGGAAAGATTTCTGGGTTAACCTTTTAGAAGGAAGATCCGGTATTTCAAAGATAACGGTTTTTGATACATCAAGGCACGTAACTCACGTGGGAGGCGAGGTAAAAAGTTTTCGCCCGGAAGATTTTATTCCAAGGGCAAAAATAAAATATATCGGCAGGGCTTCGCAATTGGCGATTGCCGCGACTAAAATGGCATTGGCTGATGCAAAACTGGAAAAAGAGCTTTATTCTGAGGTGAGGACTTCGGTTTGCCTTGGTACGACTATGGGAGAGATCAGGTCGGTGGAAACCGCGGATCATTCCTGGATTAATTCAAGTAAAGATAAGCATCAGATTGACCCTTTTGAGGTTTACCGTTCTTCGGTAAATAATATCCCCTCAAATGTAGCCATTGCGTTTCACTTAAAAGGAAGGAACCGTATTTTTACCACTGCCTGTGCATCAGGAAATTACGCTATTGGCTACGGGTTTGATCTTTTGCGTTCAGGAAAAACAGACCTTGTTGTTGCAGGAGGCGCAGATGCACTTTCTTGGATTGCCTTTACCGGTTTTAATAAAGTGAGCGCCACTGCTCCAGAAAGATGCCAGCCTTTTGACAAAAATAGATTAGGCATGATCCCCGGAGAGGGCTCGGGTGTGTTAGTGCTTGAGGATTTGGATTCTGCGCTTTTGCGGGGTGCGCCTATTTATGCAGAAATCTTAGGCTATGGTTTAAGCTGTGATGCCAATCATATGACCAATCCAAATCCCGAGGGGGTTGCTGCTTGCATGCGCAATGCCATGCTTGATGCCGGAATAAAACCAAGAGATGTTGATTATATCAGCGCGCATGGCACTGGAACTATTTTTAATGATAGGACAGAGAGTGCTGCTATTAACGAGGTTTTTGGCAAGCGTTCGGTAAAGGTGAGCTCAATTAAGTCTATGCTGGGCCATACCATGGGAGCGGCCTCGGCAATTGAGGCAATTGCCTGCTGCCTTGCCTTAAAAGACCAGGTGCTTCCTCCGACGATAAATTATGAAACTCCGGATCCGGAATGTGATATAGATTGTATTCCTAATGCCGCCAGAAAACAAAAAGTGGATGTGGTTTTGAACAATGGTTTTGCTTTTGGCGGGAATAATGCTTGTGTCGTGTTAAAAAGATTTACAACTTGAAAAGGAGGAAGCGATGTTAGAGAATTTAGAAATGGAATTTAAGGAGATGTTATCAAAATTAACCGGGCTTGAACCAACTGAAATCGGCGACGAGGATGATTTGTTTAAAGACCTGGGGATTGATTCTTTAAAGGTTATTGAGATTGCCACGCAAATTGAACGTAACTACAAAGTTGTGGTAAAAGACAGCCAGTTGGCGCGCCTGCGTACAGTAAAAGACGCGGTAACTTTTTTAAGGGACCTTTTGGAGAAAAAGAATGCCTAAGGAAAAAAGAATTGCCATTACCGGTATAGGCCCGCTTGCATCCATTGGCACGGGCCGTAAAGAATTGTGGCAGAATTTGCTCGCCGGTAAAACTAATATTAAACTTGATGAAGCTTATATTGGAGACGAGCTTTGGGATAAATATCATTTTCACAAGGTTGACAATTTTGATATTTCCCGTTTCGGCCTTGACAGGGGCGCTTTGGATTGGATCAAAGACTGGAAGCAGGGTGATGAAATAAAGGATTTATTATATTTGTTAGCCGTGATCAAGCTTGCTATTGATGACAGTGGGTTAGTGTATAATCCAGATGCTGAAAGTGATTTCGGTTTGGTTTTAGCTCATGAAAATATGGCGCTGATCCCGTTTTTATTTAAGGTCAGCGAAACTGCGTATAATCTCATGAGCGATAAATCAAAACAGCTTACAAAAAAGAAGTTTTACGACGAGGTTTATCGTCTTTGTCTTAAGGCTGGTTATGATGTTCAGCCGTTTATGACCTTGTTTCATGTGGCAAAAGTGTTTAATGTCAGGCAGCATTCTTTATTTATTTGTAATGCCTGTGCTTCGGGATTGTATGCTTTGGAAACCGCCAGTGAAATGATACATAGTAATCAGAATTCTTCGGTGATTGTTGCGGCTTCGGATTTTCCGGATATTTACAAGTATTTATGGTTTAGGGACCTGGGAATTTATTCTAAAGATGGGATTTGCCGGCCATTTTCCAAAGATAGTAACGGCCTTGTTTTTGGAGACGGCGGAGTCGCAATTGTTATGGAAGATATGGAACATGCAAAAAAACGCAATGCTCCCATATATGGTGAATATTTGGGCGGTGGTTTTGCTCTTGAAGGTTGGCAGGTCACTGTGCCAAAAGTCGGTAGTGATTCTTATCAGAACGCGATGTTAAAGGCCTTGGAGCAGAGCAAGGTAAAGAGAGAAGATATAGATTTGCTCTGCCCGCACGGAGTAGGCTCGCATGTTATTGATTATTATGAATCAAAGGCAATTACTGAGATTTTCGGAGACAACCCTAAAAAACCATTAATTACTGCTTTTAAGCCTTACGTCGGGCACAACTTGGGAGGCAGCGCTTTACTTGAAGCGGCGATTTTGCTGCTTTGTTTGAGTAATGACACGGTTTTACCCGCTCTTAATTCCAGCAATTCTAATCCCGCCTATAAAATCCAACTTGTTCAGCAAACAGCAAAAACCAGGCTTAAAACTGTAATGAAAGCTTGTGCTGCCTTTGCCGGATTCAATTCCGCAGTGGTGTTTGGGAAGGGTGATAGCCTTGTGTAGCACATTTTATACCAGCGAGTTACATCCCTGAAGAAAATCTGTCTTGACTCCTGAAAATTACATGTTATATTGAAATCAGATTTTGCCACGGAGAGAAAGCAGATTCTCTTAATAAGGAAAGGCTGAAATCGTGATATTAAAGGCTAAGCCAACAAAGGTTTTGATTATAACTTTGGCTTTAGCCTTATTTTTTTGTCTTTTTACTGCTTCTGCGTTTGCCGGCGCTCTTTCTATCCCCATGGTCGGCCCCTCAGCAGGCGGCTGCACTGCTAACTACCAGCAAATCTTCACCACTACCTTTAATGACTTAAGCGGCTGGCAGCATGTTAACTATGTCTACTTTGTAATTAACACTACTGCTTCTGGCTCCAGCTGTTTTTATGGCTACTACAATCAGAATACCAACAAGCTCTATATTAAAAATGATGCAGGTAATGCTTGGTTAGGTGGATTTGCTCCCGGCTCAAACAATCTAATTGAAAACTCTTATGTTAAGCTAAACTGCGCTCAAACTACAGTCTCAGGCTCAGGACAGACTATGTTTGTAAACTGGGCAGTAACTTTTAAGCCTCCTTTTGTCGGTACAAAAAATATGTATCTTTATGTCAGGGACGACTCTAATGCTTATCAGCCTCTTACTAAAAGAGGCACCTGGACTATTCCTAACCATACCCCAACAATAGTATCAGTTATTCCTAATCAGGGAACCTCTCAACCTGAGCAAGCCTTAACCTTTACCACTATTTACCTTGATACTGATACCTGGATTAATATTAAGTATGTCTATTTCCGAATTAGCCCCTCTCTTACAGGTTTGACTAATTGCTTCTATGGCTACTATGACCAGGATAACAACAAGCTCTACCTAAGAAATGACACTAACACAGCCTGGCTTGGAGGCTACACCCCCGGCTCAAACTATACTATTGAAAACTCTTATGCTAAATTAGACTGCTCTAAGACAATTGTTACAGGAAATTCCGATACCTTAAGCATTAACTGGCAGATTATCCCTAAAACCACCTTTACCGGCACAAAGAACCTCTATCTTTATGTCAGAGATAACAATAATGCCTACCAAGGCTGGTTACAGAAGGGGACATGGAGTATTGATAATACAGATACTACTCCGCCGCAGATTACCCAGCTTAGCCCTGTGGATGCAAGCCGTATTTATGAAAATGCTTCTGTTGTTATTAAGCCAACAATAACTGATAACAATCAGTCTGCAGTTACTTATCAATTTTCTGTTGATGGAGTAGTTAAACAGGTTTGGTCAAGTAGTGCTACTTATAATTGGGTAAGTCCTTTAGCAGGTGCGCATACTATTAAGGCAGAAGCAAAGGATGAGGCCGGGCAGTCTATCAAAAGTGCTGAGGTATTTATCTTAAGAAAACCCATGGAAGTTGCAAATTAACCATATATGAAAAAGTCAATCATCAAAATTCTTTCTTTGGCTTTAATCATTACGCACTTATTTACAATTTGTTTAAGGGATGTTTCCTTTGCTGCTGGGTCAAGCACAACTACTTCTAACACAAGTACAACTAATTCTGGCGCAAGTACAACTAAAAGCACAACAACTTCTATCCAATCGCAGTCTAAGTCAACAAGCAGCGACACTAAAACCAAGAGCCCTGCTCTTAGTTCAGCCAAATCAATGAGCCTATCCGCAGCAAGCAGTTCTTCGTCTCCACAAATGAGCACAAGTTTTAACACTTCAGTTTTAAAATCTTTTCAGAGCGATCCCTTTACCGGAAGAGCATCGTTTTCCGTTTCTATAAGTGTTCCGGTAGGCCGGAAAGGTATTCAGCCTAATATTGCGCTCACCTATGCCTCAGGTTCAGGTAACGGCATATTAGGCGTAGGTTGGAGCTTAGAGTTAGGTTCTATTCAGCGTTCCACTAAACGCGGTACTCCAAAATATGATTCTACGGATACTTTTATTTTTAACTCCTTAGGCTCAAATCAGGAATTAGTTAATATTGGCGGTAATGAATACCGTACTAAAATTGAAGGCAGTTTCTCAAAGTTTACTTTTGACGGCACAAGCTGGGTAATCACTGATAAAGGTGGCACAAAATACTACTTTGGGCAAGATGAGGCTTCAAGACAGATAAATTCTAAGGGAATATTTTCATGGAATTTAAATAAGGTTGTTGATCTGCAGACGAATTTTCTTGAAATAGAATATTTTGTTGATCAGGGCCAGATATACCCAGTTAAGGTTAAATATACAGGTAATCAATCCCAGAATCTTGAGCCTTTATGTGAAGTTCATTTTGTTTTCACTGATCGCGCTGACTATTCTTTTAATTACCGCAGCGGCTCAAAAGTTGTAACTGCAAAAAGGCTTACTGAAATTAAGTCTAAATTTCGCAGCAATATAATAAATCAGTACAAAATAGAGTATCTTGAAGAACAAAATGCAAGGCCGCTTTCCTTAATAAAGCAAATTACACTGTTTGATGCATCTTCAAACAATTCTTATCCTCCGGTAGTATTTACTTATCAGGAATTAAACCCCAGTTTTACTGATATTCAGCAATTGCCGATCTTACGCCGCAGTGATGATCCTTTAAGGAATTCCGAGGAGTACAGTTTTTTCCGGTATCAAAGCGAGAACAAAGTATTTAGCACTATGCTTGATATAAATTCAGATGGATTGGTTGACTGGATACAGCGTAAAAACAATTCTCCGTATACAAATTACTCTGTTTTGTTAAATAACGGCTCAGGGTTTAATGAGCCTCTTGGCTGGGGGCCTTTATTGGGAGATTTAGCAGAAGGGGCAGTTGAATGGAGCAATGACGGTTTATACCGGGATTTAGGAGTTTTAGATATTAATGGCGACAGCCTTGCTGACAGGGTTTATTATAAAATTAATGATCCAAGATACCAGGTTCAGCTAAATACAGGGTTAGGCTTTGATAATTTTTATACTTATTTTAGCCAGTTGTATGGCGGCGGAGAAGCATATGATTGTATAACAGGAATTTCTTCAAATGGGATCAGGTCTGAAACAATGGACATAAATGGTGACGGTTTTGCTGACAAAGTAATGGCAACAAGAAATGGCTCTCCGTATAATTCCATGGATGTGCAGCTAAATAACGGCTCCTCTTTTGGCCAGATAATAAAATGGCCGGTTTCATGGGAAGACAGTAGGCTTACATCAGAGGGGTGGAATTATCTAAGGGCATCCTCGGGTAATACAACCTTACTTACAATCTTAGATATTAACGGTGACGGTTTGCCAGACAGAGTGATGCGAAAATATGATGCGCCTTATACTGGTTTTGATGTCCAGCTTAATAATGGCAGTGGATTTGATAAGCCTGTGGTTTGGGGGCCGCTACTTTATAACTGCGGGCCAGAAGCATCTTCTCCAGAGTGGAGCGATAACGGCCTTTATAAAAGATTAGCCCTTATTGATATGAATGGAGACGGCCTGCCTGACAGGGTGCATTATGAAGATGGAGATAATAAATATGAGGTGCAATTAAATAACGGCCATGGTTTTGAAGCTACTTATGTGTATTGGACAAATATTGGCTCCCGTGGACAGGAATTTGATTGTATCACAGGTTATTCTGTTGGCCCGTATGGTGTGCGCGCTGACGTATTTGATATTAATGGTGACGGCCTGCCGGATAAGCTTACCAATAAAATAACAGGCGCTCCTTATGATTATGTGGAAGCCAGATTAAATAATAATCCTGTGCCTGCAGGTTATCTTAAGGAAATCTCAAACGGCATCGGAGGCTCAGTAGCAGTTACCTACAAGCCATATAAAGGTAAGGATAACTCAACTTACGACCCACAAAAACTCTTACCGTTTTGTGTCTGGGTGGTTGATTCTATTACTCAAAACTCAGGTTTTGAACAGCCGATAAATACCCATAGTTTTAAATACGACTCTGGATTTTTTGATTTTAAGGATCGCGAATTCCGCGGCTTTGGCTATGCAAAAACCACTGATTCCGAAGGTACTTCCAGCGAAAGCTATTTTAAACAGGACAGCATCTTTAAAGCAAGGCCATATAAACAGGAAGTAAAAGATAAAGACAACAAGCTTTATTCAAAAACAGAAAACACCTGGCAAAGTGTTGAGCTTTATCCCGGAGTTAACTTGCCATATCTAGTTCAAACTGATAATTATGTTTATGATCCTGATAATTCCGACAATTACAAACAAACCCGCGTAAAATACGAATATGATTCTTATGGTAATCCTAAAAAAGTCATCTCTGAAGGTGAGGTTAATGTAATTGGCGATGAGAAGACCCAGGTTACGGAATATATTTATAATACTACTGATTGGATTATCTCTTGCCCTAAATCTACTACACTTTTAGATAAGAACCAAACTAAAGTTTCTGAAAAGCGCTTCTACTACGATAATCATGCCAGCCTTGATGAAATCCCGGCAAAAGGAATACTAAGCAAGGAAGAAAGCTACCTCAAGGATCCAATTAAAAATACCCAAAAGTATATATCATCAAGCTATGCTTATGACAGTTATGGTAATTTAACCAGCTCAACTGATGCCTTGGGTAGGATCACCTCAATTGTCTATGACACAGTGCAGTTTTCCTATCCAGTGCAAACAACCAATGCCTTAGGTAAAAGCGTAAAAACTGTTTATTACGGAATTAACGATTCTCTACAAGATGCAATTACTGGCTCAGGTTTACCCGGCCAGGTAAAATTCACCGAAGATTACAATACTCAAAAAAATTATAATATCTATGATTCTTTGGGTAGAATTACTAAGGCTATCGGCCCGCTTGATTCGGAGGACTCTCCAGGAGCAATCTACGAATATGATTTATCAAGCCAGCCGATTAAAGTTGTCAGAAAAGTTAAGGTTGATTATTCCGCTCAACCTGCGTATCTTACAAGTTATTCTTTTTATGATGGCTTGGGCCGTGTGATTGAAGATAAAACTCCTGCTGAAAATAATCCCATAAATAATCAGCCCCGCCAGATAATCTCAGGCCTTGTAAGATATGATTCCCGCTGCCAGATTAAGGAGAAGTACTTGCCTTATTTTGTGGATGCCTCAGCAAACTACGAATCTCCTGTATATAATACTCCGCACTCAAGTTTTATTTACGATGCTTTAGGCCGCCTCACCCAAAGCATTAACCCGGATTTAACCAGCTCTAGTGTTTTATACGGAGTTTGGTTCAAGGCCACTACTGATGAAAATAACCACTCTAAGGGTTATTATTTTGATTCCTATGGAAAAATTACCAAAGTAGAAGAGCATAACAGTGGTCAGATTTATACCACTAAATATGAATATGACACATTAGGTAATCTTATTAAGCTTACAGATAATCAGAATAATGTTACCCAGATTTGGTATGATTCACTATGTAGGAAAATAAAGATGTCAGATCCAGATATGGGTATCTGGCTGTATGAATATGATGCCTTGGGGAATCTTATCAAGCAAACCGATGCCAAGAATCAGGTTTTGGAATTCCACTATGATTCTTTAAATAGGCTGACTAACAAGCTTAACTCAAGTAACCCAAGCAACCCAATAACCCTGGTAACTTACTCTTACGACGACCCCGGCAAAGACCATTGCCTTGGCCGTCTTTCCAAAATAACTGATCTATCCGGCTCAACTGATTTTTACTATGACAAATTAGGTAGAGAAGTTAAATCCACAAAAACTATTACAGGCTCAGGTACTTATACTGTTGAGCGCATCTATGATGCTTTAGACAGATTACTCACTCTTAAATACCCCGACTCTACACTCATAACCTACAGCTATAATCCTCAAGGAATTGAAAAGGTGCAGGGACTGTCCCCGCAGGGGACTGTCCCTTATATTCTAAATATTGATTACTCTCCCACAGGCCAACTGCTCAAGGTGCAATATGGCAATGGCACTCAAACAAACTACGCTTATGAGCCTAATACCCTAAGGCTAAATAATATCGTTACCCAATCACCAAGCGGTAAAATCCAGGACCTAAGCTATCAGTTTGATAATACCGGTAACATCAGGAACATAGTTGATGCAGTAAACACCGCTACTCAAAGTTTTGTTTATGATGACCTAAGCCGTCTTATTCAAGCAAACGGCTCTTATGGTGCGCTTACTTACTCTTATGATTCCATAGGAAACATGATTAATAAAGAAGGTGTTAATTTAACTTATGGCAAAGGCGGTAAGCTTCCTCATGCTGTTACTCAATACGGAAATGACTTGTCTATTGATTATGATGCAAATGGAAACATGATTACAAAAGGCGACCTATCTCTAATCTATGATGCAGAAAACCGCCTCAAAGAAGCTCAAAGAGCTCCTCCACAACCGGTAACTATCAGTATCACCCTAAAGCCGGGATGGAATTTCCTCTCGCTTCCAATAATCCCTCAGGATACTAAAGTAAACTCAGTTTTGGCTCAAATCTCCGGAAAGTACTCTCAAATATCCCGCTATAGCCCTAATACCAAAACCTTTGAGCATAATGTTGCTAATACTAAGTTTGATCAGTTCACTGATTTTGAATACGGCAAGGGCTATCAAATCTATATTACAAGTACAACAGATGTTGACTTAAATATTACCGGCACACTACCATTAACTACTCAAAACATCGGTCTTGTTACAGGAGAGAACTTGATCTTTTGCCCAAAGACAACCGAGACTACAGTAGAAGCAGCGCTATTTCCTTTAAAGCTTGATACAGATTATTCTAAGGTTGTTTACTATAACAAATTCTTAAATAAGTTTGAAGAATACTCAAGCATAAAACAGGAATTTACGACCCTAAAACCCGGAACCAGCTATTATCTTTACTGTTTAAAAGATACTACTCTAACTGTATCCGGCTCTCAACAACCACCAGTTAGTTTTACTTATGATGGCGACGGAGGAAGAGTGAGAAAGGGACTGTCCCCGCAGGGGACTGTCCCTGAACAATGGACCACCTACATCGGCTCCCTCTACGAAATTAACTCTGACGGCACTACTACTAAACATATTTTCTCCGGCTCAAACCGTATTGCCTCGTCATTGCGAAACGCCGCAGGCGTTGAAGCAATCTCGTATTTCCATAGTGATCATTTAGGAAGCTCTAATATTATCACTGACTCAAGTGGCAAGCAGATAGGCTTTACTGAATTTACTCCTTATGGCTCAACCTTTAAACAAACAGGAACCTTTGATCCAAAATACAAATTCACCGGCAAAGAGCTTGATTCTTCCACTGGATTATATTATTATGGTGCCAGGTATTATGATCCGCTCTTTGGCAGATTCATTACTCCAGACACCATCGTCCAAGCTCCCTATGATCCACAGAGTTTAAACCGATATTCTTACTGTCGAAACAACCCGATAAATCTGGTTGACCCTACCGGACACTCGTGGAAGAGTTTTTGGAAAAAGTTCGGTGGTGCCATAGCTTCGGTGGTAGTGGGAATAGTGGTAGGAGTATTTACTGCTGGTATTGGAACCGCCTTTTACACTTCAATGATGGGTGGTAGTGCGTTTTGGGGTGGGGTATTAAGTGCTGCGACTACTGGTGCACTAGCAGGTGCCGCTGCCGGAGGTGTAGGTGGCGCCTTCTATGGGCAGAATATAGGTCAATCAATGTTAATGGGGGCGGCGTTTGGCGCCCTTAGCGGGGCGGTCTTTGGTGGCATGATCAGCAAGGTTGGTGGACCTGATTGGAATTGGAAGGTTGGGCTTGAAAGGGTTGGATTATCTGCCATTGCCGGTGGAGGTATATCCGAGTTGGCAGGGGGATCTTTTGAGAATGGGGCGATGTTCGCCGGCGCTATTGCGGGAGCAGATTTTCTATATAGGGGTATCGTAAGTACTAAGCCTGCAGGAAAGAATGTAGGTGCCTCTATGAAAACAGCACAAGATAATGGCTTGCCAAAGTTGGATGCCAATGGTAAAGCTCTTATGGTGGATAATAAGCCTGTAGTTATAAATACTCCGAAATATAGTAATGTCGGGTTTGGGTCAAGAGTTGGTGATATTAGCCTGGGGAATGGTCTCACTGGAGAAACAGGGCCTGTTATGAGTGGTTTAGGCCGGTTTGTTCCCGGTTTCCAAAGGTTTTCCCTTGCTCATGATATAACAGGTGATTTTTTAAGTAGAACCTTTGGCGGCACAGTCAATGCCGCTGCCTTTAATTTTGAAACAATGCCTGTGCTATATGGGCTTAATGCAGCGGGGTCGCTAATCAATGATAGCCCAGGTATGATTGGGTACTATGAAGAAAGTTGGAATGATAGATAATATGGGAGATTTTATGAGAATAGTAGTCTTAATCGTGATACTGCTTGTATCTTTTAGTCAGAGTTCTTACGCCGGGTTGTTTAAATTTGACCCCGAGGCGAAATTTAAAGAAGCTGATTATATGATTAGTATAGATCGGCATATTGCAGCGGATAAGCTGATAAGTGAGGTTATAGCTTATTGCAAAAAGAAAAATGATGAGGCTTGTCTAGCGAAAGCCTTCTTTTATTATGGGAAGTTGTTAATGGCAGAAATTCCAGATGGATATGATCGTGAGAAGAATAGTGCACGTAGGCCAGGAGGCAGCTATGTAGACGACAGCGTGACTGTAGGAAATATTGATCAAAAAGCCATGGAGTACTTTGACAAAGCACTATACTTAGCAAAGAAACACGGTCTAAATGATGCTGCCTCTGCTATATACATCAAGATTGGTATCTTGCAATACACGCGTTTTAAGGATAGTACTGCGGCTTGTGAGAGTTTTGATCGCAGCTTGGAGTATTACTTGCTATTTAAAAAGGACAATCCGAACACAACGGTCATAATACCAAAGGGGTTTGATAGTTTTGAAGAATATATAGCGCAGGCGAAGCGCGAAGCGGGGTGTCAGAAATAGAGCGGCTTGAGAGATATGGGATTAGCACAAATTGTGCGGATTTTGCGGTGGGGACAACTCATGAAGCGCTAAGTCCACAAGGCAAATAAAATTACGCGAGATAGTATAGGCAATTTTTTTTACACGAATGCATAAGTTGGAGGAAAAATGAGTAAAACACAATATTATGATTCAACTATAGAATCACCGCCTGCTACTATGGATCAATATTATGCGGATGTAGGTGAGAGAATAATAGTTAGAGAAATTAGGAAATATGGTAAAAATCTGAAAGTTTTAGATGTAGGCTGCGGAGAAGGAATGTTGGGTTCTTTTCTTTTGGACGATAATCAAGTTTATGGTGTAGAAATCTTTGAAGAAAAAGTTAAAAGATGTTGTGAAAAGGGAATTAATGCAAAATTGGTTAGGGATAATGATCCAATACCATATATGGATTCTTGTTTTGATGTAGTTACTTGTTGTCAAGTTTTGGAACATCTGTTGAATCCATTTTACATGGTTGAAGAAATGCATAGAGTTTTAAAAAATGATGGTTTGCTGGTAGTTACAGTTCCTAATATATATGATTTAATAACAAGAGTTAGGTTTCCTTTTGGGATTTGGACGAAAATCCAATTTGGCGCAAATCTTGGACACATAAGATTCTATTCTAAGAAAACATTAATAAAATTGATCAAAGAAGAAGGATTTGTAATACAGAAATGTATATCATATGGTTTTATAGTTTACTTGCAAAAACCTGTAGCTTTATTAGCTTATGGTTTAGCATTTGTTGTGAATCCGTTATGGTTTGTAAAAAATAGAGGGGGATTAAAGCTTAGGAAACAACAGATTTATCAGAATATTAACATTTTTCTAACTAAAATCTTGGGTTTTACATCTTTTGGTGCTGATTTAATGATAATAGCAAAAAAGCAAACAAAATTCTCCATTTCTGTCTAAAATTTGCTTAACTTACATTACTATAAGAAGTTAGATAAATCTGTTTGTTAGGTACGAACGTAAAATTAAGGGTTCTATTTTTCTGGATGGGAATTACGGGCGGAAATTCCTGGGACACAACACTTAACTTTAAGAAGCAACTTCCACCACCTACATCGGCTCCCTCTACGAAGTCAACTCTGACGGCACCACTACTAAACACATCTTCAGAAACCAAGACGCTTTCCATAACCATTTGTAACTTAATTACTCCCACAACAAATCCTTTGGTCGGAATTAGATAAGGATTAAAATTAATTTGACAACAAGTAATTTATAGGTTATAGTTTATATGTGATATAGATTATAACTTATATTAAATGACATGGATAAAAAATTACGAAAGATTCAATTAGAAGTTTTAAGGTTATTCTCAAATAAGGCAAAGAAGTTTGCTCTTTCTGGGGGTACTGCGCTTGAGCTATGTTATTTGCACCATCGTTTTTCCTCTGATTTGGATTTCTTCTCTCCGAAATATGACATTAAGGAAATTGAAAACCTGATTGCTTTTTTTGAAGAGAAGCTTAAAACAAAAATTAAACTTGAAGCAGATTTTGCCATTGCTGAAAAAGCCAGGGTGAGGTTTTACACCGTGTAATTAAAAGGACAGAAGAGGCCGCTGAAGCCTGATTTTGGTGAAGATGTTTTAATAAAAAGCCCTGAAATAAAGAAAACCGGAGGCATAAGGGCTTATTGCGCTAAGAATATTTATTTTCAGAAGATTGTTGCAATAACAGGAACGCAATTTGAATTTGACCGGATAGGAAGGCGGGTTTTGCAAGGTAGGCAGGCGGCCAGAGATGTCTATGATATTTATATGCTTTCAAAGAAAATAATGCCTTTGCATTTATTCCTAATAACAATTCCTGAACAGTTTCGGCGCGGGATGGTGCATTGGTATAGATCGTTTTCTCGTAATGAACTGAAGTTAGAGTTGCTTGATCTTGACATTTCCGACAAGAATTTTGATTCGCAGGAAATGATCCAATATTTGGAAGATGAAATAAAATTGTTTGTGAAAGAAGGAATCAAGAAATGAAGATTGAAAAGTATTTTTGGAATCTTAATGAAACTGCATTAAATGAAACCATGAAAATCATTAAAAAACCATCACATCCTAAATTCGCCTCGGTTATGGTTAATTTTCTTTCAAGGTGCGATAAGCCCAAAGAGCTATTTTCTGTCCTTTCTAGACGAGAATTTGTTGAAAATTGGCCCCAGATTAGGAGATATTGGGTTAAAGTAGAACTGCAATCCGAGTTTAGAGATTGGTGGGAAACTATTTTTGAACAGTTGATGGAAGAACGAATGCAAAAACAAGTTAGGCCAAAAGGTACGGCCCCGATTTTCTTAAAGGCAATCGGAGTTCAAATTAGGAAGGCAAGGCTCGGTAAAAGACTGAGCCAAAAAGATTTGTCTCTTATTATCGGAATAAAACAACCTGAAATATCTAAAATAGAAGACGGAAAGAAGAATATTACGATTGTTACCTTGGCTAAATTTTGCAAGGTATTGAATATTAGTAAAATAAGCATAGAATAAAAGAGGTTTTTGTTAATTAAATGGAAAAATACGATTACGACGCGATAATTATTGGAGCAGGGATTGGCGGGTTGGTCTGCGGCTGCTATCTGGCTAAGGCCGGCCTTAAGACGCTGATTGTGGAAAAGAACGCCCAGCCCGGCGGCTACTGTACTTCTTTCACCCGAAATGGATTCAGGTTTGATGCTTGTGCGCATTCGCTGGGGAGCTTGCGGGATGGTGGAATTCTAAAGGTGATATTGAAGGAATTAGATTTAGAGAATAGAATAGAATTTAAAAGAAGTAATCCTCAGGATACTATCATTACTATTGATGGTAAAATATCTTTTTGGAATGATTTAGGTAAAACAAAGCAAGAATTTTCTAGTAAATTTACTGATGAAAGAGCTAACATAGATAAGTTCTTTGATTTTATTGTTAATTGTGATGCCGTGTCGTTTAATTCACTCAAGAAATCAACATTCTTAGATGTGTTAAACAAATACTTTAATAATGAGAAATTAAAATCAGTTTTATCATTGCCTGTTCTTGGGAATGCCGGATTGTCTGCTTCTAAAGCTTCAGCTTTTACAGCCATCGCTTTATTCAAAGAGTTTATGTTTGATGGAGGATATTATCCGGGAAGTAGCATGCAACAGCGTTTGTTAATAAAATAAAATTAAAAGATGACCGTGTTGATGGAGTAGAAATAAATGGCAGATATTTTAAATCTGGAAAGTATATAGTTTCTGATGTTGATGCAACTCAAACTTTCTTGGATTTGGTAGGTGAGAGGGTAATAGGAAAAGATAGTAAACAGAAATTAGCTTTATTAAAACCAGCTCATTCTATTCTTGTTTTATATCTTGGTACAGATGGAAAATTAAGCAACATGCCTATTGGTACCAACGTTTGGGCTATGCCTAATTATGATATTGAGAAGATGTATTGTCTTGTAGATGATGGTGTAGTTGATGATTTAGATTGTTATTTATTGAGGTTAATGCCTGATAAGAAGAGTATGGTCATGCTTGTTAATGCTCCTTTTAAAGATAGTGATTTTTGGAGAGAAAACAAACAAAGGCTGATTGATAATTTTATAGAAAAGATTAAATTTGTAATTCCAGATATAAGAGAACGAATTGTATTTAAAGATGCAGCTACTCCTGCAACACTTTATAGATGGACATTAAACTATCATGGTTCTGCTTATGGTTGGGAAGGCGCTCCATCTCAGTTTCTGGTTAACAGTTTTTCTCAGAATACTTTTATTGAAGGTTTGTATTTAACTGGTCATTGGGCAACTTTGGTGCAGGGAATTTCAGGAGTTACAAGATTGGGGAGAGATACAGCTAGAATTATTATAAATAAAAGTAGAAGAAAATGAATTTATTTGCAATAGCGGGTCTTTCTTGCGCGTTTTTTTGTTTAATACTATCTTTTATAGCTTTGATATTTGGAAAGGCTAAGATTCATAGGATCTTAGCCTTTTTTAATATTGCTGTTGCTGTGTGGGGGTTTGGTTTGTTTATGGTAGGAATTGCTTTTAATGAAAAGCAAGCTATATTTGGTTGGAAATATGCACACATAGGGGGCATGTTTGTTTCAGTTCTTTTCTTTCACCTTGTTTGTTCATTTTGTGAAATAAACAGGAGGTCATTATTACTATTTGGGTATTTTCAGGCTTTCGTCTTTAACTGGATTAGTTGGTTCCCCGATAAGTTAATAACTAATACTCGTTATGCGTATGGGCTTTATTATAATGACACTACCTTCTTCTTTTTATTAGCAGCTTTATCGTATGTAATCTTAGTAATTGCTAGTTTTATTGAATTATTTAACTTTCTAAAGAAAGCTATTGGAAATAAGCGTTTGCAGGCAAAATATTTGATATTTAGTTTCTTTGTTGGGTTTTTAGGAGGTACGTCGACTTTCTTGCCTGAATTTAGAATAGATCTTTTTTATCCAGCAGGAGCTTTTGGTGTCGCTCTTTATGCTATAACTGGAACATATGTTATCCTTCGATATCGTCTTTTAGACTTGAATGTTGCCTTTACCCGGGCTGGCATATTTGGCGTTGTTTATGCTTTAGTTTTGGGAGTGCCTTTCTGGCTTGGCTATAAATACAACCAATGGCAATATTCTACGTGGATCATGCTAATCTTGGCTACGTCTGGGCCGTTTATTTACAGTTATTTGCGACGGCATGCAGAAGACATCATCCTTAAAGATCAACGCCGCTATCAGCAGGCGTTGCGCGAGCTTGCTGAAACCATGACTCACATCCGCTCTTTAGACGCATTGATCCAGATTATTACCACAACCATGGTTAACGCGGTTAAAGTGAATTTTGCCGCGATGTATGTTAAGGAAGAAGAGAGCAATTCTTATGTTTTAAAAAGCTGTAATCCTCAGGATGTGCAGGATAAGTTTCCTGAAAATTTAGCCGTTGATTCAGCGTTTGTAAAATTTATTTCTGCCGAACAAAGGCTTGTAACCTGTGATGAAATTAAACATAAGCCGGATATTCTTTTGGAATGCGGTTTATTTATTCCGTGTTTTATGGAAAATGACCTTTTGGCATTTATCGCCTTGGGGACAAAACCAAACAGCCAGATGTTTACTACCGACGACATTCTTGTTTTTGAAACCGTGTCTTACTCAGCAAGCCTTGCCATTGAGAACTGCCGTTTTTGGAGAGAGATTGAAGATAAACAAAGAAAGGCCCGCCTGCAAGAGATGGATACTTATTCTTATTCTCTGGCGCATGAAATTGATAATCCCGTGCACATTATCCTTAATGAAACCACTTTAATTAAAGATTATCTTTTAAAGAATATCACAAATCCTCAGGAATACAAAGAAGCTGAAAGCGCGTGCGGTTTTACTATTGAGGCTGCCCGCAGAGTGGCTGGGATGGTTAAGGCTATCCGCGATTTTGGTTCGCCGGTAACCGGAAAGGCGCTGGCTTTAAAAATTGATGATGTTGTGGAGAGTTTTTTCAAGCTTTATTACCCTCAGTTTAAAGATAAGGCGATTGTTTTTGAGAAAACTTTTTCCGGGGATTTAGGTTTTATCCGCGGGATAAAGCCGGAATTGATGCAGGTATTGGTTATTTTAGCGAATAATTCTATTCATGCCATGCGAGAGGCTGAGTTAAAGAAGATCACGCTTAAAGTTGAACCGGTAAATCACGACAGGATCAGGATTATTTTCTCGGATACAGGTTATGGGATCAAGAAAGAAAACTTAGAAATTATATTTTTGCCCTTTACTACTACCAAGGCCTCAAGTGAAGGCACAGGTATGGGCCTTTATAATGCAAAGAAAATTATTGAACGCCATAAAGGAAAAATATCTGCGCAATCTGATGGAAAAGGGCAGGGAGCCTGTTTTGTAATTGAGCTTCCCAAGGCGCTGGATGTTACAGAAGAGGAGTTCATAAGAGAGGGCCAGAAAGAAAAGAGATTGATTTGATCCTTGACAATCCAAGATTGCAATGTTATACTTATTTCTGTAAGTAATCATTTATGATTACATAGAGAAATATGAACTATACTCAATTTAGGCAAAAGTTTCAGGATGTCCCGCTAATCTTAAGCAAGAGCTTGTCTTTAAGCGGACTCGGGGATAAGCAAATGCAAAATCAGCTTATCCGTTGGCAGCAAAGGCGCCTCGTGATTAAGCTTAAGCGCGGATTGTATTTATTAAATGAAAGCGACCGTAAAGTTAACCCCAGCCGTTTTTATATCGCCAATCAACTGTATTCTCCTTCTTATGTCAGCCTTGAGTCAGCTTTGAGTTTCTACGAGCTTATCCCAGAGCGTGTTTTTGACATTACAAGTATTGCCACCAAGAAAACATCACGCTTTAAAAATGAGCTTGGGCTCTTTGTTTATCAACATATCAAGCCTGGTTGTTTTAGGGGATTTAAAGTGATTAAGGAAAAAGGTTCAGGTGGATTTTTGATTGCAGATCCGGAGAAGGCTTTGGTAGATTTTCTTTACCTGAATAGAAATAAGTTTAAGAGAAATGCAATAGGATTATTTAGGGATTCTTATCGTTTTCAGAATTTAGAGATTTTAAGCCCAAGAAAAATAAAATTCTTCGCCGGTATTTTTAATAACGATGAACTTGTTAAAGTAGCCGGAGAATTTTGTGCCTTTTTGCGCCAGGAGAAGGAATAATGTTGGATATTTTAAAGCAACAGCTTGGTGAAAATTTAGGCCCTGAAGAAAAATTAAACAGGGCGAGAGAATTTTTGCAGATTATCATCCTGAAGGTTATGTATGACAAGAATATTCTTAATAACCTTGCTTTCGTGGGAGGGACTGCTTTGAGGATACTTTATAATTTAAAGCGTTTCTCCGAGGATCTTGATTTTTCGCTCATTAATAAGAAAAAGTATGATTTCAATTCAGTGAGCAGCGAGATAATCAAGGGTTTAAAACTTTACGGTTTTGAGGCTGAGCCTGCGGTTAAGGCGGATAAAACCGTGCAATCTTCCATGCTAAAGTTCTCCGGCTTGTTAAAAGAGCTGGGAATATCTGCCCTTGGAAAACAAAAACTCGCTATTAAGATTGAAGTTGACGCAAACCCTCCGGCAGGGTGGCATATTCAGAATACCGTGGTAAACAAATCGTATATGTTTAATGTCGTACATTTTGATCTTTCTTCTTTGTATGCTACGAAATTGCATGCCTGTTTTTACAGAAAATTTACCAAAGGAAGAGATTTTTATGATTTTATCTGGTATTTATCAAATAAGATAAAGCCGAATTTTACTTTTTTAAATAACGCAATTATACAAACAAGCGGTCATTTTTCAAAAATAAACGAACAAAATTTCAAAGCATTTTTGCTTGATAAAATCAGCGGAGTAGATTTTAATGCTGCAAGAAGAGATGTAGGGCGTTTTCTGGAAGATAAAGAAGAGCTAAAGCTGATTGATTTAAAAATAATCCGTCAGGCCATAGAATCAGCGATATAATTAATCGGAGGTAACAAGATGAGCGATACAGCTTTAAAATTACTGGTGGTTGATGATGAGGAAGGTATAGTTGATTTTACTACAAGGATATATACCCGCAAGGGTTTTATTACCTTTGGGGCTACCGACGGGATAAAGGCGGTGGAGATATTTGAGAAAGAAAGACCCGATATCAGCCTAATTGACGTGCATATGCCTTATTCGCCGATTGACGGGATTGAGACTTTGAAGCGGATCAAAAATATTGATAAGAATGCGATTTGTATTATGGTTACTCGTATTACCGAGCAGGATACAGTAGATGTTGCGCGCGGGTTTGGCGCAGATGCCTATGTGCTTAAGCCTCTTGAAATGGAAGACTTGGACAAAGTAATTTCAGATGTAATTAAAAAGGTCCAGGAGGCTAAATAAATGGCCAATCCGCTTCCTGATGAAAAAGAGCTATATAAAAGAATTTACAGAGAACGTATTTCTATGGATCCGCAGGTGTGGGATCTTTTGTACAATCGGGTTGGCGATGATATTACTACAATCAATCTTTTGTGCCAATTGCATCTGTGTGATTGTCAGCCGATCCCTGTGCAGGAGGCAAGAAAAATCCTTACTTACACCCGCCATATTAAAGAGCTGCTTTCTCGCATTACAAATATTTATGACGATAATAAGAAAGTTTTTCCTGTGTTTGTCGGAACAGTTCCGCTGCATCCGGTTTTGCGAGAAATGTTTACCCATTATATAGGAAATGATGTTTATATGATCAATCTGATCGTTGAAGACGCCACTGATCCTATGCAGCCTGAACCGCTTTCTGTTGCCTCTACCCAGAAAATCCTTAATCATACTCGGAGTATCCGCGATTTTATGGATAAGCTCAGGCAGGCTACAATGCCGGGAGGAGATTATTCCTTTGAAGATGACCAGCAGGAGAAAAAAGAAAAACCAGGACTTGAATTAGAATTAACTAAAGAAGCTGTGCTTGCGCGTATTCGCAAGCTTTTTGCCCAGGAATTTAAATTTCCAGAAGAGAATATCCAAATGGAAACTCATTTTGCAAATAATTTACAGCTTGATTCAGTTGACGCGATACGGGTGGTAATGATTCTTGAGGAAGGCTTTGGTTTTGAAATTCCCGACGATGATTATGAGGGGGTCGTTACGGTTGGCCAGGCAGTGGATTATGTGTTAAAAAGATTAAAAGGATAGATAAAAAGGACTAATAAAAATGGAAAAAGAAAACTTAACTGAATTAAAGCAAAAATTACACGCGCTTTTAAACAAGGAAGCCTTAAAAAGAGGAAAATTCATTTTATCAAGCGGCAAAGAAAGTAATTATTATCTTGATGGAAGGGTAATTACTCTAACTCCGGAAGGCGCATATTTGGTCGGAAGTATTATTTTAGAAATGACTAATCAGGATAAACTGGATGCAATCGGCGGCCCGACGCTGGGAGCAGACCCGATTGTAGGTTCAATTGCCTGCCTGGCTCATTTAAAGAATATTCCTCTTAAAACATTTATTGTGCGTAAAGCTGCTAAAGAGCATGGTACTCAGCGTCAGGTTGAAGGGCCTGCTTTAAAAGAAAAAGCCCGCGTAGTTTTGGTTGATGATGTGGCTACTACTGGCAAAGCCTTGATTGAGGCCAAACAGGCGCTTGATAAAATTGGCGTTATAGCAGAGAAAGCGATTGTGATTGTTGATCGTAATGAAGGCGGCGCAGAGAACTTAGCCAAAGCCGGCCTTAAGTTAGAATCAATCTTTAAAATAGAAGACTTTGGATTATCTGCTGTAAAATAACCAATGGAACAAAATAAAAAAATTATCATTATAGGCGGGGGGCCGGCGGGGATGATGGCAGCTATTCGTGCTGGCCAATTGCACCAGCAGGTGGTTCTTCTTGAGAAAAATGCAGGTCTTGGAAGAAAGCTTCTTTTAAGCGGCAAAGGAAGATGCAATTTAACAAACGCCTGCAGTTTAGATGAATTCCTGGGGCACTTTTCCAAGAATGGCCAGTTTTTAAGGGATGCTTTTAAGAAATTCTTCAATCAGGATTTAATGAATTTTTTTGAAGAAAGAGGCCTACCTGTAAAAGTTGAAAGGCAGATGCGCGTGTTTCCTGTGTCCGACAGGTCAGCCAGCATCCTTGATGTTCTGGAAAAAGAATTGATTAAGAATAATGTAGAGATAATTTTTAAAGCCAAAATAAAGAGTTTATCTGCCGTAGACAACAAGGTTAAAGGTTTATACTTGGCTGATGGCCAATTTCTTCCGGCTGATAAAATAATTCTTGCCACCGGAGGCGTTTCTTTTTCGCTTACCGGGTCTACAGGAGATGGTTTTGAATTCTCCCGTAAACTGGGGCATACGGTTACTGCGTTTTCTCCGGGATTAGTGCCGTTAAAGACCGCAGATAAATTTGTTAAGAACCTTGAAGGCCTGACCCTAAAAAATGTTTTGATCAGGTTTTGTGACGGGAAAAGAGAAATTGTTTCGGATGTCGGAGAATTGTTATTTACTTTTTTCGGGATTTCCGGCCCCTTGGTTTTAGCTTTAAGCGGCAAAGTTGTTAATTGGTTGAAAGAAAATAAAAAAGTTCATGTTGAAATTGATTTGAAGCCCGGGTTATCAGAAGAGCAATTGAATAACCGCTTATTGCGTGAATTTAGCAGTAATCCGAGGAAAAATATTAAAAATGTGCTAAAGGGTTTTTTGCCTTTGAGGATGGTTGATGTTTTTCTTGAAATTGCAAAAATTAATCCCGAGATCAGGGTAAATCAAATTAGCCGACAGGCTCGGGAGGGAATAACTAACCATTTAAAGGCTTTCCGGCTTGATATTGCCGGTTCGCTTCCTATTGAAGAGGCAATGGTTACCCAGGGTGGAGTTTTTTTAAAGGAGATTGACCCGCGCACTATGGAGTCGCGAAAGATAGATGGGTTATATTTTGCCGGTGAGATGATTGATGTTGACGCGGATACCGGAGGGTTTAATTTGCAGGCGGCATTTTCTACCGGTTATTTGGCAGGAGAAAGCGCTGCATTATCATGAGAAAAATATATTTAGCAAGTGATTCAAAGGCGCGCAGAAAACTTTTTCGTATTTTTGGCTTAAAATTCCAGGTAATTCCAAGCAGGATTAAAGAGAAAGTGCTGACCGGAAAGTTATCTTTTGCCGCTTTAGCCAAACATAACGCATTGTTAAAAGCTAAAGCAGTCAGTCAGAAAATAAAAAGCGGAGTTGTTGTTGCCGCTGATACAATAATTGTGCAGGATGGAAAGATTTTTGGAAAGCCAAACTCATTAAAAGATGCTAACTCAATGCTTAAAAAGCTTTCTAAAAAACCGCAGCAGCTTTATACTGGTTTAGTAGTGATTGATAAAGACAGCTCAAGAATAAAAACTTCAGTTGAAAAGACAAAAATTTACATGGATAAAATAAGCGACTCTGAAATAAGAAATTATTTTAAGAATGTTTCCCCTCTGGATAAGGCAGGAAGTTTTGATATTCAGGGACAGGGGGCATTTTTTATCCGGCGGATTGAAGGTTGTTTTTATAATGTGGTGGGTTTGCCGCTACGTCGGTTGTATCTTATGTTCAAGGATTTAGGGATAAAGGTGTTTATGTTACTGGTTTGCGGCGCGGGGTTCGCGGCGTGCGTTTTTATTTCTGGATGCTCTACTGAATATAATGTTGTTACAGGGCAGGAAGAAACCTATTATTATTCTACTGATAGCGAGGAGAAAATGGGCCAGGCAATTGCCAAGCAGGTTGAAAAAGAATACAAAATGACTAATGACCCTTTGGTGCAAAAGCGGGTTGAAGATATTGGTAAGAAAATTGCTGCAGTTTGTGACAGAAAAGAAATTGATTATAAATTTAATGTGATAGAAGACGAAGAAGTAAATGCTGTTTCGCTTCCCGGCGGGTATGTTTATGTGAATAAGGGGCTGGTTGATAAGGTTGCTAATGACGACGAGCTGGCCGGAGTCCTGGCGCATGAAGTCGGGCATATTGTGGCGCGCCACAGCATAAAAAAATTACAGGCGATCCAGGGTTATTCAATTTTGCGTATTTTGGTGGCGGCTGTGCCTTCAGGAGAAGCTGGAAGCGCAGGGCAAGCAGCAGATGCGGCATTTACCGAGGTAATGCTTGGTTATTCAAGAGAGGATGAGCTTTTAGCAGATCAATTGGCTGTCCGTTATTCCAAGGCAGCCGGGTATAATCCACATGCAATGATAGATTTTTTGAAAAAGCTTGAAGAAATAAATCGCCGAAAGCCTTTGCGGCCGAGGTCATATTATAAAACTCACCCTTATGTTCCTGATCGCATCAGGGTTGTGAAACAGGAATTGGGAGAGAAAATAGGTTTTGACGACTATATAAATATTGAACAGACACCGCATAAATAAAGTAATATTTTTAATTGTCTTGGGCGTGGTGATGTTTTCCGGGTGTGCCTTTAGACAGAATGAGGAAGCTAGCATGAAAAGTCCTTTTGGAGTTTTGGAATTCTTACATTGGAGCCATGATTGGAATAAATGCAAATATTGTGATAAAAAAGATCTTGAAAAATCAGTGAAACTTATGCGCGAAGCTGGAGTTGGTATTGTGCGCATGGATTTTTTGTGGGGAGATATTGAGCCGCAGCAGGGAAAATTTGATTTTGCTAAATACGACGGAATTGTAAGTTTACTGCGTAAAAATAAAATTGAAATATTGGGTATTTTAAATTATAGCACTGATTGGGCATCGTCATGCGGTAAGTGGAATTGTCCGCCGAAGGATAATGCTTTGTTTGTTAATTATGCCCAGAAAGTAGTTGCCCGTTATAAAGGAAAAGTAAAATATTGGGAAGTCTGGAATGAGCCTGATTCTCCGACCTATTGGATGCCGCAGGATGGGTTAAAGAGTTATTGCAAACTTTTAAAGGAAGTTTACATTGCTGCTAAAAAGATTGACCCAAAGTGTAAAATCCTAAACGGCGGGCTTGCCGAGGGGCCAAGCAGGGTAAATCTGCTTTATGACAACGGCGCAAGAGATTATTTTGATATTTTAAATATTCATATTTTTGAATCACCTTTAAACAGGAACCCTCTTCCGGCATTCAAGGCTTATATAAAATTAGCGCAAAAGATTATGGAAAGAAATGGCGATGAAAATAAGAAGATTTGGATAACTGAAATCGGCTGCCCAGGAGTGAAAAAAGGCATAAAGGTGAATAATTGGTGGCTGGGGGATAACCCTGATGAGGCTCAACAGGCAGAATTAGTTGCGCAAGTTTATACGGAGCTTATTAAGGAAAGAAGCCTTGAAAAGGTTTTCTGGGCGTTTTTTAGGGATTGTAAAGGGCATTGGGGCACAGGGGTGGATTATTTTGGGTTGGTGCGCTGGGATTTAAGCAAAAAACCTGCCTTTAATGCCTACAAGAAATGTTATAAAGATTTCTTGAAAGAGTAAGGAAATGTGTTATACTATAAAAAGTTGAGTTATTACAATTTGGGTGCCGGAATATCTTGATTTTGGAGGAGTCAAGATAAGCCACGTTAAGTAAATTTTCGTCCGGATTGACTTTAAAATGGTCAGTTCGGATTTTTTTATTTGTTAAAGAAAAAGATTTAAAAAGCCTAAATGAGTGAATATTTTGGTTAAATTATTCTAAGAAAGGAAGAAGAAATGGTAAAGAAGATCTTATCTTGGGCGTTAGTAATCAGCTTTTGTTTCCAGCAAACCAGTTTTGCACAGATGGCTTTGGAATTAAATTTGGCAAGCCACTTTGCAAAAACACAGCCTGCTATCATTACAGACGTATTCCGTCCTGTGCATTTAAGGTATTTCTCTTATGACACTCTGCATAATAAGTTTAATATCATGCTTGATAAAGGCGATGCTAAAAACCTTCCCTCTCAAGAACTCCAGAATACCGGTAAAGATCTGTTAAGCTATTTCTTGGTAGGTGTAACCCTTCCTAATGAAGCTTTTTGGGTAAACTTGCGCCCTGATGCAGAAGATCAGGTAATTGATGAACTTTTAGCCCGCACTGATGTTGGTAAAATTATGCTTGAAGCAGACCTTCAGCTTAAAAAAGATACCTCTCTTTATACCTCTCCGCAAACACCCCAAGGCAAAGAATACTGGAGAAGGCTTTATAAAAAAGCAGAAGAGCTTTTTGGTTCTGATAATATCACTATTCCTACATTAACCCGTCCCTGGATTGTGCCGGGTGAAATTATTGTACGCGAGTCAAAAGACGGTTCTGCCTATATTTACAAGGCAACACTTAAAGTAATGCTTGAGCAGGATCATTTAAAGAACTCTGCAACTTATTCATTCAAAGACCCAAGGCAAAAAGAGCTGAATGAATATTCAAGTCAACTTATCCGTGAATTAATTATTTCTAATTTAACCAAAGAAGTAAATAGCTCTAAAAAATACGCAGAGCTTCGCCAGGTCTTTTATTCCTTAATTCTATCCAGGTGGTTTAAATCAAGGTTTGTTGGTAAAGCAGGAACCTACGCTTCCATGATCAACAAGAAAGATTTAACCAGCCTTAGCTCAAAAACCAATTGGTCAAAGCTTACCTATATAAGCGCCTACAAGAAGTCTTTTGCTGAAGGTGAATATAATATTAAGGAACCGGTTACTACTCCTTCGGGACAGGTAATCAGAAGCTATTTTAGCGGTGGACTTGCTTTGGCGAACATGCTTCCCGGAGATGGATATGTTTAGTATTTCAGGGACTCCGGATGGAGTTGTTAGTTCAGCTGTTGTGGCAAGCAGTCCACAATTTACACAGTCCGCAGCCAGTTCCGCATTGAAAAAAGCAAAAAGCGGAAAAGATTTCGTTCATCTCTTTGGCCCCGGCTTAGCCTCTCCTAACACAAAAAGCACAGCGGAATTGAAAGAGCTATTGGGAGGCAAGGGTGAAGGCCTACTTTCAATGTCACTATTAGGATTGCCGGTTCCTCCGGGATTCACTATTGATACAAGGGTTTGCGAAGAATATTTAAAAACAGGGGAAATCCCACAATATATCAAAGAAGCAATTTTATGGGGATTGCGTGAACTTGAGAAAAAAACAGGTAAAAAGTTTGGCGATCCGGATAATCCGCTTTTTCTCTCGGGCCGTTCCGGAGCACGTATGTCTATGCCCGGAATGATGGAAACCGTATTAAACATCGGCTTAACCCTAATAACAATAAACGGCATGGTTAAGAAAACAAAAAACGAAAGATTTGTCTATGATGCTTATCGCCGCTTAATCATGATGTATGCTGATGTGGTTATGGAAAAGGCTGAGGGTATTGAACCGGAAAAGGGCAAAGAAATCAGGGCTCAGCTTGAGTATATCATGGAAACAATGAAGCAGGAAAATAATTACAAAAAAGACACCGATTTTAGCGATAAGGACCTAAAATTGCTCTGTGGTTTGTTTAAGGTCAAGATCAGTGAAGTGTTTAAAAAGGATTTCCCTGATGATCCGTACGAACAACTCTGGGGAGTTGTTGGTGCGGTCTTTAAGAGTTGGAACGGAAAACGCGCGGTTGCATACCGTAATATCGAAAAAATTCCTCATCACTGGGGAACCGCGGTCAATATTCAGGCAATGGCTTTTGGAAATACAGGAGATAAATCTGCAACTGGCGTTGCATTTACCCGCAATCCGGCGAATGGTGATAATAAATTCTACGGAGAATGGTTGCCAAATGCACAAGGTGAAGATGTAGTCGCCGGGATCCGCACACCTTGGGCTCTAAATGAACACTCAAAAAATGATGCAAATAGAGACCTTCCTACCCTTGAAGAAACAATGCCAGAGATCTATTCGCAATTACTAGAAATTAGAGAAGCTGTGGAAAAAAGGGATCCTAAAAAATTTGATATGCAGGATATTGAATTTACCATTGAAGATGGAGTACTTTATATGCTGCAGACCCGCGATGGAAAACGCAATGGCCCGGCAGCAGTAAAAATGGCCTTAGATATGTTGCGTGATGGCAAGATTTCAAAGAAGCAAGCAATTAAGCGCGTTAAGCCTGAACAGCTTCTGGAGATGTTGCTTCCAATTCTTGATCCGGACGCAGAGAAAAAGGTTGAAAAAATAGGAAAAGGTTTACCCGCAGGTCCCGGAGGAGCAGTTGGTCAAATCGTTTTTGACCCAGATCGGGCCGAAGAGTTGGCAAAACAGGGCCAAAAAGTAATCCTTGTGCGCGAAGAAACCAGCCCCGAAGATATTCATGGCATGAAACCGGCTCAGGCGATTTTAACTGCTAAAGGAGGCATGACCTCTCATGCTGCTCTGGTTTGCCGTGGTTGGGGAAAATGCTGTGTTGTCGGTATTTCTGGTATGGAAATTGATTTTAAAAAGAGAACGGTTCGCCTCGACGACAAAGTCTTGAAAGAAGGCGACTGGGTTAGTGTGAATGGAACAAAAGGCCTTGTTTATGAAGGCAAACTTGAGACGAAAGATCCGGATCCAAATAATGAAGATTTTTTTGAATATCTGAAGTTATGCCGTTCGGTAAAAAAACTGGGTATCCGTGCTAATGTTGAAAGTTTACAAGATATTAAGAATGCTTTACGCTATTTCGCCGAAGGTATTGGGTTATTCAGGACTGAACATATGTTTTACGGTGAAGGGAAAAAATCAAGAGAGGCGTTAGCTCTTTTACGCGAAATGATTATTTTCCTGAAACAAGACGAACGCAGAGCGGCAACCCTAAAACAATTATTTCCTTATTTCAAAAATGATATTAAGGCTGCGTTTAAGGAAATGAAGGGATTACCGGTTACGATTAGATTATTAGATCCGCCTTTACATGAATTCCTCCCGAATCCGGATAACAAAAAAGACAAGAAAGAACAGGAAAAGGCAGAACAGGAGTTAAAGGAACTATCAGAAAAACTGGGAGTTCCAGTAACAAAGATTCGCCAGATAACCAAGGATTTAAGTGAGGCAAATCCGATGTTGGGCCTTCGCGGAGAGCGATTAGGCATAGTTTTCTCGGAAATAACTGAGATCCAAGTGAGAGCGATGTTTGAAGCTGCTGCGGAATTGATTATAAAAAATAATACTGCTCCGCGCCTTGAAATTATGATTCCCTTAGTCAGTGAAGAAGGTGGGCTTAAAGACCAGAAAAAGATAGTTGAAAGAGTCCATGCTGAGGTAGTAAAGAAATATGGACTGGAAAAGAAAAATAAAGAGCTGAAATATATGTTCGGCACGATGATTGAAACTCCTCGCGCGACAGCGATTGCCGGCAAGCTTGCAGAGGATGCTGAATTTTTCTCCTTTGGTACTAATGACCTAACTCAGATGACTTTTGGTTATTCGCGCGATGATGCAGGCAGCTTTCTGCCTACTTTTATTGAAAAGGAAATTCTACCTAATGATCCATTCGCGCAAGTAGACAAGGATGGAGTTGTTAAATTTATGAAAACCGCAGTTGATGATGGCCGTAAAGTGCGCCGGAAACTAAAAGTAGGTATTTGTGGCGAACACGGGGGAGATCCGGATTCAATCAAGGAATTCCATGAGTTTCTTGATTATGTGAGCTGCTCAGCGTTTAGGGTGCCGCTTGCAATATGTGCCGCAGCTTGGGCTGAACTTGACTCTCCTCGCGGCGTGGTTCCTGCTGCACCGAGCGTACGCCTATCGTGGCAGGCAAGAGATAAATTACTGGGGATGATTTATTCAGTCACAACTGCCTTGAGTAGTGTTTGGGCAAAAATGCCTGTGGGAGATTTGCAGCGATCAGGAGAGGCTTTTAATTCTGTTATC
Organism: Candidatus Omnitrophota bacterium; assembly: GCA_016208765.1. GTDB lineage: Bacteria > Omnitrophota > Gorgyraeia > Gygaellales > Profunditerraquicolaceae > JACROS01. The sequence continues at coordinate 65,435 of JACQXK010000001.1, forward strand.
GCCCTTAGTCATGTAGCGGTTCTATTGGAGGATAGTAAGAGTAAAGTAGACCTTCAGGAACTCTTTAGGACAATTGATGAGGAGTTATCCACCTTAGACAGGGTAATGAAACAGAGGATAAAGAATATTGGCAGAGAAGCTGCCAAGAATGACCCTGTGCTCAAACATTATTATACAGCTTTGGCGTCAATCAAAGGCATCAGGGCTGAAGTAGAGAAAATTATGGACAATAAGGGGATTCCTGCCATAGCCTCCAGCGCGGTGGAAAAAGCTTCCGCTGCAAAAGCAGAAACAGCCAGCTCAGCGCTTTTTAGGAACAACCCTGTGCCGGAAATCGGGGATGTCAGCAAATTTTCTAATTTAAAAGTCAATCCCAGCGGGACCGCTGGAAGTTTTTCTGATATTAAAAGTTGGGACCTTGGTGGTGGTCGGAATTTTGATAAGGCTGTTGTTGGCGATTTGCATCGGACTGCTGATACTCTTACATTTGAGTTCCGCCCTAAGGAGACTGTGGTAAGGACGACTCATAAGAAAGATTTTATCGGCAGCAAACCTACGGAGACTGAAGTTTTGGAAGCGAAACTACCTGGTCAACACATTGTATCAATAACTACTAAAGAAATGCAAGGATCAAGTGAAGACGAAGAGAACCTATCGCTTGTTGTTGAGGTAACTCCTGAGTTTTTTGCTCAGCTTGGGCAGAAAGGAATCCCTCTGAACAATAAATTTACCCATACGGTACATAGCTATCCAGCAAATGATTATCCTTCCGTGATATCGTCTGCGCGTAACGTTGAATTCGTATCCGCAGGCACTGCCAGCAGCGCGGTAAAAGCCTCAAGCGCCATGCAAAAAGCTCCAGATACTACCGGCGGTATTGACTTCCGCGCGATGAACATCAAGTATCAAGCTATGGGTAGTTTTGCTAAGCTTGATTTGACTTTGCCGAAGTTGAGCAGGGTTGAATTGCAGAGTATGGATATTGATAAGGAAATATTAAGTATTCAGCGTATGGCAAATAGTTCTATTGAGCCATCAGCAAAACGACTGGAAGAAGTTTTAGCAGCCTGTGTGCAAAAAGGAGAGCTTAATCAAAGAAGGGAAGCTTTAGCAGCTTGTGCTATGGATATCTGTCAGATACAGGAAATGCGAGCTACTGAAAGTTCTCCGGAGTTAAGAAGAGTAATAGTGTTACTTGACCAGATAAGTTCAGGGTCATAAGATATAGTTGTAGTATTTTGATAAAGTAACAAAGAGGCGTTTTCTGTAAAATAGAAAACGCCTCTTTAATTGTAGTCTAATATGGTGCGGGAGGAGGGAGTTTCCCGACGCTCGTTTTTGCTCGGTCGGGATCCCGCCTGCTATTAATTAGCTTGGCGGGAGAACTCTTGATAAATTTAGTGCGGGAGGAGGGAGTTGAACCCTCATGTCTTGCGACACTGGCTTCTGAGACCAGCGCGTCTGCCATTCCGCCACCCCCGCAAAAAGTAATTTAAAGTATAACTTAGCCTGCCTCATCTGTCAATTATAAAAGAATTGCTCCTCTTGGTTTTTGTTGGTATAATTATTTCAATTAGCTAATTAGGCTGGATTCCCGCTTTCGCGGGAATGACATAAGGGGTGCATAGATGTTTTTGGAGTCATTTAAGATTACAAGTCTTGCCGTGCTGCAGAGTTTCATTTTGGGGGCAGTCGGCTATTTGTTAATGAAAAAGCAAATCCTTGGGCATGAAGGGCTTAGCACATTAAGCCGCTTGGTGGTTGAGGTAACTTTGCCGGTTTTAATTTTTTGCCAGCTGATCAAGGATTTTCGTTTTGATCTGTATCCAAATTGGTGGATTTTTCCTTTACTTAGTATCGCTATTACTGTTGCAGGTTTAATTTTTGGAGTAATATTTGTTGGATTTATAAAGGGCCAGCAGCATAAGTGGCAATTTTTGACTTTAGTGAGTTTTCAGAATTCAGGGTATCTGCCGCTTGCTTTAGTTGTGGCCATATTGCCTAAAGAAAGCGCTGCAGTTATTTTGACATATTTGTTTTTATTTCTTTTGGGATTTAATTTGCTGGTTTGGTCTGTGGGCGTGTATATGCTTTCGTTTCATGCTGTAAAGAAATTTGAATTGGGCACTTTGTTTAGCCCGCCGGTAATTGCGGTTTTGTTTAGTTTGGCATTGATTTTCTTTGGTTTAAATAAGTTTGTTCCGCTTACATTGCTAAAACCTTTGCGTATGATCGGCGATTGCACTCTGCCTTTGGCAATGTTTGTTGTCGGAGGTAATTTGGCTGCAGTGCGGCTTGAACAGATAAATAAACGGGCAGTAAGCTATATTGTTCTGGTAAAATTAATTATGCTTCCTATATTGGGATTGTGGCTGATCCTGAAATTTAAAGCTCCCTATTTGATAGGGTTATTAATTTTAATTGAATTAGCAGTTCCTCCGGCGACTTCTTTGTCGGTAATTACCCGGCATTACAAGAAAGAAGATTTGCTGATTAGCCAAGGGGTATTTTTTGGACACATTATTAGCATCATTACTCTTCCGTTATTTTTAAGTATTTATTTTAGCTTATGCATGATAAAATAACTATTCCAAGTATCAGTAACCGCAAGGCGCATCGGGATTATGAAATTTTAGAATCATTTGAATGCGGGATTGAATTAAAGGGCAGTGAAGTAAAAAGCTTGAGAGAGGGCAAAGCGAATTTAAATGACAGTTTTGCCCGTATAGATAAAGATGAAATTGTTCTGTTTAATTTGCATATAAGCCCTTATATAGAGGCGAGCTATTTGAATGTTGAGCCTGTGCGGCCAAGAAAGCTGCTGTTGCACAGGAAACAAATCTTGAGGCTCGCCGGGAGCCTTGCGCAAAAAGGACTGACCATGGTGCCGCTTAAGATTTATTTCAACCAGCGCGGTTTTGCCAAGGTGGAATTAGCTCTTTGTAAAGGAAAGAAGTTGTATGATAAGCGCGAGGGCATAAAAAAGCGCGAAGAGGATTTGTCTTTGCGCAGGGTGATGAAGAATAGAAGATAGGTTGGAGTTTTTTCCAATAATGAAAAATAGCTGGAAATTTGGGGGTGAAAGGGTTCGACCTAAGTACATAGGGTAAGAGCAGCATGCCGCGGACGCGAGGTTAGCCGCGTTAACAATCCTTGCAAAAACTAAAAGCAAACACACCAGTGTTAAACCGGCTTGCAATGCCAGTAATGGCAATGCCAGCTGGCTGCTTAGTCACCCCTCACTAAGTGTAGGGGTGCCTCTACTCAGCTTGCCTACGGGCTGAAATAGAGCGCTAGTAGGATAGTCTCGCAGGGTTTGCCTTTGCATGCGGGATGAAATTCAAAAAGGCTGCGGCTTGCGCAATCTTGTTTAGCGGAGTGCGCAAGAGTAAGAATAAAAGATAAACTAAGCATGTAGCGGCTTTTATCAGATTGCTTGGGGACGGCGGTCCAATTCCGCCCACCTCCACTTAAATTTTCCGACAAGGAAAATTTAAGTGGCACTCAAGCGAGCGTTAAACAGCCCGACAAGGGCTGTAGCGAGCGGAGTGCCACCAGGGCTAAGTGGATCCCAAAACAATGTGTTTTGAGATATTAAAACTAAATACAAATGATTAAATCAAAATTAACTATATCTATCTTACGAATTACAAGTTATGTGTTACTGGTTACGGCTTTTATCGGTTGCGCTACTGTGCCCCAGAAGGAGCTTTTGACTGCTTATAATTTGAACGGCACAACTTATTATTCCTTAACAGATTTATGCAGCCTGAAAAATATTGAGTTAGAGCAGGATAAGTTTAATAATTCAATTATATTAACCAAGGATTCGCATCGTATTGTTTTAAAAGTTGGTGACAGTTTAGTGTTGGTAGATGACAGGGCAACTATGCTTAGTCATCCGGTTAAAATTCATAATGGTGCAGTTGTTGTTCCTGCCAGATTTAAGGAACAGGTTATTGACACTTTGTTTAAGCAAACATGCCAGCTTTTAAGGCCGGGGTACTCTTTATCTAAAATCAGAAAAATCGTCATTGACGCCGGGCATGGTGGAAATGACCCGGGTGCAATTGGAAAGAATGGATTACGGGAGAAGGATGTTAATTTGGATATTGCTCGTCGTCTTGCCGATATCCTGAAATGCCAAGGGGTGGATGTTGTTTTGGTGCGCTCATCCGATATATTTGTGCCACTTCCAAGGCGTGTTGAAATTGCAAATAACTCCGGGGCGGATCTTTTTTTAAGCGTGCATTCTAATGCCAGTAAGTCACGGAGCCTAAGCGGATTTGAAGTTTATTATGTTGCTCCCAGTGTCAGCGATATCATACGCGCGAAGAGTTCAGCAAGAACATCAAAGCTAAATTTGAAAAATGCCTACTTTGCCAGCAGCTCACTTGATCTAAGAACGATTGTCTGGGATATGGTCTATACTTATTCACGCGCCGAGTCTATTAATTTATCCCGGGCTTTGTGTCAATCCGCCGGCGGTAATTTAGATACCCGCATAATTGGTGTTAAGAATGCGCGGTTTGCAGTTTTAAAAGGGGTAAGGATGCCTGCGGTTTTAATGGAGGTAGGTTTTGTTTCTAACCCTAACGAAGAGCGTTTATTAAAGACGAGTTCTTATCGGACAAAAATTGCGGAAAGCATTGCCGAAGGGCTTGCAAATTACGCACGGGATTCGGAGTTAATGGAGGCGCGCAATAAATGAGGCCGATTGGAGTTTTTGATTCAGGCGTGGGCGGGTTGACTGTTGTTAAGGAATTGATCCATCAGCTCCCGCACGAGGATATAGTTTATTTTGGTGATACTGCGCGCGTGCCTTACGGGATCAAATCAAGAGAAACAGTTATTCGTTTTTCCATTGAGAATATTTTATTTCTTCTTAAACAGGATGTGAAATTAATTTGTGTTGCCTGTAACACTGCTTCCAGTTTTGCTTTGCCGGTGATTAAGAATCATTTTAAAGTGCCTATCGTCGGGGTGATTAGCCCAGGAGTGCGCGAGGCGGTTTATGCCACGCAAAATAAAAGAATAGGGGTTATCGGCACCAAGGGCACCATTAAAAGTCGGACCTATGAAATTGAAATTAATCAGCTTGAGCCGGAAGTCAAGGTTACTGCTGTTGCCTGCCCGTTGTTTGTGCCTTTTGTTGAAGAGGGGTGGCTTTCCGGGGATGTGGTTTTAGATGTTGCCCGTACCTATTTAAAGCCGCTAAAGGATGCCAGGGTGGATACTGTTATTTTAGGCTGCACGCATTATCCATTGCTTAGGCCGGTGATCAAGCAGGTGCTTGGCGAGAATGTAACCTTGATTGATTCTGCAAAACAGGTGGCTGTTGAGGTGAAAAAGATTTTGGGATCGGAGAATATTTTAAATACCAAGGGAAAAGGGAAGCATAGTTTTTACGTCAGTGATAATCCGGAGTGGTTTAGCGGTTTAGCAGAAAGGTTTTTAGGGAATTCTCTAAAAAAAAAAAAAAAGGCTGTTTCAGGATGAGAAATAGGGGATAAAATGTATAGCATTAAAGTAGAAGCAAGTTTTAGCTCCGCGCATAATTTAAGAGAGTATAAAGGCAAGTGCGAAGAACTGCACGGGCACAATTGGAAAGTAGAAGTTGTGGTTGCCAGCGACAAATTAGACAAGGCCGGGATGGTAATGGATTTTAAACGCCTTAAAGAAAAACTGAATATAATTCTTGAGAAACTTGACCATAAATATATAAATAAAATTGCTTATTTTAAGAAAACAAATCCTACTTCTGAGAATATCTCCAAATATATCTATGACTGCCTGAAGCCCGTGGCCCCAAATATTAAATCAGTGACGGTTTGGGAGAATCCTGCCAGTTGCGCAACCTATGAAGAGTAAATAATGAAAGCAAAAATCGCAGAGGTGTTTGAGAGCGTGCAGGGAGAAGGGCTCTATTTGGGGGAGAAGCAGATATTTGTGCGCTTCTTCGGGTGTAACCTTAGTTGCGGTTACTGTGATACAAAATTAGACAGTTATACTGAGTATGAGCCTTTTGAATTATTTGAGGAAATAAAACTGTATCAGGATAAATATCATTCTGTTTCGTTTACCGGCGGTGAGCCTCTTTTGCAGTCGGATTTTCTAAAAGAGATGATGAAATTTACTTACCGATACGGGCACAAGAATTATCTTGAGACTAACGGCACGCTTGTCCAGGAGTTAGAAAAGGTAATTGATTATGTAGATATTGTGGCTATGGATTTTAAGCTTCCCAGTTCAACCGGTTTGTTCGCATATTGGGACATACACAGGCAATTTTTAAAGGTCGCTTCTAAAAAAGAAGTTTTTGCTAAAATTGTTGTTTGCCCACAGACGAAAGAAGAAGACCTAAACAAATCCCTTTCTATTATTAACAGTGAAAATAAATCAGCGATATTGGTTTTGCAGCCTAACAGTTTAGTTGCGATTGATTTGTTAAGCGAGAAATTGGAAAACTTTAAGAATATCTGTCGTAATGAAGGCGTGACCGCATTTGTTATCCCGCAGATCCATAAAATTGCAGGTGTAAGATGAAAAGAAAATCAAGTTATGAAAATTTGCAGAAGAATGTAAGACAGTTAAATACTCCGGAAATTGAAGTTTGGGAAAATCAGTATCCGGATAAAGATTATGCGATCTCTATTGAGATTACGGAATTCACCTGCATCTGCCCAAAGACCGGCCTGCCTGATTTTGCGCTGATCAAAATTGATTATGCTCCGGATAAATATTGCGCTGAATTAAAATCGCTTAAGATGTATACAATTTTCTTCAGGAATATAGGCATATTTCATGAGCATTTGACTAATAAGATACTTGATGATTTTGTGAAGGTATGTAAACCCCGTTGGGCAAAGATTATTACAGAGTTTAATCCCCGAGGCGGTATTAAAACAGTAGTTATGCGGGAGTATAAAAGAAGATGAGAGAGATTCCGGCAGATAAAATAAGGGTTGCCGTCAGCAATTTATGCGCCAAGGCGAATTTTTCTTTGCGTAAAGACGTTTTGCAGCAGTTAAGACTTGCTTATAAAAAAGAAACAAATAAAAAAGCAAAAAAGTTCTTAGCTGCTGTTATCGCTAATGCCTTTGTGGCGGAAAAAGAGAAAATTGCGATTTGTCAGGATACTGGTTTACCGATAGTTTTTCTTGAGATTGGGCAGGATGTAAGGATTGTTAGGGGAGATTTAAAGCAGGCAATAAATAAAGGTATTGAAGACGGATACAGAAAAGCATATTTGCGTAATTCCATTGTGTTAGATCCGCTTGCAAGAGGTGTTTCTAAGTTTGGCCCGGCTATTATTCATCTGGATCTGGTTAAAGGCAAGAAAATAAAAATCACAATTTTTCCTAAGGGTTTTGGATGTGAAAACAAAAGCCAATTGAAGATGTTTAAGCCCACAGTTTCAATTGAAGAAATCAAGAAATTCATTGTTGAAGCGGTTAGGTCTGCCGGAGCGGATGCCTGCCCGCCGTATATAGTTGGCGTTGGTATAGGAGGAACTGCTGATTATTCAGGGTTGTTGGCAAAAAAGGCTTTGCTTAAGCCGGTCGCCGGTATCAAAATACGGAAGCTTGAATCAGAGCTTTTGAAAATGATTAATCGCCTGAACATCGGCCCGATGGGCTTAGGCGGAAAGGTTACTTGCTTGGGCGTAAATATTGAAACTGCTCCGACGCATATTGCAGGGCTTCCTGTTTCAGTAAATATCAGTTGTCATGCGCTAAGAAGCGCTACAACTGAGTTATAGGGCTGCTTTGGTTAAAAGATGAATATAAAAACACCTTTAGATGCAAAACAAATAAAGAAATTAAAATCCGGCGATGAAGTTTTATTATCAGGAGTGATTTATACTGCGCGTGATCAGGCGCATAAAAGGTTGTGTGAGGTAATAAATTCCGGTAAAAAACTTTCCTTTGATTTAAAAGGCCAGGTGATTTATTATTGCGGCCCGTCCATGGCCCCTAAAGGTAAAATAATCGGCTCTTGCGGCCCGACTACAAGCAGGCGAATGGATGAATTTAGCGAGAAATTATTGGCTAAAGGCCTTAAGGGAATGATTGGAAAGGGCGGGCGTTCTCAAGATGTAAGAGCAGCGATAAAAAAACACTGTGCAGTTTATTTTTTAGCTTATGCAGGATGCGGGGCATTGTTGTCAAAATATGTAAAGAAGTCAGAGTTGATTGCCTACAAGGATTTGGGGCCGGAGGCAATTTTAAAACTGGAAGTAAAGAATTTCCCGCTTATTGTCGGGATAGATAGTTATGGAAGGAGTATTTATGATTAGGCTTGACGGACGTGAACACGGCCAGATGCGCAAGGTGCAAATACAACGCGATTATTTAAAATATCCCGAGGGATCATGCCTTATTGAATTGGGCAATACCAAGGTTATCTGCACTGCTTCGGTTGATGAAAATGTCCCGCCATTTCTAAAAGGAAGCGGCACTGGGTGGGTAACTGCAGAATACGGCATGCTTCCGCGTTCTTGTGCAACGCGCATTCAGCGTGGCAAGGATTCAGGCAGGACTTATGAAATTCAGCGACTGGTGGGAAGATCTTTGCGTTCAGTTACCGAGATGGCAAAAATAGGCGAGCGAACTATTTGGATTGATTGCGACGTAATTCAGGCAGACGGCGGAACGCGCACGGCATCTATTACAGGAAGTTTTGTCGCTTTGGTTGATGCGTTAAATAAATTAAAGAAGAATGGTTTGATTAGAGAAGTTCCGATACGCGATTATGTTGCTGCAACCAGCGTTGGTATTTTAGAGGGCGCACAATTGCTGGATTTGTGTTATGCCGAAGACTCAAAGGCAGAAGTGGATATGAATATTATTATGACCGGAAGTAACGAGTTTATTGAAATCCAGGGCACTGCGGAGAGGCAGCCTTTTAGCAAAGAAGATATGGATGCTATGCTTGGTTTGGCAAAAAAGGGGATTGAAGGATTATTCAGTATTCAGAGAAGATTAATCGGGGACATTTTATTATAAATATGTTTTTGGTAGTTGCTACTAAAAATCAGAAGAAACTCGGAGAGATCAAAGAAATCCTGCGAGGCTTTAATTTTAAGTTGCGTTCTTTGGCAGATTATGGAAAAACTCCGGATGTTGTGGAGAATGGCGATACTTTTAAGGAAAATGCCGTTAAGAAGGCGCTTAAGCTCGCGCGTTTTACCGGAGAGCTCACGTTGGGAGAGGATTCCGGGCTTTGTGTTGATGCCTTGGATGGCCGGCCAGGAGTTTACTCTTCGCGTTTTGCAGGAAGATCAAAAAGCGATGAAAAGAATAATCAGAAACTCCTGCGTTTATTAAAGTGTGCGCCTTTAAAGAAAAGAAAAGCACATTATGTTTGTGCGGTGGCATTGGCAGATAAACAAGGTTTGATTGGCGTAGTTGAAGGCAAGTGCCATGGAAAAATTGATTTTGAGCTAAAAGGCAAACACGGTTTTGGTTATGACCCGTTATTTTTAATTCCTAAGTTTAAGAAGACTTTTGGCCAGCTTGATGAAAAAATAAAACACAAAATGAGCCACCGTTTCCGCGCCCTTATGAAGGCAAAGAAACTTTTAGTGAAATATATTGAGAAAAAGAAAAGTAATTGATATAATTTAGGTTTGGAGTATTTAAAAGATGTATTTTGTGTATGTGTTGAAAAGTGAAAAAGATAGCTTGTTTTATACTGGTTTTACAAGTGATTTGGAAAGAAGAGTTTTAGAGCATAATCAGGGCCTTCAGGATTCAACCAGGAGCAGGGTACCTTTTAAGCTTGTTTATTACGAGTGGTGTTTAAATAAACAAGATGCTTTAAGCAGGGAAGAATATTTGAAGAGTGGTATGGGTAAGAAATATATAAGAAATCGTATTAAGTTGTTTTTAAGTTCTGATAATAAATAGTTTATTTTATATAATTTAAGCAATTTGTGATTGGGTGGGCGTGCCCCGTTACAAATTGCTGGCTCTCTAAATTTTCGTACAATTTGTGATTGGGTGGGCGTGCCCCGTTACAAATTGCTGGCTCTCTAAATTTTCGTACAATTTGTAACGGGGCGTGGCTCAGTTTGGCTAGAGCGCTTGCTTTGGGAGCAAGAGGCCACAGGTTCAAGTCCTGTCGCCCCGATAAATTTGTAAAGGAGAAGATAAATGAAAAAATTGAGTATTTTTCTTGTGGCAATCTTAAGTTTATCTTTTTTTACCTTTTCTTTTGCAGGGGACCTTGTTTCACCGGAGGCTGGCAGGTATTTTAATGAAGCCATTAAGGCGCAAAAATCAGGTGATTTTGAAAAGGCAAAGATCGGGTATAATAAGACTCTGCTTCTTGACCCAAACAATTTGGATTGGCAGAAATTTATTTTGAATAATTATGGGATCATGTTTGTTGAGTCGGGAGATTTTGAAAAGGCAGAATCAGCTTTTCTTGAAGTTCTGGAAATAGACCCGGATTATGAACCTGCTAAGATTAATCTTGGTATACTTTATGATAAAAGAAAATCAAGGCTTGAAGCATTGGAATATTGGGCTAAGCTGTATAATTGGGAAGCCGGCAAGCCAAGGAAATTAATTTTTTCTGAACAAGCTCAGAAATAATTGCTCTTTAATTGAATTTTAAGTTTTTGCGCCTGTAGCTCAATTGGATAGAGCACCTGCCTTCTAAGCCGGTGGTTGGCCGTTCGATTCGGCCCAGGCGCACCAAAATACAAATATGAATCTTCTAAAAAAAATACTTTCAATAACATTGGCAGCGGCTTTTGTTGTTTTTGCCATAATTTATGTTTTCCTGGCTTTTAAGGGTAAGGCTGTGATTGTTTCTGAGCTTGAGAAATTAACTAAGAAAAAAGTCACTGTTGGTTATTTTGGAATAGCGTTTCCATTGAATCTGGAGATCAAGAATCTCAATATAGAAGGTTTAGCCAATGTCGGCACCATTAATATTTCTCCCAGCCTTGTTTATTTGCTCGCCGGTAAGATTGCGCTAAATAAAGTTCTAATTGAAGATCCTGATTTTAGTTTTGAAGGAAAAGTTCCCGGTGCTGCAGATATAATTGCTGCTCCACTTGCAGATGTCAAAAAAGAAGAAGAGGATGTTGAGAAAACCGTTCCTTTGCGCTTAATTATTAAGAAATTAATAATTAAAGACGGCAGGATCCAGTTTACTGATCATGGCGTAAGTAAAGAAGGCCTTAAATTTACCGTCAAAGATATAAATTTGAATCTTTCTAACCTTTATATGTATCCTGTGTCTGTGATCACTAATTTTGAATTAAGCGGAAGGATCCCCTGGCGTAAAGGAGAAGAAGAAGGAAAAATTGAGGCCAGCGGCTGGATAAACTTGTACAAAAAAGATATTCAGGTCGCTTTGAGCATCCGCGATATTGACGGGATTTATTTTTATCCGTATTATTCTAATTGGGTTGATTTAGAGGGCGCTCGCATTGAAAAAGCAAAGTTGTATTTTCTTAGTAATGTTCAGGGGTTAAATAATAATGTAACTGTTGATTGCCATCTTGAACTGGCAGATATTGTGCGTAAGCCGCATGAGGGTTCTGAATCAAAGGAAAAAGCAGAACGGATCACTGATGCTGTGCTCGGTTATTTTAAGGCCCTTGATCAGGGTAAGATTACTCTAGATTTTACTTTTAAGACAAAAATGGACCGGCCAGAATTTAGTTTTAGCAATATCAAAATGGCCTTTGAAGATAAGCTTGCTGTTGCCCGTGGAAAAGGTTTTAAGCCGCAGGATGTTTTGATGCTGCCGACAAAGCTTATTGAAGGAAGTGTTAAAGGGGCAACCGAGCTTTCCAAGGCGGTAATTGACGGCACATTTGCTGTCGGGAATGAATTGAAAAAAGCTGTTGAAGAAGTTTTTAAGAAATAGCTTTGGCAGTAGAATTATGGTGGTTGTAGCTCAATTGGTTAGAGCGCTAGACTGTGGCTCTGGAGGTTGCGGGTTCGATCCCCGTCAGCCACCCCATTTTTTCGCTATTGCATAGCTGCAAAATCGATCGTTGTGAGTAAATAGAGAGCAATGACTTTAACGCTTTCGCATCTCTTGATCTATATTTATATAGTCAAAATGGCTGTATCCCTTAAATACAATTTGACAAAAAAGAGGCAAAAGTGTATTTTAAAATCAAATCAGGAGTGGTATTGTTTGAAGGGGGAACTGCCACGTAAAAATAATTAAAACCTTCGCTCACAAGGCGAAGGTTTTTTGTTTACGAGAAAGGCAGGGTGTATGTTAAGTAAAAAAGTAGAGCAGGATATAAAGGCTGTTTTAGATTATCTTTGGCATGATGAAAAAAGGCATTATCAAGAAAGTAAATATTGTAGTAAACATATTTTTAGAACTTTGGTAAGATTAGCAAAGACTATCAAATATGAACATTAGTTTAGATAAGGAAGTGGCTAGATTTTATATTAGTTCTTCACAGAAAAGTAGAGTCTTAACGGAGGATTGGGTCAATAGAGAAGTTTTTTGCCCTGCCTGCGGTTATAATATTAGGCACTATGAAAATAATAGGCCAGTTGCTGATTTTTATTGTTCTAAGTGTAGCGAAGATTATGAATTAAAAAGCAAGAAGGATGGCATTGGAAATAAAATCGTTGATGGCGCCTATAGAACGATGATTGAGCGTTTACAAACTAATAAGAATCCTAATTTCTTTTTGTTAAATTATAATTTAAGAAGTTTTGAAGTTCTAAATTTATTAGTTATACCGAAGCATTTTTTTGTACCACATATAATTGAGGAAAGGAAACCACTCTCACAATCGGCAAGGCGCGCAGGTTGGGTTGGTTGTAACATTTCTTTGCAGAATATCCCACAAACAGGCAAAATTTATTACATTAAAGACAAGCAGGTTGAATCAAAAGAAGAAGTCTTGAGGACTTGGAAGAAAACTCTATTCTTAAGGGAAGAAAAAGAAACCCCAGCAAAAGGATGGGTATTGGATATTATGAATTGTATTGATAAACTTGGAAAACGGAGATTTAATCTTGAGGAAGTTTATTTCTTTAAGGAATTTCTAGGAGAAAAGCATCCGCAAAATAGGCATATTAAAGATAAGATAAGGCAACAGTTACAATTTCTGAGAGATAAGGGGTATTTGAGATTTATTGCTAGGGGAGAATATGAGCTTACTTAAAAATTTTGCAATAAGGTTAAGTCCTTTTTGGGCAAAAATCATTCTGCGAGTTAATTCATTCGCGCGGTTAAAAGATATGTGTCGTGGTTATAGTGAAGATCTAGAGAATTTTACTGAGCTTGTATGGGAAGATGTCAAGAAATTGAGCTTTTGTGATAGAAAAACATACCTATAGTTTCAGCTTTGGTATGTTTAAGAAAATACTAAAAAGTTTATAACTAGGGAACGCATGCCAATAACTTTCATTAAAATTCTCCGTAGTAAAAAAAGAAGGCGCACGGTGAGTGCGCATGTGGTAAAAGATGTTCTTATTGTAAGGGCTCCGGAGAGTATTGCGGAAAGCCGTTTAGAGAAGGTGATTACCGAGCTTAAAACAAAGATCGAACGGAAGCAGTTAAAAGAAGAATTGAATAAAGATGAAAGCCTTAGACAGAGGGCAAAGGAGTTTAATCAGCAGTATTTTGGAAATCAGCTTAACATTAACTCTATTGAATACGTTACAGATCAGATTTCTAAATTCGGCTGCTGTAATTTTCGCACCGGATGCATCCGTATTTCCCACCGAATAAGTTTTATGCCGCAGTGGGTAAGGGATTATGTGATTATTCATGAATTGGCGCATTTAGCAGTTCCTGATCACAGCAAGGCATTCTGGGAGGTAGTAAGCCGTTATAAGTTTGCTGAAAGAGCAAGGGGATATCTTATTGCCGCTGGAACACAAGACATTTTATATAATAAACTGTAGAATCAGGAGTTACAAAATAAATATTTAAAGATAGAAACCCGGATTTGTTTTGTAATCTTTTGATAATTAGAGGGTTGTATAAAGCGTCTTATGTTCTCTAATTCTCAAAAGACAGAAAATGTTAGGATTAATATTTAAGGGATAAAAATGGCGATAATTGTTTTGGGTGCCGGAGCTACAAGAGGGGTAAGGTTTGTAGAAAATAATATATGCAAGCCCCCTTTAAATGACGACTTCTTTAGCCAGTTGCAGCATATAAATAATGAGAAACATTTTAAGACGATTGAGCAAGCAATAAAAGATGCAATTTCATTATATGGTAAGAATTTCAAAGTAACCATGGAAGAGTTCTTTACGCAAATTGAATTTTTTGTTAAGGTGCTTCCATACGCGAAAGAAAGACACGGACTAACAAGAGCGGACTTTAACAAAATAAAAGATAACTTTATAAAATCAATATCTGCTGTTTTTGAAGAGTCAATAACTCAAAAGACTTGTGAATACCATACAGAAATTGTTAAGGCTTTAGTCAAGGATTCTACAATAGTATCATTTAATTATGACTGCCTGATAGATTATGCACTGAAAGAAGCAGGAGCGCAGAAATGGAATGCTAGGTATGGATATAGTTTTCCTCTGCGGAAGTATAGACTTATAGGAGATCCATTTTGGAGTTCCTCTTTATTACATCCACTGGCTACAAGGGGAGAGACTATTAAATTATTGAAATTACATGGTTCGCTTAATTGGCATATACTTAATAAAGGGAAAGGAAATAAAGGTTCTATAAGGCTTAAGCAACATCTTTATCAAAATGTAGGCACACCACAGTTTACTATAATGCCTCCAGAATGGAATAAGGAGTTATTAAAAGAGCCTGCTTTTGAAGAGATATGGAAAGAAGCAGCCAGGAGAATTAGAAGAGAGAAAATTTTTGTATTTATTGGATTTTCCTTTGTTCCGACAGATTTGTTTGCTGCCTCGTTGTTTCAATTAAGTATTGGTAAAGAAAAAATAAAGAAATTAATTATAGTAAATCCAGATAGAGAAGCTAGAAGAAGGACTAGGGCAGTTTTAAATAGAGGTATTTCTGATAAAACTCTTATAGTCCAATTTGATACTTTTAAAGATTTTTCACGAGCAGAATTAAAAACTTTATTCTCTGAAAAACGAGATATTGGAAAATTTGAAAAAATCGAAGAAAGCAAAGCTCCTTTTGGAACAGATTCAAAAACCGTTACTAATAAAGATACGCTAAATTCTCCAGAAGCAGATAAAGAAAAAAGCTCTTAATGATGAAAGCATATACGATCAATTATGATTTAAAAGCTCCAAACAGAAATTACGACGGTCTTTTCGTCGAGATAAAAAAATCTCCGAAATGGTGGCATTTTCTTGAATCGACTTGGATTATTGCGACAGATGAAACTCCTAGCCAAATATGGAATAGATTGATAGCCAATTTGGACAAAAATGATTATTTGTTAATTATTGAAGTAAAAGATAATGTTCAAGGGTGGCTTCCTAAAGAAGCATGGGATTGGATCCATGCTAATGTTCCGAGTTAGTTTGTTTAAATAGAAATATAATTATTAAACTATTTTTCGCCTCTTTGAACTTTTTAATTTTTGTTCTTTCTTTGAGTAAGGCGGCAAAATTTGCCCGAACCAAATTTTTCCGGAGCCAAGCGTAGTTGTGAGGCGGGCGTGCCCGCACCACGCCCGCCTCAAAGGTTTAGTCTTAAAATGTTAATCGGGAGAGGCGCATTATGCCGCATCGCTAGTCTTACTCGTAGATTGCGGCATAGCGGACGAACCTCTCTAAAAAAATTTTGTTTTTAGCTTGTAACAGAGTGTCGGGTGAGGACGCTGTGGCTTGCGCCGCCCACACCCGGCGCAAGCCACAGCTGCGCCGAACACGCATAAAAATTAGCAAGAAGCGAGCGGCTCCCTAAAGGGACTTCTTCGGCCTGAAGTAAACAAAGGTCTTGGTCGCCGCGAGCGCCATTGCGCGCGAGATGTGGGAGTCTCGCCATTCGCCGCTACCGCGGAGAAATGGCGGGACGGTGCATTCTTAGCTATTTCCTTATGAACCAGCTTTACCCCGGTATTAGATACAAGCACCCAACGCTAACAGGATTTGCGTTGGTGTCCCGCTGGTGGGGGAAACGGCAAGAGGCGGGGCAAGCACCTTTGCCTATCGGAAGGCAAAGTATCCCGCTTTCTGCGGGAAGCATTAACATAGCGGCCGAGGTTCTTTCCGGGAAAAGATGTTGTTTGTGGGGGGCATTAGGAGATGTTTCATTAGGGTTTTACCCCTGTGGATTTACTTGTGGGGAGAGAATCGAACGCTATTTCGCAAAATTCTTTCGAATGGAAGAATAACAATGACTCCATTTTTTATTTTGAGGACATAAAGCCTCCCAATCTGTCGTAGAATCAACGAGTTGCGCCGGTTCTAACCTGTTGTGGAGGCTTTGTACGTCTGGGGCGTTGTGGTAGGTGGGAAACGGAAATAATTCATTGAACTTTGCTAATTTTAATACGGAAATTAAATAATGAACAAAAGTGTTTTTAATACCGCACAATTCCATGCATGTGTTGACTCGGCGCATAAGCTTGATGATGCCCAGGCAGAAGTTGCTTTTGTGGGCCGATCTAATGTGGGAAAAAGCTCGCTTATAAATGCGCTTTGTGGCCGTCATTTGCTTGCTAAGGTTTCAAAAACTCCCGGTAAAACTCGCACAATAAATGTATTTTTTATACGCGATGGTAAATGGATCGTTGATCTTCCTGGTTATGGTTTTGCTGCTGTTCCGATAAAAGAAAGAAATAACTGGAAGGATATGATTGAGTATTATTTGTCCAATCGGCCTTCACTTAAAGCTATTTTTGTTTTAGTTGATGCTTGTGTTGGAGCAACAGCCCTTGACCGACAAATGTTAGCATGGTTAAAAAGTACGGGTATGCCGTATCATATTATCGTTAATAAAATTGATCGTATTGCGCAAATAAAGCTTGTTGAACAACGCCAAATTTTGGCCGTAGATTTAAAAGTAATGCCGGAGAGTATTCTTTGGGTTAGCGCAAAAAAGGGCACAGGCATCAAGGAGTTATATACTATTATATCCAGTTTTCTTGCATTATAAAAGATATCTGGATTAAGTTCTAAATAAAGGAATACAATGAAATTCAATGCCGACCAAACAACAACAAGTGATCATCTCCCTGCACATCTTGATATAAATGATGAATTCAAGTCAGCATTTAATCTTATGGAGTATACCAAAGAATGCCTTTTTATCACAGGTAAGGCTGGTACTGGTAAATCAACTCTTCTAAAATATTTTAAGGCCAATACGGGTAAAAAGATAATTGTGTTAGCCCCGACAGGTGTCGCGGCCATCAATGTAGGTGGCCAGACTATTCATTCCTTCTTTAGGTTGCCTCCAAAGTTCATTCAAAAAGATACCATAAAGCGCCTTAGAGACAGGGGCCTGATTGAGAACCTTGATATGGTAATAATAGACGAGGTATCAATGGTTCGCTCAGATCTTATGGATGGGATTGACCATGCATTACGTCTCAACCGCGGTAAAATGAAGGCGCCGTTTGGCGGAGTACAAATGGTATTCTTTGGAGACCTTTTTCAGTTATCTCCCGTGGTTCAGAATGAAGCAAGGGAGATATTGGAAGAGCGATATTCAAGTCCTTATTTTTTTAGCGCTAAAGTGTTTGACGATTTCAATATCAGGCCCCTCGAGTTGTCGACTATATATAGACAAAAAGATAGTTCGTTCATGGAACTTTTAAATAGGGTTAGGAACAAGGAGCACACTAAAGAGGATCTGAAGATATTAAATAATAGGGTCCAAGAAAATACAGCGGTTTTTAAGAAGGATGAGACGGTGATCCTGACAACGACGAACAGTTTGGCAAACGCAATAAATCAGGAGCGCTTATCAAAACTTCCCGGTAAAGAGATCACATACGAGGCTGTGGCATGCGGGAAATTTGAAGAGTCGGCATATCCGACTGATGCATCCTTAAAACTCAAAAAGGGCGCGCAGGTAATGCTCTTAAAAAATGATCCCGACAAACAATGGGTCAACGGTACGCTTGCCAAAGTCGCCGTTTTATCAAAAGGTTCAATAGTCGTGGATATCAACGGGAGTACATTTGATGTCCCCGTTGTCAAATGGCAGAAGATTGAGTATAGTTACAACGAGGATGAAGATAAGATAGAAGATAAGGTTGTGGGGGATTTCGCGCAATATCCCATAAAGCTTGCTTGGGCCATAACTATCCACAAAAGCCAGGGTCAAACTTTCGATAGGGTCATAATTGACCTGGGGCATGGAGCATTTACTCATGGCCAGTTATATGTCGCACTTAGCAGATGCACCTGTTTGGATGGCATAAGGTTTAAGCGTCCGGTAATCCACGGCGACATCATATTTGACCGGCGTATCTATGAGTTTAAGGAGCGGTTCGTCAGTTTATTTTAATTGTTCGTTTTTCTACATGATTGTTTTCCCTCTAGAATTCCAGGGATAAAATATTAAATTACAATACTTATGAATACAAGAGCCCTGCTTTTTAATTTACCTCCTTTGGGAGGCGATCTTTTTCCTATATCTCTAGGTTATATTGCCGCAAGCCTGGCCAAGCATAACATTGATTCAGTTATTGCTGAAATAGATTCGCTTACTATTTTTACGGATAAGTCGATCAGCAGGTTTGTGGTTAAATATAAACCTGCGGTAGTGGGTTTGGCGGTATATCAAGTTAATATCCGTCTGGCAATGCAATTGACAAAGCTGATCAAAATGTGTGATCCGTCTATCGTGGTTGTTTTGGGTGGCCCTCAGGCGACTTTTATGCCTGGCCGGGCATTAATGCAGATGCCTGATGTTGATGTGATCATTCGGGGAGAAGGGGAAGTGGTGATGCCTGCCCTTATTAATTGCTTGGAGAAGCAGGGAGATATCACAAAAGTAAAAGGTATAGCATTCCGACTAGAGGGTGAGGTCTATGAAACAGCCTCTCAGCCGTTTGTCCGTAACTTGGATACATTTCCTTCTCCTTATCAGACAGGCGTATTCCGTTGGAGCGATCATACCGGAGCGGCGATGCTCACTTCCCGCGGTTGCACTTATAACTGTAATTTTTGTTATACCCCGCGAGCTTTTAACCGGACTATCCGGGTGCATTCGACTCGCCGCGTGCTCGCAGATATGAATATCTGCGTTAAGAACGGGATCCGTAGATTTTTCTTTGCTGATCCTTCTTTTACCTTTGATAAGAAACGGGTCAGGGCGATCATGCGAGGCATCATTAAGAAACGCTGGGAAATTGAGATATGGTGTGAGACGCGCGCTGAATTAGTGGACGCGGACCTGCTTAATCTTATGGCCAGCGCAGGGGTGAAATATCTTGCTTATGGCCTGGAGTCAGTTGATCCGGTGGTAAACAGGGCGATTAATAAACGGATCGATCTGCGTCAGTTTGAAGAGACCATTAAATTAACTCAATCCGCTGGTATTGAAGCTGAGGTTTTTACTTTGTATGGCCTGCCAAAACAGACGCGGCAGTCATGCCTTGAGACCTTGAATTTTTTGCAGGATTTAGGCGTTAAGATCATTGGTAATTCTGCCGGTCAGCAGTTAATTCTTTTTTTCGGCACGGATGTTCTGGATAATCCGCGGAAATACGGTATCCGTTTGTTCAAAAAATTCCGGCCGCTGTATTTTTCAGCGGGCGCTGATTTTGAGACCGATTGGATGACAACTCGGGATATTGCTTTTGTAGCCAGAAAATACGAGTCTGCTTCTACGGGTAAAAATTCCCGCGGAAAAGGGTGTATAAGTTTGCTAACCGGTAAATGAAAAACAGCTGTTTATCGTCAATATCCGGACAAAACGGACATTCCTGCTTCGCCTTCGGCTTAGCAGGATTTTGCTAGATAGAAGCTTAATGTGCTCAATTTCGCGAGGAATTATTTCTATAGATTCAGAATATTCTTGATATATTGAGGTATTACGCATATAATTAGGCTAATAAATTTGTAGAGGTTTTGCTTCGGCTCATAAGAGAGGGATCTTGATACTTTCTCAAGTTTTAACTTATATCTAAGTAACCGAAAATTGCTATTTCCTTAAAATAAATTGGGAATAGAGAGTTGAAGAATTAGTAATTACAAAGCAAATATTTTAAGCCAGAAAGCCGGACTTGTTTTGCAATTCTGTGATAATTAGAAGTTTATATAAATCTTCTGTTATATTGTCGAGTCACGCCGAACACAGTAGTTTAGTTTTAGAGAAGGAGGGTTAAGCAAGATGACAATAAGCATGCGGGAAAAAAAGTTAGTCTTAGATTTGGGTGATAGCGTAAAGATGGATTTGGTGCAGATTCCTGCGGGAAAGTTTCTGATGGGCTCTCCTGAAACTGAGAAGGGGCACAGCATTTATGAAGGGCCGCAGCACGAGGTAACTTTTGCTAAGCCTTTTTATATGAGTGCTTATCTGGTAACAAGGGCACAATGGGTCCAGATAATGGGTGGCGACCCTAGTGAATGTTCAAAACACCACAAAGCTCGTTTTCTTCATCCAGAGCATTTGGGGCAGATGGTGGCTGGCGACCCCAGCCAGATGCCGGGTAAATCTGATCAGCCGGTAGATAGCGTAAGTTGGAAGGATGCCCAGGAATTTTGTTCAAAGGTAAGTGCTTTGATTGGTAAAAATGTCCGCCTGCCTAGTGAGGCAGAATGGGAATATGCCTGTCGGGCCGGGTCAACTACCCGTTTTTGCTTCGGAGATGATTCTGATGGCAGCAAGTTAACCGAATATGCCTGGTTTACCGCCAATAGCGACGATTATACATATCCCGTAGGCCAGAAGAAGCCCAATGCCTGGGGATTATACGATATGCATGGCAATGTCGTGGAGTGGTGCCAGGATGGGCTTCACTATACTTACGATGGTGCGCCAAAGGACGGCAGCGTTTGGGAGATTGATGCAAAAGTAACTCCATCGGGGGTTTGCCGCATGATGCGCGGCGGGTGCAACAATAGCCATGCCGAGGGTTGCCGTTCAGCAGGTCGCGACTGGGGCCCTTGTAAAAACCGCTGTGGCGATGTTGGTTTCAGAGTAGTCGTCTGGTAACTTCTAATTTCGGAATACTAAGAATATAAGGCGTTTTAAATAACCAACTGTAAAGTCAGGAATTACAAAACAAATATTTAGAAATAGAAAGTTGTGTTTGAATAGTTAGCAAGAAGCCAGCCGTCCAAGGCTGACGGATCGGCTTGGTTATTTCCCTCCGTAAATATTAATTTCCAACTTAATCTTAAGATTGTCTTGACATAGGGCCAGTGTTAATGTACACTATATGTATATCTCACATATATGAAAGAATAATTAAAAGGAGAAAACAATATGTTTGAAAATGGCCATCTGGCGAAGAAATATAAAATTAAGAAGTGCGAATGCCCGAGTGGGAAGATGATGCGGTTTGTGGAGCCGTGCCTTTTGTTTTTTATTTCTCAACATGTTTCTTACGGCTACGAGTTAATGGCTAAACTGGATAGGTTCGGATTCCCTAAAGCTAATCCTGACCCGGCGATGGTGTATAGAACGCTTCGTTACCTGGAAAAGGAAGGTTTTGTTTTATCAAGGTGGGATACAAAGGGCGCAGGTCCCGCAAAAAGGATTTATGAGTTAACGCAGAAAGGCTTAGGGCTACTTCATCTGTGGGCGCAGAGCATTGCAACGAGAAAGAAGGTCCTAGGAAAGTTTCTGGCGCTATATGATGAGCGTTTTAAAGATAAAAAGAAATAAACCAGGGACCAAGGAGGTTTACGTGAAAAAATTGATTTTTGCCTTGTTTTTAGTCATCTCGCTATCCGGGATAGCATTTGCAGGCAGTTTCTTATTCCGCGGTAAAACAGAAAATAAATTTTCATACGAGACAGTGGATGTAAAAAAGAAAAATATCGGCTCATCTATTCTTGCAACCGGCTCGGTAAAGCCCATTATTGGCGCAGAGGTTAAAGTGGGCGCACGTATTTCTGGAAAGGTTGAGCACCTTTATGCCAATATCGGAGATAAGATTGAAAAAGATCAAGTCATAGCTGAATTAGAAAAAAGAGATCTGGAGGCTCAAGTAGCTTTAGGCGAAGCTAATCTTAAGGCGTCAGAGGCCGGGGTTGGCGTGTCCAAGGCGTCATTCTGGCCAGCGTTAAGTGCTGAGACAGATTATGGAGCGCAAGGCACAACATATTTTCCCCAAACGGGCCAGAATTTTGCCGGCCTAAAAGTAACCATGCCGATTTTTAACGGTCAGGATTTATATACAATTAAACAGTCAAAGGCAACTAAAGAAGCTACCAAGGCCGCACTTGATTACGCTAAAGTTCAATTATCGTATGCGACTATTACGAGCCCTATTTCCGGAGTTATCGCTTCAGTAAGCACTCAGGAAGGAGAGACCGTTGCTGCCGGACTTCTTGCGCCTACGTTTGTCACAATAATCGACCTTTCAAGACTTCAAGTTGATGCCTTTGTGGATGAGACTGATATCGGCCGGGTTAAGGTGGGACAGAAGGCGGTATTTACTGTTGATACTTATCCGGATAAAGAATTTACCGGCAAAGTAAGGGCAATTTATCCAAAAGCTATTATTCAGGAGAACGTGGTTAACTTTGACGTCGTCATTGAGATTGATGATCCGGATATTGAGCTTCTGCGGCCTGATATGACTACTAGTGTGACCATCTATCAGGAAGAAAGAACAGGGGTATTGGTGATTCCTCGTTCGGCAGTTGTTAAGGAAGAGAATGAAAAGTTTGTTTTTGTAAAGGAGCCTTCCGGATATTTTGAGAAAAAAGAGATTAAAACCGGCATACAAAGCGGAAAAGATATTGAGGTGATCTCCGGCCTTAAAGAAGGTGACGTTATCGGTATTAAACGGGAATAAGAAGGGGGATTTCGATGATAGAGTTTAACGATATTGCCAAATCTTTTACGAGCGGCGCGATAAAAACAGAAGTTCTTAAGGGGGTTTCTTTTAAGGTAGATAAGGGAGAGTTTGTTTCTATTATGGCGCCTTCAGGGACAGGCAAGACTACTTTGTTGAATGTCCTTGGATGTTTAATGAAAGCAACGAGCGGTTCATATTTATTTGAGGGGCGGGATATTGAGACTTTAAATGACGATCAGCTTTCCGAAATCAGGAATAAGAAGATAGGCTTTGTTTTTCAGACATTCAATCTTTTGGAGAAAACAAGCGCGCTTGATAATGTGCTTTTGCCTCTTGTGTATTCGGATATATATCCTGCCGACGCCTCAAAAAAAGCCGTGGGGCTTTTAGAAGCAGTAGGCTTAAAAGAAAGGGTTCATTATAAACCGAATGAGCTTTCCGGAGGCCAGCAGCAGAGAGTTGCGATTGCCCGCGCCCTTATCAATGATCCTGCGGTTATTTTTGCAGATGAGCCTACGGGTAATTTGGATAGCGCATCAGCAAAGGAAATTATGGAAATATTTAAGTCATTGCACAGCCAGGGCAGGACGATCATTGTGGTTACGCATGATAGCGGTATTGCCCGGCAGGCCGAAAGGGCTATATATTTAAAAGACGGCAGGGTTGATAAGGAAGAGGTGCTGAAATGACCCGTTTGATTACGCTCAGGGCCATCCTGAGTGACTGAAAGGAATCGAAGGATGAAAATATTCAGGATTACCAGTGTCTCTTTGGGTGCCGTAGTAAAGCATAAGGTGCGCACGCTTCTTATTGTATTAGCTATTGTGGTCGGTATTGCCACACTTACCGTGATCGTGGCTTTGACGCAAGGCGCCAATAAAACAATCTTACAGCGTATAAATAATTTCGGTCCGGATGCGATCATGATTCATTCCGGTGGCGGGCAGATGCGGGGGCCTTCAACAGTTTCTGAGGCCAACCTGACAAAAAAAGATATAGCTGACATTGAGAATATCGACGGGGTAAGGCTGGTTTCACCTTTCCAAGTATCTCTGGATATGCCGGTAAAATACGGCAACAAGTTTACTACCTCGTGGGTTTTTGGGGTTGAACAAAACTGGCAGGAGACATGGAGAAGGGGCGCCTTAAAGGGGGATTTTATTTCCGATTCGGACAATGAGCAGCTTTCCAAGGTTTGTGTTATTGGACAAACGGCGGCAAGGGACCTCTTTGGTGATGTCAACCCAATTGGCGAAGATATCATGATTGAGAATGTTTCTTTTAAGATTGTCGGGATTTTGAAGAAAGCGGGACAATCTCCTATCGGGACTGATTTTGATAATCTTATTCTTATTCCATTTACAACGGCTTCCCGAAGGCTGATGAACCAGTCCCTTTATATCAGTATGGCAAGGACGGTTGTTTATCGTTCCTCACAGATAAAAAATGTTACTAAAAAGATACGAGAAATTCTTCGGGAGAATCACCATCTTTCTGTTACAGAAGAGGATGACTTTAAGATTACAAGCCCTGAGGAAATAACCAAAATGATTAAAAGCACTTCCGAGACCCTTGCTTTATTTTTGTGGCTTGTGGGAATTATCTCGCCACTTGTCGGAGGCATTGTACTTATGAATATTATGCTCATGGCGGTTTCGGAGCGTAAAAGAGAGATTGGTTTAAGAAGGGCAGTGGGTGCCAAGAAAAAACATATTATTTTTCAATTTCTCGCAGAGTCTCTTATGCTTACCTTTACTGGCGGTTTATTCGGGGTTGTTATCGGTTTTGCGGTTTCCTTTATATTTAGCTTTTTCGGCAAACCTATTAGCATCAGCTGGCAGCCGTTTGCGGTCGCATTTATATTTTCAAGCCTTATCGGGTTGATTTTTGGTATTTATCCGGCAAGAAAAGCGGCATCTCTTGATCCGGCAAGCGCCTTAAGCCAAAAATGAAGATTGCCAAGAATATACTTATATCCAAGAAAATATTGCTTGAACGAAAAGTAAGGACAATTTTATCTCTTTCGGGGATTATCGTTGGTGTTTCAGCTGTTATCGTTATGGTGGCTTTAGGTAAGGGGACGGAAGAAAAAGTCACATCCCA
The DNA here is from genome assembly GCA_016208765.1 of Candidatus Omnitrophota bacterium. Taxonomy (GTDB): domain Bacteria; phylum Omnitrophota; class Gorgyraeia; order Gygaellales; family Profunditerraquicolaceae; genus JACROS01. Next base: position 90,420 of record JACQXK010000001.1, read on the forward strand.
GATTACAAGAATGGGAAGCAATCTTTTGTTTGTTAATGCGGGACAAGTCAGAATTATAGCAGGAAGAGCCAGGCAGACAAAGATTGTAACCACACTTGAGTTAAAAGATGCTGATTATATTGCAGAAAACGCATCAGCCGCGCAATATGTTGCTCCAGCCCAGCAAAAGAAAATGAAGGTTAAATACGGCAACTTAAGCACAAGCACCAGTATTGTAGGAACGACTTCTGATATCACGGCAATTCAGAGCCACTCTTTATTAGAAGGGAGATTCTTTGACGATGCCGAGGATAAAGGCTTGAGAAGAGTCGCAGTTATTGGGAAAACAGTCGTAAAAAATATATTTGAGAACCAAGAGCCGACGGGGGAGACAATACTGATAGGTAAGGTGCCTTTTGAAGTCATCGGAGTTTTATCTCCCAAGGGGCTTGACCTTTACGGATCTGACCAGGATGACCGGATTTTTATTCCGGTTAGAACAGCTTTACGCAGGCTTTTTAACCTGGACTATATTAATACGATTTATGTGAAAGTTAAAAACGAAAGATTAATGGATGTGGCTTCAAAGGAAATAGATTCTATTTTACGGGAAAGGCATCATATAAAGGAAGGCAAAGAAGCCGACTTTACTATTTTGAATCAAGACGCAATTTTAGAAGCACAAAAAGAAAGCAGCAGGACTTTTACTCTTCTTATCGGTAGTATCGCTGGATTGTCGCTTGTAGTCGGTGGCATTGGAGTTCTGGCGGTTATGCTTATTTCCATCCGGGAAAGAATTAAGGAGATCGGCATAAGAAGGGCTGTCGGAGCCAAAAGGAAAGATATCCTCGCTCAGTTTTTATCCGAGGCATTGTTGTTAAGTATGGGAGGCGGCTTAATCGGGATTGTTTTAGGCATTGTTGTAACAGTTATTACGGCAATTTTTGCCAAGGTACCTTTGATTATTCCTCTTGAGACGGTCGCATTGTCATTTTTTGCAACATTTATCATCGGGATGTTCTTCGGGGTTTATCCGGCAAGGAAGGCGGCGTTTTTGGATCCTATCAAAGCGCTACAAACTGAATAGAGATTTTTATGAATTTAAATCTGAAGAAAGGAGCAGCAAAATGAAACTATGTATTCCCACAGAAACAAATGAAGGCAAGAGTGCAAAAGTTTATGGCCATTTCGGCAGCGCACCGTATTTTACCGTTGTTGACACAGAGAAAGATTCCGTAGAGATTATTGATAATGCAAATCAACATCATGCGCATGGGATGTGTCAGCCAATGAATTCGTTAGTCGGTATGAAGATTGATGCTGTGGTTACCGGCGGAATGGGTGGTAGGGCGGTCCAAAAGCTTAACGAAGGCGGAATTAAGGCTTATCGGGCTATCCCTGGAACAGTCGCGGATATTGTTAAGCAGTTTACAAAAGGCGGACTTGAGGAGATAACTGTATCAAATGCCTGCTCCCAGCACGGATGCCATTAGAGATATTTCTATATGAATAATATAGTGTTGATTAATGAGGGTTTGTGTATAGGTTGCGCAAAGTGCGTTGAGTTATGCCCCAAGAAGATTTTATATATAGATGTAAAGACCGGTAAATGCAAGGTGAGCGATGAATCTAAATGCGATCGCCTGCGTGGATGCGAAAGGATTTGTCCTGTTGATGCCATAAAGATTATTTAAAATTAGAGGAGGATTAAAATGAAAATAGGAGTTATAATCTCAAGTAACGATGCCGAGACAAGCTGGAATGCATTGCGATATGCGAATTTCTGCCTTGGGCAGAAAGATGAAGCGAAGGTATTTTTGACCGGTAAAGGCGTTGAATACCAGAACATAAGCACTGAGAAATTTAACACAATTGAGCAGGCAGAAAAATTTCTTCAGGGGGGTGGCAAGATGTTTGCTTGCGGTACTTGTATAAAATCCCGCAATCAAGAAGGCACAGAAATGTGCCCGATCAACACGATGAAGGATATGTATGAAATAATCAAGGAAAGCGATAAGGTTGTAACATTTTAAATATTAAGTTGGATTTCTATAATATCTGGACTTCAAACAATTTTTAATGTAAGATTTGTTTGCGTTATTACCCGGCTATCCATATTTTTTAAAACCGGGCAGATGGATATCGTGAAGCAGAGAAATTTATAGAGGTAGATATTCATGGACAGAAAAAAACACGTTACGTTTAAGATCCTTGTAGCTTTGGCAGGAACCGACCTCTTAGAAACATTTGCGCAATTTTGTTTTAAGAAAAGCGCCCTCTCATTAGAGTTTCTAAAAATTAATTCTTTTGGTGCAGGGTTTGAATTTATCGGAATGCTTATCCGTTCGCCTTTTTTATGGCTGGGCTTGTCTTCAGTCTTTGTTATATTCGTCCTTTGGTGTGCAATCCTTTCAAAGATTGATTTATCTGTTGCTGTTCCGGTGGCCAGTATTAGTTACATTACCATTCCGCTTGTTTCTGTAATATTTTTGGGTGAGAAAATATCTCTTATGCAGTGGTCAGGGATATCATTTATATTGTTTGGAATAATTCTTGTGTCACTTAGCACTAAAACAAGCCAGGAGACATAATGGTGCGTGGATTTTTCTTCATTTTAAGCTTAATATTTTTAACTGACCTTATTGATACAGTAGGCCAGTTGATTCTCAAAAGGTCAATTAACAGTTTGGATTTTCATATTGATAGTTTTTCAAAAGCCTTTAAGTTAGTTGTTCAATTATTAAGAATTCCCCGCGTATGGTTTGGTTTTTTATTAAGCGGAGTTTCGCTGGTCATCTGGCTTTTTGTTTTAACAAAGGCAGAGTTAGGGTTTGCCTTTTCTTTAGATAGCATGCGTTATATTCTTATTGCGATAGCTTCGGCAATTTTTCTTAAAGAAAAAATCGTTCCTATCCGTTGGCTGGGTATATTTTGTGTAATCTTAGGGATTGTTCTGGTTGCTGCAGGGCAACATTAATCAGTCGTGGAAATACATCCAAATCTAACCGTTAAAATAACAAAGGCAATTAAAGATATTCCAATTCAGGATTGGGATAGGGCTTTTTTGCCGGTACTGGAAAACTATCATTTCTTTAAAGCTTTGGACGAGTCAAATTTTGAACAGTTTTCGTTTTTTTATATAATTGTTTATAAGGATGGCGTGCCTGTTGGGGCAACAAGTTGTTTTACTATGCGTTTTTCGCTTGATATGACGGTGAACGGGTTTTTAAGGCATGTTTTTAGTGCAGTAAAAAAGATTGTGCCGAATATTCTAAGCCCAAAAGTGTTGATATGCGGTTTGCCCATGGGGCAAGGCCGTATAGGGATTACAGATGATACCTTGCCTGTAATGGATGTAATTCGGAATTCGGTAGAGCAACTGGCGCAGGAAGAAAAAGCGGCAATGGTTATTTTTAAAGATTTCATCAGTGTCTATGATAATTTATTTAAGCCGTTCTTAAAAATCGGATATTTTAAAATTGAGAGCATTCCTTCAACAGAAATGCAGATTAACTTCACAAGCTTTGAAGAATACCTTAAAGCCTTGAGCCGGGCTTCGCGGGAAGGCTTAAAAAGAAATCTTAAAAAGACTGACAACCTGGTGAAGGTGGATTTTCAGGTTAAAGATAAATTAGATGAAGAAGAACTATCGCAGGTTCATGAGCTTTATTTGCAGACGTATAGAAAACAAGATATCGGATTAGAAAAACTGCCTATTGAATTCTTCAGGAGCATGTCAAGAAATATGCCAAATGAGGTTAAATATTTTCTGTGGAAAATTGACTCTAAAATTGCAGCATTTGCCTTTTGTTTGTTCAAAGGAGATTATTTTATAGACTATTATCTTGGTTTTGATTACACAATATCGCATAAGTACAATCTTTACATTGTGCGTTTTCGCGATCTGTTAAAATGGTGCATAGAGCACGGAATTAAGAAATATGAGATGGGAGTTACCAGCTACGAGGCAAAGAGGCGCTTAGGATTCAGCTTTATTCGCCTTTATTTTTATATGAAGCATCGTAATCCAATTATTAATAAATGTGTTCCTTTGTTGAAATTCTTTTTTGCTCCTGAATATTTTGATCCTGTTTTTAAAGAAATGCATGCAGATGTGAAATAAAAGGAGGGTATCGGTATGAGAAAAATATATTTTTTATTATCATTAGTAATAATGCTATCTGGCTGTGCTACAAAAATGGCTTATCTGAATTCGAAAAAGCCGCCTGAAGTGGTAAAAAAAGATAAAGATGATTGTCAGACGGTAGTTGATGCTTCTGATTTTAAAGATGCCGGTTTAAAGCAAAAGAAATTCAATCAGTGCATGAAGGATAAAGGGTATAATGTTGTTTCCGAAGATAAAGCGGAAAAGATCCAGGGGTTTAAACAGCTTTGGATAAATCAGGGGGTTGATTTTAAGGTTTACGAAGCAATTTTTATTGACAAAGTGGATTTAGAGCAGGTAAAAGTTAATAATCTGCATATTCCCGGTACCAAAGTAACTGATGAGGATATAAATAATCTGGGTGAAGAAATGTTAAAGCGTTTTTCCAAGGCATTAAGCGTTGTGATGCCGGTTATCTCTGACATTGAAGAAGCCGCAGGAAAAAAAATTCTTTATATCAGTTTAAAACTGAATAATATTTCTCAAACTAATGTTTGTGTTAATGCAGCGTTAGGAGTAGCAGGGCATTTCTCGCCTGTGCCTTTGCCCGGAGGCCCGGAAGGCACATTTTCTTTTGATGGAACGGTAACTGATTATTCCAGTAAAGAAAAATTGATCACTATTTCAGATGAGTGCAAAGAAAACAAAAATGCTTCTCTGGCAGGGTTGGAGAGTTTTGAGAAATGGAAGCATGCTTATAATATCATGGATTATTGGGCAGATCATTTGGCGGCATTGCTTGCCAAAGAACGCGGACAGAAATATAAATCACAGCTTGGAATTAAATTAATTGATTTTTAATAAAGAGCTTTACTATTCGTTGTTAATATTAGTATCGGAGTGATTTCTATGGATAGGGAGTTAATGAATTTAGGCCTTAATGCTTGTTCACGAGGTATGTGTGAAGAAGACAGGGTTTGGTCACGTTATAGCCATGATAAGGTTGATATTGGAGAAGAGCTTGCTAAAGTAATAAGAACACTGAATAAGGGGCTTTCGCTTTCTGAGCCTATTCGTGCGTTGTCAATTGGCTCAAGTATCGAGCCGCAGTTTCGCATACTTGAGACTGCTTGTAGAGGAGGACTGTATCTTCTGGATATAGATAAAGCTGCTCTGGGAGTTGTTAAAGAGCGTATTAAACGCCAGTGTACAAGTTACGTGTCAGCTATTCATGGAGATTATAATAGAATATTGTTAAATACCAGCCATGCAAGAGCGTTTTTGAAAAAATATCTTGGTGGGGAGAAGGTCCGGCTTATAACTTTGCATCATTCGCTTTACTATTCTAAGGAATCAGACTGGATGCAGATATTTAATAATCTTTATAATAATATTTTGCAGCAAGAAAGCGCGATTCATACTGTGCTTATGGCGTCTGAAACAAATAATGAATACACTACTACTTGGCTTTATAACCATTTCGCAGGTAAATTCTTCAACTGTTATAATGACCAAAATTTGCGCGAGTTTGGCCGTAAACTAAAAAGAAACTCTTTGTTTAAAAAGGCTCAAGTTCTTGTAGATACTCATTCTGTCAGGTTTTTTGTAAGCGACTTTTCTAAATTTATGTCTGTAGTCTGGATGATACTTTTGTATCCGAATGTCCACAAATATGCCCTTGCCCAAAGAGAAGAAATTACCGAGTATGTGTATAATAAATTTTGGCTTAAAAAGAAACCTTTAATACAAATGCAGGATCATCTTGTAATTTATAATGGTATTCGTTTTAAAGGGCTTATATAAAATAGTTCAAAAATCATCTATCCATGCCTTGGCACGTATATATAGTTGAATGTAACGATAGCAGGTTGTATACGGGAATTACTAATAATCTTGACCGAAGGATTAAGGCCCACAACAGCGGCAAGGGCTGCAATTTTACAAAATATCGCACGCCAGTAAAATTAGTTTATAGCGAGGATGTCTTAAGCCGGTCGCAGGCTCTAAAAAGGGAAGCGCGAATTAAGCAGTTGCCAAGAGAAAAGAAATTGGCATTAATTGATAATGGCCATTGTGTTGAAAAGAAAAAATAATAAACATTGAAAAATAATATTATTGTGATATACTTAATTCAGTAAAAGTTTAGAAGTCTTAGCCGCGAGGACAGGATAACTGACCTTGCGGTTTTTTGTTGCCGCAGATAGCGGCACAACAATCCTTTTTATTGGATTGGGTGTTGAGTCATTGTTTGTCCCGCTAGGAATCCAAAAATTCTAAGCAGGCACCCCGTCTTAAAGGATAGACGGGCGTGTCCTTTTTGGACAAGTGAAGATAATGCGGATTTCTAGAAATTTACTAAATTTAGAGAAAAGGAGGTAACAAACAATGGCAAGAGGAACAGTAAAGTGGTTTAGTGATCAGAAAGGTTATGGATTCATCACACCGGAAAACGGAAAAGATGTTTTTGTGCATCATTCCATGATTCAGGGTGAAGGCTATAAGTCTTTAGCTGAAGGCGCCCAGGTTGAGTTTGATATTGAACAGGGCCCTAAAGGCGAACAGGCTACAAATGTAGTCAAACTTTAATCAATAACTAAAAAAATAGAGCCCGGCATCTTTTTTAGATCCGGGCTCTTACTTTTCGCAGAAAGCGAACACCCGCCAATCCGCCCAGAAGGGCGCACTTGGCAACCTTTTTTGCCAAGGTGCGATATGGAGAGGTGTATTATATCAGAAGTAGAGATAACTAATCTATGGCATTAATAAGCATACAAGAAGCTACTCTTAAATTCAGCGGCCCGCTTATCTTTGATCAGCTTGATCTGCAGTTGGAGCCTGGGGAGCGTGTTGCCTTGCTTGGCCGAAACGGAGCAGGGAAAACTACTCTCATGAAAGTTATGGCTGGCCAGCTCGAGCTTGATGAGGGAAGGATTATCTTTCAAAAAGGAATTCAGGTTACGCATCTTCCTCAGGAAGTGCCTGTTGATGTGGAAGGGAGTGTTTTTGATATTGTTCTTTCCGGTTTAGGAGAACGCGCTAATCTTTTAAGCAAATACCATCAGTTAACCCATCGACTTCATACAGAACACACCTCTGAATTACTAAAACAACTTGATGAACTGCAGGGTGAATTAGATCACACTAACAGCTGGGACGTGAATAGTCAGGTTGAAGATGTTATTGAGCGGATGAAGCTTGATGGGGAAATGGATTTCAAGAGCCTTTCCGGAGGGCAGAAACGCAGGGTGTTTTTAGCCAGGGCTCTTGTTTTAAAACCCGAGGTTTTGCTTCTTGATGAACCTACTAATCATCTGGATATTGATTCAATTAATTGGCTGGAGGGATTTCTTTCTAACTACCCGGGAACAATTTTCTTTGTTACGCATGATCGGATGTTTATGACGCATTTAGCGACCAGGATCGTAGAGCTTGACCGCGGGAAGATTTATAGCTGGGCCTGTGATTACAATACTTTTCTTGAACGTAAGCAAGCAGCGCTGGATATTGAAGAATCATCGTGGAATCATTTTGATAAAAAATTAGCTGAAGAAGAAGTATGGATCCGTCAGGGGATTAAGGCCAGGAGATGTCGTAATGAGGGCCGAGTCAAGGCTTTGGAACGATTAAGAGAAATTAAGAAAACTCAGCGTAAGCAGGAAGGTAAAGTGCGCATGCTCGCGCAAAAATCAGTTATTTCCGGCCATAGAGTGATTAAGGTTAGTGAGTTGGATTTTAGTTACGCTGATAAGTGTTTGATTAGGGATTTTTCTACTCAAATCATGCGTCAGGATAAAATCGGAGTGATTGGCCCTAACGGCAGCGGTAAGACTACGTTGCTGCGTATTTTATTAGGGAAACTTAGTCCTCAAGCAGGTAAGGTTTCCTTGGGAACCAACTTAGAGATTGCTTATTACGATCAGCTGCGTGAGCAGTTAGATGAAGAAAAAACAGTTGCCGAGAATATTAACGGTGAAAGTGAGTTTATAATCATTAACGGCAAGCCTAAACATATTTTGGGATATTTGCATGATTTTCTTTTTGCTCCTGACCGGTCCCGTACGAAGGTAAAAGTTCTTTCCGGAGGAGAACGAAACCGCCTATTTTTGGCAAAGTTATTTTCTAAGCCTTCTAATGTGCTGGTGATGGATGAACCAACTAATGATTTAGATATTGAAACTTTGGAGCTTCTTGAGGAATTGCTTCTTGAGTATCCTGGAACGCTACTTTTAGTAAGCCACGACCGGGCATTCTTAAATAATGTGGTTACTTCCACTATTGTTTTGGAAGGTGACGGTATTATCAATGAATATCCTGGAGGTTATGATGATTGGTTAAGCCAGCGTCAGTTAATATCAAAACCTGAGCCGCCAAAGAATAAAGCTAAGGTAGATCATGTAAAAATAAAAAAACCTATTATTCAGCGCAAGCTTACTTATAAAGAACAGCAGGAGTTAGACAACTTTCCTTTAAAAATTGAAGAATTGGAAGAAGAGCAGAAAAATCTCTATAGTTTGTTTGCGGACATTTCTTTTTACCAACGGGATCCCGCGGAAATCAGCCAAGCTAAAGACAGGTCTGCGTCTTTGTCTGAGCAGCTCCAAAAGGCATATGAGCGATGGGATTATTTGGCAGAATTAGCAGAATGATGTCAAAAAGGAGGGCATGTTGACAAGGGATAATTATTCATATAAAAAATATCAGAAAGAATTGGCAAAGAAAAAGAAGATGGAAGAAAAGAAACAAAGAAAGTTGGAGAAAAAAGCAGCCGAGGCTGCGCCTGAGCCTGAACAGGTTTCTAATGACCAGGTTATTTTAGAGTAAAGAAACACTTGAAGTCTTTTTTAAAAGCATTATAATTACAAATTGAGGTAAATAATTAGCAGAAGCGGCATTTGGCGCTAAACGGATTTGCGCCGTGTTGTGTCTGCACACAAGGAGGAAGCATGGGGTATCAAGGTGGTGGTGGTGGATTTGGCGGGCCAAGGGAGATGCATAAGGCGGTTTGTTCTGAATGTAAAAAAGAGTGTGAGGTACCGTTTAAGCCCAGAGATGACCGTCCGATTTATTGCAAAGATTGTTATTCAAAGAGAAAAAACGAAGGACGTTAAAAGTAAAGACGAGGAGAGGGGTTTCTGTTGCTGAAACTGAGAGGCCCCTTTTTTCTTTCTCTCAAGCTTCATCTATCTGAAACTCTCCTCAGTATTTCTGCTTTTTAGCCCATGCCTTGGGCTGTTTACTTTATACCTTCTAATGAAACAAGTTTTACATTGGCGTCATTAAAATCTCTGGCTTATAAAAAGGATTAATTATGAAAAAGATTGATTGCGTAAAATGCAAACAGCAGGATTCCTGTTGTGATTTTGGCGCATGGGTGGATTTAGAAGAAGCGAAGAAAATATTGCTTCTTGGTCTTAAGGGGGACTTTTATCATCTTGAAAGGGATAAGGATTTTCCTTCAGGCTATAGAGTCGGAACGAGCTACGAAGATAACGGCTGTTCTTTCCTTACCCCTGAAGGACTCTGTGCAATTCATAAGGTTGATTATAGTTTGAAGCCGGCCCACTGCAAAGAATTTCCCTATGAAGATAAGAAATTATCTCCGCTTGCAAGCGTGTTGTGCCCGGTGCTTAAATCAAAAAGAAAAACAAAAAAGTCCAAGAAAAGTTGATACTTTTCGTATAAACAGGTATATGGAGAAAAGATCAATAGTTAAAACTAAAATAATCTGCACTTTAGGTCCTGCATCATCAAGCGAAAAAGTATTAAGAAACATGATCCGGGCAGGTATGGATGTTGCCCGCCTGAATTTTTCCCACGGTAAACCGCAAGAATTATTTAAAAAAATAAAACTTATCAGGTCGCTGAATTTAAAATACCATCGGAGCATTAAGCTTCTTGGGGATCTGCAGGGACATCGTATAAGAGTAGGTGACCTTACGGCTCCTGTTTTACTCAAGAAAAATCAGATATTCTGGCTTACCCAGAAAAAGATAAAAGATGTGTATGAAAATATCCCTTTTGATTATCAAGGAGCGTTAAGCAGCATTAAGAACGGCCATCAAATATTTATAGATGATGGAAACATCGCATTAGAAGTAATTGGCAGGGTTAAATACAGGCTTAAAGTTAAAGTTGTCGTTGGCGGTTTATTAAAGGAGCATAAGGGTATAAATATCCCGGAGGCAAGGCTTGAATTTGGCGACATAAATCAGAAGGATATACAGGATATATCTTTCTGTGAAAAACACAATGTTGAATACCTTGCTCAGTCATTTGTACGCACCAAGAACGACATTTTGGATGTAAGAAAACTGCTTAAGCCAAGTTCGCGGTGCAGGGTTATCGCTAAAATAGAAAATAGAGAAGGCATAAAGAATATTGATGAAATCATTAATGTGTCAGACGGTATTATGATAGCGCGCGGGGATATGGGGGTATCACTGCCAATTTATGAAATTCCCGTTATTCAGAAAATGATAATAAGAAAATGTAACCGCGCAGGAAAATTTGTTATTACCGCCACACAGATGCTTGAAAGCATGACTGAAAATCTCCGGCCTACGCGCGCGGAGGTGACAGATGTGGCAAATGCCATAATTGACGGAACTGATTTTGTTATGCTCTCGGCAGAATCTGCTGTGGGAAAATACCCGGTTGAAACGGTTGCCATGATGAATAATATAATCAAATTTACAGAGAGCAGTTTCAGGAAAAGCGGCAGCTATTTTTAAGATAATAAACAGAATAATTCATGGAGGTGCTTATGCAGGTCATGGTAATGTATTATTCGCGGTCGGGAAATACTGAGAAATTAGCACATGAAATAGCAAAGGGTGTAAGTGAGATAAAAGATGTTACTTGTCTTGTGAAATCTGCACAGGATGTCTCAAAAGATGATTTTCTAAATTCAGACGGTATTATTGCCGGTTCTCCGGTTTATTTTGGCACTATGAGTTCAGGGCTTAAGGAAGTTTTTGATAAGTTTGTTGGTTTGCGCCAGAAGATGGGTGATAAGATAGGCGCTGCATTTGCGACTTCAGGAGATATTTCAGGCGGCAAAGAGACTACTCTTATTTCTATAATTCAGGCAATGCTTATTTATGGTATGATCATTGTTGGAGACCCTCTTGAAGCTACCGGGCATTATGGCACGTCTTGTGCCGGTTCTCCCGATGTTCAAGTATCTAAAAATGCAATTAAACTGGGCAGGCGGGTAGCGAGCCTTGTTAAAAAGCTTAAGAGTTAGCGCTAAATTTTGTAAAACGAAAGGAACTGTTATGTCTGGAGTATTTTTAAAAAATAAAAAAGCAGCAATAGTTGTTGCTTTCCGGGATTTTCGCGATGCGGAATATTTTACTCCGAGAGAAATCATGGAGAAAGCAGGGGTTAGTGTTAAAACTGCTTCTAACAAAATTGGCAGGGCTATTGGTGCTGACGGAGGTGAAGTTGAGATTGAGCTTTTATTGGAGAATTTAAACCCTGCTGATTTTGATGTTGTTGTATTTATCGGCGGTCCAGGGTGCCTGGAAAACCTTGATAATGAAAAATCATATAAGATTGTCAGGGGCGTAATTTCTGAAAACAAGATTTTAGCTTCAATTTGCATTAGTCCTGTTATTTTAGCTAAAGCGGGAGTTTTAAAAGGAAAGAAGGCTGTTGTTTGGAGCTCTGTATTAGACAAGAGCCCGGTTAAAATATTAAAAGAAAACGGGGCGCTCTATGAATCAAGGCCGGTGGTTCGTGACGGTAAAATTATAACTGCTGCTGGCCCGGTTGCTGCCAAAGAATTTGGGCAGGAAATTTTAGAAATACTGGCAGAAGAATAATGCTATGAATTAATTTTATATAAATATAAAGGTGTTATTCTAAAAATACAAGTAGAATTCTGTTTAGATAGAAAAATTATGAACAGGAAGTTTAAATTTAAATTTACCGTCGGAGCACTGATAATATTCCTGATTAGTGTTATTTTGCCATCTCTTGGCTGGGCGCAGCAAGATCATACGGGGCATATGATGTACGAAGAAGCTGCGGTTCCTATGCAGCAGATGCATATGAAAGGGCCAATTAGTTTCTATGGACAGTATCTGCATACGCGTGAGTCAAGCGGCACAAGTTGGCAGCCGGATTCTTCGCCTATGGAAGGTACGTATTTTAGCCGCGGCGGATGGGATATCATGCTTCATGGTTATGTATTCGGCATATACGATAATCAGGGAGGAAAGAGAGGCAAAGATAAAACTTTCAGCTCAAGTATGTTCATGTTGATGGCTGATCACAAGACCTCTGTTGGGACTTTTGGATTTAGAAACATGCTTTCTCTTGATCCGTTAATGGGTAAAAAGGGTTATCCGCTGTTATTTCAAACAGGAGAGACATACGATGGCATCCATCCTTTAATAGACAGGCAGCATCCGCATGATTTTTTTATGGAAGAGGCTTTGACATATAGTTTACCGCTTTCTGAAAAAAGTTCTTTGTTTGGATATTTTGGGCTGCCCGGAGAGCCGGCTTTGGGCCCTCCTGCTTTTATGCACCGTTTTTCTGCGATGGATAATCCTGAGGCTCCGCTTGGACACCATTGGCCGGATTCAACGCATATCACTTTTGGGGTTATTACTTTGGGTTATGTCCTTGATAAATTTAAAGTTGAAAGTTCTGTTTTTCGTGGCAGAGAGCCTAATCAAAACCGTTGGGATATAGAATCTCCTAAGTTTGATTCTTATTCCGGCAGGATTACGTTTAACCCTGATAAAAACCTTTCTTTCCAGGCAAGTTATGGCTATCTTGATAGCCCTGAGCAACTTGAGCCAAATGTAAACGTCGGAAGAACCACAATTTCTGCGATGTATAACCGTGATATAAAAAACGGTAATTGGCAGACGACATTTGCCTGGGGTTACAATAATAAATTGCCCGGCCTTGCTACAAATGCATTCCTTCTTGAGTCGGCAATTAATTTTATGAAATCGCATACTGTATTTTCACGTTTTGAATACGTTCAGAAGGATGAACTTTTTGTAGAGGATGATCCGATGGCTGGGAAAAGTTATGATGTCAAGAAATTTACATTAGGATATATTTATGATTTTCTGCACTTAAAAGGAATTGATGCCGGTATCGGTAGTTCTTTTGATCTGCATTTTATATCGGATGCTTTAGAAGAAGTATATTCACATACCCCTAAATCTTTTATGGTATTTGTACGGGTAAAATTATAAAACTAAAGGCGGTTTGATTAGGATGAGATGTGTAGACTTGATAATTTTTGATTTAGATGGCACGCTTGTTGATTCAAGGTCCCAGATAGCCAACGCTGTCAATTTTACCTTAAGGGCCTTAAACATTGAGGAGCGGCCATTTGAAGAGATAACTTCTTTTATAGGCATGGGTGCGAGAGATTTGCTAAGAAGATCCCTTAGAAAAGAGAATGCACAATTATTGAATGAAGCAGTTATTACGTTTCAGAATTATTACAAAATTCACTCTCCGGGCCATGCGTCGCTTTACCCGCATGTAATAGAGACTCTGGAATATTTTAAAGATAAAATAAAGATTATCATCACAAATAGCCCAAAGGCAACGGCTGAGCAGATTTTGTTTAATTCCGGCATTGATAAATATTTTAAGGATATTATCGGAGGGGATGATGAATCCTGCCAGAAACCATCTGCTTGTTCTCTTAACAAGTCCTCGTATTATTTAAAAAACAGCAAGGACAAAATTATTATCGTAGGAGACATGGATATAGATGTTATAACGGGGAAAAGTGCTGGAATATTAACTTGCGCGGTAACTTATGGTATAGGTAAAAAGAAAGATTTGGTAAAAGCCGGCCCTGATTATATGATAGATGATATTATCCAGCTTAAGGAAATCATAAAATGAATGAATATTTAAAAATAGCTGTTGAAGAAGCAAGGATTGGGTTAAAAGAGGGAGGCGTCCCCATAGGCTCAGTTATTGTCTATGAGGGTAAAATAATTGGGCACGGGCATAACAGGCGCGTTCAAAATGGCAGTGCAATCTTGCACGCTGAAATGGCTGCTTTAGAAAATGCCGGACGCCTGACGGCATCTGTATATAAACATTGTACGCTCTATACAACTCTTTCTCCTTGCGCAATGTGTTCAGGAGCTATAATCCTTTATAAAATTCCGCGTGTTGTTATCGGGGAAAATAAAACATTTATGGGCGAGGAAGATCTTTTGCGTGAAAAAGGTATAAATGTTGAGGTTTTACAAGATGAAACCTGCATTTTACTTATGAGGAATTTTATTAAGGATAACCCTGGGCTTTGGAATGAAGATATCGGTATATAGGCTTAAGGACAGTAGAAACATTTGTTTGGGATTTTTTTGTAGTGGATTAAGGTTCGGAAAATCGGTCGATTTTCGCAATCGGTTGGATAATTAACAAGGAGGTGTAAAATGGCAGATTTTAAAGATTTGCTTCAAAGCGCGGATTGGAAAACAGAGAAACATGTTCCAGTGGTGGAGTCTCCGGTTGCCGTAAAAAAGGGAGAGTTTTTCAGGATTACGGTGAAAGTTGGCAAGGAAATTCAGCATCCAAATAAGACTGAACATCATATTCGCTGGATAGCGGTTTATTTCCAGCCTGAAGGGGAGAAATTCCCATATCAAATCGGCAAGGCAGAATTCAGCGCTCACGGGGAGTCTGTTAATGGGTCGGATACAAGTACAGTATATACGCATCCTGAAGTGGTTTTGAATTTTAAAACGGACAAATCCGGCACGATTTTTGCATCCAGCTATTGCAATATACACGGATTATGGCAGAGCGTTAAAGAGCTTAAGGTTGGGTAATTGTTACCATGCTAAAAACTTAGCCAAACAATCTATTTTATTGAATTACTATAAATTTGTGCTATTTTATTTAAATCTGGCCATGTCTTAAATCAAGCCAGAATAAATCCAAATAATGGAAAAGAGGAGGTGAGACGAATGAAAAAAGCGTTGTTAATTGCAGTAGTTTTTTGTTTTATTGCAGCTTTAGCTTTTGCTCAAGGTGATACAACGTCAGCTCCTGTAACTGCATCTGTGCCTGTTGCTGGCCAAACCCTGATACTTAAGGGAGATATTATTGATAATATGTGCGCGGATGCACATAAAGATTCTTTGGCAGATTTTGTAAAGACCCATACAAAGCAATGTGCTATAGCTCCCGGATGTATTGAGAGCGGGTATTCTATTTTTGCCGATGGCAAGCTTTATAAGTTTGACAAGGATTCAAGCGCAAAAGTAGCAGAATTCCTGAAGAAAGAAGACAGCAATTTACAGGTAATGATAAACGCTAAAGACGTGAATGGAGAGCTCAGCTTAATTTCCATAGAAAACCAGAAATAATTGTAATAATTAGCTGATATACAAAAGGCCGTTTTTCTATTTTAGAGAAATGGCCTTTTTGTTGTACTTCCAGCAATCGTAACCAGTTAGTAAACGGGGATAATATTGTCATGCCCGCGAAAGCGGGCATCCAGGCGTTCCTGTAGCTGGATTCCCGCTTACGCGGGAATGACTTACCCCCCCCAGTAACTGATACAAATCAAAGATTATGATTGTAAAAACCAGAGAATATGGTAAACTTAATAAGTCGTGTTAAGTTTAGCGAATCTTAAGCCGTAAAGGGGCAGGTCTTCTAACCTTTACGGTTTCTTTATGTGGAAAAGGATTAAGCATGAAACAAAGCATTCAATCACTGGTTATTTGGTTTGTGGGTATTTTTCTAACAGTATTGTTATTTTTTGTCATGGCATTCATTTCGCTGGTACTTTTTCCTTTTGACAGAAAACGCAAGCTTGCGCATGCGCAATGTTTCTGGTGGACAGACGCAGTTACTGCTTTAAACCCTTATTGGGATGTTAAAATTGAAGGGCTTGATAATATTGATAATAAAAAGACATACGTAGCTGTTTCTAATCATCAGAGTTTGGCGGATATTGTGTTAATGTATAAGACCAGGATGCAGTTTAAGTGGGTTGCTAAAGAGAGCCTTTTTAAGATCCCTGTTTTAGGCTGGAATATGCAGCTTGCTAAGCATATTATGTTAAAGAGGGGCGAATTTTCAAGCATAAAAAAAGTTTATCAGGAGGCGAGCGATTGGCTTCGCGGGGGTGTTTCAGTGGTGTTTTTCCCTGAGGGGACAAGAAACGATAATTTAGGGATAGGTGAATTCCACAACGGGGCATTTAAATTAGCCATAAAGGAAAAGGTTTCAATTTTACCTATACTCATACAGGGAACGCGAGATGCTATCCCAAAAGGAAGCTGGCGTTTTACAACAAAAGTTTCTTGTTTGATTAAAGTTTTACCTCCGGTAGATACTTCTACGTATCTTTCTTCTGATTGTAATCTTTTGCGCGATTTTGTACGTAGTCAGTTATGTGAAAATTAATAATTAGTTTATTTTTACAGAGAATAAACTTGATAATATTCTGCATTGCGTTATAATTAATGCAATTGTAAGAAACTTCATATATTCCTACCTAGTTCTAATGTCCGGTAAAATCTTGAATTAAATAGATTTACTATGATTAGCCCAGTGAAGGAAAATTTTTTACGGGAACAGATACTGAGGCTGGGAGTGCGAGAAGAAGATATAACAGAGAAGTTTGTTCGCTCCCGCGGCCCGGGTGGGCAGAATGTTAATAAGGTCTCAACCTGTGTGCACTTAAAGCATCTTCCGACCGGAATAGAGGTTAAATGCCAGGAGGGCCGTTCTCAGGCGCAGAACAGGCTTTTGGCCCGGCAGATTTTATTAAATAAAATTGAAGCCGTATTTTCCAAGAATGTTTCTGAAGAAAAAAGCCGCCTTGAAAAAATCCGCAGGCAGAGCCGCAAAAGGAGCCTTCGGGCAAAAATAAAGATTTTGGAATCAAAGCGCAGGCATTCTATGAAAAAGTCTTTTCGCGCCCGGGTAAGTGAATTTTCCGAGTGATGCCGGTATAGTAATTTTAAAAATGAAATCGTAAAAGAGAAAGGGTTTAGGATGAACATTTTTGTCGGTAATTTGTTGTTTGATGCTGTTGAAGCTGATGTAAAGAAACTTTTTGAAGGTTTTGGAAAAGTTGATTCAGTGGTGATCGTGATGCAAAAGGATGGCAAGAAATCAAGGGGTTTTGCTTTTGTGGAGATGCTTGATGAGCAGGAAGCTCGGGCTGCAATAGCTGCATTAAACGGAAATGAATTTATGGGAAGGGTGCTTAATGTTGAGGCAGGCAGGCCTAAATCAGAATCAGATGGCCAAGATAGAAAGAAGAGAAAAAAGCCGGTTAATGCTGATGTTGAATTTCAGCAGCAAGGTACGGAGCCCGAAGGTAAAGAAGAAATAAATTATAATAAGGCTCAATTTAATCAGGCCCGCCCGAATAAAAGCGGTTATAGCAGGTATAAAGAAGGAAGGCGTTCGCGTGGATATATGATGCGCAGGAGTGCGGCTGGGGCAACTGAGCTGGCTGCGCCTGAGCGTAAAAGGAAAGATAATCCTATGCGTTGGCGTAAGAATTCAACATATTCATCTTCAAGGCCTTGGAAAAAGACCTCTGGTGAGGCTGGGTCTTTTCAGAAGGATCAGGGTGAGCGCAAGCCATTGGGTAAACCTGTTGGTGAACATGGGCCTTATCAGAAAAACCAAGGTGAACGCCGGCCTTGGAGCAAGCCTGCCGGAGAACCCAGGCCATTTGGAAGGCCTTCTACTGGTGAGCATAGGCCTTTTCGCAAAGATCAGGGTGAACGCAGGCCTTGGAGTAAACCTGCCGGAGAATCCAAATCGTTTGGAAAGCCGACTGCTGGAGAGTTTAAGCCCTGGAGAAGAAGTGAAGCTGGGGATAGGCCTTGGAAAAGAGCTGAAGGAGAAGCAAAGCCCTGGAGAAAGACCGAAGGAGAAGCAAGGCCTTGGAGAAAGACCGAAGGAGAAGCAAAGCCTTGGAGAAAAGCTTCAGGAGATTCTGCAGCAAGGCAAAAGCCTAAAGGTGGCTCTGGATTTAGGGGCCCCAGGAGGTCTTCTGGAATCAAAAGAAGTTGGAATAAGAGTTGACAAGGCACGGTAATGTGCTAATATATAGGTAATGAAAGATTAGAAGATAATAGGCCGCAAAGGGCATATACGCTAACCTTTGCGGCTTTTCTTTTGGGTTAGTTTAATTAAGATGCGTAAATTAAAGGAGTAGCTATTAAAAAGGTGAGAGTTTCGGCTAAGGGCAGAAAATGTAAATATCCGCTTTGTAAGCACATCTTAAGTATTTACAATCATGAAACCTATTGTCATGTTCATCTCGGTATGGCTGTTCAGAAGCAAAAAGTTAAGGGAGCTTAAGAAATATGATGCAAAAACAAAGTAGTCAGAATAATCCTTCGCAAAATCACAATCAAGGAGAGCACAGTTTTTATGGGTTGGGTATTGCGCCTAAGATCCTTGAGATTTTAGGTTCTATTAAATTTAAGGTACCGACACCGATTCAGTTTAAGGCGATACCTTTGGCGCTTGAAGGTAAAGATGTAATTGGTATTGCTCAGACCGGAACAGGAAAGACGCATTCATTTGCTATACCTATGGTGCAGCGTCTTATGCAGGTAAAAGGAATTGGTTTAGTTTTAGCGCCTACGCGTGAATTGGCGATTCAGATTGAAGAGGCTTTTCAGGGCATAGCTCATGCACTCGGGATTAAAACAGCTTGCCTTATTGGCGGGGCTTCTATGCATGATCAAGTGCAGGCCTTACGAAGAAATCCACGAGTGGTAATAGCTACTCCCGGTAGGTTATTGGATCATGCTTCACATTGGAATTTTATGCCGGATACTGTGTCCATGCTTGTGCTTGATGAGGCTGACCGTATGCTTGATATGGGTTTCGCTCCTCAGATAGACAAGATCCTGCGCTTCTTGCCAAAGGACAGGCAGACGATGCTTTTTTCAGCGACTATTCCCAAGGAAATTATGGAAATGGTGTCTCGCCATATGAGGCTTCCTGTTAGTGTTGAGATTGCGCCCTCCGGGACTACTGCCGAACATTTGACCCAAGAATTATTCATTGTTAAAAAAGAAGAGAAACTAAAACTTTTAGGAAGACTGTTGTTGCAGTATCACGGGTCAGTGCTTTTGTTTTCACGTACAAAACATAATGCAAGAAAAATTGCCATTGCAGTAAGAAGCATGGGGCATAGTTCTTCAGAAATACACTCTAACCGTTCGTTGAACCAGCGTCGTGAGGCATTAGAGGGATTTAAAACCGGAAAATACAAGGTATTAGTTGCAACTGATATTGCAGCAAGAGGCATTGATGTCAGCGGGGTTGAGCTGGTGATCAATTTTGACCTTCCTGAAGACCCTGAGAATTATGTACATAGGATTGGGCGTACTGCCCGGGCAGGGCACAAGGGGCATGCGATTTCTTTTGCTACCCCTGACCAGAGTTCTGATGTCAGGGATATTGAGAAGTTGATCCGGACCACGCTTCCTATTTCAAAACATCCTGCGATATCCGCAGAACAATTTTCAAAATCTACAGTTCATTCCTCGGAAAGAAAGCATAAATTCCACGGCTTTCGTCACAAAGGGCACAGGAATAACCGCCGCTAATTTATTTATAGAAATAATTGGCAAGTAGTGTGTAATCCATATCTAGTCATTCTGAACGAGCCACGCGCGTGAAGAATCTAGATAATTGAGATTCTTTGCTTCAATTAAGCAGGTTGTTTTTTGTGTTTTTGTTGGCCTTTTGCAATCATGCTGATGATAATGCGTGGTGCGGTTGAGAATAGTGAAATAATCTCTGCAGGTGAAAAGAATTTTACAATAAAGATGTTTTTCCAAAGGATTTTTACATATCTATAAGGAGTATAAAAGGTGCCTTTGATTTTCTTGCCGATTTTCTTTAATTTAGCATGGCTGAACATATCCGAATATAGCTCGCCTCTTTCAGTAACATGATACCCGGGAGTTTCTTCGGCAATCTTTTTTAACGGGGAAAACTTCTCAATCCTTAATTTATTGCAGGTAATTGCATCAACGCCGATTTCTTTGGCAAATTTTCCGATATAAAGCATTTCTTGTTCTGTTTCGCCGATATTGCCGTAAATAAAATAACCATTGAAGAAGATGGGGTATTTTCTAAGCACGGCAAATGATTTGCGCACTGTATCTTGATCAAATCCTTTGTTAAGTTGAGTTAAAATCCAGTTGTGCGGAGATTCTATCCCGATTAAAAGTGCTTTAAAACCGGCTTTAACCATTTTTTCTAATAATCTCGGATGTTTGGCAATCTCAATTCTTGCCTGGGCGAGAAAACGTTTCTTTATTTTACGCGCAATAATTAAATCACAAATTTCTTCCGCTCTTTTAGGGATGGCGAAAAGATTGTCATCGCTAAAAAGAACCACTCCTGCCTCTAAATTCTGGATTTCGTTTACTACGGATTCTACATTTCGGCAAACATAATTTCTTTTTTGCCCTAAGGGGTTCAAACTGAAAGTGCAAAATTTACAGTCAAAAGGGCAGCCCCGGGCGCTAAGCACTGAATCAAACATCAGATTTGCCACTTGAATGCCGTTTATGGAAAGCGGGTATTTATTGTGCCTTAAAGAACGGTCCGGGGACTCAATCGTGTTAATGTCAGGGAATGGGCGGTTGGCATTGTGGGTGATTTTTCCGTTTTCACGGTAAGAAATTCCCGGGATATCTTTCAGGTTGAGCCCGTTTAATATATCTTTTATGGTTTCTTCGCCTTCGCCTCTGACGATAATATCAATTGTGTGGCAGAGTTTAAAGAGCTCTTCAACTTTTTCAGTAGCTTTATATCCACCGACGACTAAGGGAATATCAGCCGGCATGAGGTTTAAAAGGTGGCAGATTTCCGCGAATTGCCTGTCCCAGCCAATGGTGACGCAAATAATATCAACATCTTTTGAGATAAAGGAAATAAGTTTGTCTGTGTCGGCGATTTCAGTTTCGTAACGCAGGTCTAAAAGGGTGATTTTCTCCACGCAACCTTTGGCGCTGGTGGCTACGTATTCTAAGCCAACAGGAGGAAAGAGCATCATCGTGTTGGTGGCGTTTCGTTCAATGTAAGGATTCAAGAAAAGCGCGTGCCGGTATTTGATTTTATCCTCTTTGGTTAGAAAATGTTTAATTTGACGTTAAACTTTACCATTAATTGCCGGATAAAGCAAGGTAAATCTGAAGTGAAATGTAATGCGTCAGTAAACGGGGGGGTGGGGGGGGTGGGGGTGGTGGTGGTGGATATTGTCATGCCCGCGAAAGCGGGCATCCAGGCGTTCCCGTGGCTGGATTCTTGCTTGCGCGGGAATGACTTACCCCCAGTAACTGACCTGTTATAGTGAAACAGAAAATGATTGATTTGGGGTCGTATAGTGGGATAATAGAAAGAAATAAAATTAGCTGATAAGGCGTTGATAAAACCAATGAGATTAAAATTAAATTTGTATCCGGTAATTCCGGATATGGATGATAAACTTGAAGAGATTATTAAGAAGGCAGTAGAAGGCCGTGCTAAAGTTGTTGAGATTGCTTATGGTGAAGCCGGCGAGACTGTCAAGAAACGCATTCTTAATTTCTTAAATAGAAAAGATATCAAGAAGCTTTATTCGCGTATTGAGAAAACGGATAAGGGTTGGGGGAGAGTTTATGTGCATTTTCGCTGGTAGATTCAGTTATAAATTATGAAAAGTGATAAGCCAGATTCTCGTTTAGTATATTCTACTTCGCAGGGGCAGGCCTGCCCGGAGTGTGCTAAGCCGATTAAAAGCTGTGTGTGCCGTGAAATAAAAATGGCAGCTGTGCCTGTTGCTGATGGAGTTGTGCGTTTGAGCTACGACACTAAGGGCAGAAAAGGCAAGGGGATGACGCTAATTACAGGTTTAGCCTTAAGCGAACAAGGCCTTTTAGATTTAGCTAAGCAGCTAAAACAAATGTTTGGCACTGGCGGGTCTGTGAAAGATTATATTATTGAATTGCAAGGAGATCATCGTAAGCTGGCGGCAGAGGAGTTGCGTAAGTTAGGTTACTGTGTCAAATAGATCAAACTAATAGCCTTGTTTCTACTCAACCGGAGGAGATTATTATGTTAAAATTTCTAAGGATGTTATTATTGTTGTTTTTTCTTTTAGCTGCGCAAAAAACATTTGCTCAACAGTCAGAGCCAGGTGAATTTGATAAATTTATAAATAATGATACTGACGGAAGCAGCTTTGATCAGTCGGTAGTACTTGACAATGCATGTGATTATAGCAAATGTAAAACAAAGGATTGCCTTCTGGATGTTTTTAATAAGACAGTATTTGGCCAGGAGCTGCAGTATGTTTCAGATAATTATGGGCAAAGAGGCGAAGATTGGGAAGTAACAGGTTATGATAGTGTAGCTGCGTATGTTTTTGATGACGATAAATATTATGATGATTTGGGAATTCAAATAATGGGGACCGGGCAAATAATCGTGTTGCATTTTGATATTACCAGTCCTGTTAACGTGTTTGAAGAGAAGAAATTTAATTTTAAACAAAGTAAATAACAAGCCCGGATGCGAAGATTATTGAGATTTTAGAGAAGGCTGAGTTATATTTATTATGGATACTAAGATAGACACAGGGCTTGGAGAACAGCCGATTGCAAAGATTATGGTTGAGCATGGGCTTAAGCCTAATGATTTGGTAAGCAACTCAAGCGAGCAAATTACGCATAAAATGGTTAGCCGCTCAGTTAAGGGCAGGCGCTTGAATTTAAGTATCCAGTATAAGGTTCTTAGAGCATTGAATAAAGCTTCGGGGAAGAATTATTTATTAAAAGATATTTTTAATTATTGATATGCAAGAAGAATTAATTCAGACAAAATATACCAAGGAGCAGATTGAAGAGTGTATTCCTTTGATTGAGAGCTTGGTTGAAGATAGCGCGCAGTTATTGCGTTTGCCGGAAGAGCAACGT
Organism: Candidatus Omnitrophota bacterium; assembly: GCA_016208765.1. Lineage (GTDB taxonomy): Bacteria > Omnitrophota > Gorgyraeia > Gygaellales > Profunditerraquicolaceae > JACROS01. Next base: position 113,460 of record JACQXK010000001.1, read on the forward strand.
ATCAAGTTAATCAGGGCGGCAGGACAGCTTTCCCGCCCTGACCGCGAGGAAATACGTAAACGCAACAGCGATCTTAGAAAAACTAAGCGCCAAAGAGTGGTCAAGTTTGAGCGGACTGCACGTGCCCAGACAGGAATTCGTAAAGCCCGCGAGGATGCTGTTTTTATTGCGCCAAAACAAATCGCAGATTCAAATGTTGATAAGAACAGCTGTTTTAGTGAATTAGATTCTCCCCGGAATTGTTATATCTGCAAGGCTGAATATAAAAAGCTGCATTTTTTTTATGATTCCATGTGCCCGGAATGCGCAGAATTCAATTATCAAAAAAGATTCCAGACAGCTTCGCTTGATGGCCAAGTTGCATTGATCACTGGTTCAAGATTAAAGATTGGTTATCAGGCAACTTTAAGGATGTTGCGTGCGGGAGCAAGGGTTATTGCTACGACGAGGTTCCCTGTTGATTCTGCGCTGAGGTTTTCTAAAGAAGAGGATTTTTGTAAGTGGTCTGATCGGCTGCATATCTACGGCCTTGATTTACGCCATACTCCAAGCGTAGAAATCTTTTGTGCGTATTTTGAGAAAAAGTATGAGCGTTTAGATTTATTGATTAACAATGCTGCTCAGACTGTGCGGCGCCCGCCTGGCTTTTACGCGCATATGATTGCAAATGAAACTTCAAGCTTTAAGAGCCTGCCTGATAACGCGCAATTGCTCTTGGGCCATTTTGAAGAATGTAAAAGAAAGCTTTTAAATTTCTTTGAATCAAATCTTGCAACAGAATTAGCGCTCCCCATAACCTGGAATGGCTTAGCTCCGGGGATCGGGCTGCGCGCTTCTGCCCAGCTTTCGCAGGTGCCTTATGCGTATGACCACGCGTTATCAACGGAAGAAGTTTTTCCTGCGGGGGAATTGGATGTGGATTTGCAACAAGTGGATTTGCGAAAAACTAACAGCTGGCGGTTGAGGTTAGGAGAGATCCTGACATCTGAGATGTTGGAGCTGCATCTTGTTAATGCGGTTGCGCCTTTTGTATTATGTAATAAATTATCAAACATGATGAAGCGCGGCAACACAGGCTGCAAACATATTGTAAATGTGTCGGCGATGGAAGGCAAGTTCCTGCGTTTTAAAAAAGACGGCCGTCATCCGCATACTAATATGGCTAAGGCTGCTTTAAATATGTTGACGCATTCTTGCGCAGGTGATTTGGCGAAATACGGTATTTTTATGAATGCGGTAGATACGGGTTGGGTTACTGATGAGGACCCTGCTGAGCTTGTTTTGCATAAACAGAAACACCATGATTTTCAGCCTCCTTTAGATATTGTGGATGGAGCAGCAAGGGTTTGTGACCCGTTTTTTAACGGTATCCTCACCGGCAAGCACTGGTGCGGCAAGTTTTTAAAAGATTATTTTCCGATTGACTGGTAAATAAGCAAAGCTTACAAATAAAACTAAATGAGATAAAAATAATATTAATGGTTCAATAATATTATTAAAATGGCTAACTTAACTTTAAATACTAATAAGAATTTTCAGGAGCAGGATTTTGATTATGCAGGTATTCCTGTTGATTTAGTTTTTAATAAATTAAAAACTTCTTCAAAAGGCCTGACTGAGAATGAGGCTCAGGAGCGCCTTAAGGAATTTGGCTACAATGAGCCCGCCAAAAAAAAGAAAAGAACAATACTTCTTCAAATTCTTTCCAAGTTTATCAATCCCCTTGTAATAGTGCTTTTGGTCATTGCCGGTTTCTCGCTTTTCTTCGGGCAGGAGATAAGTGCGGCATTGGTTATTTTAATGGCAGTATTGAGCGTTTTTTTATCATTTTTTCAGGAATACCGGGCTGGCAAAGAAGCAGAGAAGCTTGGTGAAATGGTGCGTGCCACTGCCACGGTTTATCGTAACGGTAAGCCCAAGGAAGTAAAAATCAGGGAGATTGTGCCCGGAGACATTGTTGATTTATTTGCCGGAGACATGATCCCGGCAGACCTGCGGATTGTTTCCTGCAAGGACCTTTTTATTAATCAGGCAACTTTGACCGGAGAATCTTTCCCAGTTGAAAAAGTAGCAGAAACCATAAAGCCAAAAGAGGGCGCTTCTGCTGATTTATCAAATATTGTATTTATGGGCTCAAGCGTTGTAAGCGGGACAGCTTTGGGAGTGGTAATAAAAACCGGCCTTGCTACGCAGTTTGGAGAGCTTTCGCGCAAACTTGCCTCAGTAACAATAGAGAGTGGCTTTGATAAAGGGATACGCAAATTTACCTGGTTTATGATCAGGGCGATGTTGGTATTAGTAATGGTAATTTTTGCGATAAATGCTTTTAATAAAGGGCAGATTATCCAGGCCTTGATGTTTTCTTTGTCAGTTGCAGTGGGCCTTACTCCGGAAATGCTTCCTATGCTGGTTGCTATTAATCTTTCAAAAGGCGCAATTGCCATGTCAAAGAAAGATGTAATTGTCAAACGGTTAAATGCCATACAAAATTTCGGAGCAATGAATGTGCTTTGTACGGATAAAACCGGCACCTTGACATTAGACAAAATAATCCTTGAAAGGCATTGCGATGTGGTTAAAAAAGAAGATGAAGGTGTTTTAAGATTAGCGTATGTGAATAGCTTTTATCAAACCGGCCTTAAAAACATCCTGGATCGCGCTATCCTTAAGCATGAAAAACTGCTTGTGAAACAATATAAGAAATTTGATGAAGTGCCTTTTGATTTCTCAAGAAAGATAATGTCTGTTGTTGTTGAGTTTGAAGGCAAACACAGAATAATCACAAAGGGCGCTCCGGAAGAAGTTTTTAAGAGGTGTGCAAAGTATGAATTGGAAGGCGAGGTGCTGGATATTGACCAGCTTATAATCGCAGATTTAAAGAGCGAATGCGACGAGTTAAGCTCTGAGGGTTTCAGGGTTTTGGCAGTTGCCTATAAAGATTTTGAAAATAATAAAGAGAAGTATTCAAAAGATGACGAGCAGGGGCTTATTTTAAAAGGGTATATTGCATTTTTAGACCCGCCAAAGTCTTCGGCAAAAAAGACGATTGAAATGTTAAAAGGCCTGGGGATAGATTTTAAGGTATTGACCGGTGACAATGAATTGGTTACTAAAAAAATATGCGGCGAAGTGGGCCTTGATGTGAAAGGAATAGCTAATGGTGAAGAAGTGGAGAAGGCTACTGATGCCCAGTTGCAGGAACTTGTGAAAACAACTTCTGTTTTTGCCAGGCTTTCACCGCTACAAAAAGAAAAGGTGATCCGTGCGCTGCACAAAAATAATCATATAGTAGGTTATCTTGGGGATGGTATAAATGATGCGCTTGCTTTAAAGGCTGCTGACGTCGGGATTTCGGTAAATAATGCTGTTGATATTGCTAAAGAATCTGCTGATATTATTCTCTTAAAGAAAAGCCTTTTGGTGTTAGGAGACGGTGTTATAGAAGGAAGAAAGACTTTTGGAAATATATTAAAATATATCAAGATGGGTTCAAGTTCTAATTTTGGGAATATGCTTAGCATGACCGGGGCGAGTATCTTCCTGCCGTTTTTACCGATGCTTCCTATTCAGATCCTTTTAAATAATTTCCTTTATGATTTATCGCAGATAGCTATTCCTTCTGATGATGTGGATAAGGAATATATTCTAAAATCCAGGCCTTGGAATGTAGCCTACATAAAGAAATTTATGCTTGCCCTTGGGCCGGTGAGCTCGCTGTTTGATTTTATCACCTTTGGAGTATTGCTATGGGTTTTTCGCGCCCCTGAATCGTTGTTCCACACAGGGTGGTTTTTGGAATCACTTTGCACTCAGACGCTGGTAATATATGTAATCAGGACAGGAAAGATCCCATTTATTGAAAGCAGGCCCAGCCAGTTCTTGATGTTTACCTCTATTTACATTGTAACTATAGGTATGGTGCTGCCTTTTACCCCCTTAGGGAAATATTTTGGCTTTGTTGCTCCTCCTCCGGTTTATTTTATATTTCTTATTTTTATAGTCGGACTGTATCTATTAATGGTGCAAAAAGCAAAGAATTGGTTCATTAAAAAATACGGGTACGAATAATGTTCATTAAATACTGGCTATAAAAGAGCTTGACAAAACAGAAATAGATGGTAAACTTATTTTTGTAGTAAATAGGATTAGAAGTCGTAGGCCGCAAGGAGGATGATTACTAACCTTGCGGTTTTTTTCTATGTCGTTATTTACTATAATTTTTAAAGAAAAGGAGGTAGTAAATAATGGCAAGAGGTAAAGTGAAGTGGTTCTCGAATCAGAAAGGTTATGGGTTCATTACTCCAGAGTCTGGTAGTGATGTATTTGTGCATCATAGCGCCATACAAGGCGATGGATATAAAACACTAGACGAGGGTCAGGAAGTTGAGTTTGAAATTGAAAAAGGCCCCAAAGGTGAGCAGGCAACAAAAGTTGTAAAACTTTAATTTGCTGATAACCAAAAGCCCGGTTTATGAAAATAAGCCGGGCTTTTTTTCTGCCTAAAATCTCTTGTGGCCTTGCCGGGTTAAGGATATAATCAGCTTGAGGCTAAATTTTATCAGAACGAAAGAGAGGAATGGCAATCATGATAAGGAAAATTATAATCGGGATTCTCCTGGTAGCAGCTATATTTTTTGTTGTTGCCAGCGTTTTTGTTGCTATTTATGGAAAGAAAATTGTCCAAGAACAAATAGAGCAAAATCTTAAACTAAAAACGAATATCGGAAGTATTCGTTTGAACCTGCCGATAAAAGTTGTTATAAACAAAATTCAACTGGGAGAACTTTTTAAGGCTGAGCAAATTTCTTTTTCCCCTGATATTTTAGGCCTTGTTGCAGGAAAGATTGTATTAGCAGATTTGCGCGTTGTTCAGCCAGTAATTAATCTGGAACAATCTGCTGAAGGTAAGCTTAACCTGCTTGAGTTAAATAAGCAGGGAAAGCCGCCTGCCATTTATATCACCAGCATTGAGATACAAAACGGAAGATTTAATTTCTTAGACAGGAAAGTAACTCCGGACGGTTTGTTGGTAATGTTAGATAAAATAAATATCACTGTTTCTAAGGTTATGTTTCCACCAACATCACTTAATGTAAAATTTAAGGCTAGGGCAGAAATACTTAATCAGGATGCAAAACAAATCGGGCAACTTGTGTCTTCCGGTTGGGTAGATTTTAGGCCAAAGAATATGGATGCTACGTTTGAACTAAAGGACCTGCAGGTGCTTTATTTTGAGCCTTATTATGGAGAATTTCTTTCCAAAAAGAAGCTTCTATCCGCTAATTTAGATTTGGCCTCAACGTTGAAGGCCAAGAATAATGATTTGGTAATTGGAGTGGATTTTAAGCTTTCCGGCCTGGTTTATGCTAAAGACGAGCCTCAGCAAGAGAGCTCTCTCCCAAGTTTTGACTTAGTAAAAAATACCCTGGATTTATTTACAGATAGAAAAGGTAATCTTGACCTTAATTTTACTATCAATACGAAATTGGATAAACCAGAAATCAGTATTTCGGATTTGAAGAAAACAATTCTTCAAGCTGCGTTGAATAATTTATCAAACCAGCCTCCTCAGGATATTATTGAAAAAGTTACCGATACAATTCAGCAGTTTAAGGATTTTGGCGAAAAAATGGGGGATATATTTAAGAATAAGCAGTAATTTGTTTAAATTCCCCAGAATCTGCTTGAAATAATAAAGCATTGCAGCTATAATTGCCATTGTGAATAAAGAAATACCTTCCGAAAAACTCACCTTTAATTATTTACCTGATAAAAAAACTCTTGAGTTTAAATTCATTTCTGACTGGCGCATTAGCGCCGGGCTTCCTGAATTAAAAGAAGCTGTTTTGCAGCTGTCTGCCCATCAAGACATTAAACAAATTACATTTGATTCCTTTGGATTAACTGCCTGGGATAGCGGTTTTATTTCTTTTTTAATGCAGTTGGTGAAAGAGTGCCAGCATAGAAAGATTGATGTTTCCTGCCAGGGCCTTCCTGAGGGAGCGGAAAAATTGTTGAAACTTGCCTTGCAGGTAAGAGAAAACGTTACTCTAAAGCCGGAGCGGGAAGAAAAGCTTTTCCCAAAAATCGGAAGTTTGGTTTTACAGAGGATTGACAGTGCGCATTTGTTTTTGAATTTTCTGGGAGACCTTGTACTTTCTTTCACTAAACTAATCAGAGGAAAATCTATTATGCGTTGGGATGATTTTCTATTGATTGTACAAAAAAGCGGCGCTAATGCATTTGGCCTTGTTTCTTTGATCAGTGTTTTAGTGGGTATGATACTTGCTTTTGTCGGAGCAATACAACTTCAATTATTCGGAGCACAGGTTTTTATCGCAGATATTGTAGGTATTGCCATGGTGCGGGTAATGGGCGCGGTAATGGCTGCTGTTATAATGGCCGGCCGCACCGGAGCTTCTTTTGCAGCAGAGCTCGGCATTATGCAGGTAAATGAAGAGATAGATGCCTATAAAACTCTCGGCGTTGACCCGATTGAGTTTTTAGTTTTACCGCGGGTAATGGCGCTTGTGTTAATGATGCCGCTTCTAACTATTTATGCTGATCTAATGGGTATATTAGGCGGGTTTATTATTGGCACCGGGATGCTTGGTTTAAATCCCGTAGAATACCTGAATCGCACCCAGCAGGCTGTAAAGCTTAATAATCTTTGGGTTGGGCTTGTGCATAGTGTTGTTTTTGGCATTATCATTGCGCTTGCCGGGTGTTTCCGCGGGATACGTTGTAGCAGGAGCGCGGCTGGGGTTGGCGAGGCGACTACTTCGGCTGTGGTTACCGGGATTACCAGTATCGTAATCGCCACTGCAATTATTACTTTTGTTTGTCAGGTTTTGGGAGTTTAATCTATGGAGAAAAATTCTCAGCCGGTTATTGAGGTGCGCGGCCTTGATGTTGGTTATGATGATGATATTGTGATGCAGGGGCTTAATTTTAAAGTTAACAAGGGAGATATTTTTATTGTAATGGGAATGAGCGGGTGCGGAAAAAGCACTTTATTAAAAGCCATGATTGGATTACAACAGCCGTTTAAAGGCCAGGTTCTTTATGACGGAAAAGATTTTTGGCTGGATGCAGAACAGCAGTCAATTATGCAGCGTTTTGGCGTGCTTTATCAGTCGGGGGCTTTGTGGAGTTCTTTAACATTGGCAGAAAATGTCGCGCTTAGCCTGCAGTTATATACTAAATTATCCCGGGAACAAATCCGGGAAGTGGTGGCATTAAAACTTTCTTTGGTTGGTTTGGAAGGCTATGAAGATTTGTATCCGTTTGAAATAAGCGGGGGAATGCGTAAAAGGGCCGGCCTTGCGCGGGCAATTGCCCTTGATCCGGACATTATTTTTTTTGATGAGCCATCGGCCGGGCTTGATCCGGTAAACGCGAAAATGCTTGATGATTTGATTTTGCAATTAAGGGATGTTTTAGGAGCTACGATTGTGGTAGTGACGCATGAACTTGCCAGCATCTTTGCTATAGGGAATAATTCTATATTTCTTGATGCGGATACAAAAACTATGATTGCTTCGGGCAGCCCTAAAGATTTACTGGCTGATTCCAAAGATCCGCGGGTAATTCAATTCTTAACCAGAGGCAATAAGCCGGGAGCATAAAGATGACTAAAAAAGCAAATAGGACAGTTATAGGAGTATTTGTTGTAGGGGCGGTAGCATTATTTATTACTGGATTGATAGTTTTTGGTTCGGGAGTAATTTTCAATCAAGCAGATGAATATGTTTTATTTTTTGATGGCTCTATCAAAGGGCTTTCAGTAGGAGCTCCGGTTATTTTTCGTGGAGTAAGGATCGGAAGTGTTAAAGGTATTAGTTTGGTTTATGACCACAAGGTGAAGGACTTGGTTATCCCTGTAGTTATTGAGATAATTCCCGGCCGTGTTAAGGGGGCGCCAAAGAAGTGGGGACATAGTAGCTATGAACTGTTGATAAAAGAAGGGTTGAGGGCGAAATTAGAGGTTCAGAGTTTTATTACCGGGCAACTAATGATTTCATTTGATTTCTATCCTGATACTATTGCAAACTTGCGCGGAATTATGAAAAATTACCACGAGTTGCCCACACTTCCTACTACGCCTGATATTTTTGGTGCAATGGAGGATGTGCCTATTAAAGAAATCGCGCAGAATTTGGATATTACGGTGAAAGGGATCAACAGCCTGCTTGATTCCGGTTATTTGCAGGAAACTTTTTATGAATTAAAGGGCGCTTTACAGGAGATAACCCAGTCGGCACGATCTTTCCGCATGCTTGTTGATTATCTTGAACAGCATCCGGAAGCCTTTTTAAAAGGCAAGCCAATTATTAAAGGAGAATAAGATGACTCGCTTTAAGAATGATTTTTGCAATGTTGTAGTTATTATGTTTTTTGTTTTTATTATGGGAGGGTGTTTATCTGTTCCGGAAAGCCAAAATCCGCATTTTTATATGTTGCAGCCATTAGAGAATGACCAGATAATACAAAAGTTCAACCTTCTTCCTGAGGCTATTATCGGGATCGGGCCGGTAAAGATTCCTGAATATTTGAATCGCCCGCAAATCGTAACTTTGAATAAAGATGCTACGATGAGATTTTCTGAATTTGACCGTTGGGCAGAGTCGCTGAATTTTCTGTTGGCAGGTGTTGTGAGAGAGAATCTTATATTGATGCTTCCGGGAGCAAAATTTGAAATATATCCATGGAATGTGGCTATTCCGGTTAAGTATCAGGTGATGATAGAAGTAGTGCAATTTGATGCCAGGCTTGAAAAAGATTTATTTTTTGTGGTACAATGGTCAGTGTTTGATATTAATAATAAACGGATGTTGGCTATAAAGAGGTCAGAGTTTCGGCAGGCAATTGATCAGCATAATTATTCTGCTTTAGTTAGTGCGTTTAACCTTGAGTGCGGTTCATTAAGCAGCCAGATCGCTGAAGAAATAGCAGGTTTTGAAAATAAGAAGGAATAGGAGGGAGATATGGGAGTTGAGAAATCTGGAGAAAAATATAGATGCAATGTATGCGGGAACGAAGTTGTGGTTACTAAAGCAGGCGGTGGAGAATTAGTTTGTTGTAAGCAGCCAATGGAAAAGATTGAAGGATAAAATCAGGGAATTTTAACTATGCTTAATTACAGAAAAGTTTATCTTGACCACAATTCAACCACACCAATACATCCAGAAGTAAGAAAAGCAATGATTGCTGCTATGAATACTTTCGGTAATCCTTCCAGTTTGCATGAATTTGGCAGGGTTGCCAGGTCCTTAGTAGAAAAATCGCGCGAAAAGCTGGCCTTATTTGTCGGGGCTGACCCTAAAGAAATTGTTTTTATGGGAAGCGGCTCCGAGGCGAATAATACCGTGCTTAATTTATTTTCTTGTGCGGGTTTTAGAAAGTGCGAGGTTTTAGGTTGCAGTTTAGCCAAAAAAGAAGTGATAACTACCAGGATTGAGCATCCGTGTGTTTTGGAATCCGCAGCTTGTCTTGCTGAGCGCGGAGTAGTGGTGCATTCAATTGGTGTTGACCAATATGGCAAAATTAATCTGGAAGAATTTAAAAAAAGATTATCCGGTGATACAGGTTTAGTTTCAATTATGGCGGCAAACAATGAAATAGGTACTATTCAGGATATTAAAGAGCTGGTTAAAATAGCCCATGGTAAAGGAGCACTATTTCATACGGATGCGGTGCAGGCAATAGGTAAATTTCCCATGAATGTAAAAGACCTTGATGTGGATTACCTTTCTTTGTCGGGGCATAAAATTTACGGGCCTAAAGGAGTGGGTGCATTGTATGTGAAAAAAGGAGTGCAATTCTGTCCGTTTATCTGCGGCGGCCATCAGGAGCACGGCAGGCGCGCAGGAACTGAAAATACTTTAGGGATTGTAGGGTTAGCTAAGGCCATTGAAATGCGGGAAAAAGAAATGGCAGACGAGTACGAAAGAATGTTTAAGCTAAAGAAGCTTCTCAAACAAGGAATTGAAGAGAATATCCCGGATATTTTGTTTAACGGGCATCCTATAGAAAGCCTTGCAAGCACTCTAAATGTTTCTTTCTTGGGCGCTGAAGGAGAGGCAATCCTGTTGTATCTTGATTTAGAAGGGATTGCTGTTTCAACTGGTTCTGCCTGCGCCTCTTCGTCTTTGGATCCTTCGCATGTGCTTATGGCAACCGGCATTTCTCAGGAACAAGCACACGGATCCATCCGCATGAGTATGGGCAGGGAAACTACCAAGAAAGATATTAATTATGTTATAAAAAAACTTACCAAGGTAATTAAGCATGTAAGGGATATTTCTACGGTTGTATCAGGAGAAAAACATGGATAGTATTAATTGGCTGTATACTGATAAGGTTAAAGATCATTTTATGCATCCGCGTAATGTGTTGATGGATGAGTCAGGATTTGAAGCAGACGCAAAAGGGATAATCGGCAATATTAAATGTGGTGATGAAATGTTGATTTTTATTAAAGTTGACAAGGAGAAAGAGATAATCACTGATTGTAAATGGAAAACTTTTGGTTGTGCAAGCGCAATTGCCAGCACGTCAGTGCTTTCTGAGATGGCAATTGGAAAAACGCTTGAAGAGGCTTACAAAATCACCTCGCATGATATTGCCAAGGCCCTGGGAAGCTTGCCGGAGCATAAGATACATTGTTCGGTTTTAGGAGATAAAGCTCTAAGGGCGGCTATTGATGATTATTATATGCGTCATGGTATGGATGATAAAGTTAAGAAAGAAAAGGAACACATTATTTGCCAGTGTTTAGGTATTACGGATAAAGAAATAGAAAATGCTGTGCTTGAGGGGGCGAGGACATACATAGAGCTTCAGGAGCATACTAAAATCGGAACGGTCTGCGGTAAATGCAAGGAAAAATCTCTTGAATTGATGCAGCAATATATGGAGAAATATTTTAAGAAATAATTGTGTGTAAATAAGTAACTGCTTCAGGGGTAACAAAACGTTTCGGGAGGGAGGTGAGGCAGAGATGAGTTGCGGATCATGCGGGCCAAAAAAGGCAAAGAAAAAAGTTAAGAAAGCAAAAAAGAAATAGGTTTTAAGATGGGGCAGGTATAAATGTATCTGCCCCATCTTGTTTAACCCGAAATCATATTGCAAAATTCGGGTTTATGGAGGAAATTATGATTGATTTTTCTATTCTTATCGGGGGTAAGGCAGGTTTTGGCATTGATAAATCCGGCAGCATAATCGGCAGGTTATTGAACCAGCTTGGATACCGGGTTTTTATCTATAGGGATTATCCTTCAATTATCAGGGGTGGACATACCTTTTCTATTATCCGCGCGCATGAGAGTAAAATTGCAGCTTATCAGGATAAAGTGGATTTTGTTATTGCGTTAAATCAGGAAACGCTTGATTTGCATAAGAGCCGGTTAAAGAAAGAATGTTTTTATATATTTGATTCAGATCAGCTTAAGCTGGATGCCGGCCAGGCTTGCGGTATTGGTGCTCCTTTAGGTAAAATTCTTAAAGAGGAAAATGCTCCGGAGATAATGCGCAATAGTTGTATTATCGGGGCATTGGCAAAAGCTATAGGTATTGATTTTGGAATTTTGGAGAATGTCCTTAAAAAAGAATTTAGCAAAGAAGTTGAGTTAAATATAAAGGTGGCCCGGAGGGGATTTGATGAAGCAAAAGAGTTAATAAAAATTGAAAGTTTAAAACAGGAAATCTTGCCGTTAGTTTCCGGAAATGAGGCGGTTGCGCTCGGCCTGATTAAAGGCGGGCTTAGTGCGTTTATTGCTTATCCGATGACCCCTACCTCTCCGGTCTTGCATTATCTTGCCGAAGTTGCCGATAATTTTTTATTAGATGTGATTCATCCGGAAAGTGAAATCTCTGTAATTTTGATGGCCCTCGGGTTTTCTTATATTGGCAGGAAAGTGGCTGTGGGCACTTCTGGCGGAGGGTTCTGTCTTATGACAGAAGGCTTAAGTTTTGCTGCAATGGCAGAGTTGCCGGTTGTTATAATCTTAGGCCAACGTCCCGGCCCTTCAACAGGGCTTCCGACGTATTCTGCGCAAACTGAGTTAAGCTTTGCTTTGAGCGCCGGGCAGGGAGAATTTACGCGTTTTATTGCTGCTCCTGGAGATGCAGAAGAGGCATATTACTGGTCGGCTGTTTCCATGAATGTGAGCTGGAAATACCAAATACCTTCAATAATCCTTACAGATAAAAATTTAGGGGAGAGTGTTTCTAATTTTGATATAAATTCAGTTGATGAGATAAAAGAAGAAAAACCAATTCTTTGGGATGGCAAATCTCCTTATAAAAGATATGCGTTTACTGAAAACGGAGTTTCGCCGTTGGCTTTTGTGCCGGCTAAAGATGCGATAGTTAAAATAAATAGTTATGAACATGATGAATCCGGCATTACTACTGAAGATCCGGAGCTCTCAAGGTTAATGCAGGAAAAACGGTTGAGAAAAAAGGAATTTCTTATTGAAGACTTAGAAGCCCTTGGGTTAGTTAAAGTTTATGGCAATAAAGATGCGCAAGTTTCTTTAGTTTGTTGGGGTTCTAATAAAGGGGTTTGTATTGAGGTTGCTCAAAAAATGGGATTAAGGCTTATACAGCCTTTGGTCATTGAGCCATTCCCAATTAAACAATTTAATGCAGCTCTTTCAGGAGTAAATAAAATTATTTTGGTAGAATGCAATGCCACTGCTCAGCTTGCAGGCCTTCTTAAGGGGTATGGGATTAATGCGGACAGCCTGATATTAAAATACGACGGCAGGCCATTCTCTCTTGAAGAGCTTGAGAAAAAAATAAGCGAGGTCTTAATATGGGTCAGATAAACTTAGGTACTTATGCGCAAAATACATGGTGCCCCGGGTGCGGAAATTTTGCGATTTTAAATGCCATAAAGTCAGTGCTGAATGATTTATGCGCCGAGGGGCTTCTTTTGGAAAATGTAGTTTTGGTTTCCGGTATTGGTTGTCACGCAAAGATAGTTGATTATATTAATGTAAACAGTTTTTATTCTATCCACGGGAGGGCAGTACCTGCGGCAGAGGGAATAAAATTAGCGGATCCTAAATTAAAAGTAATCGGTTTTGCCGGTGACGGCGATGCCTACGGAGAGGGAATTGAGCATTTGATTTTTGCCGCCAAGCGTAACATTGATATTACAATGATTATCCATAATAACCGTGTTTACGGCCTTACTACAGGCCAGTATACCCCTACTTCGCCTCTGGGCTTCCGGGGCCGTTCTACTCCGCGCGGCACAAGCGAACTTCCTATAAATCCTCTTGAAGTTATGTTGGCAAGCGGCGCTACTTATTTGGCTCGCGGCACATCCCACGGCATTGAGCTTTTAAAAAATATTTTCAAAGAAGCTATTTTGCATAAGGGTTTTTCTTTAGTTGATGTCTTGCAGGTTTGCGTTACGTATTTTAATATGTATGAATATTATGATAAGCACGCCTACGAATTAAAAGATCATAACTCAGGCGATTATCTTCAGGCCTTAAACAAAATCAGGGAGTGGGATTATAATAAAGAATCACCGATTGCCCTGGGCACACTTTATAAAAATCAAGCCACTATATTTGAAGAAAGATTTATTTCTCCTAAAACAGAAGTGAAAGAAATAGATACAAAAATAAAGGCTATATTATCGGAAGCCCGATAGAGGCAAGTGAATAAAATGCAAAAGCGGCGTTTCATAAGATTAGCTATAGCCCAGATAAACAGCTGCGTGGGAGATTTTTCAGGTAACTCTGAGAAAATAATAAGTTGCCTTGGGCGCTCTGTGCAAAGCGGTTGTGATATCGTTATTTTTCCAGAACTGGCGGTCTGCGGATATCCACCGGAGGACCTGCTTTTTAAGAAAAACTTTATTGCACAGAACCAGAGGCAGATAGATCTTATAAAAAAGCATACCTCTGGAATAACTGCAATTGTCGGTTTTGCCTCCAAAGTTAAAGGAAAGCTTTATAATAGTGCTGCGATGTTGTCCGGCGGCAAGGTCTTAGATGTTTATCATAAGATGCACCTGCCGAATTACGGGGTTTTTGATGAGAAAAGATATTTCTCCGCAGGTACTTCCTTTTGTTTGTATAGGATTATTGACAGGTATTTTGCCATTAATATCTGCGAGGATATCTGGGTTGATGATGGCCTCGTTGCCCGCCAGGCAAAAGCCGGGGCAAGCCTCGTCATTAATATCAATGCCTCGCCGTATCATATAAATAAAATCTACCAGCGTCAGAAAATGATCAAGGCGCAGGCCAGAAAACACAGGATTTTTGTGGCATATGCAAATTTAATAGGAGGCCAGGATGAACTGGTTTTTGACGGCCAGAGTATGTTAATTTCTTCGCGCGCAAGAGTGCTTTTTACCGCACCTGCCTTTGAAGAAGATTTATCTTTTATAGATATTGATTTAGATGCTTTACCTAAGAAAAAATACTCTAAGGGTGTTAAGATAATTTCTTTAGGGCTAAAAGATAAGGAATTGCATCCGCTTTCAAAAGCACCTAAACCGCAGAAATTGAATGTTACCGATGAGGTTTTTAAGGCCTTGGTCTTAGGGACAAAAGATTATTTCTTAAAGAATGGATTTAGCAAGGCTGTCTTAGGCCTAAGCGGAGGTATTGACTCTGCGCTTGTGGCAGTGGTTGCTAAAGAGGCATTGGGCAGCCAGAATGTTCTGGGAGTAGCGCTTCCTTCGCAGTTCAATGCGCCTGAAAGTTTGGAGGATGCAAAAAGCCTGGCGATGAACCTGGGGATTAATTATAAAGAGATTTCAATTCAAGAGATATTTGAGTCTTACCTTAAGACTTTAGAACCGCATTTTCAAGGACAAAGCTGGAGCGTTGCCGAGGAGAATATACAGGCGCGTATCCGCGGAAACATACTGATGGGGCTGTCTAATAAATTTGGCTGGCTTGTTTTAACTACGGGTAATAAATCTGAGATGAGCGTGGGTTATGCCACTCTTTACGGAGATATGGCCGGTGGGTTTGCGGTAATTAAAGATGTCCCAAAGACGCTGGTTTATAAATTGGCGCAATATTACAACGAGAGTAGATACAGGCAAATAATTCCACAAAGGGTGATAGAAAAAGCTCCTTCTGCAGAACTAAGGCCTAATCAAAAAGATACAGATACTCTGCCTGCTTATGAAGAACTGGACCCGGTAATAAAATATTATGTGGAAGATGATATGCCTGTTTCAGAGATAATTAAAAAGGGTTTCAGCAAAGATGTTGTCCTTAAAGCGGCTAAAATGGTAGATAGGAGCGAATATAAACGTAGGCAATCTCCTCCGGGGATCAAGATTACTCCTCGCGCATTCGGCAGGGACCGGCGCATGCCCATAACCAACAGATTTTACGAATGAACCAAGGAGCGGACATGGATAGAAATATAACATTTAAAGGAAATCCGCTGACACTTGTCGGCAGAAATTTAAGAATACCCTGTTTGGCGCCTGATTTTAAAGTAATCTCTCAGGATCTAAAAGAAATAAGCCTGGCAGATTTTAAGGACAGGATAAAGATTATTAATTCTTTTCCTTCTTTGGATACTCCTGTTTGCGATCTGCAGGTAAAGGAGTTCAATAAAAGGGCAACAGGGTTGTCAGGCGATGTGGTAATTATAGGGATAAGTAAAGATTTGCCGTTTGCTCAAAAACGTTTCTGTGAAGCGTTTGAAATAAAGAATGTGTTTGTGTTTTCTGATTATAAAACTTCTTCCTTCGGCATTAACTACGGTTTACTAATTAAGGAATTAAATCTTTTGGCCCGGGCCGCGCTTATTGTGGATAAAAATAATACCCTGCGTTATCTTCAGCTTTCTCCCGAGCTCACTGCGCCTTTAAACTATGAAGATGTATTAAAAAACTTAGAAGAGGTAATAAAAAGTCCGGTTCTTTCAATCAAAGAAGGCCTGCCTTCTAAATGCAAGCCTTGTGAAACAGGGGCGCCGGCTCTTCCTAAAGAAAGCATTGAGAAGCTGTTGGCAAATCATCAGGGGTGGCAATTAGTAGAAGATAAAAAACTGGTTAAAGAGTTTAAGTTCAGGGATTTTATTGAGTCTAAATATTTCCTGGACATGGTTTCTGTGATTGCCGAAGAACAGGGGCATCATCCCACAATGACGTTAATCTACAATAAGTTAAAAATTACCCTGACTACGCACGCAGCAGGAGGATTAACTGAAAATGATTTTATTATGGCTATGATGATTGATGAACTTTGAGATGAGGGGATGATTATGCGCTATCTGCCAAAGTCAATAAAAGCACAGTTAATTATTTACTTATTCGTTTTCGCGGTTTTTCTCGCATTAAAAGAAAGGGATTTTGCTTTTTTAGCGGCGGTTGCCATTGCAGTAATAGCAGCTGTATCGGTAGAATCGCTTATCCTGTATTTTAAAACAAAGAAATTGCAGATAGCTGAAAGCTCTGTTATTACCGGCTTGATCATAGGCTGTGTTGTAGCCAGCGATGAGGCGTGGTGGATGTTTATTTTGGCAGCTTCTTTAGCTATTTCTTCCAAATATATTCTTCGTTTCCAGAAGAAACACATTTTCAACCCTGCGGCTTTCGGTATATTTTTAACGATAATCTTGTTCGGAGTTCCAACAGAATGGAAAGGGACTTATCTTTGGTATATACTTGTTCCATTTGGCATTTATTTTGCTTATAAGATCAGGAAACTGGAAATTGTTCTTGGTTATACAATTATTTCATTGCTTTTATTTGGAACACAGGATTTGTTGCGTGAGTTGCCTTTAGGCAATATTTTCGGTTACTTTAGCTATTTCTATATTTTTGTGATGGTGATAGAGCCAAAGACGACTCCGGTTAAATCACTGGAAAAATATATCTTTGGCGCAGGCTTAGCAGTATTAATTTTTGTTTTGACAGAAGCAGGGGCCAGGTTTGATGTTGAGCTTTTTAGTTTATTGGTTATGAATGCCAGCGTTCCGATATTAAACAGGATCAGATTAAAAAGGGAGGTTTTAAAATGAAGAAAGTATTTCTGCTTACTGTTTTCTTAATTTCTTTTATGGCATTTTCATCTGCTTATGCGCATCCGCCATCAGATATTATTATAAACTTTGATCCGAAAACAAAAATACTTAATGCGGTAATTATGCATAATACGAGTAATCCGGATAGCCACTTTATCAAAAAAGTTGATATTGGTTTGAATGGCAAGGAGATAATTGAACATAAAATTTCCAGAGAAGATAATAATGAAAGCCAGACAGTCAGCTATCTAATTCCTGATGCTAATAATGGCGACGTGCTTTCTGTTGAGGCTTATTGTAGTATTAGCGGTAAATTAAGAAAAGAAATTAAAGTAGAGGTAAAGTAGAGTGGATAATATGGGTAGGTTAAAAAAGATAATATACGCCTTGGCAATATTTTTGTTAGCAGGAGGTATTATGAAGGACAGTAGCGGTGCTTCGGGAAAGATCCCTATTTTTAATGCAGCTACAGGCAAGGTTGAGGAAGTTGAGAAGATTTACAAAACTGATGCAGAGTGGAAAAAGCTGCTTACCCCCGAACAGTACCGTATTACCCGGCTTAAAGGCACTGAGCGGCCGTTTTCCGGGCAATGCTCGCTTTCTCCCAAAGGAGCTGTTGGTATTTATCAATGTGTCGGCTGTGGTACGGATTTGTTTCGTTATGAAAGTAAATTTGAATCCGGCACTGGTTGGCCAAGTTTTTTTGAACCTGTTTCAGAACTTAATTTAACGCTGGTTTCAGACGATAGCATGGGTATGTGCCGGGCTGAAGTTTTGTGCGCGCGTTGCGATGCGCACCTGGGTCATGTTTTTGAGGATGGCCCGCCGCCGACAGGAAAACGTTATTGTATTAATGCAGCAGCATTGAAGCTTGCAAATAATTTAGCAAAGAATGATGCTGCTAAAACTCAAATTGCTGTTTTTGGTGCGGGTTGTTTTTGGGGAGTTGAGGCTGCGTTTAGCCAAGTTAAAGGCGTAGTAAATACTACTGTTGGATTTATGGGAGGAAGCACAAAAAACCCTACCTATAAGCAGGTATGTACAGATAGGACCGCTCATGCAGAAGTTGTACGGGTAGAATATGATCCTGAAAAAGTTTCTTATGAAAAGTTACTTGATGTTTTTTGGAACATTCACGACCCAACTACTCCGAACAGGCAGGGCCCTGATCTTGGGTCTCAGTATCGTTCTGTGATTTTTTATCATACGTCCGAACAGGAGAGGGCAGCTTTGCTGTCAAAGGAGAAATTAGAGAAGTCAGGAAAATTTAAACGGCCGGTAGTAACCGAGATAGCGCCGGAAAAAGAATTTTATAAAGCAGAGGAGTATCATCAAAACTACTATGGAAAACAAGGGATTAAACCGTCTTGCAGCTTGCCAAAAAATTTCTAAGAAGGCAGATGCAGCTGATCTCGGAATAAAAAAAGCCGCTAATATTATCTTAAGCGCAAAAAGTATAGTTATCGCCTGCCATGTTAATCCTGATGGCGACTGTATAGGATCTCTGTTGGGGCTTGCCTTTGGATTAAAGTCTTTGGGAAAAAAAGTTTTTATGCTTAGCCAAGACGGCGTGCCTAAGAAATACAGGATGTTACCCGGAGCAAACTACATAAGAAAAAGATTAGATAAGAAAATAGATCTGGCAATAGCGGTTGACTGTAATGAAAAGCAGATGTTGGGAAAATCATTTAAAGTCTTTGAAAGAGCAGAAAAAATCTTAGAAATTGACCATCATGAGTTTCGTGTTCCCTTTGGAGACATTGCATTTGTGGATACTCGTGCAGGAGCAGTAGGAGAGATGGTCTTTAGCTTGTTGAGAGAATTGAATGTCTCTTTGACACAGAATATGGCTAAAAATATCCTGACATCTATAATTGTAGAAACAGATTCTTTCAGTTTGCCTAATGTACGTGCATTCACATTTGAGGTCTGCGCAAAGCTTTTTGATACAGGGATAGATTTTTCCAAGTTCATTGAGATGATCTATTGGACGAGCACAAAAGAGAAAATAATTTTGTCAGGTATCTGCCTTTCAAGATGTAAATTTTTAAGAAAAGGTAAAATTGCCTGGTCCATTGTAAAACAAAGCGATTTTAAGAAGTTTAACGGTAAAGATGAAGATGTTGATGCTGTAGCAGACCAGATGAGGCAAATTAAAAATGTGTTGATTTCTATATTGTTTCGTCAGAAGCCGCGCGGGTTTTTAAGAGTTAGCCTAAGGTCAAAAGGGTTGATCAATGTTGCAACTCTTGCGCAGAAATTCGGCGGCGGAGGGCATTTTGATGTGGCAGGGTGTACTGTTGTTGATAGCGCGCTTGTGAGAAGGAAGATTCTTTTGGAAGCAGAACGGCTATTAAGCCAAAAGTATAATTTCTTGCTTAACCGAACCGATTAAAATATAATGGACGATAGAATGAGGAGAACATATGAAACTTAAAACTACAAGGCTTGAGGCTTTAACTGACGGGATATTCGCGATTATTATGACTGTTCTCCTGGTTGGTTTAAGCGAGGTGTTTAGTTTAAACGGGCCGCTAACTCAATCAGATCTTTTAAAATTCTTTCTTGCGCTTAAAAATGATTTCGGAATTTATATCTTAACATTCTTAATTTTGGGTGTTTTTTGGTTTGAGCATCACTGGCAATTTCATTTTATTAAGCATGCGGATGTTGCGTTGGTTTTTATAAATATTCTTTGGTTTATGGTAATTTGCCTGTTACCTTTTACTTCACTTCTTTTGGGCAACCACGGGCATTTATTTATTCCGGTATTTTTGTTTGAATTAAATATACTTTTGTCCAGCCTGATATTATATGCTCACTGGTTATACGCTTCAAAACATCATCGCTTGTTGGATCCGGAGGTAAATAAAGACATAGTTAGTTCTCATCGTGAAGCAGGTTTATTCCTGATAGGGATATGTGTTTTAGCTTTAATCGTAACATTCTGGAATTCGCTTATTGGTTTATTAGTTTTAGCAATGTCGCCTTTAGTTTTTATTTTTTATCGCAAGTCAAACCACGGTTCTTGATATGGGAGGCTTGATCTGGAGGATGTTAAGAAGTGAACAAACCGTTTCTTAAGTTATTAAAGGGGAACAAGAGGTTTAAGCGGCTTTTGGGAGATGCTAAGAATAGACAAGGCTTACGCTCAGGTTTAGTGGTTTTAAAACCAGGCGAACTTGTCGGAGAGCATTCTACTGAAAATAAAGAAGAGATTTTGATTGTTTTGTCCGGCTGCGGTTATTTTTATTACGGCAAGAAGACCATTATTTTAAAAGAAAACACTTTTCTTTATGTCCCGGAGAGAACTACGCATAATGTTAAGAATGCCGGGCAAAAGCCGTTAAAGTATGTCTATATAACAGCAAATTTAAATAAATGACAGATTATCTGGCATTGGCCAAGCTTGCCGCGCTTAAGGCGGGTAAAATCCATAAAAAGTATTTTTGTCGTAATCCCAGAATTAAGACAAAATCCTCAACCTTTGACCTTTTGACCGTTGCCGATACCCAAGCCGAGAGGGTAGTGGTTTCGTTAATAAGGAAATATTATCCGCAGCATAATTTTCTTGCCGAAGAATTCCGTTACAGGAAAACCGGTTCAGAATACACATGGATCATTGACCCTTTGGACGGAACAAATAATTTTGCAAGCGGACTTCCGATTTTTTGCGCTTCAGTGGCGTTAATGTTCAGAAATGAAATAATTGCCGCAGCCGTTTATGACGTGACCAGAAATGAGTTATTCTACGCTCAAAAATACCGGGGGGCGTTTCTTAACGGAAAGCGCATCAGCGTTAATTCTGCCTCGGAATTAAAAAAATCGCTGTTAATTACCGGCATTTATTATGATCGCGGAAAAAAAATGGAACAAACTTTAGATACGATTAAAGATTTTCTTTATCGCCATGTGCTGGATGTGCGCAGGCTCGGAGCTGCTGCCCTTGATTTATGTTACGTGGCTTGCGGCAGGGCTGCCGGTTTTTGGGAGTTTGAATTGAGCCCCTGGGATTTCGCTGCCGGAAAATTAATTGTTGAAGAAGCAGGGGGCATGGTGACGGGGAGCTTAGAGGAAACAGTGCCGCTTACAAAGAAATATTTTATTGTTGCATCAAATACGAAAATTCATCGCAAGATGCTTGCAATTATAAACAAGAAAGTTGCGAGGAAGTTGTAGCATATTTTAATCAGAATGGCGGCTAAGATTATCCTGAGCGAGCCTAAGGCGAGAGAAGGATCTTAAAGAAGGATTGTTTGCATGGAAGAAAAGATCGGGCATTTAAAAGTGAATATATTTAAGATTAAAAACCGTTGCGGATATGCGGCAGTGTGTTTTGACCATTTGACTGAGGGCAAAACACAACAAGAGGCCTATGAACGCATGCTAAAGGCTTTGCGCCGGACAAATAAGCAGGAAAAATGAAGATAAAACCAGAAGATAAATATATGAAGTTAGCAATTTCCGAGGCTAAGAAGAACCTGAAGTTAATGCATGGGGGCCCATTTGGCGCGTGTATTGTTAAAGCCGGTAAAATCCTTGCAGTGGCGAGGAATACTGTTTTAAAAGAGGATGCTGTTTGTCATGCTGAAATAAATGCTATCAAAATTGCCTCTAAGAAAATAAAAAGTTTTGACCTGTCCGGGTGTATTATATACTCAACCACTGAACCATGCCCGATGTGTTTTAGCGCTATCCACTGGGCGCGCATAGGAGTAGTTGTTTTTGGCACAACCATTCATGATGCCCAGCGTATTGGATTTAACGAATTAAAGATTTCTTCAGCTATGTTGAAACGATTAGGCAAAAGCAGGGTCAAGCTTGTAAAAAGTAAGTTAACCAAAGAGTGCAGGCAATTGTTTGATAACTGGCGCGTTTTGCCCGGCAGAAAATTATATTAGCAGTGATCCAGATTTAATCCCGGAGGAAATAATGACTGAATATAATGATAAACAGGCGGTGCGGATTTCAGAAGAAAATTACCGGGCTGTATTTGATGTAATTAATGACGCAGTCTTTATACACAAGCCGGATAACGGTGAAATATTAGATTGCAATCAAAAGACTCTGCAATTATACGGTTATTCGTTAGAGGATATCCGTTTAAAAACAATCGGAGACCTTAGCTCTGGAAAGCCCCCTTACGACCATAATAATGCTTTAAAGTTTGTGCAAACAGCAGCAGGCGATGGCCCGCAGATATTTGAATGGTTGGCAAAAGATAAAGCAGGAAAGGAGTTTTGGGTTGAGGTTAATCTAAAGAAGATATTGGTTGGTTCGGAAGTAAGAGTTTTGGCAATTGTCCGGGATATTCAGTTGTTAAAGTCTGCTTCAGAAGAATTGAAAGAATTGCAAAAAAGGATTGAATTTATCCTTGGAGTTACTAAAACCGGAGTAGATATTATTGATTCCGATTTTAATATTGTTTATATTGACCCCACCTGGGCAAAGGTTTACGGAGATTTTAAAGGCAAGAAGTGCTTTGAATATTTTACCGGACGCAGCAGCTCTTGCCCGGGCTGTACCTTGAAATTAGCTTTTTTAACCAAGCAACCTGTGGTCACTGAGGAGGTCCTTCCAAGAGAAGGCAACCGTCCGATCCAGGTTACCACGATACCTTTTCAAAATGAAAAAGGTGAATGGTTGGTAGCTGAGATTAATGTTGATATTACTAAAATAAAACGCACTCAGGAGCTCTTAAAGGAACAGAAGTCAAGCCTTCAATCAATAGCCGACAATGTTCCGGGAGCTGTCTATGAGTATCAATTAACTAAAGACGGCAAGCAGAGTTTTATTTTTTTAAGCGCAGGGGCAAAAGAATTGTTTGGTCTTGGTTTAACAGAGATGAAAAAAGATTTTTCATTAGCCTGGGGCTTAATTATTCCTGATGACGCAGAGCTTGTGCAGGAATCTATATTGTCTTCTGCTCGCTCTATGCAGCAATGGAATATGGAGTTTCGCATAAAAATGCCAAATGGAGAGAATAAATGGATACACGGTAGTTCTATGCCTAAGTTAAATGCAAAAGACGGCAGTATTGTTTGGACCGGCACTTTTCTGGATATAACAGCGCGTAAAAAAGTAGAAGATGAGTTGTCCCGGAAATTGCGCGAATTAGAAATATTTCAGAAAGCCGCCATCGGAAGAGAATTGAAGATGATAGAGTTGAAGAAGAAGATAGAGAAACTTGAAGAAGAGCTTAAAAAGCAGCAATAAAAACTATATAAGCGGAGGAAGAAGTGCAAACTGGAATAAAAATTGATTTTAAGCAGATTTTTCTTTTAATAATTCTATCTTATATTTTCCTGATTATGGGTAACAGCATTTTGAGCCTTACAAATCCTGATGAAGTTTTCTATTCGCAGACCGCGAGGGAGATGATCCAGAAAAAAGAGTGGATTACTCCTTATTTATTCGGCCAGCCTCAATTTGAGAAACCGGTACTTTTTTACTGGTTGCTGCGTATTGGTTTCATGATTTTTGGAGCCCTGCCTTTTGTCGCTCGTTTTCCCGCAGCATTATTCGGGATATTCGGCGCAATTGGCGTGTATCTTCTGGTGCTTTACGGGTATGAGGATAAAAAGAAGGCATTTGCCTGCGCGGTAATTCTTATTTCTTCCGGTTTATATATTGGTCTGGCGCGGACAGTTTTTATTGACCTGGTTTTTGCGGTATTGATCCTTTTGTCTTTAGTTTCTTTTTTTGTCGGATATATCAGGCCTGTTTTTAAGGCCAGAGGGATAATTTTATTTTTCTTGTTTGCTGCCTTGGCAGTTTTGGCTAAAGGGCCGCTTGGTTTTACCATGGTGCTGATGGCTGTATTGTTATTTTTAGCGATTAAAAAGGACATTAAATTCTTGTTTAATAAATATTTTTTATGTGGATTCTTTGTTTTTCTTTTAGTGTCAGTTCCTTGGTACTTGCTAATGATTTATAAATATGGCCATAACTTTAGCAGCGAATTTTTTTATAATGTCCATATTCGCAGATTCTTTGAGGCAGAACATCCGGCAAATGACACGTGGTATTTCTATCCTTTTTCTACGATTGCCTGCATGTTCCCGTGGAGCATTTTTGTTGTAATCTCATTTTTTTATTTTTTTAAACGGATTATCGCAGATAAACAAAACCCAATACATCTGTTTTTGGCCTGCTGGATAGCGGCTGTTTTTGTTACTTTTCAATTTGCACATTCAAAGTTAGTAAGTTATATTTTTCCGCTTTTCCCTGCGGTGGCTGTAATATCGGGAGATTTTTTCTGTAATGTTGTCAGTTCCGGAAAAACAAAACCAATAAAGCTTATTTCATTGATTATGTGGGTTGTGCTTGCATTATTTCCTGCAGGGCTTTTGTTTGCGGCGGGTAAATATCCAGAATATATCGTTTCCAAAACGCCGTTTTATAATTTTATCATTTTGTATTCTCTCATATTAATTGTGATGCTGGTGTCAATTATAAAAAAGAAATACTGGTTAAATTTTTATTTAATAGCCATACAGGTCCCGCTTTTAATATTTTTTGTTTTTTATTTTCACAATAATTACGAGGATTTTATTTCCAGCAAAAACCCATGCAGGTATCTACTGGATAATTATAAGGTTGAAGGGAGAATTATCTGCTCTAAGTCATTTATGCGCGGTGTGCGTTTTTATACTGACAAGGACGTAGCTATGCTTAGTATCGGAGGCAGCTCTCTTTACAGCCCTCATCCGGTGCCTATTTTAGATTCAGAAGAACATGTAAGGCAGTTTCTTGGCACTCAAGGGGTAACTTATTGTGTTTTAAGCAAATCATCAGTTGAGGATTTAAAGCGTATTGCAATTCAATATAGCGTTTCGGTGTTAAAGATCTTTGGCAATGAATATGTCGTGCAAGTTGTAAAGAAATAAGAGTTTTCTCTTGATTTTTCCGCCTAAAATGGTAGAAATAATATGCATATGAAGAAAACTGTTTTATTATTTCTGCTATTTAGTGTATTATTCCCGCCTTTTCTTTTCTGTAATGAACCCAGTAATGAAGAATTTTCTCTGAGCCTCCAGGATGCCATTGGCATTGCCTTTAAGAACAATAAAGATATCCAGATCAGTGAACAGGATATTTCTTTTGCCAAGGCCGGGATCATGTCTGCCCGTAGCCAATTCCTTCCAAACGTAGACGCTAACTATAGTTATACCCATAATGAAGCGGTAAGCCCGATCACTGTGCAAGGTACAAAGAAAGATATCGGCCTTTTTACCGGGTATAAGAATGATAATCTTGTAGGAATAGGCGTAACCCAGACTGTTTATGATGGTGGGGCGAATATTGCAAGCTTCCGGCAGGCGCAATTAAACCTGAAAGTAAGCTCTGAAACTTTGCGCACCAAGAAGCTGGATGTTGAATTTGAAACAAAACGGCTTTATTACGGGCTGATGCTTGCTTATGAAACAGAGCGTATTGCGCAGGATCTGGTAGGCCAGGCCAAATCGCATTATGAAGACGTGAATGCAAAGTTTGGACAGGGGACGTCTTCTAAATTTGATGTTTTGCAATCAAGTGTTCAGGTTTCAAAATTAATGCCTCAGTTTATCAGTTCGGTTAATGATATCAGGCTGGTTATGGCAGATTTAAACAAGGCGCTGGGTATAAAAATTCAAACCGAGACAAAAGCAAGGGATAAATTTACTTATAGCCTTATTGAAATAAAAGAAGATGAGTTTTTGCGCCAGGCATATTTGACTGCCCCCGAGATGACGGTTAAGTCTTTGGGTATTGATATTAATAAATGGGCGATTAACATTGCAAAGGCAGGATACCGTCCGCAGCTAACTGCCGATTTAAATTATTTTTATCGCTCCAACAACTGGAATACTATGTTTAACACCAAACATAATAACTGGAATGCTGGTATTGCGTTAAGTGTGCCGATTTTTGACGGTTTTTCTTCCAAGGCAAAAGTGGATGAGGCAAAGGCGCGTTATACACAGTCAAATCTTGATAAGGCAAACCTTATTGATCAGATCGCCGTTAATATCCGCCAGGCATGCCTTGATCTAAAAGAGGCCCAGACAATTATTGATTCACAAAAAGATAATGTGGAAGAAGCAAGGGAGGCCTTAAGGATCGCTAATGTTGGTTATGATAACGGAGTTAACACAAACCTGGATGTTTTAGATGCGCAGGTTTCTCTGGCGCAGGTGGAGCAAAATTTGGCGCAGGGGATCTATGACTATCTTTTGGCCAAGGCATTTCTTGAACGTACAATAGGGATTAGTTATATTGAGGAGGCAAAAAAATGAAGAAAAGAGGTAAGTTGATAATCCTGGCACTGATAATTATTGCGGCAGGTGCTGCGGGATTTCTCTTTGCACGTTATGAGAAAGAAATAAACGCTAAAAAAATAGTTAAGGTTTCAGGAAACATTGAAGGGGATGATGTAAGGATTTCCTTCCGTTATGAGGGCCAGATTCTGGAATTATTGACCGACGAAGGAGAAGTAATCAAAAAAGGCGATATTGTGGCGCGCCTTAATACCGACGAATTAACCAAAATAAGGGATAATGCCTTAGGTGAATTAAAGGCTGCGCAATATAATCATGAGCTTGCCAGGATAGATTATGAACGCGCGGAAAATCTTTTAAAGGCAGGGGCCATTTCCGTGCAAAAAAGAGATGATGCCAAAACTACCTTTGATTCTTCAAAAGCAGATGTGGATAAACTGCAGGCTTCTCTGGATCTTGCCCAAACCCGCCTGGGCTTTGCTGAGTTAGCCTCTCCGTTAAACGGCTATGTTTTAGTAAAGAGCTCGCTGCCCGGTGAAGTGGTGCAGGTGGGCACGCCTGTTTTTACAGCCATAGACTTAAATAATATCTGGGTTACCGCTTATATTAATGAAACAGATTTAGGCCGTGTTAAATTAAATCAAAAAGCCGAAGTCAAGACAGATACTTATACAAACAAGGTTTATAACGGATGGATTTCTTTTATTTCAAGCCAGGCAGAGTTTACGCCAAAGCAGATTCAGACCGATATAGAACGGGTTAAGTTGGTCTATCGCATAAAGGTCAGGGTGGATAATTCCAGCCTTGATTTAAAACCCGGCATGCCTGCAGATGCGTATATAAGTACTGAATGAATCAGCTATAAGCCATGAAACTTTAATCCGCGGCCATTCTGAATATTGTATCCGCGGCCATCCGCATTTAATTAATATGATTACCATAAAAACAGAAAAACTCAGCCGTAAATTCGGAGATCTTGTTGCTGTAGATGATCTGAACCTGGAAGTGGAAGAGGGGGAAATTTTCGGTTTGGTCGGCCCTGATGGAGCCGGAAAAACCACTACCATGCGCCTTTTAACCGGGATCCTTGAGCCTACAGACGGGCAGGCATGGGTTTATAATAAACATACTGTAAAAGAAGCTGAGCCTCTTAAAGAGAATATTGCTTATATGTCGCAGCGTTTTGGGCTTTACGAAGAATTGACCGTATTGGAGAATATAAATTTTTATGCTGATGTTTATGGGGTTGCCAAAGATAAGCGCCAGGAGTCTATTGAGCGCTTGCTTGGTTTTTCAGGGTTGTTGCCTTTTAAGGCGCGTTTTGCAGGCAAGCTTTCCGGAGGGATGAAACAGAAACTGGGCTTGGCGTGCGCCCTTATCCATACGCCGAGGGTTTTATTTCTTGATGAGCCTACAAACGGAGTTGATCCGGTTTCCCGGAGAGATTTCTGGAAAATTCTTTATGACCTGCTAAAAGAGAAAGTTACCATATTTTGCTCTACGTGTTATCTGGATGAAGCTGAACGCTGCCGCAGGGTGGGCCTGATGCATAAAGGAAAACTTTTGCGTTGTGAGTCACCTGAGAGAATTAAGAAAGAATATAACGCCAAAACTTTGGAAGAGGCTTTTATTACTATAATTAAGGAATATGAATCAAAATAGTATTGCTGTTAGCGTAGAGAAGCTTGAAAAGAAATTCGGCCAGTTTACCGCTGTTAACAAGATTGATTTTGAAGTTAAACAGGGGGAGATATTTGGTTTCTTAGGGCCTAATGGCGCCGGGAAATCTACGACGATCAGGATGCTTTGCGGGATTATCCCTCCTACCTCAGGGAGCGGGCAGGTCGGAGGGTATGATATTATCAAAGAGCAGTATAAAATTAAGCAGCATATCGGTTACATGTCGCAAAAGTTCTCTCTTTATAATGATCTGACTGTTGAAGAAAATATTAATTTTTATTGCGGAATATACAAAATACCGCCGTCGGAAAAAAAAGAACGTTTTGACGCGGCTATACACACAGCCGGATTGGAAGGGATGGAATCCCGCCTTACCGCTACGCTTGCCGGCGGTTGGAAGCAACGTTTAGCTTTAGGGTGCGCGCTTTTACATAAGCCAAATATCATATTTCTTGATGAGCCGACATCAGGAGTTGATCCGATAACCCGCGCTAATTTCTGGTCGGTTATTAAGGAATTGGCAAGCCGCGGGGTAACCGTGTTTGTAACCACCCACTATATGGACGAGGCTGAAAATTGCAATCGCATGGTTTTAATTTATCGCGGGACAATTATTGCTGCAGGCACGCCGGGTGAAATGAAAACGTCTATGAAAAATGAGGTGCTTGAGATCGTAGTTTTAAATTCGCAAGGCTGGCTTGAGAGGATCAGCAGGATAGAAGGTATTAAGGAAGCCGCGCTTTTTGGGGCGGCGATCCATGTAGTTGTTTATGATAGCGCCAAGGCGATTCCCGCAATTAAGGAATTTCTTAATAAAGAAGGGGCAGGGGAATTTAATGTTAACAAGATCCTTCCTTCCCTTGAAGATGTTTTTGTTTCAGCCATAGAAAGCTATGATCATACAGAGTCTAAGAAGAATTAAGGCAATAGCTTGGAAGGAATTTATCCAGATCAGGCGCGACCCGCGCTCGCTGGCAATGGCGCTGGGTATCCCCATATTTTTGTTAATAATTTTTGGCTACGGCTTGTCTTTGGATATTGACCATGTGCGCACCATTGTCTGGAACCAGGACCAGTCATCAAAACTTACCAGGGATTTTCTGCTTAATTTCAAGAATTCAAAATATTTTAAGATCGTCGGCTATACTGATAATTACCGCGAGATTGAACATAAGATTAACAGCGGCGAAGTGCTTTTGGCTTTGGTTATTCCAAAAGATTTTTCTCAATTTATTGAATCAGGAAAATCCGCTCCTTTGCAGTTAATCGCTGACGGAAGCGATGCCAACACAGCCACTATTGCCATTGGTTATGTGCGTTCAGTGGTATCTAAATATAATGTTGAACTTGCGGTTAAAACTTTTACACAGGTCGGGTTAAATCCTCCTAAAACATTGAGTGTCAGTTCAAGGGTCTGGTACAATATGGGGCTTACCAGTACATGGTTCATTGTTCCCGGAGTTATCGCAATGATCATCATGATCATTGCGGCGTTGGTTACTTCTACTTGTATTGCAAAAGAATGGGAAAGAGGGACCATGGAACAATTGATCTCTACGCCGGTAAAAGCTCCGGAGCTTGTAATCGGCAAATTCATTCCATATTTTGCCATCGGTTTTTTTGATCTGATGGTCGGAGTTTTAATGGGAGAGGTTCTGTTTGGCGTGCCTTTTAGGGGGAGTTACATATTGCTTATTATTTTAAGTTCGCTTTTTTTAACCGGAGCGCTTTCACAAGGGATCTTAATTTCTGTTGTTGCCCGCACGCAATTAATGGCAAGCCAGCTTGCCAGCCTTACCACTCTTATACCAACTTTACTTTTGTCAGGTTTTATCTATCCGATTTTTAACATGCCTAAAGTAGTGCAGGCCCTGACGTACCTTGTTCCGGCGAGATATTATATCATTATCTTGAGAGATTCGTTTTTAAAAGGAAATAGTATTGATGTAATGTGGGATGAAGCCTTATTTTTACTGATGTTTGCTTTTGTGATGCTTGCCATTTCAATAAGGAAATTTAAAAAGAAGGTGGCATAAAATAATTAAGGTGTCCATCCCGCTTTGCGGGATTTCGGTTGGATAAAATAATTAAGGAGTTTAATGTTTGAGAGAATTAAGGCGATCCTGATCAAAGAGTTTAAGCAGATCTTCCGCGATCCGCGAATGAAGACGGTTATTTTTGTTACTCCGCTTATACAGATAATTCTTTTCGGTTATGCCGCAAACAAAGATATCAATTATATACCTACCGCAATTTATGACCGCGATAACACCAAGGAGAGCCGTGAGCTTTTACGCAAGTTTACCTATTCTAAATATTTTGTGCCTGAGAGATATATTTATAGCGATAAAGAACAGAACCTGGTTTTAGACAAAGGGCTTTCAAGCGTGGTTATTCGCATTGACCGCGGGTTCGGCCGCAATCTTAAAGCAGGGAAGAACGCTAATATCCAGATGGCTTACGACGGCACAGATTCAAACACAGCCATGGTTATTATGGGTTATGCCAACACAATTATCAGTAATTATCAGGATGAGCTTCTTAAAGAAAGGGCAGATGCCGTTGGTAAGATAGCAGCCATATCCAATGTCAGGCTTGAGGATCGCGCATGGTTTAATGGGAACCTTATCTCAAGGAATTATTATTTGCCCGGCGTAATTGCTACCATTGTAACGATGATGTCTCTTTTATTGACTGCTATGGCTATAGTTAAAGAGAAGGAAATCGGCACGATGGAACAATTGACTGTCAGTCCGTTAAAACCGATTGAGTTGATTGTGGGAAAACTTCTTCCTTTTGGAGCAATCGCCCTTGTCCAGATTACCCTGATTACTATATTGGGCGTTTTGTGGTTTGGCGTGCCGTTAAGAGGGAATTTACTTTTATTGCTTTTCGCCACTTGCGTATATTTGTTTACTACTTTGGGGATAGGTTTGTTTATTTCCACAATATCTTCAACCCAGCAGGAAGCAATGATGTCTGTGTTCCTGTTTTACCAGCCGACGGTTTTACTTTCAGGTTTTGCCTATCCTATTATTAATATGCCGCAGGTTATCCAGTGGTTTACTTTTCTTAATCCGTTGCGGTATTTTATGGTAGTGATCAGGAGCATATTTTTAAAAGGCGTAGGCCTTGATATTCTTTGGGCGCAACTCCTGCCGCTTGTAGCTATCGGAGTATTCGTTGTTATTCTTAGCACCCTGAAATTTAGAAAAAGTATGGGTTAGATGATCTAAAATGACGCAGATATTAATTTTCTTAAAACAAAAAATTGAATTTATGGTTTTGATTTTTATTTTCCTTTCTTATCCGCTATCTGCATTTGCGAAATCTCAAGCTGTTAAGCCGGCACCTGAATATGAAAAGATCTTTTATAAAGAAAAAGGATGGATCGGTGCGGATGGGGCATATTCTGTTTCACTTGGCCCTGATACAGCGCTTTGGTTTTTCGGAGATACTTGTATCGGAGAAATCACCTCCGGAAAACGTAAAATTGACGCGGTCATTAATAATTCAGTCGGCCTTTTGCGCGGTAAGAATCCCAAAAAGGCTTCAGTTGAATTTTTCTGGAACAAGGATAGCTATGGAAATTCAACGTCATTTATTAAACCTGATGACGGGATAGGATGGTTTTGGCCCTTTGGCGCTGTTATAAGCGAAAATAAATTATATATTTTCCTTATGCAGGTAGATAAGAGCCAGGAGAAGGATAGCCTTGGCTTTAAGTTGATCGGCACGACTTTAGCCGAGGTTGATAACCCGTTTGATAATCCTTATGAATGGATAATTAACCAGCGTAAGATCCCTTTTGGGAAGTTTTCAAGCCAGGGAAATTTATTTTTTGGATCCTCTGTTTTAAAAGAAGAGGGTTTCGTTTATATTTACGGATGCAGCGAGGATTGGTCCAAAGGTCCCGATGGAAGAAGCATGATAATCGCGCGTGTCCCTGTCGATAAAATTACAGATTTTAATTACTGGCGGTTTTTTGCCAAAGATGAATGGGTGGCTGATCTTAATATGGTTTCGGGGCTTTTTAACGGGATAGCTACTGAATACTCCGTGCAGTATTATCGTAAGTTAAAAGAATATGTTGTTGTTTATACCCAGGATAGCATGTCTATGAATGTGCTTGCCAGAACTTCACTTACGCCTTTTGGCCCCTGGAGCAAACCAAGGATAATTTATGAATGTCCTGAGTATGCGTGGGACAAGGGTTATTTTTGTTATGCTGCCAAGGCGCATCCAGAGCTTTCTTTAAAGAAAGAAGATTTAATTATTACTTATGTTTGTAACTCTACTGATATGGACAAATTATCAAGTGATGTCCGCATATATTGGCCGCGTTTTATTAAGGCACGGATTGATCCTGAATAACCTTGAAATAAAATCAGGTTAAGGTATAATGCCTCTGTTTGGAGGAATCTTATGTTAAAAAGAAGAATTTTTTTTTCCTTAGTTTTGTTTTTTGCGCTTACCTTGTTTATCAAACCTGCTCAGGCAGCTAATCCAAGAATGAAAAGCCTGCAATTGCAGCAAAGAAAAACTTACCGGGATTTCTCAATAAACGAATCGGCGGCATTAAGAAAGTTTGTAACCAGTATTAAGCGCATGGCTCCTGCCGTAAGAAAAACCGCCGTTACAGAATATAAACAAATTTTAAAACAGAAAAAAGTATTATTTCTAAATTTAATCAAACAGCAAAGAAGAATTCTTTCCGGTAAGGACAAGCGTTTAAAATGTTCGCTGGGAGAATTGAAGATGGGCGAATTAATGATGTTCTTTGAGGTTCAGCTTCAGGATATGCTGCAAAACTTTAATAATCAGGCATATTCAGCAGTTAATTTTGCAAGAAGGTTTTCAATAGACAAGGCCCTTACTATAAAGCAAAAGCAGCAGGCTGTGCAGGGGTATTTTAAGGAAGATAAAGAAGAAAATGAACTTATTAACCAGCGGCAGAAGATTGAGTTGGAAAAAGAATTAGAGAAGCTTTGCAGGGGGATATTGCGTGAGCAGAAAGGGTAATTTTGGAAATGAAAGATAAGTTTAATTTAAGTTCAGAGG
Organism: Candidatus Omnitrophota bacterium; assembly: GCA_016208765.1. GTDB lineage: Bacteria > Omnitrophota > Gorgyraeia > Gygaellales > Profunditerraquicolaceae > JACROS01. The sequence goes on from JACQXK010000001.1 coordinate 146,483, forward strand.
CTTTTGATTATCTGGGGATAGGTTTCTATAAGTATTGTTTGGGGAAAAATGAGGGTTTTGAATTTATTAACCCGTCATTGGTAAAAATCCTCGGGTATTCTTCCCGTGCTCAGCTGATGAAAAAGAAGTTTGTGGATTTGTTTTGCAGTGTGGATGAAAAGAATAAATTTCTGGGAGCTATCAAGAAAAGTAAGCGCGTGAAATTTTTTGAAACCAGCCTGCTAAAGAAAAACAATAAGCCGATATGGGTGGCAATCAGCGCTTTTCAGGCTAAAAGCGGAACAAAAAACGAGTACCTTGAGGGCCTGGTGGAAGATATTTCGCTTCATAAAGATATGGAAGAAAATATTGCTTTAGAAAGGGATATGTTCCAGGGCGCGCTTGACAATATGCCTGATGCTATTTATTTTAAAGATAACTTGAACAGGATTGTGCGGGTAAACCAGTATTATCTTCAGGGGATGAATAAGAAACAGGAAGATGTCACCGGAAAAACTGACTTTGATTTCTTCCCAAAGCAGCAGGCGCAGCAGATGTTTGAGGATGATAATCTTGTTTTAACCACAGGTAAACCGATTGTGGGAAAAATTGAAAGGACATTGCTTGCTAACGGTGAATGGAATCAGGTAATCACTACCAAGATTCCTGTTTACGACCGTCAGGGAAAGATCGTCGGGACAATGGGGATTACCCGCGATATGACTGCCTATGCGAATCTTGAACACTCGCGTTTTAAGATGATGATGAATGCCTTAGTGGTTTTGGGAAGGGCGCTTGAGATGCGCGATCCTTATACTTCTATGCACACCAGGAATGTCGCTGTAATAGCCGGTGAAATTGCCAAAGTTTTAGGTTGGGATGAGAACAGGCTTTTAGGAATGAAGCTGGCTGCAGAGCTGCATGATCTGGGAAAGATCAGCATTCCTTTGGATATTTTGAATAAACCGGGTAAGTTAAGTGACTTGGAATATCAGTTGATACAGAAGCATGTTGAGAATTGCTGCAAGTTAATCGGAGATATTGATTTTCCATTTTCTTTGGGCCAGATCATTGAACAGCACCATGAGCGGCTTGATGGTTCTGGTTATCCGCACAAGATTAAAGAAGGGGATATCTGCACTGAAGCGCGGATTTTGGCAGTCAGTGATGTTTTAGAGTCAATGACCAGCCACAGGCCGTATCGGGCAGCGCTTGGGAAGAACAAGGCAATTGAAGAATTGCAAAAAGGATACGGCAATAAGTATGATGCCAGTGTAGTAGATATTGTGGTGGGGTTGTTGGACAAAAATGATGGTAAAATCTTCTGGCAGTCAAATTAGCGTTATGGTAAAATAAACACCAAAGGGAGGTCAAAATGATCAAGACTGTTAAGTTGAGCAAGGAGTTGGTGGTAACTGTGATCAACAAAATCGGGATTTTAGCGGATATGTCCAAGATTGTTTCTGATCACGGCCTTAATATTGAAGCTGTAGCCGGGTATGCTACCAATAATGAAGCAAAGGTAATGATCGTTACCGACGATAATTTGCGCGCAGGAGATGCCTTAAGAAAAGCTGGTTACAATTCTATCAAAGAAAATGAAATAATTATTCTTGAATTGGAAAATAAATCCGGTGCCCTTCGTCAGATCACTTCAAGTTTGGCAGCCTCCGGAATTGATATCAAGCAGGTTTATGGGACCGCCTGCACTGCAGGGTGCCCTGCAAAAATAGTTTTGTCTACTAGTAATAATGAGAAAGCATTTTTAGTTTTTAAGAAATAAATTTGATGGAATTTAGGGGACGGCCAAATGAATAATACAGATGTGAAGAAGGTTCTCATAATTGATGACGAAACTGATTTTGTGGAAGTCTTGACAGAAAGAGTCAGGGCTTGGGGTTATGATGTGTATTCTGCCTCAAACGGAAAAGAGGCCTTGGCGCTGATGAAAACAGACAAGCCGGATATTATTGTCTTGGATTATCTTATGCCGGAGATGAATGGCTTGGAAACCTTGAGAGAGGTCCGTAAAATTGACAAAAAGCTTCCGGTGATCATGCTTACTGTTATTCAGGATATGGTGGCAATCAAGGGTATAGAAAAGTATGATGTCAGCGCTTTTATTCCCAAGCTAAGCGCATATTCTGATACGCAGGCTTCTTTAAAAGCAGCGCTTGACCTGGTAAAGATCAAGCTTAATAAAAACAAGAAATAGGAATGAGTATTAAAAAGAGGATTTATTATCACCACACGGATTGCGGGGGTGTGGTTTATTACGGGAATTATCTTTCTTTCCTGGAAGAAGCGCGCACGGATTTTCTTGAAGAAAAAGGTGTGTTAGTCAAGGACTTAGCGGCACAAGGCACTCTTTTTGTAGTTGCCCGGCAGGAAATAGATTATAAATTCCCGTCTTTTTACGGTGATGTTTTAGAAATCGTTACCCGTGTTTCTGAGACAAGCGGAGTACGTATTAATTTTGAATATGATTTGATAAATCAAAACAAGCAGCTTGTGTCAAAAGCAAAGACAATCCTTGTCTGTGTTGATTCAAGCCTCAAGCCAAAACCTATCCCTGAGCAAATCCGCCAGAAGATTTCCTGTTCTAAATGAAAACCCAGCCGTTTATGCATAATAAATCTTTATTTTTAGTTAGCCAAAGTGGCTGCCTGTTGCCTTTGTTAATTATGTTTAATTTATTTTTTGGTTGGTTGTTCCTTAAGCCGGCTGCTTGGTTTTTGCTGGAGGCAGGTTTTATTATATTATTTATCATAAATTCCTATATATTCAGCCGCAGGCTGCACTCATATGCTCAAAAGCGCAATAATGTTGTGGATGTGGAAGGCAAGGTTGTTGAGGACATAGAAAATAATTGACATTGTTTTCTTTTGTGTTAAAGTAATCCCTATTTCGCGCAGTATATTTTAAAAAAAAGAAGGAGGATGTAAAAATGTTTGGTTTTGATTTACTGATTTTGGCTCCAATAGGTTCAATTCTTGCGCTTTCGTTTGCTTTTTACCTTGCTCTTAGTGTTTTGAAGATGGATCAGGGTACGGACCGGATGAAAGAAATCGCGCAGGCAGTGCGAATTGGCGCACAGGCATATTTAAAACGCCAGTATGTTGGGGTCGCTTTATTTTTTGTGGCAGTGTTTTGTATTTTGATGTTCATGGCAGTGAAGAATTATTTGGTTATTTTTGTTCCTTTTGCGTTTCTTACCGGCGGGTTGTTCTCAGGGCTTTCCGGGTTTATCGGAATGAACATAGCTACTCAATCTTCAAATCGCACAGCTGCAGCAGCAATGAAAAGCCTTAATTCAGGTTTACGCGTAGCTTTTTCAAGCGGCGCAGTTATGGGGCTTACTGTGGTAGGGCTTGGTTTATTGGATTTAAGTATCTGGTATTATTTTTTAAACTGGTATTATTCCTGTCATCCGATTCCATTGGGGACAGATAAAATAGCTGCAATTACATCCACTATGCTTTGTTTTGGTATGGGGGCCAGCTCTCAGGCATTGTTTGCCAGGGTCGGCGGAGGTATTTTTACCAAGGCTGCGGATGTAGGCGCTGATTTGGTGGGGAAAGTTGAAGCAGGTATTCCTGAAGATGACCCGCGTAATCCTGCAGTTATCGCTGATAATGTCGGTGATAATGTCGGCGATGTGGCTGGGATGGGCGCTGATTTGTATGAGTCTTATGTCGGTTCTATTGTGGCTACTTCTGCACTTGGTGTTGCTGCCGGATTAGGTGTTGCCGGTGTAACTGTTCCTATGGTTATGGCAGCAGTAGGCGTAGTTGCTTCAATTATCGGGACGTTCTTTGTGAAAAGCAAAGAAGACGCAAGTCAAAGTGCCTTGTTAGCTGCGCTTCGTAAAGGCGTGTTTGCCAGTTCTTTTATTGTGGCTGTGATATCTTTTTTCTTGATCAAGGCCACCTTGGGTGTTGAACATATGGGCGTTTATTGGTCAGTGCTTACAGGCTTATTGGCCGGTGTTTTAATTGGTTTGTGCACAGAATATTATACTTCAAGCGGATTTAAGCCTACGCGCTTTATTGCGGATCAGTCAGTTACAGGGCCTGCAACAGTAATTATCGGAGGTCTTGCTGTTGGGATGATGTCTACAGCTTTACCTGTGTTGATTGTGGGTATTGCTATTTTGGCCAGCTACTTTTTATCAGGTGGTGCAGCTAATTTTAACTCTGGCCTCTACGGTATAGCTATTTCTGCAGTAGGCATGCTTTCTACTTTGGGGATTACCTTGGCCACTGATGCTTATGGTCCGGTTGCGGATAATGCCGGCGGAAACGCAGAGATGTCGCATCTGCCTCCTGAGGTAAGAAAGAGAACCGATGCCTTGGATTCTTTGGGAAATACCACTGCAGCAACGGGCAAGGGTTTTGCCATTGGTTCTGCTGCTTTAACTGCTTTGGCATTAATTGCTGCATTCAGGGATCAGGTGGGTTTGTATGGCAAAGAAATGGTTTTAAGCTTAATGAATCCAAATGTATTGGTAGGTTTGTTTTTTGGCGGGATGCTTCCATTTTTCTTCTGCTCTATGACCATGCGCGCAGTAGGACGAGCTGCTGGTAAAATCGTTGTGGAAGTGCGCAGGCAATTTAAGGAAATTGCCGGCCTGATGGAAGGAAAAGCCAAGCCTGATTATGCTCGTTGTGTTACTATTGCAACGGCTGCGGCCCAGAAAGAAATGATCATGCCTTCGCTTTTGGCAGTGGCTGCTCCGATTGTGGTTGGCCTTTTAATTGGTGTTGAGGCAGTAGCTGGGTTATTGACTGGAGCAACTGTCTGCGGTTTTGTTTTGGCGGTAATGATGGCTAATTCCGGAGGCGCATGGGATAATGCCAAGAAATACATTGAAGAGGGGCATCATGGGGGCAAAGGTTCTTTAGCGCATAAGGCAGGAGTAGTTGGTGATACAGTAGGGGATCCTTTTAAAGATACTTCCGGGCCTAGTTTAAATATTTTAATTAAGCTGATGTCTATGGTGTCTATTGTATTTGCTTCTTTTATTATCAGAAACACTTTTTTTAAGTAGTTTTTTTAGTCTCAAATAGCAAGCGGGCGTTTCTAATTATAGGAAACGCCCGCTTTGTTTTTCGGGTTTTAGTGGTATAATAAATTTGTTATGGAAGATTTAGAATTTGCCCAAAAATGCGCTAAAGGGGACAATAACTCTTGGGATGAATTCTTAAAGAAATATTCCCGCCTTATTTACAATTATATTTATCAGGTTTTAAATAATAAAGGTTACAATTCCAACCTGTACCTGCATGATGTTTTTCAGGATTTTTTCTATTTTTTGATCAAAGATGACTACAAAAAAATCAAAAGTTTTAAGGCAAAAAACGGCTGCTCTTTGGCAAGCTGGCTAAGGCAGGTGGCGATTAATTTTACTTTAAATTATATCCGCCGCATTAAGCCGGAAGTTTCTTTGGATGAACAGAGAGACGATGAATTAAGCTTAAAAGAGATTATAGCTGATGAAAATGCATCCAGCGATGATTATCTTGCTCAAGAGGAAAAGCTTGATGATTTAAAAGATTGTATCCGCGCCTTAAATAACGACGAGAAGATGTTTATAGATTTGAATATTTTTCGCGGTATCCCCATGGAAAACATGAAGGATTATTTTCAAGTGGGCAGGTCAGCTTTAGATATGCGTAAATCGCGGATCATTGAAAAACTCAGGGATTGCTTTAAAAGCAAAGGTTTTATGTTAGATTTTTAGTTTTTATGTGTCTATTATAGTAGGGAGGGTATAGATTATGCAGGACAAAATGGATAAGCTTGTTAAGCATGTTTATAAAAAATACAAAGCTGATGTGCATGTTTATGAAAATGAGCATCCGGGAGAAGAAAGGCTGGCGTCTTTTTTGGAGGGGGGATTATCTAAGGATGAGTCTGAGCATGTTAAGGCGCATTTATTAAGCTGCAGCGATTGCATGGATAATTTTGCATCTAATTTTCCAGTTTTTCCAATTGAGAAATTAGATGTTCCGGCAGCTGGCCTTGCTGAATTAAAAGAGTTGATCTTGGCGCAGAAAAAAGTTTCTTTTCTTGAGATAGCCTTGCGGTTAAAAGAGAAAATGCTTGAGGTGATTAATACTAACGGCGATTGCTTAGTTGGGCTTGAATTGATCCCCGCTCCTGTTTTACGCAGCAGGGAAATAAAGGATTTTAAAGATGAAGTTGTTATTTTAAAGGATTTTGGTGACATAAGAGTAGAGGTAAAAGTAGAGAATAAAGATAAAAATACGTTTAATCTTATAATTGTGGCAAAGAACAGGCAGACACAGCAGGTGCTTAAAGATTTAAGAATAACCTTAATTAAAGATGGATTAGAAATGGAGTCGTGCCTTGCAAATTCCGGCTCGGTTGTTTTTGAACATGTGGAATTGGGTGTTTATAAGGTTGAGGTTTCCAGCATTGAAGAAAGGCTCGCTTCTATTCTGCTGGATGTAAAGGCCTAAGCCAAATGCAAAAAGAAAAAGCATTAATCCTTGAAATATTCAGGCAGGATTCCGGCCTTAAGATGGGCCTTTTTGAGGCTGATGATTTTGTTTCTACGCTTCGGCATTATGCCAATGTGCATGTTTTGTTTACTGAAATTGATAGCCTTTGTTCAGAGTTGGCCGTAGCGTTGAATAAAGTAGACAGAAACGGAAATTTGGATCCGGATGCGCTGAAGCAATTGACAAAAGTCGGAAGTTTATTATGGAGCCATTTATTTAGCCGGCAGATAAAAGAGAAGCTGAAGAACTCAGGTATCTTTGATTTAGTTTTGTCAATTGATGAAGAGCTGGTGAATATTCCCTGGGAGCTTCTTTATGACGGGACAAATTTCCTGTGCTTAAATTTTAATCTTGGCCGTGTGGTGCGCACTAAGTCTGAAAATTCTCCTGTGCAATACCGCAGTTTTTCCTCTGCGCCAAAGATGCTTATTTTGGCAAATCCCACCAATGACCTAAAATCAGCTTATATTGAGGGCCTGAACATTAAGAATCAGTTTGAGCGAAAAAGAAATAATGTGCGCATTGATTTTAAATCAACTCTGATTAACAGGCTTTATGTAAAGAAGAACCTGCAGGATTATGACATTATGCATTTTGCCGGACACTGTGAATATGAGGAATCCAATCCTTCGGCAAGCGGCTGGGTGCTTTCCGACGGCAGGTTTACAGTGCAGGATATCTTGGGTATCGGGCCGGATGTGCAGCTTCCGTCATTAATATTTTCTAATGCCTGTCATTCTGCTTTCCCGGGGGCAAGCCTTCCTGAGGCTGATTATCAGAAGAAAGCATACAGTTTAGCTGCGGCGTTCTTACTCTCCGGGGTAAGGCATTATATCGGCACGATCCGCAGGATTGAAGATACGGCAAGCCTTAGTTTTGCGCAGGAATTCTATTCTCATCTGGTTTTCGGCAAGCCCATCGGAGAGAGTCTGCGCCTGGCGCGGATTAAATTAATTAAAGACCGCGGGATCATGTCTATTCATTGGGCCAGCCACCTGCTTTATGGGAATCCGGGTTTTGTTTTTTTTAAATCTCAGGCAAAGGCCGAGCCTAAAAGGCCTAAAATAACTTTTCGTTTGCCAAAAAAGGTTATTGGCGCGGTTTCTGCCGGTTTTCTCTTAATTTTTCTGGGAGTTTTTCTGTATTTTTGGCTGCCCAGCAAAAATCCGAATAACTATTTTTTGCTTGCGCAATCAAAAAAGATGTTTTCCGTTGGTGATAATAAGGGGGTAATTGCTTTAGGTAACAAGATTACATCTAAGGATCCTGATTTTCTGGCGGCGTACCCGGTTTTAGCAGAAGCCTATCAGCGCAGCGGAGACCGTGAAAATGCCCTGAAGTATTATTTTGAGTATGCGCGTTTTAGCGAGAAGAAAAATGATAAGCGGCATTTGGCGGCAAGTTTTACTGAAATCGGGTGGAATTATCATTTGCAAGGGGAATATGCAAAGGCGTTTGAGTATTATGACAAGGCTATTAATTTGAGCCGGCAAAATAAAGATAAATTAAATGAGGCGCGAGCATTGCGTAAGTTAGCCGTTTGGTACATTGATAAAAAGAATGATGATAAGGCACTTGAATTACTGACGAAAAGCTCTGAGATCAACCGTTCGCGGCAGCATGCCTATGAACATAAATATAATTTGGCTTGCGATTATTTTGACATGGGGCTTGTTTTTATTAACAAGAATGATTACGAAAGCGCAAAAGAATTCTATGATAAGAGCCGCAGGTTATTTGAGAAGCTTAAGTTGAAAAACGAGCTAAACGATTATTATTTTAATTTGGGGGAGATTTATGTTGCCCAGAAACAATTTCAAAAGGCGCTGGATAGTTATATGCAAGGCCTTAAGATTGATGAAAGGCAGAATAATAAAGTTGGCCTGGCATGTGACTACAACATGATCGGAGAATTGTATGTGGAGATGGATAATTGGAGCGAGGCTGAGAAATATTTTATGCGCTCATCAAATATGTCCAAAGAGATCAATGCACGGCCGGAACTTGCCGGAGCATATTACAACCTTGGCCTGTTGTATAAGAAAATGGGAAAGAAAAACAAGGTAAGGGAATACTGGCGCCAGGCGCAGGAAATTTATAAGGCAATTGATGAATCAATGTATCAGGAAATTAAGAAAGAACTTCTGGCGTTAAACAATCCGGTTTATTAGCGATAGAAATAAGGATTCTGTCCTGTCTTGTTCTCGCAGCACCGTTTGCCCCGCCCCAGCGTGGCGGGGCTGCACTCGGGCGAAAACTCTTGCTCTTCCCCGACTTTTAGTCGGGGAAGAGCAAGAGTTTTCTAACGTGCTGCTCGAATCAAGACAGGACAGTTGTTCTTATATGCCGTCTTTCTTAGTTGCGTTAGTTTAATTGCTGAGTCATTCTGAACGAGCACGGCGAGTGAAGGATCTGTGTTTGACAAAACAAACAGGAAAACTTCACGGAAAATAAATTTGACAGATTCAATATCGGGTAGTATGATTATCTAAGTTGTGTTTGGCTAAAAGGAGCTTAATCAGTGAAAAGATTTGCAGCGATATTATTAGCAGTATTAACTTTATCCGGGTGCGCCACTTACAGGTTTCAAACAGGCCAGCCTCCTTATAATAAAGGTTATGTGGTTGAAAGAAGCGGCCAGCCTATTGTAGATTATACAGTAGGAAAAAACAACACTGTGCCTTCGGACCTGAAGCTTGCAGTTGAGCGTTTCTATCGTCGTAGAGATACTGTTGAGGCTTATTATAAAAAGATGGGTGAGATGGAGGGTAGGTTTAAAGAAGTTTTCTTAAATCCTCCTATTGCCATCGTGCAATTTATCGGAGGATTCTTCCACCTGCCTTATCTTTATTATTCTAATTATAAATATGAGCATGATCCTAAATACCGCAAAGAAGTTGATAAGGAACAAAATGAACGTCTTGCTGCTGAACTGGCGCGCAAAAAAGCCGTGCGAGATGAACTCAATGCTTACATAGAGAAGGATTTGGCAAAGGAACCGGTTTTAGCTAAAGAGCCTGAAGTTGTGGAGACCAAAGTTGAAGAAGTAAAGGTTGCATTAGCCGAAGGAGAAAAAACAACTGTTGTTAAAGAGGAGATAGAAGAACCAAAGGCAAGCACAGAGGCAAACCTTGATGTAAATGCTTCAGTGGTAACTGAAGCAAAACCTGCTGAAGTTGAAAAATCTGTAGTTGAGCCTGTTGTTGAAGAAAAAGTTACAGCAGTGCCTGTTGTCCAGGCAGAGAAAATTGTAACAGAGCCTGCTAAAGAGCCTGTTGCAGGGCCTGCGCAGGAAGAAATAATTGTAACAGAATCTACTCCGGCAGAAAAGATTACAACAGAACCTGCTTTGACAGAGAAGGCTACAGCAGAGCCAGCTATGGTAGAAAAGGTAGAAACATCTCCTCAGGTTGTTGAGAAACCAGAGCCTGTTCTTGAAGTTACAGTAAGAAAAGTTGAAGCGCCGAAGATAACCAAAGAAAAAGTAAAACCGCAGGCACAGCCTCCGGTAGCCATAATCATTGCTAAGCCTGCAAAAGGTTATTCTCCTTTGAGAGTTAAATTTTATGGGCATAAATCCCATTCCCGCGGTTCAAGAATAATCGCCTATCAGTGGGATTTTGGCGACGGCACCACCTCTAATAAAAAAGACTTCGTTAATACCTACTGGAGCGTTAGCTATGGCTCCAGAAATTTCCCCGTTACACTTACCGTTACTGATAACCGCGGCAATACCGCCACCGCAACTACGGTTATTGAAGTAAAAAGCAAATAAATAATTCAAGAAATTTTTGTTAGATTTTGCTACTTCCTGTGTCTATTAGTATAGGAGGTGGCAAAATGAAGAAGAAGGTTTTGTTTTTTGGCGCAGTTTTCTTAGGGGTTTTTCTGCATGTCTTGGGCCAGGGTTTGGAGTGGGAAGATATTAGCGGAGGGAATCTGAATTTTAGGTCAGTCTTAGTTGATGATGCCAATCCGCAGTTGATTTATTCAGGAACTAACCGTGAAGTGCTAAAAACTGAAGATGGTGGAAAGATCTGGCGTAGTATTTTAAGGGTCAAGGGGCAGGATACAAATGTAAATTTTATTTCTTTTGACAACTCAAACAAAAATATTCTTTATGCTGCCACCGGCAATGGTTTGTATGTAAGCAATAATCAAGGCAGGCGCTGGGAAAGAATTTTTAAAGGAAAAAGCTCGGCAGAGGCAGAATGTACAGCAGTGGTTGCTACCGGCATAAATATTTTCTTAGGCACAAAAGCAGGTTTATTTTACAGCCAGGATAAAGGGCGCACCTGGCATAAAGAAATTGGTAAAATCGGGACAAACCGTATTTTAACAATTGCGCAAAGCTTTCGTGATGAAAAGAATATCTATGTTGCCGGTGTTGACGGTGTGTTCAGGACTAAAAATAACGGCAATGATTGGGAGAGAGTTTTTGTTGCGCACCCCGTAGAAAATGGCAATGAAGACGATAATCCAGAGGATGATCATGATGAAGAAAAGCGTTATTCAGGAGTGCGCTATATTTGCCTTGATCCTAATAATCATGCTTACCTATATTTATCTTCTGATAAAGGGGTGTATAAAAGCAGCGATCAGGGGAATACCTGGTATTTGTTGTCGGATTACGGTTTAATAAATAAGGAAGTCAGTTTTATTTTCATGGACGAAAATTCTAATCTTTATGCAGCAGCAAGATCAGGTATTTTTGAATATAAGAATGAGCGTTGGAAAGAGTTGTCTTTTGGCTTGTCTGCAGGAGAAGTGAGATTTCTGGCGCATGATAATAAACGTAACTTATACGCTGCTTGCGAAAAAGGGTTGTTTAAGGCCGGCCTTGATAATTTTGTTAATTATAAACCGGGGAATCCTTTGGTTTTTTATAGCGAGGGAGAGCCAAGGATTGGAGATGTGCAAAAGGCAGCGATAAAATATGCAGAGGTAGAGCCAAATAAAATAATAAAATGGAGAAAGCAGGCGGCAAAGAAGGCGATTATGCCGCAGGTAAGCGCAGGAGTTGGCCGTAATGTAACCGATCTTTGGCATTGGGAGGGAGGGTCTACTACCAAGCCTGAAGATGATATCTTAAGGCGCGGTAACGATGCCATAGAATGGGATGTTACTTTAAGCTGGGATCTAAGCGAGCTAATCTGGAATAATGATCAGACTTCAATTGATACAAGGTCGCGTTTGATGGTGCAATTGCGGGATGATATTTTAGATGAGGTAACTAAAACTTATTTTGAGCGCATGCGCGTAAAGATTGAATTGAATAATCTGGCTATTGAAGATAAAAAGCGCAGGATTGAAAAAGAGCTCAGGCTTCAGGAATTGACTGCTTCGTTAGACGCTCTAACCGGAGGTTATTTTACACAAAATATCAAAGGTTAATGGTGATCTTATGGTAAGTCATTCCCGCGTATGCGGGAATCCAGCCACGGGAACGCCTGGATGCCCGCTTTCGCGGGAATGACAATATCTACTCCCAACGCGACGATAAAATTAGGTTTAAAGTTGTGCTTAAATAGTGTATAATTATAATAGGAGGAAGGATATGAGTAAAATAACAGTATTTACGATAATTTTGGTTTTATTTGCCGGCCTTGGATTCTGCGAGGAAATGAAGAAGAACCAGTATAACGAAGATTGGACATACCGCCAGGAAAGCGATAAGCCCAAGACCAATCCTTATTCAGGTGAATGGCAGACTGTACCCGGTGAAAAAAACATAAAATATAATCCGTACCGGGAAGATTGGACATATGAACAGGAAGCGGATAAGCCAAGATATAATCCTTATTCAGGTGAGTGGATTGATATAAATCCTGATGAAGATATGAGGGCTCAGTCCGAATTGAAAGAAAAGAAAGAAGAAAAAGATAAGTCTACTACTGGCAACAGCTCTGGTTCTGAAACTAAAAAAAATGAAGAATAGGTTTTTCTTTTTTACAATTGCTGCAATTTTGTTTTCTGCAGTAACAGCGTTTGCCGAAACTTCCGTTAAAGCCGAAGTTGATAAAACAAAATTATCCACTGATGATGCGCTTACCTATAAAATTGTTGTAATTTCTGACGAGAAAAAAGTTCCCGCTCCGGAGTTGCCAAAGTTTGGAGGTTTTAGGGTCATTTCCAATGCCCAATCTTCTACAACTTCGTTTGCAAAAAATGGATTTAAGAGGATTTTAGTTTATGCTTATGTTTTGGTTCCTTATTCTACGGGAAAACTTAAAATTGAACCAAGCAAGCTTAAAATCGGAAGCAGGGTTTATGAATCAAAGCCTTTTGAGATAGAGGTGACGCAGGGAAAAAATAAGCCGGTTATGCCACCTAAAACAAAGTCAGCCCCCCAGAGAAATATTCCTTCCGGCCCACGTGAGCCGCAGTATACATTATAGCTTTTATGAAAAGCACCCTTCAAAGCCCTATTCAATACTTAAAAGGCATCGGGCCAAAAAGAGCGGATAAATTTTCCAAACTTGGAATTAATAGCATTGAGGACCTGCTGTATTATTTCCCCCGCCGGTATGAAGATCGCACAAACTTTGTTTTAATTAAAGGCCTCAAGGAAGGCCAAGTCCAGACTATAAAAGCTGAAATAATTGCAGGCGGGCAGCGAAATTCATGGCGCAGAAGGTCTTTTAGCATTACTGAGGCGTTTGTAAAGGATGATAGCGCGCGGATTTCCTGTGTTTGGTTTAACCGTCCGTATTTAAAGAATTATTTAAAGCCGGGTGTAAAACTGATCCTTCACGGCAAGCCGGAACTAAGGCAGAATGGTTTGCAGATGAATAACCCGGAGTTTGAGATTATATCAGATGAAGATGAGCCGCTAAGCGCAGGAAGGATTGTCCCTGTTTATTCCCTGCCCGAAGGTTTCTCTCAGAGGTATTTTCGCAGGCTGATTAAACAATCGCTTGATAGCCATGTTTCACAGATTATTGATTGCCTTGCTTATGATATCAGGCAGCGTAATAATTTGCTTAATTTGGCGCAGAGTTTGTTGAATATCCATTTCCCCGTTGATTTAAAGATCCAGAAACAGGCGTACGAGCGGCTTGCTTTTGAAGAATTTTTTCTTTTTCAGATCCCGCTTGTTTTAAGAAAGTTCAAGAGAAAAGAAAAGAAAGGTATTGTGCATAAAGTAAAAGGGGATTTGCTGGATGATTTCTTAGCACATATGCCGTTTGTCTTGACCAAATCGCAGCTTAAGGTGGTAGATGAAATAAAAAAAGATATGTCCGGGCAGGCTGCGATGCAAAGGCTCCTGCAGGGCGATGTTGGTTCAGGGAAAACCATAGTTGCCCTGATCGCTGCTGCGGTTGCTTGGCAGGGAGGTTATCAAACAGCTTTTATGGTGCCGACGGAAATTCTGGCCAGGCAGCACTTTGAGAAAATCGGCAGTTTAATGAAAGAGGCAAAAGCAGGTTTATTGGTGAGCAGCTTAGACAAAAAGGAGAAGCAAAAGATTCATCGTGCATTAAAAGAAGGCCAAATAGATATATTGATCGGCACGCACGCGCTCTTAGAGGAAGATGTACAGTTTAAAAACTTGGGATTGGTGGTTATTGATGAACAGCATAAGTTTGGAGTCGGGCAGCGCGCACTTTTACCGCAAAAGGGTATTAACCCCGATTGCCTGATCATGACCGCTACCCCTATTCCGCGCACCCTGGCAATTACCATTTATGGAGATCTGGATATTTCAATTATTGATGAGCTTCCTCCGGGAAGGCAGCCGGTTAAGACCATGTATTTTACTAAGAAACAGCGCTTAAAGGCTTATGAATTAGTTGAGGCCGAGCTTAAACAAGGCAGCCAGGCGTATATTGTTTATCCGGTTATTGAAGAGTCGTTCGCGCTTGATATGGACGGGGCCAAAGAAATGTATCAGCAATTAAGCGCAGGTGTATTTAAGGAATTTAAGTTAGGCTTAATTCATGGCAGGCTTAAACAGCAGGAGCAGGACGAGATTATGTTTAAGTTTAAAAATAAAGAGCTGGATGCTTTGGTTTCTACAACAGTTTTAGAAGTTGGTATTGATAATCCTAATGCTACCTGTATGGTGGTAGAAGAGGCGCACAGGTTTGGTTTAAGCCAGCTGCATCAACTACGAGGGCGGGTGGGCCGAGGAGAAAAGCAATCTTTTTGCATGCTTGTTTCTGATGCTCAGGGGCAGGAGGCTATGGCACGTATCCAGGCAATGGTGCAATATAGCGACGGTTTTAAGATTGCCGAGGAGGATTTAAAAATTCGCGGGCCGGGTGAGTTTTTCGGCAGCCGGCAGCATGGTTTGACTGAATTAAAGATCGGGAACCCTTTGGTGCAGATGCAATTGTTAAAGCGCTCGCGCGAGGAAGCAATCAAGCTTTTAGAACATGATGAGCGTTTGGAGCAAAGGCAAAACTTGGCTTTAAAGGAAAAATTATTACAAAGGTTCCCGGAATATGAGAAATTAGTAATGGTGGGTTAGGCTTATGATAAGGATTACTACAGGAATATATAAGAGGATGCACATTTTGATGCCAGAGGGAATCCGTCCGACACAAGACAAGGTGAGAAAAGCCCTGTTTGATATTTTGGGGGATATTGAAGGATTGTCTTTTTTGGAGCTTTTTGCCGGTTCCGGAGCAGTGGGCTTTGAGGCTGTGTCAAGAGGAGCGGGAGAACTGGTTTTAGTAGAGCAAAACCGTGCCTGCATATCTGTAATAAAGAAGAATATTGAGCTTTTGAAGCTGGATGAGAGTATCCTATTTTCTCAGGATGTAGATAAGGCAGTAAAGACTTTTCATACTCAAGGCAAGGTTTTTGACCTTATTTTTATGGATCCCCCGTATTCTAACCCCCACACCAATTGGTCTATCGCTACGGATATTTTCCCAATTGGTGTGGGGGCAAAAAAAACCTTGCAAACCCTGGGGGCTTATGATATATTATCGCCCAATGGTTTTATTATAGTTGAGCATTTTAAGAAAGACGCCTTACCGCAAGAGCAGGATAAACTGGTCAGGTTCAAAGAGGCAAAATACTCAGATACCCTGCTTTCATTTTATAAAAAATGTGCCAAATAGCCATATATCCAGGGACTTTTGACCCAGTTACTTACGGTCATATTGATATAATTAAGCGCGCCCAGGAAGTGTTTTCTGAGGTTATTATAGGGGTTGCGCACAATCCGCATAAGAAACCTCTTTTTGATGTTAATGAAAGAGTGGGTTTGTTAAAAAAAGCGACCAGGGATTTTAAATCTGTTGAGGTATGTGATTTTAACGGGCTGGTGGTTGATTTTGCGCGTAAGCGTAAGGCAAAGGTAATAATCCGAGGCCTACGCATGCTTTCTGATTTTGAATATGAATTTCAAATGGCGCTGACTAACCGTAAAATCGCACCGGACATTGAAACTATTTTTATGATGCCGCAGGAATCTTACAGTTATCTTTCTTCAAAGCTCTTAAAGGAAGTGGCTTCTATGGGCGCTGATATTTCCAGCTTTGTTCCTGATTTTGTAGAATCCTCGCTTAAGAATAAACTGGGAAAATAGCTGTGAAGATTGAAATAAATAAAATTACTCTTGAAGGGATGCGGCTGGCTGAGGATATCATGCCTCAGGCCTTGGATTTAGATACAGAGATCATCAGGTTCCGTGGCCCGATACATTTAGAAGGGCATGCATATAAGATTACAAACGTAGTTACGGTTGATTTAACTTTAAAAGCTTCTTTAGAGACAAGTTGTTCTCGTTGTCTTGAAGATTTAAGATTTGACCTTGATAAAAATATTCAACTTAATTATCCGGTTGAAAAAAATGAACTGGTAATTGATTTAGACCCGGATTTAAGGCAGGAATTGATATTGTATTCTCCGCTTAAGCCTTTATGTAAACCTGATTGTAAAGGGCTTTGTGTTAAATGCGGGGCGGATTTGAATAAAGAAAAATGCAAATGTGCTTAATGATTATTGAAAGGAGTTAAAAGTGCCACTACCAAAACAAAGACATTCCAAGGCGCGCGGGAGAAAGCGACGCACGCATTGGAAATTAACCAAGACTAACCTCGTTTTGTGCCCTCAATGTAAGCAGCCCAGGAAACCTCATAATGTTTGCGCAGTTTGCGGATATTATGACGGCAGGCAGGTTGTAGAAATTGAAATTAAAGAAAAGAAAAAGAAAGGCCGTTAATTAGTGAGTGGTTAATTGGTGAGTGGTGAGTAGACCAATTAAGCAATTAACAAATTAACCAATTAAAAAATATGAAAATTGTCGTAGATGCCATGGGGGGCGATCACGGCCCCGAAGTAGTAATTAAGGGAGTTATTCAGGCAGTTAACGAGTATGAAACAGAAGTGGTGTTAGTTGGTAATGAGCCTGAAATAGCTGAGCAGTTAAAGAAAAACAAGTATGCCGGCAACAAGATCCATATCCACCCTTCTGCTGAGGTAATTGAAATGCATGAACCTGCGGCTACCAGCGTGCGCAGAAAACGCAATTCTTCAATTGTGGTTGGTTTAAATCTGGTTAAACAGCAGAAGGCAGACGCTTTCTTTAGCGCCGGTAATACCGGTGCTGTTGTCTGCGCAGCTACCCTTGGGCTAGGGTTATTGCCGGGGATTGAGCGGCCGGGCATTGCAATTATTACTCCTACCTTAAAAGGCATATCAATTATAATTGACGTGGGTGCAAATATTGACCCAAAACCCAGCCAGCTTCTGCAGTATGGCATTATGTCCGATGCATATTTCCGTAATATCTTAAATAAGCCTGACCCGACGGTGGGTATATTAAACGTTGGAGAAGAAGAAAGCAAGGGCACGGAGTTTATTAAAGAAGCGTATGAGCTTCTGGAAAAAAGCCACCTTAATTTTATCGGCAATGTTGAAGGTAAGGATTTGTTTTCCGGCAAGAGCGATATAATTCTTTGCGATGGTTTTGTCGGTAATGTTGCTCTAAAAGTAACTGAGAGCGTGGTTGAAACCATGACGACATTTTTAAAACGCAATCTGCTTAGTTCTATGTTAGGTAGAATTGGTATTTTCTTTTTGATCCCCAGTTTTAAGCGCCTAAAAAAGCAGTTAGATTATTCTGAATATGGCGGAGCGCCTCTGTTGGGCGTTAATGGTGTAGTAATTATCGGCCACGGCCGTTCAAATGTCAGTGCGATTAAAAATGCTGTCCGGGTTGCCAAAGAAGAAGTAGAGCGTAAATTTACAGAAAAAATTTCAGAAGCAATCAAATCACAATAAATTTGTGAGTGGTAAGGAGCTTAATTAGCCATGAAAAAAGTAGGTATTATCGGAGTTGGAGAGTATTTACCAAAAAAGGTCCTGACTAATAAGGATCTTGAAAAGATGGTGGATACTTCTGATGAGTGGATTACTACTCGTACTGGTATTAAACAAAGGCGCTTGGTTGCAAAGAATGAGGCGGCAAGCGACCTTGCTATTAAAGCTAGCTATCAGGCCTTGGAAGATGCCCGCCTTAAACCTGAAGATTTAGATTTAATCATTGTTGCTTCTATCACAGGCGATATGCCGTTTCCGTCGGTTTCCTGTTTGGTGCAAAACGCGATTGGCGCTAAGAAAGCAGCTTGTTTTGATATCAGCGCAGCTTGTGCCGGGTTTGTTTATGCGGTTACTATTGCCAAACAGTTTATTGAGAGCGGGAGTTATAAGAAAATTTTAGTTGTCGGGGTAGAAGTATTGTCTTCGGTTACTGACTGGAAAGACAGGAACACTTGTGTCTTGTTCGGAGACGGCGCAGGGGCAGCTGTTTTGTCTGAAGTTAGATCAGGAGGAATCCTTTCTTCTTATCTGGGCAGTGATGGGTCAAAAAAGGACCTGCTTTATATTCCGGCTGGCGGCTCAAGGCTTCCGGCAAGCAAAGAGACCATTGATAACCGAATGCATTATATAAAAATGCAAGGCAATGAATTATTTAAGTTAGCAGTTACTCTAATGTCTGAAGCAGCGCAAATTGCTTTGAAGAAAGCCGGCTTAGAGTGTAAGGATATAGATTTGGTTATTCCGCATCAGGCAAATATCCGTATTATTATGGCAATGGCAAGAAAACTTAAACTTCCCGAAGAAAAAATCTACCTTAATATAGCAAAATATGGAAACATGTCTTCAGCTTCTACTGCAACCGCACTCTGTGAGGCAAAAAAAGAAGGTCGTATTAAAAAAGGCGACATAGTCTTGCTGGATGCTTTTGGTGCAGGTCTTGTCTGGGGCGCTTGTGTTATAAAATGGTGAGCTATTTATTTGCAGGCCAAGGCAGTCAGTATGTTGGAATGGGAAAAGATTTGTATGATACTTTTCCCGCGGCCAAAGCAGTTTTTGACAATGCGGATAAGGTTTTAGGGTTTTCTATAAGTAAACTTTGTTTTGAAGGCCCTCTTGAAGAATTAACCAAAACCAATAATGCGCAGCCGGCAATAGTAACTATGAGTATTGCGGCTTTAGAGACTTTTAGGTCAAATAGCGTAGCTGTGTCTAATCCTGATTTTGTAGCTGGTTTGAGCCTTGGGGAGTATTCGGCTTTAGTTGCTGCAGAGGCTATGCGTTTTGAGGATGCGGTTTATCTGGTTAGGCGCCGCGGAGAGTTTATGGAAGAAGAAGCCAGAAATAATCCCGGTAAAATGCTTTCAATTATCGGCCTTGATTTAATCAAGGTAAAAGAAGTTTGTGTTGAGGCTAACACTCAGATAGCCAATCTAAATTGTCCGGGGCAGGTTGTGGTTTCCGGGGCTGCGCAAGAAATTGAACGAGCGCAAGTTTTAGCAAAAGAAAAAGGCGCGAAATTAGCGGTGATTCTTGAAGTCAGCGGAGCGTTTCATTCTTCGTTTATGCAGGGAGCAACCATAAAACTTGCACGTGAATTAGAAAAGATTAAAATAAATTCTCCTCAAATTCCGATAGTTTGCAATGTAACAGGCAAGCCTGCGAATTCTGCGCAGGAAATTAAGGACAATCTTATTAAGCAGGTTGCCTCTTCGGTTTTGTGGGAAGGTTCAATGGATTTTATTTTATCTAAAGGTGTGCAGAATTTTATTGAATTTGGCCCGGGAAAGGTTTTGAAAGGTTTAATGCGCAGGATCAACTCAACTGCGCAAGTTGTAAACATTGAGAAAAAGGAAGACGTGTTGAATTAACCAACAAGAGGGCGATGATGAAATTAAAAGATAAGGTGGCGTTAATTACAGGCGGTGCGCGAGGAATCGGAAAATCAATTGCTTTAATGTTCGCCAAAGAAGGCGCGGATATTGTAATTGGCGACGTGAACCTTGAAGAAGCAGAGAAAACATGTAAAGAAATAGAGGCCCTGGGAAGAAAAACCCTTGCTTTGCAGTTAGATGTGACAGATTTGGCAAAAGTGGAAGAAGCAATAAATAAAATTCTTGACAAATTTACAAAGGTTGATATATTAGTTAACAATGCTGGGATAACTAAGGATAATTTACTGCTTAGAATGAACCCTGACCAGTGGGATGCAGTGTTAAATGTGAATTTAAAAGGCGCGTTTAACTGTATCAAGGCAGTGAGCAAGCCCATGATGAAGCAGAGAAGCGGTAAGGTTATAAATATTGCTTCAATTATAGGCATAATCGGTAATCCCGGGCAGGCAAACTACGCAGCTGCCAAAGCAGGTATGATTGCTCTTACAAAAACAGTAGCAAAAGAGTTCGCAAGCCGTAATATTACGGCAAACGCAGTCGCACCCGGTTTTATACAGACCGAGATGACAGCTAAGCTTCCGGAAGATATAAAGAATCAGATGAAGGGGGCAATACCGCTGGCAAGGTTCGGTAGTCCCGATGACGTGGCAAATACTTGTTTGTTTTTGGCGAGCGAAGATTCCAGTTATATTACCGGCCAGACGATCGTAGTTGATGGCGGTATGGTAATGGCGTAAAGTTAAAAGGAGGAAATAATGGCAGTGCAAGAAAAAGTTAAGTCAATTATCGCAGAGCAGTTAGGTGTTAAACCGGAAGAAGTAACCCCTGAAGCATCGTTTGTTGATGATTTAGGCGCAGATTCTCTGGATACCGTTGAGTTGGTTATGGCTTTGGAAGAAGAGTTTGGAGTTGAAATTCCTGACGAGGATGCTGAAAAGATCACTACTGTCGGGGATGCTATTAAGTATATTGAAGATAAGGCAACCAATAAATAAAATTTCTATATAAAATATTCCTTATTACCCCCGCCGACCTCCCGTTTCTTGCAAAACAAAAAACAGGGAAGAAGCAGCGGGGGTAAAGTTTAATTAAGCTTATGCATGAACATAGAGTAGTTGTTACAGGCTTAGGTGTAATTACTCCGGTCGGAAACGACATTTCTTCTTTTTGGAAGTCAATGGAAGAAGGTAAAAATGGCGTTGGGCCGTTGACGAGCTTTGATCCTGCCAAGTTTGATTCCCGTATCGCCGCAGAAGTAGAAGGTTTTGACCCCGCAAGTTACGGCATGTCATTTAAAGATATTAAACGTATGGATAAATTTGCGCAGTATGCCGTGGCTTCTGCGAAACAGGCAATTACTAATTCGGGAATTGATTTAGAAAAAGAAGACAGGACGCGGATTGGCGTTTTAATCGGCTCAGGTATCGGAAGTTTGCATACTATTGAGTTTGAACACAAGAATATGCTGGATAAGGGCCCTTCAAGGATGTCGCCTTTTTTAATCCCTATGTTGATTGTAAATGCCGCAGCCGGGCAGGTTGGTATCTTTTTTGGATTAAAAGGGCCGAATTCCTGTGTTGCTACTGCTTGTGCTTCTGGTTCGCATGCGATTGGAGATGCGTTCCGGGTTATTGAGCGCGGAGATGCTGATGTAATGGTTACCGGAGGCACTGAAAGTAGCGTTACTCCTACGGGTGTTGGCGGATTCTGTGCCTTAAAAGCATTATCTACAAGAAATGACCATCCGGAAAAAGCCAGCCGGCCATTTGACCGCGAGCGTAACGGTTTTGTTATGGCAGAGGGTTGCGGTTTGGTGATTTTGGAAAGTTTAGAGCATGCCAACAAAAGAGGGGCAAAAATCTTAGCAGAGATTGTCGGTTATGGCATGTCTTGCGACGCATATCATATTACCGCGCCTGATCCTGGTGGCGAGGGAGCTGCGAGGGCAATGCTTTGGGCGCTTAAGGATGCTAATCTTAATCCCGAGGATGTTAATTATATCAATGCCCATGGCACCTCAACTAAATTAAATGATAAGATAGAAACCCTATCTATAAAAAAAGCCTTTGGTGCGCACGCCAAGAAAGTGATGATCTCCTCAACTAAATCTATGACCGGGCATCTCTTGGGTGCTGCAGGAGGGGTAGAGTTTGTGGTTTGCTGTTTGTCTTTAGCGCACGGAGTTATCCCGCCAACAATAAACTACGAATATCCGGATCCTGATTGCGACCTTGATTATGTGCCTAATAAGGCGCGTAAGGTAAATGTTGAGGTTTGCATGTCAAATTCATTGGGATTCGGCGGCCATAATGCCTCTCTTATTGTAAGAAAATTTATTAGTTAATTAGTGAGCGGTTAATTGCTGAGTGGTGAGTAGGCCAATTAACCAGTTAACCAACAATGAATTATACAATTGCAGAAAAGATATTATTGGCTCACACCGGCTTAAAGCAAATTAAGCCGGGTGATTTTATTGAGGCTAAAGTTGATTTGGCACTTGGTAATGATATTACTGCGCCTATCGCCATAGAAGAATTTAAAAAGGCGGGTTTTTCCAAAGTATTCAACAAGAACAGAATTGTTTTGGTGCCGGATCATTTTGCTCCTGCAAAGGACCAAAAAAGCGCTAACCAGTGTAAGATCCTTGCGAATTTTGCCAAAGAGCAGAAAATTCAGAATTATTTTGAAATTGGCTGTATGGGAATTGAGCATGCGCTTTTGCCGGAAGTTGGTTTAGTCGGCCCGGGTGATTTAATTATTGGCGCAGATTCACATACATGCACTTATGGCGCGCTTGGCGCATATTCTACAGGTATCGGTTCAACTGACCTTGCCCGTTGTTTTGTGGATGGGAAAATTTGGTTAAAGGTGCCTCATTCCGTTAAGTTTGTATATAGAGGTAAATTGAATAAATGGGTAGGAGGTAAAGATCTGATTCTTTATACAATTGGACAGATTGGTGTTGATGGCGCGTTGTATAAAGCGATGGAATTTGCTGGGACGGTAATCAAAAAGCTTCCTATGGATGATCGTTTTTCCATGAGCAACATGGCAATTGAGGCAGGGGGCCGTGCAGGGATTATTGAGCCGGATGAAATTACAAGAGAATATGTGGCTAACCGTAAACCTTCGTCCAGAAAAGGCTGGAAGTTTTTTAGTTCAGATAAAGACGCAGCTTACGAGAAAATCTACGAATGGGATGTTACTAATCTTGAGCCGCAGGTTGCTTGTCCGCATTTACCCAGCAATGTAAAACCAGTAAGCGCTTTAAAAAGCGTTAAAATTGACCAGGTAGTAATTGGTTCATGCACTAACGGCAGGATTTCAGATTTAAGGATTGCCGCAAAGATCTTAAAGAATAAGAAGGTGTCTGCGGGATTGAAATTAATTATTATTCCAGCTACCCAAAAAATATATTTACAGGCAGTAAAAGAAGGTTTAGCAGAAATTTTTGTAAAAGCAGGCGGGGTATTTTCTACGCCTACTTGCGGCCCGTGTTTAGGCGGGCATATGGGAATTTTAACTGAAGGAGAAGTTGCCCTGGCTACGACAAATCGTAATTTTATCGGCCGCATGGGCAGCCCTAAATCTTTTGTTTATTTGTCTAATCCGGCGGTTGCCGCAGCAAGTGCAATTACGGGGAAGATCACGCATCCTGATAAAATATGATCATTAAAGGCAGAGTGCATAAATTCGGGGATGATATTAACACCGATGATATTATTTCGGCAAAATACCTTGTTTCTACAGATGCCAAAGAATTAGGAAGGCATTGTATGGAGAGTATAAATCCCGATTTTGTAAGTCAGGTTAAAGAAGGTGATATTATTGTTGCCGGTAAGAATTTTGGCTGTGGCTCAAGCCGCGAACATGCGCCATTGGCAGTAAAGGGTTGCGGGGTGCATGCTGTAATTGCCAAGAGTTTTGCGGCAATATTCTTTCGTAATTCTATAAATATCGGGTTGCCTTTTTTGGAGTCGGAGGAAGTAGATAAAATTGATGAACAAGATGAATTAGAAATTGATTTAGCCAAAGGTTCAATCAAGAATTTAACGCAAAATAAAGAATATAAAACACAGGCATTTCCTGAATTCCTGCAGGCGATTGTTGAGGATGGGGGCCTGATGAATTACGTGAAACGGAGAAAATAATGCATAAAATAGCAGTTATACCCGGAGACGGTACCGGCCCGGAAGTGGTGAATGAGGGATTGAAGGTATTGGGGGCAGCCGGAAAAAAGTTTAATTTTAAATATGAAACAAAAATCTTTGATTTTAGCGGTGCGCGCTATTTAAAGACAGGAAAATTAGTTGAAGACGCTGATGTTGAGGCCCTAAAGAAATATGACGCTATTTACCTTGGGGCAGTAGGGCATCCTGACGTTAAACCGGGAATTTTGGAAACAAACGTGTTATTAAAATTGCGTTTTGCCTTGGATCAGTATATTAATTTACGTCCGGTAAAACTTTATAACTCAAATTACTGCCCATTAAAAGATAAAAAACCGGAAGACATAGATTTTGTGGTAGTAAGGGAAAATTCCGAGGGGCTTTACAAAGGAATGGGTGAGTTTCAGAATAAAGGAACTAAGGATGAAGTAGCGATCCAGATTTCTTATAACACGCGTAAAGGCGTAGAGCGTTGCTTGCGTTATGCATTTGAATTTACCCGTAAGCGCAATAAGAGAAAGAAGCTTACTCTTTGCGGAAAGACAAATGTCTTAACTTATGCCTGGGATCTTTGGGAGAGGACATTTAAGGAATTGGCAAAAGAATATCTAGATGTTACTACAGATTATGCGCACGTTGATGCTACAACGATGTGGTTTGTAAAGAATCCTGAATGGTTTGATGTTATTGTTACGGATAACATGTTCGGTGATATTATTACCGACTTAGGGGCAATGATACAAGGTGGTATGGGTATTGCCGCAGGAGGTAATATTAATCCCGGAGGTGTTTCAATGTTTGAGCCTATCGGTGGAAGCGCTCCTAAATATACAGGCCAAAATGTAATTAATCCTCTAGCTGCGATTTGCGCAGTTGGAATGATGCTTGAAAACTTGGGTGAAGAGAAAGCCGCAAAAGCAATTGAGGACACGGTGATTAAACTTGTTTCAACTAAGCTTAAATCATTAGCTGCAGGTAAAATGGGCTATTCTACTACTCAGGTTGGGGATTTGGTGGTTGAGAATTTATAGGGATAAATATTTATATGAAGAAGTATAATGTTGCTGTTGTTGGGGTAGGTGTTGTGGGGATTGAGATGCTGCGCGTATTGCGCCAGCGAGATTTTCCTGTTAATCAATTAAAGGTTTTTGCGCGATCAGCGCGCGATATAGAAGTTGATGGGCAGAGATATTCCGTTGAACCGATTTCTGCCGATGGTTTTAATGGCATTGATATTGCTTTGTTTGCCGGCACAGAGGGAGAAAAAGGCGCTGCGGTTACCTATGCTGCTGATGCGGTAAAGCGTGGCGCGGTAGTAATAGATAATGGCGCAGACTTTCGTATGGATCCAAAGGTGCCGCTGGTGGTCCCTGAGGTAAATGGCAAAGATGTTTACTCCGTTAGAAATTGGCTTATAAATGGTTCAAAAGATATTTCTAACGGGGCAAAAAAGCACAAAGGGATTATTGCTAATCCAAATTGTTCAACTATTCAGATGGTCGTGGCATTATCGCCAATTCATAAGAAAGTAGGCATTAAAAGAATTATTGTTACTACCTTACAGGCTTCATCAGGTGCTGGAAAAAGCGCGGTTGAGCAACTAAAAGAAGAGACCGGTTTGATCTCAGGCGGCGGTTGTGAAAATGTGCATGTTAAGGCCCAGGCTAAAGGCATGCCGCAGCAATTAGCATATAATGTTTTTCCGCATATTGGCAGCCCTGCCGAATGTGATTATACAAATGAAGAATGGAAACTGGTAAAAGAGACCCATAAAATTATGCATGATGATAAAATTAAGATTTCCGCAACCACAGTCCGTGTTCCGGTCAGGACCGGGCACTCTGAAGCGGTTTATATTGAAACTAAAAAACCGATTGAACCGGATAAAGTCCGGCAATTATTAACTAAATCACCCGGGATCATTGTAATTGATGATTTGAAAAATAATCTCTATCCAATGCCTAAAGACGTAGAAGGCAAAGATGAAACTTTTGTCGGCCGCATCCGCAAAGACCCTTTTGTTAAAAATGGTTTGTGGTTATGGGTGGTGGCGGATAATCTGCGTAAGGGTGCGGCGACTAACGCCGTGCAGATTGCCGAAGAGCTTATCAAATGAAATCTGTTGTTTTGGCATCCGGTGACCTTGCCGGCAGGCCCAAACGTAATCTTAAACTGCAAATTGAGTATGACGGCTCGCAGTATTCAGGCTGGCAAATACAAAATCACCAGCGTTCACCCGAAGCCCGCCGCAGGACCAAGAAAACAATTCAGCAAGTTTTAGAAAAAACTCTCCAGGAAATCTTGCAGCAGAAAATTAAGGTAATTGTTTCCGGTAGGACTGATGCCGGAGTGCATGCTTTAGCGCAGGTGGTTAATTTCTATACGATCTCAAAGATTCCTCTTGAGAGATTGCAACTGGCCGTTAATTCATTGCTTCCGCATGATATTGTGGTTACAAAAATAGAAGATGTTCCTGAGTCTTTTCACAGCCGGTTTTCTGCAAAAAGCAAGATCTATCGTTATATAATTCTAAATCGTAAATACTCTTCGGCTTTACTTAAGAACACGGTTTTTTTCTTTCCGCATACTCTTAATGTTGGCTTGATGCAAAAAGAGGCAAGAGTGCTTTTGGGAAGGCATGATTTTAAGTGTTTTCAGACATCTGAAAAAAAAGAAAAGAACACTGTGCGCATAATTAAGAAGATCTCTATCAGGAAAAACAAGGATTTTATTAATATAGAAATTGAGGCAAACGGGTTTCTTTATAACATGGTGCGAAATATTGTGGGCACTTTAATTGAAATTGGAAGAGGAAAACTCCCGCCAAATAGTATGAAAAAGATACTTGTTTCTAAAAATCGCATTTACGCCGGCCCCATTGTTCCCAGTCAAGGCTTGTGCCTTATTAAGGTAAAGTATTAATAATTCTACCCTTAATCTTCTTTACTTTTCCTGAGCCCGGATTATAATAAAATCTATGCCGGACAGGGATAATATCCAAATTGGCCAGATTTTGATTGATGAAGGTTTAATTACTGCCGAACAGCTTGAGGCAGGCTTACGTGAGCAAAAGAAGGATAGCGCATTTATCTGCACTACCCTTGTAAAGTTGGGTTTTCTCCAGGAAGAAAAAGTCTTTAAAGTCCTTTCCCGCCATTTAAATATTCCTTATTCTAAGCTTAATGAACGCGAAATAGACCCTTTAATTATCCAAAAGGTTCCGGCAAAGTTTGCCAGCCACTATAAAATTATTCCTATAGGATTTGATGGCTCGTCTTTGCTTGTAGCTATGACTGATCCTTTGGATGTGCGCACGCTTGACGATATCAGATTGCTTCTTGGTGTTGAGGTAAGGGGAGTGCTTGCCTCAGAAACAGAGATCATGGATGCTATCCGTAAATATTACGGAGTTGGTGCGGATACTTTGGAGAAAATTGTTTCTGAAAAAAGCGCTTTTGAAGAATTAAGAGTTCAGGCGCAGGAAGTACAGGATTTGGAAACAATGGCTGAGGACGCCTCAATTATAAAGTTTGTGAATCAAATTTTGTCCGAGGCGGTTAAAGAAAGGGCAACCGATATCCATCTGGAGCCATTCCAGGATGAATTGCGCGTGCGTTTTCGTATTGACGGTATTCTTTATGATATTAATATTCCTGAAACAATTAAATATTTTCATCCGGCAATAGTCTCGCGCATTAAAATTATGGCAGCGCTTAATATTGCTGAGCGCCGTTTACCTCAGGACGGAAGGATTAAGGTAAAAGTTATTGATTACGAACTTGATTTGCGCGTTTCTACTATGCCGACTATTTTTGGAGAGGCAGTGCAGATCAGGTTATTAAGCTCAGGTATGTTTTTGGAGCTTGAGAAATTGGGCCTTATGCCTGAGGATATGAAAATAATTGAATCAGTGATTAAAAAGCCTCACGGTATATTATTTGTTACCGGGCCGACTGGTTCCGGTAAATCAACAACTTTGTATGCCTGCCTTGCCAGGATAAATTCCAGTGCAGTAAAAATTATCACTATTGAGGACCCGGTTGAATACCAGCTTAGAGGAATAAATCAGGTTCAGGTTAATCCGCAGATAGGTTTTACTTTTGCAGCTGCCCTTCGCCATATGCTGCGCCACGATCCGGATGTTATGATGGTCGGCGAGGTGCGTGATTATGAAACTGCTGAGATAGCAATAAGAAGCGCTTTAACAGGGCATTTTGTTTTTTCAACGCTTCATACAAATGATGCGGCAGGCGCAATTACCCGTTTATTAGATATGAATATTGAGCCGTTCTTGGTTTCTTCTTCGCTGGAATGCCTCGTTGCACAGAGGCTTGTGCGCGTGATTTGCCCGAAATGTAAGGTTGCAGTTAAAGCTGAAGCAAGGAAAGAGATCTTTTCTCAGATTAAAGATATTGAATTTAATCCAAAGAAAGCAGGGCTTTATGAGGGTAAAGGCTGTGAATACTGTCATTTTACCGGATATAGAGGAAGAAGCGCTATATATGAAATTCTGGTAGTTAATGAAGCGATCAGAGAGATGATCTTAGCCCGCGCTTCCAGCCAGCAAATCAAACAAAAAGCCGTTTCTCAAGGGATGCGCACGCTGCGTCAAAATGGGTTGCAGAAAGTTTTTATGGGAGAGACCACTTTTACAGAGGTGGTCCGTGTAACACAGCAAGAAGAATTACCTTAAGTACTGAGCTATCAATAAATAATGCCAACATTTAATTATACCGCAAAACCGGCTCCAGATAAAACAACTACCGGGAAGATTGAGGCGGAATCTCAGCAGGATGCAATTAATAAATTAACTGTTTCCGGTTTATATCCGATTTCTGTTTCACCGGAAGATTTTTCTGCAGAAAGCCGAAAGTTCCTTTCATTTAAGAAGGTTTCCAAAAAAGACTTAGTCTTGTTTACCGGGCAGCTTTCCGGTTTGGTTGAATCCGGAGTTAATATTGTTAACGCGCTAAAAATTATCTCCGGGCAATCTCATAACAAAAACCTGAAGTCAATCTTAAATGACATTATCTCCAGGATAAAAGACGGAAATTCTTTATCAGAAAGTTTGTCAGCGCACAAATATTTATTTTCTGGACTTTATTCGGCAGTTGTCCGCACAGGTGAGGCAAGCGGTAATTTAAAAAGCGCCTTAAAAGGTTTGGCGGTGTTTTTGGAGAAAGAAGAGGAGTTTAGGGATTCTTTGGTTTCAAGCCTTATTTATCCTGCGTTTGTCATCTTTGTGGGGACGATGACAGTCCTTGGGTTATTGGTTTTTGTTATTCCCCGGCTCGTCTCTATGTTTGAAGATATGGGGCAGGCATTACCGCTTCCTACGCTCATTTTAATTAATATTTCAAGTTTTATACGCCATTACTGGTGGTTAATTATGGTTGTGGCCTCTTTAGTTGTGTTTTTGTTGCGCAGGTTCTATGAGTCTCCCGGGGTAAAAGTAAGTTTTGATAAATTTAAGCTTGGTTTAACTATCGCAGGGCCCCTGATACTAAAGGCGCAAATAAGCCGTATGATGCGAACTTTATCTTTATTACTTTCAAGCGGTATTCCTATCTCAGCTTCTCTTGAGGTTTCAGCAACAGTTTTGGATAATCATGTTTTACGGCAGGAGGTGGATAAATTTAAAGAGCAAATCTCAAGAGGAGCCAGTTTATCCAGCGCATTAAAAACTTCGGAGTTTTTTCCTGAGTTTGTCACTAATGTCGTATCAATTGGCGAGGAGTCCGGTTCTTTGGATAAAGCTCTGGCACGCATTGCCGGAGAGTATGAAAAGGAAGTGGACAGGATGTTAAAAACATTGACAAGAATGACTGAGCCGGTAATAATTTTGGTAATGGGTTTAGTGGTAGGTTTTATTGTGTTGGCAATGTTGTTACCGATTTTTCAGATAAATTTAATTGCAAGATAGGAGGAAAGCAAATGCAGAATAACCGCAGGGGTTCGCTCAAATCCCGGAAATTTACCTACCTGGAAGGGGTCATATTTAAAAAAAGAGCCAAAGGACCCGTGGGGCAATCTTTATCATTATAAATCTCCCGGTTCCCGTAACAGCGACTATGATCTTTATTCTTCCGGTCCCAATGCCGTTGAAGGTGATAGTGACGATGTCGGAAACTGGTAACCGGCAGCACGGTTTGGCCGGTTTTACTTTTATTGAACTTTTAATCATTAGTATTATTATCGGCATCCTGGCGGCAATTTCTGTCCCTCAATTTAAGAAAACATTTGAGAGTTTTCAATTACAAAACTTAGTGAAGGATGTCTCCTGTTTATTCCGCTATCTTCAGGCAAACTCAATTTCTCAGGCTAAGGTTTACGGCCTAAGGATAAATTTGGATACGAAAGAATTTTCTTCTTTTGTGAAGGAGCCCGGGAAAGAAGAGGCTCTCACCGGGCGCTTTGCGAAGGTAAACAGGTTTACAGAAACAATAGAGATTATTCTTATCCCTCAGGATAAAAGTGTTGTTTATTTTTACCCCGACGGGAGCATGGATGATTTAACCATAGATTTTATTGACAAGAACAAGAAAAAGATGCAACTTGTTATTCAGGGGGCAAAAGGTGAGATCAAGATCAAGTAAGGCATTTTCTTTAATTGAATTGTTGGTTACTATGGCAATACTTGCTGCGGGAATTGTATTTATTTTCCGTTCTTTTGCTGCTTCATTAGCCGGGGTTAAGCTAAGCCAAAATATTACTAATGCCTGTTTATTGGCAGAAAATAAAGTCTGGGAGATAGGCCAACATTATAAAGACGGGTTCAGCTTTCCTGAGCAAGGCGCGGAGGAATCAGGGGTAAAGAAATTTGATTGGAATTCTAAATTTTCTGATACTGAAATTGCCGGTTTAAAAAAGCTTGATTTAATTGTCTCTTGGCCGGAAGGAACAATGGCGTATTCAATGAATTTTTCCACTTTTGTTTACAAGAAGCAGCAGCCATGAGAAATTTACGGTCATTTACCCCGTTACACCCAGAAAGCCTCGGCCTTAAGGCTGGAGATGAATGGCAGATTAAATTTGAATCAGAAAGAAAGCCTCGCTTTTTAGGGTGGGGTGTAACGGGGTTTACTTTAATTGAAGTTTTAATTTCAACTACTATCTTTGCGGTGGTATTAGTTGTAATATATTCTGCTTTTCAGACAGGCGTCTTAAGCTATAACAAGATAGATTCAGCTTCAGGGGTTTATAACCCTGTAAGGGTTATTTTTAACCGTATAGAGTCAGATATTAAGAATACGTTTGTTTATAATAAGGATGATTCGCAATTCCATGGCACAGAGCACGGCATTTATTTTTTTAGCATTAGAGACAGCTTTGATAAAGACAGTAACATTAATACAAATTTGGCTCTTATTAAGTATGAATTGAATGCCGATAAGTTAAAGCGTAGCTGTTTAGTTGGCATTGATGTTTTGGATGATAATTCAACGCATCAGGCCCAGGATTTATTAGATAACTTAGAAGAATTCTTAATTGAGTATGCCTCGCGGACAAATGATCCGGATAATCCCTATCAGTGGCAGAAGTCCTGGCCCAGGGAAGGAGATGACAATCAAAAAAAGAATTTGCCTTTGGCAGTAAGAGTAACCATGGTTTTAAAAGGCACAGAGGAAAAACCCGGAGAACAAGAAAGAAGAATTAGTTTTACCAAAGTTATTGAATTGGCTCAAAGCAACCTAAAATAGTTTATGAAAAAAGGCTCGGTTTTGATGATCAGTTTGTGGGTAATGGCGATATTAGTTGTTTTTGCTGTCGGGCTTGGGCATCGCGCTGCAATTAGCTTAAAATTGGCGTGCTATCAAAGAGATAAATTAAGGGCAGTTAATTTGGCAAAGGCTGGCCTAAATAAGGCCATCGCTTTTATAGAGGTAGATGCTGTTGACCCGGATACAAAGGATTTTGACACAATCAAAGAATGCGGCATAAACCTTAAAGGAAGAAATCTTGAGGATATTTTTAACTTTAGTGAAAACAACAATAAAGATGGTTTCAAGGCTGGTTACAAGAATTCCAGGCAGGATTTTATTTTTGGGGTGCGCGATGAGGAGAGTAAGATAAATATTAACGGTTCTCTTGATGCTGACAAAAAAAGGGTGCTTGCGGTATTAAATTCCTGTTCTATTGATAAAGCCGCGGAAATTTCCGAATTAATTAGTGAATGGACAAAGCAGGGTTCAATAATACCTGTTGCTAAGAAGCAAGAGTTTAATGCCCCTGAGGAATTGTTGCCAGTGCTGGAGTATTTCTATAAACAACAAGCAGGTGAAATAGATTATCGTAAAAAAGCTCAGGAGACATTTTCTGTTGTACGTGGTTTTATCACGGTTTTCCCGGAAGATAAATCAAAGGTTAATATTAACACTGTTTCTGAGCAAGTGTTGGTTATGCTGGCGAACTCGCTTGCGGTTGGAGATGAAACAAATCATGTGTTAAATGTATCTGATGAAATTATCAAATTAAGGGATTCAAAAGTTTCCTCGGGCCAGCCCTTTAAAACAAAAACTGACCTTGTGCTTGCCCAGACTGCAATTGACCCTGCAGATTCAGATAGCATAAATCTTTTTAATAAACTTACAGATGCTTTTGTTTTCAAATCACAATATTTTCAGATTGAAGTTGCCGGCTTTATTGGTAGAATAAATAAAAGCATTGTCGCAGTGTATAACCCTTATAAGCATGAGATTGTTTATTGGCATGAAAATTAATTTTATCGCACATAACCGGAAGAAAACTGTTTTTGTTTGTCAGCTTTCGGATACTGTTTTAAAGGTTATTAAATGCCTCAGGACAGGTATAAAAAAACAGGTTTTGGGCGTAGAGGTTGAAAAATTACCTCCGGGGATTGATGATAAAAATATCAGCGTGAGGTTAGGTATATTACTTAAGAAATTATCTTATAATAATGATCCGTTTATTATTGTTTTAGCCCGCCAGAATGTAACTTGCAGGTATCTAAAAGTTCCTACTCACATTCCGGCTGAGATAGAAAAGATCGTCGGCCTTCAGGCATCGCGTTACCTGCCGTATCCTTCGGAAGAATTGGTCACTGGTTTTGAGGTTGTGTCGGTAGATAAAACAGGGTATTCCGATATAAATGCAATCATTGTGCATAAAAATGTAGTTGAACGCCTGTTGAATATCGCTGCGGCGTCAAACATCAGGAAACCTTCTTTGATTTTAAGCTCATTTGGCTTGTGTAATTTTGCTTATTATTTTAATCCTAAAGAAACATCTCCTATAATGGCCATAGATTTGGATAAAAACTTTGTTGAAATTGTTGTAGTTTCCTGCGGTAAAATGTTTTTTAGCCGTTCTTTCCAGATGCCGGAGCAGGAGGATAAATGGCAGAATGTATTTGCTGAAGAATTCAATAAAAGTAAATCTGCATATTTTAAGGAAGTGGGGGGAAGTGAACCGGTTAAGTATATTGTTAGTGGGACCAAAGATAGTATTTTTGCCGTTAGCGGTTATCTTAAAGAAGCTTTGAATTTAAATGTACAGCAAATTTCAAATATAGATATCCCTGCCCAGCCTGCTCTTATTAATGACTTGTCTCTCATGGGGATTTCTTTGTCAAGCCTGGTTGGCCTTGGAATAAATGAAATTCCACAATCAATTAACCTGCTGCCGAAAGCGCTTAAAGATAAGGCCCGTAAGGCATTGGAATTAAGCGACAGGATAAAATTGACCCTTGGTATCCTGGCGATAGTATTTATCTTTAGCCTGGGTTTGGCGAAGAATATCAATAACAAGACAATATATTTGCAAAAACTTAAGGCAGAACTTGCAAAGATTTCTAATGAGGCAAAGCCTTTAGAAGAGATTGATAAACGTTTTAAGCTCTTGGAAGGCCGTTCCAGGATAAAAATGTCCAGCCTTGATTTGCTTTATGAGCTTTCGCAAAATCTGCCTGAATCGGTGAACTTGCTTAGTTTTACTTACGAGGAAGGTAATCAGGCTGTTTTGCGCGGGCAATCCAAGGATCTCAACTCAGTATTTAATTTTATGAATAAGCTTGAGAAGGCTCCTGTATTTAAGCAATTTAATATTAAGCTACGCTATGTAACACAGAAGAAACTGCAGTCAGGTGATGTGGTGGATTTTGAAATTATTTGTGCCAAATACTGAGTTACCGATAAATAATGCAGAAAATATTATCTAAAAGAGAAGAAACAATTTTATTTTCAACTATCGGCATGATTGTGTTTTTTGTTTTTTTTAATTTTGTCATTTCTCCGGCCATTGATAAATATGAGGCTTTAAATAAAGAGATAACTATAACCAAGGTAAAATTTAGAAAGTGCCTGTCACTTCTTAATCGTAAAAGCTATATAGAAAGTCATTATCGTAAATTTTCTGCCCAGGCAGCGCTTCCCAGTGAAAAAGGAGATTCTCTGGTAGATGTTTTATCAGAATTAGAGGGATTTGCGAAAGAAGCAAATATGCGTATTGCTGATATGCGCCCGCAAGGCCAGAGAAACGTGGATTTATATAAAGAATATATGATAGATATTAAATTAGAAGGAAATATTGAAGGTTTTTTAAAATTCATTTTCAATGTTGAGAATTCTTTATCTCTTTTGCGTATTAAAAAGTTTCAACTTTCTGCCAAGCAGCAATCCGGCCTTTTAGAAGGAACATTTTCTATTTCCAAATTAGCATTAAATGAATAATGCACACAGTTTCTGAAATTATACTTGACATAAGTCGGTAGGTGTGTTAAAGTTATAACAAATTTGGAAGCATCAAACACACAAAGGAGGTGTAGGATGAGTAGTTGGCAAGTGGTTTTGTTGGAACCGGCAAGAACGGTACTCACCCAGATTGGTCAGTTTTTGGTAAATGTTTTATTGGTATTAATCATCCTTATTATAGGTTGGGTTATTTCAAGGATGATTAAGGCGGTAGTTACCAAGGGCCTGAGGCTTTTGCGGGTTGATGCGATATCTGAAAAGATAGAATTAGACAATATTCTAGAAAAAGGCGGAATTGCTTATTCATTGTCAGAATTGTTAGGGGTAATTTGCTATTGGTTGGCAATCTTAGTAACTTTTGTTGTTGCTCTTTCAACGGTGAACTTGATTACACCAAGTGTCTTGGATAGTGTTGTTTCTTATATACCCAATGTGATCGTTGCGGTGTTTTTGCTTATTTTGGGTATGTTTTTGGCGAATATGCTTAAAAATATTGTGCAGGCAGCGGCAAATAATGCAGGGCTTCGCCAGGGAAAACTTTTAGGTAGTATTGTGAGTTTTCTGATTGTTGCATTTGCTATTTTAGCTGCTTTGGAGCAATTAAAAATTGGTGTTAAGATTACAGAGTTAACATTAAGTATTATTTTAGGGACAGTTGGCTTGGGCCTTGCTTTGGCATTCGGTTTAGGATGCAAAGATGTTGCCGGCAAATTTGTTTCTGAATTGGTTGAAACCATCAAAAAGAAATAATGTTGCTTTAAGATATTTAGCAAAAAACCCCGCGCTGACTTAAGTGCGGGGTTTTTTGTTGTGAAAGAAAATAAGAAAAGGTTGGAATGGAAGATAATAGGAAAGCAGAATCTTGCTGGGAGTTTCTTGATTGTCCTGATGAAGTCAAGTCAATGTGCCCTGCCTATAAAACAAATTCAGGAAATGAATGTTGGATGGTCGCGGCTAGTTTTATGGCAACTGATACGAGGTGCCCGAGGGCAGGAAAAGATTTTAAACGTTGCTGGGAGTGTTCCTGGTTTAAGGAAGCTAACCCTAATTTTGGTAAACAATAAGGCTAAGAGGTCTCTTTTATGAAGACTAAATTATTTTATTTTTCCGGGACAGGCAACTCTTTAAAAATAGCGCGTGATTTAGCTGAGGCATTAGGGGAAGCAGAGATCATCCCGCTTTCAAAAGCCATGGTTAATGATGAGGTGATTATAGATTCTGAATGTATGGGGATCATCTTCCCGGTTTATATGTTTGGAACACCTTTAATTGTAAACGAATTTATTAAGAAATTAAGATGTGCTAAAGAGCAGTACATTTTTGCTGTAGCAACGTATGGCGGCAGAGCAGGAAGCGCTCTTTTACAAGTAAAAGACAGGTTATCCAAGCGCGGGCTTAAACTGTCTGCAGGATTTGCCGTGCTTATGCCGGGTAATTATACGCCGCTTTACGGCGCCATTACCCCAGAAAAGCAGCAAAAGATATTTGACAGAGAAAAAATAAGGATTACAGAAATAGCTCAGATTGTAAAAGAGAGAAGGCCGTTTCGGATTGAGAGAAGCTCGGTAGTCTTTAATTTTCTTTCTAATTTTATTTATAAACTTTGCGCGCCGCATGTGTATAAAATGGACAAAGGTTTTTGGGTGGATGCAAAATGCAATAGTTGCGGCATATGTCAAAAAGTTTGCCCTGTTAGTAATATTAGAATGAAAGATGGCCATCCTGCATGGCTTGGCAGGTGCGAGCAGTGCCTGGCTTGTTTGCAGTGGTGCCCGCAGGAAGCGATTCAATATGGCAAGTCTACTTCCGGACGTAAACGCTACCACCATCCTGATGTTAATATACAAGATGTTATCCTGGGTGAGGAAAAATGAAAAAGAAGTTTATTATTATTCTGATTTGTTTTTTATCTCTGGTTGTTTTTTGTGTTGTCAGGGATTTTGTGATTAAGAACATTATTACAGTGGTCGTTACAAATGTTACAGGGGCTCCTACTAATGTAGGAGGATTTTCTCTTAGCGTTATAAGGCAGTCTGTTAAGATAACTAATTTTAAAATGTATAGCCCTGAGGGATTTCCCAGGGATATTATGATCGATATTCCTTTGATGCGTGTTAGTTGCGATCTGCCCTCAATCTTAAAAGGAAAGATTTATCTTAAGGAGTTGGTTTTGGATTTAAGGGAGATGGGTTTGGTAAAAAATAAAGAAGGTAAACTAAACGTTGACTCGCTTAAAATCTCTCAGGCAAAAGGCGAGGTGAAGAAATCTACCAAGCAGATGCCCATACAAATAGATTTGGTGCAGTTAAATATTGGAAGAGTAGTAAATAAGGATTATAGTGCTCAGGGTGGCCCGGTAATCAAGGTGTATGATGTAGGAGTTAAGAAAACTTATAAAAATATTAGCAGTATTCAGCAGCTAATCGCGCTTATTATTGCAGAGTCATTAAAAGCAGCCGGTATACGGGGGCTTGGCATATACGGTGTTTCTATGTTGACCGGAGTTGCAGCGCTTCCTGTGGCGGCAGCTTTTACTTTTGGCGGCAAAGATTATGCGCAGCAAGATTACAGTATTTCTTGGGACAGGGCGTATGATGTAGGTTTAGCTGTGTTAAAAGAGTCGGGGAGAATAGGGAATGAGAACAAGGCCACCGGAGTGATCAGCGCTGATGTTGGAGGGGTCCAAGTAACGTTTAAGCTACAGAAAATATCAAATAATTCCACCCGAGTTACAGTTTCTGCCCGAAAGTTTATTCTTCCTCAGCCTGAAGTGGCTGCCGGAGTAATGTATAGAATATCGGAGAAACTCAAGTAGAGAAAAAAGATATGCAAAAGACTTTAGCGGCTGTATTTTGTATTTTTCGCGGGGCATTGGTTAAATAATCCTGACAACTTGTCGGCAATGGGGTTTGCCTTTAACTGCCTTAACGGCTGATAACTCCTACTAAAAAAAGGAGGTATTAAGTGTTAAGGTTTTTTTTGGTTGCAGCAGGTGGAGCGATTGGAACGGGTTGCAGGTATCTGCTCTCAGGCCTTGATTATAAATTATCAGGAGGCATTTTTCCTGTCAGTACAATTTTTATTAATCTTCTCGGTTCTTTTGTAATAGGCATTCTCTGGGGGCTTTTTGAACGCTCGGCTATATCTCCAAATATGAGGATGTTTGTTTTTATCGGTGTGCTTGGCGGGTTTACGACATTCTCAACTTTTTGCCTTGAGAATTTTAATCTTATCAGAGACGGAGAATTAAGGATTGCGCTGTGGAATATTCTTTTTAGTAATTTGTTCGGGCTTCTGTTTGTGTTTATTGGTTTTGCTATCTCAAGATATTTGTTAAACATGCTAAAATAAGGGGTGAGATATGAAGTTACCGGAAGAAGGAATGCTTTTAAGGATTTTTGTTGGCGAATCAGACCATTACCAGGGAAAGGCGCTTTACGAACAGGTTGTTTTAAAGGCAAGGGAAATCGGCCTTGCGGGGGCGACGGTAATCCGGGGGATAATGGGTTTTGGCGCGGATAGCCGGATGCACACAGCTAAATTGCTGCGGCTTTCAGAAGATCTGCCGGTTGTAATTGAGCTTGTTGACACGGAAGCAAATCTGAATAAATTAATGCCGTTTCTTGATGATGCAGTAACTGAAGGCCTTATTACGCTTGAAAAAGTCAGGGTAATAAAATATCGGCATGCCTGAGTTTGACTGAAGTTTTTTTTTGGCCTACCTAAATCGGCGGTTCTAATTTCTTGTGGAAATAGAACCGCCCTTTTTATAACTAGATTAATTAAGAAAAGATTGACAAAGATACTGCATATGGTAAACTTGTTATGAACATATGTTCATAACAAAGGAGTTTGATAATGAGGCCAAAGAAGACAAGGTGGATTAAATGCGCCCCGCAGGAAAGATGTTTTAAGCCCTTATGTAAACCGTTAAGCAAATTAGAAGATGTTTATTTGACGCTTGATGAGTTTGAGGCTGTGCGTCTTGCTTGTGTTGAAGGATTAAAACAAATTGACGCCGCTAAGAAACTAAAGATTTCCAGGCCGACATTTTCAAGGATTTTGACTTCAGCCCAGAATAAAATTGCTGATGGTTTAGTTAATATTAAGGCGATCAGGATTGAGGGTGGTTGTTGTAAAATTGCAAAGAGGAGCAAATAATGAAGGATTGGAAAAATTTTTTATATATTGGGGCAGCGTTTTTGGCATGCTTTTATCTTCCTGTTGAAAATCTGCGTTTTAGCAATGCAATCTTTGAGGCTTTGGCGCTTGTTAAATGGTATGCCAGGGAGCATGTACTCCTATGCCTTGTTCCTGCATTTTTTATTGCCGGTGCTATTTCTGTATTTGTGAGCCAGGCATCAGTTATAAAATACTTTGGGGCAAAGGCAAATAAATTTCTTTCGTATGGCGTGGCGTCGGTTTCAGGGACAATCTTAGCAGTTTGTTCATGCACAGTGTTGCCTTTATTTTCGGGAATTTATAAAAGGGGAGCAGGGCTCGGGCCTGCAATTGCTTTTTTGTATTCTGGGCCTGCAATAAATATTTTAGCCATAATTCTAACTGCCCGAATCCTTGGGTGGCAGCTTGGGCTTGCCCGCGCAGTAGGCGCAATAATTTTTAGTATTGTAATTGGTTTATTAATGCACCTTATATTCTTAAAGGAAGAAAGGGCCCGTCATGCAAATGGAGATTTTAACGTTGGAGAGGTAAAAGAAACCCGATCTTTAGGTAAAACCGTTCTTTATTTTACTTCCATGGTAGTGTTTCTTGTATTTGCTAATTGGGGTAAACCCATTGAAGGAGATCATGGGATTTGGTCAGCAATTTATCAGTATAAATGGTGGGTTGCCGGTTTTTCTCTCGTCGCTCTAACTGTTATGCTTTTTAAATGGTTCAAAAAAGATGAATTAAAGCAATGGACCGGCGCAACATGGGAATTCGCGCTTCAGATACTGCCACTTCTGTTGGGTGGAGTTTTGATTTCTGGTTTTCTTTTGGGCAGGGTTGGTCATGAGGGTATTATTCCTTCGCGCTGGGTTGAAATGCTGGTCGGTGGCAATTCTTTTCGGGCAAATTTCTTTTCATCAATTGTAGCGGCGTTTATGTATTTCGCCACGCTCACTGAGGTGCCAATTTTGCAGGGTTTAATCGGATCGGGAATGGGGAAGGGGCCTGCTTTGGCGCTTCTTTTGTCCGGGCCTGCATTAAGCCTACCAAGCATGCTTGTGTTGAGGAGTATAATGGGAACAAAGAAAACAATTGTTTATATAAGTTTGGTTATAATCATGTCTACTATAACGGGGATGTTTTTTGGTTTTATTGTTAAATAGGGAGGGGTAATGAAAATAGAGATTTTAGGAGTTGGTTGCCCTAAATGCAAACAGCTTACAGCGAACGCCGAAGCAGCGGTAAAAGAACTCGGCATCTGCGCAGAAATTGTTAAAGTAGCAGATATAACGAAGATTACCGAATATGGCGTAATGATGACTCCTGCATTAGTCATTGACGGGACAGTGTTTTCGGCTGGAAAGGTTTTGAACAAAGATGAAATTAAGAAGATTATTTCAAAATAACAGGAGGATTGGTTGAAGAAAATATTTTTGGTAATTCTGTCGGTTATTACGGCAATTAACATAAGTTCTTTGGCGGTTGCCCAAGATAAACAGCCAGCCAAGGTAATAGCATACTATTTTCATGGAACGTTCCGCTGCCCGACGTGTATCAATATGGAAAAGTATTCAAGGGAAGCGATTGATACAAATTTTAAAGAAGCTGTTGATTCAGGCAGGCTTGAGTTTACGGTGGTTAACATTGAAGATAAAGGAAATGAGCATTATGCCGGTGATTATCAGCTTTATACCAAATCTCTTGTTCTTTCTTTGGTTAAAGATGGCAAAGAAGTCAAATCAAAAAATCTTGATAAAATCTGGGAGTACTCTCGCGACAAGAAAAAGTTTATTGAATATGTGACTGGCGAGGTAGATGGATTTATGAAGGAAGGACAGTGATGGGAATCTTAATTGTTTTTGGGTCAGCGTTCTGGTTGGGAATATTAACCTCAATCAGCCCTTGTCCGCTGGCGACAAATATTGCGGCGGTATCGTTTCTTTCCAAAAAGATCGCGCACCCATTTATGGTATTTCTTTCAGGCCTTGCTTATACAGTCGGGCGGATGGTTGCGTATGCCACACTTGGGTGGATAATTATTAATTCGTTTTTGAGTGTGCCTGAGGTTGCTCAGTTCTTGCAGAAATATATGGGCAAGGCATTGGGGCCTTTGTTGATAGTTACAGGGTTATTCTTATTAGAAATCATCACGATTAAATTACCTGGAGTCGCTTTGTCTCAAAAGCATCACAATAAACTCGTTGAGTCCGGAGCGCCGGGAGCTTTCCTGCTGGGGATAATCTTTGCATTGGCATTTTGTCCGGTTTCAGCGGCGTTGTTCTTTGGCAGCCTTATCCCTTTGGCGCTTAATAACAAAGCAGGGACAATATTACCGTTTATCTACGGAGTGGGGACAGGGCTTCCGGTATTCATATTTTCAGTAGCTATCGCCTTAGGTGTTACCTCAATGAGCCATTGGTTCCATAAGATCACAAAACTTGAGTACTATACCCGCAGAATTACAGGCGTTATTTTTATCTTTGCGGGATTGTATTATATAGGAATTTATATTTTAAAATTATTTTAAGAGGAGAAAACGTGGAGCATGTTGTTTATGAAGAACGGCGTTTAAGTTTTTTTGAGAAATATCTGACTGTTTGGGTTTTTGCTTGTATCGGGATAGGAATACTTCTGGGTAAGTTTTTTCCGGCAGTAGCCCTTATTTTGGATAAATTATCCGTTTATCAGGTGTCTATCCCCATTGCTATTTGTTTGTTTTTTATGATGTATCCAATCATGGTCAAGATTGATTTTGCCGAAGTGATTAAGGCAGGAAAGGCCCCTAAACCGGTAATCCTTACATTGGTAGTAAATTGGTGCATAAAACCATTTACTATGCTTGCTATTGCGTGGTTGTTTTTGGGAGTGTTGTTTAAAGGATGGCTTCCAGGTATGGAGATTGTGAAGGGAGGGGCGCAGGTAGAATTGTTCAGGTCATATATTGCCGGATGTATTTTGCTTGGCATTGCACCTTGCACTGCGATGGTTTTAATCTGGGGTCATTTAGCCCGTGGTAACGACGGGCATACTCTTGTTATGGTAGCAATTAATTCGTTGACGATGCTATTTCTCTATGCGCCTCTGGGGGGCTGGCTTTTGGGCGTAAATAAAATGCCTATTCCATGGCAAACTATCGTTTTGTCTGTGGTTATTTATGTCGGCCTGCCGCTATTCTTGGGGTATTATTCAAGAAAATTAATAATTGCTAAGAAGGGTTTCAAATGGTTTGAAGAAAAGTTCTTGCATTATCTGACGCCGGTTTCTATTTGTGCGTTACTTCTCACGCTTGTTTTATTGTTTTCGTTTAAGGGTGAGTTGATAATTAATCAACCGCAGATTATCTTTCTAATAGCTGTTCCTCTTTTTATTCAGACCTGTTTTATTTTTTTCATTTCATATATATTAGCTAAATGGCTCAAGTTGTCCTATCGCGATGCGGCTCCTTCGGCCTTAGTCGGAGCAAGCAATCATTTTGAGGTGGCAATTGCCACCTCAACCATTCTTTTTGGGCTTTCTTCAGGCGCTTCGCTGGCAACTGTTGTCGGCGTCTTAATAGAAGTTCCGGTTATGCTTATGCTGGTTAAGATTTGTTTAAAGACACAAAATTGGTTTAAATAATAGCGGTATAAAAACAGGCAGGATAAATGAACGGTTTTGTTTTCTCTTAGGAAAATAAGCCGTTCTTTTTTATTTGTGCAGTTTAATTAAGAGCTTACAAAAATTGATAATTATTATATAATAGTAAACACAAACAAAAAGGGAGGTTAAGATGGGAAAATCAATAAAAGGCACAAAAACAGAGCAGAATCTTTTAAAGGCATTTGCCGGCGAGTCGCAGGCGCGTAACAGGTATACTTATTTTGCAAGTGCCGCAAGAAAAGAAGGGCTTGAGCAAATAGCCAATATTTTTGCTGAGACTGCCGAGAATGAAAAAGAGCATGCTAAAGTTTTCTTTAAATACCTTGAGGGTGGAGATGTGGAGATAACTGCGACGTATCCTGCAGGCGCAATCAGGGATACCAAGACAAATCTTGAAGAAGCAGCAGCAGGCGAGAATCTGGAATGGACTTCGCTTTATCAGGATTTTGCAAAGACAGCCAAGGATGAAGGGTTTCCTGAGGTGGCTCGTTCATTTGAGCAGGTAGCAAAAGTAGAAAGATTCCATGAATCGCGTTATCGTAAGCTGATCAATAATATCGCAAATCAGGAGATATTTAAAAAGAAGTCTACAGTGAAATGGCATTGTATTAATTGCGGATATGTTATTGAGGCAGGAGAGGCGCCTAAAGAGTGCCCTGCATGTAAGCACCCTCAGGCGTATTATGAGGTATTGGCTGAAAATTATTAATTTAAGGAAACCTTAAGAGATGAAGCGCAAGGCAATTAATCTTATTATTCTTTTCGGGCTTGTAAGTCTTTTTGGCGATATTGTATATGAGGGCGCGCGTAGTATTAACGGGCCTTATTTAAAACTGCTTGCGGTTAATGCAACTACTCTGGGTTTAATAGCCGGGGTGGGCGAATTTTTGGGGTATGCTCTGCGTTTAGTTTCTGGATACTTGTCAGATAAAACAAAATCATATTGGCTGCTTACATTTTCTGGATATGGCTTGTTAATTGTCGTACCGCTTCTTTCTTTAGCAGGGGTTTGGCAGGTTGCTGCTCTTTTTATAGTATTAGAACGCGTCGGTAAGGCGATCCGTAATCCGGCAAGAGACACCATTCTTTCTCAGGCAAGCTCGCAGGTTGGTACAGGATTTGGATTTGGCCTGCATGAGGCAATGGATCAGATTGGAGCAGTTACCGGCCCATTAATTTTCTATTTCTTATTTGTTATTTCAGGCAAAAACACCGGTATTGCTGATTATAAAAAAGGATACGCTTTTTTATGGATCCCATTTTTACTGGTCATATTATGTTTGTTTGTGGCTTTTCGTAAAGTGCCTCATCCTGAAGTTCTTGAGATAGAGAAAAAGAATAAAATACCTGACAAGCTTTCCAAACTTTTTTGGCTGTATACTTTTTTCTCTTTTGCCGCTACTGCCGGATTCTGTAGTTTTATTCTGGCTGCTTTTCATTTTAAATCTACCGGTGTTTTGTCAGATGCCCAAATACCGTTATTTTATGCCATAGCCATGGGGGTTGATGCAGTTGCAGCACTTTTAATAGGAAAGTTTTATGATGTATTAAAAAATAAAAGCAATAATCAGAATGCCGGGCTTAATTTGCTGGTGGTTATACCATTAATATCAATTTTAATACCAATTTTTGTATTCTCAAAAAGTATTAATTTTATAATAATCGGCGTTATCTGTTGGGGCATAGTTATGGGAATTCAAGAAACAATCATGAGGTCTGCAATTGCCGATATAACTTCTTTAAATAAACGCGGCACAGGATATGGTATTTTTAATACTGCTTACGGCCTGGCGGTATTTTTGGGAAGTTTTTTATTGGGATTTTTATATGATCGTTCGGTAGCTTTTATAATTCTTGCGGTTATACTTATTGAGTCAGCAGCGCTTGTTGTATTCTTCTTAATGAGAAAAGAGGCGCAGCTGCAAGAAAAAGTGGCAGTTGAGTTTCAAGCTTAGGTGGGAAATGTCCAAAATGAAAGTATTTAGAATAGCGATTTTATCCATTGTTGCATTGTTTATCGTTGGAATAACTGTATGGATACAGCAGGGTGAAGACAGGGATGCTTTATACCAGGTTTCTGTTTTAAGAGGCCTGATGCAAGGAGATTATGACGGGAAGATTGCTTTGCATACGATTCGCAGCCACGGAGATTTTGGTTTAGGTACAT
This sequence comes from Candidatus Omnitrophota bacterium, assembly GCA_016208765.1. Classification (GTDB taxonomy): domain Bacteria; phylum Omnitrophota; class Gorgyraeia; order Gygaellales; family Profunditerraquicolaceae; genus JACROS01. The sequence continues at coordinate 191,012 of JACQXK010000001.1, forward strand.
TTGACCGCCTTGATGGAGAAGCAATAGAATTGGATGGAGTATTCTATCAGGTTAAAGCAGACGGAAAAGTGAAGCGAGTGGATAGCAATGTTAAGTCTCCTTTTGCTATGGCCACATTTTTCAACAGCGATATGGAATTTCACCTTGACCAGGATTCGGATTACGTTTCTCTGCAGCAATTAATTGATAGCCGCCTTCCAACAAAGAATATTCCTTATGCAATCAAAATTGAGGGTAAATTCAGCTATGTTAAGGTCAGAAGCGTTCCGGAGCAGAATAAACCGTATCCTTTCTTGTCTGAAGTTATTAAGAATCAAAGCGTGTTTGAGTTTAAAGATATTGAAGGCACATTGATAGGTTTTAGAATGCCAGATTGCATGCAAAGCGTGAATGTCCCCGGGTATCATATGCATTTTTTAAGCCGCGATAAAACAAAGGGAGGACATGTCTTGGGGCTTTCGTTAAATAACGCAGTGATTAAGATTGATGATATTAATCGTTTTATAATGGAGCTTCCGAAAAGCCAAGATTTCTATAATCTTGACTTTTCTGTTAGTGCCGATGATGGTCTGGCAACTGAAAAGAGCAAATAGTTTATTTTAAACAACAGGAGGAGATAATGGATATTTTATTAAAAAGAATTATTGAGGCAGCTGGTATTCCTGGTTATGAAAGTGAAATTGCAAAGATAATGCACGCTGAATTTAAAAAAACCTGCGACCAGGTGCAGATTGATAATTTTGGCAATGTCATTGCCAAAAAGGGTAAGGGCAAAATCAAGATTATGCTTGCAGCACACATGGATGAGATAGGTTTGATGGTTAAGCACATAACAAAAGAAGGTTTTTTATATTTTATAAAATTAGGCGGAATAGACGACAGGATACTTCCTGCGCAGAGAGTTATAGTAAAAGCTAAAAAAGGAGATTGCCTGGGGATAATTGGCACAAAGCCTCCGCATCTGCAAAAGGAAGAAGAAAAGAAGAAGCCTCTTAAATATGAGGATATGTTTCAAGGCAATAGACGATAGAATCGGCTGTTTTGCTTTAATTAAAATAATGGAAAAATTAAAAGTTAATGCGGAAGTTTATGCTGTAGCCACAACTCAGGAAGAGGTGGGTTTAAAGGGTGCTCGCACTTCGGCATTTAAGATTGATCCTGCTTATGCCATAGCCATAGATACTAATGCTGCAGGAGATACTCCTCAGATAACCGAGCGTGAGTCTTCTTTAAAACTTGGCGCAGGAGTTTCTATAACAATTATTGAGGCATCAGGAAGAGGGCTGATAGTAAATGAGAAGATGAAAAATGTTTTGATAGACGCTGCAAAGAAAAATAAGATTAAATATCAGATAGATGTAATAGAAGGCGGCATGACTGATGGTGCAATTATTCATATGAATAGAGAAGGAGTCCCAACGGGTGTATTAAGTATCCCCACTCGCTATATTCATTCGCCAACCGGAGTTTTTAATATTGAAGATTTAAATTCTGCGGTGGAGTTGGCTGTAAAGGCGGTGGGAGATTTAGCAAAATAAGTTGGAAGGAGTTTGATGTGCCTAAGGATTTGATTTGCGGTATGGAAGTAGAAGAAGCTAAGGCTATAAAACTTGAGAAAAACGGCGAAACTTATTTCTTTTGTAGCAGAAGCTGCCACGATAAATTTTTGAATAAAACAGAAGATAAGAAACTTAATAAAAAACATGAGTCTAGCAGTTTTTATATTTGTCCAATGCATCCAGAGATTGAGCAAGATATGCCTGGTGATTGTCCGAAGTGCGGAATGTCTCTTGAGCCAAAGAGTGTTTCAGCCGGAGAACAAGATAGTGAGGAACTAAATATCCTGTCTCGTAAATTCTGGATCGGGTTGATTTTGACAATTCCTATTTTTTTTCTGGCACTTGGCGAGATGATCCCGTTTTTTAGCCTGAGAGCTTTTTTGCCTTCCGGGTTTTTGCGTTGGATGCAGTTTGTTTTAGCAACGCCGGTTGTTTTGTGGGCTGGAAATATTTTCTTTGTAAAAGCATGGAAATCAATCTTAAATAAAAGCCTTAATATGTTTACCTTGATTGCTATGGGCGTGGGGACAGCTTATGGTTTTAGCGCGATAGCAATTCTTTTCCCGAATATTTTACCCGAATCATTAAAAATGCATGGTGAGATTAGCTTGTATTTTGAAGCTGCCGCAGTGATTACAGTTTTGGTGCTTTTGGGCCAGTTTCTTGAGGTAAGGGCTCGTAACAAAACAGGGCAGGCGATTAAAGCATTGCTTGGGCTTGCAGCTAAACAAGCGCATCGTATTCGCGAAGGCAAAGAAGAAGAAGTCTTTATTGAGGATATTCAAAAAGGCGATTTATTGCGTGTTCGTCCGGGTGAGAAAGTGCCTTTGGACGGTATTGTTATTGAAGGTAAAAGCACAATTGATGAATCAATGATTTCAGGCGAGCCGGTTCCTGTTGCCAAAAAAGAAGGCGACCGGGTTATCGGTGCGACTGTTAATCAAACAGGCACTTTTGTGATGAGGACGGAAAAGATTGGCTCTGAAACTTTGCTTTCTCAAATCGTTAAAATGGTAGCAGATGCCCAGCGCAGCCGCGCTCCTATTCAGAAACTTGCAGACCAGGTTTCAGGTTATTTTGTTCCCGGCGTGCTGGTGTGCGCGGTGCTTGCTTTTGTTGCCTGGAGTATATTTGGCCCGGCTCCGGTTTTAGCGTATGCTTTAGTTAGCGCCATCTCGGTTCTGATCATTGCCTGCCCTTGTGCTTTAGGGCTTGCAACACCAATGGCAATTATGGTGGGCGTTGGAAGAGGCGCGCAGTCAGGTATATTAATCAAAAACGCCGAGGCAATTGAAAAAGCCGAGATGATAACATATGTTCTTACAGATAAAACAGGGACATTAACAGCCGGTAAGCCGCAGGTAACTTCTGTTATTCCGACGGGTGTTTGGGATGAGCATTCATTATTAAGTATAGCAGCTTCTATTGAACACAGCAGTGAACATCCGCTGGCGCGTTCAGTGGTTGATTATGCAAAAGAAAAAGGATATGAACTAACGCCGGTTGATGGTTTTCAATCTGTAACAGGGGGCGGAGTTAAAGGCAAAATTAATGGTAGGGCAATTTTACTTGGAAAACAAAAATTCATTGAAGATGATGGGATAAGCTTACCAGAAGAATTAAAAAAGAAGTCTGATGAGCTTCAGGAAAAGGCAGCAACAGTTATTTGGGTAGCTGTTGATAGGCAAATAGCAGGAGTCATTGGAATTTCAGATCCTATAAAGAAAACAACTCCTGATGCTATTCGCGCTTTGCATAAAATGGGCCTGAAGGTTGTCATGCTGACAGGTGATAATGAAAAAACTGCAAGAGCAATTGCAAAAGAATTGGGAATTGTTGATCTTTATGCGGGGCTTGAGCCAAAAGATAAACAGGAGATTGTAAAAAAGTTAAAGAGCCAGGGCATAAGGGTGATGGTAGCTGGCGACGGTATTAATGATGCGCCGGCATTAGCTGAAGCAGAAGTTGGTGTTGCTATGGGCACAGGAACAGACGTGGCAATTGAAAGCGCGGGAATTACTTTGGTTAAGGGAGACCTGAATGGAATTGTTAAGGCCTTGCATCTTAGCCGGGGTGTGATGAGTAATATTCGTCAAAATTTGTTTTTTGCTTTTATTTACAATGCTTTGGGTGTTCCCATTGCAGCCGGTGTGCTTTATCCGTTTTTTGGATTGCTTTTAAGCCCTATGATTGCAGGCGCTGCCATGAGTTTTAGCTCGGTTTCAGTAATCGGGAATTCTCTGAGGCTAAGAAATTTAAAGTTGTAGAGAAGTAATGTTAATAAAATAACTTTTATTTAGGCGGGCGTTTATGGAATTTAAACTTAAAGCTGAATTTATTGAGCTTGATAATATGTTGAAAGTTTTAGAGCTTGTTGCAAGCGGCGCTGACGCGAAGCAGCAGATACAGGAGGGTTTAGTTAAGGTTAATGGGGTTGTTGAGTTACGTATCCGCCGAAAGCTTAAGCAGGGAGATTTAATTGAGTTTGGTGGAAATATGATTACTATTACATAGAAAAAGGCAATAGATGGGTATGGGGAATTCTAAAAATATAAGCCATATTCTCAAGTTAAAGAGGTGTAAATATGCATGTATTGATGTTTATGATTACCATAGTCATTCTGTTTATCGTAGCGAGAATTGGTGCTATTGCTTTTGAACTTACCGGACTTAAATTGCACATTTCCCGTTTTCAAGCACTATCTTGTTTTACGAATACTGGATTTAGTACTAAGGAATCCGAGCTTATTGTAAGTAGCCATCAAAGAAGGAAAATTGCATCGGTACTTATGATTATAGGCTATGCAGGATTTGTTAGCCTGATCGCATCATTTGTAAATGCAATGAAACTTCCTGAGCATATAGAAAATACTTCTGTAACTTTTCTAAATTTCGTCTTTCCTGCTAATTTATTGCCTTCTATAAATCTGGCTTTAATTTTATTTTTTACTTATATTTCCTATAAAGTATTTTTTAGTTCAAAATTGGCGGATAGGTTAACTGAACTGTTGAAAAACCGCTTAATTAAACGGGGGATATTTGCTCCAATTCATCTTGAAGAATTTATGATTACCTCAAAAGGCCACTGTATTGCTAATGTTGAAGTTTGTGAAAATAGTTTTGTGTTAAATAAGGAAATAGGTGACCCATATTTTAGAGACTGTGGTATTTCAATATTAGCTATTGAGAGGGAGGGAGAGATATTGGCTAATTCTCCGGTAAACACCAAGTTGTGTTTGGGCGATAAAATTATTTGCTCAGGTAAAATAGAGAATATTAAAAAAAGTATTTTAATTTAACTTGGATTAATGAGGAATAGGGACAGAGAGTTTAATTAGAAATAATATTGTGTCTTCGGAATTTGCCGTAATTTAAAAATTGCGTTATTGGGGGGGGGATATGAAAAAGATATTTGTTGCATTACTTGTTATCGTAATTATTAATTTCCTTTGTTTTACTCAACTACCATCAGTAAGAGCTGAAGAAGCCAGAACATTTATAGGAACGATTGAATCTTTTAGGCCGGTTATGGGCAGGCCGCCAAAGTGGTATTTTGCCAGGTTTACGGCTGTTAATGATATTGGCGAAAAGAAAGAATTCTGGATATTGGGAGCTTCCGGTGCCTCTCCGACTTCTGTTACTGATTTTGATGGTAAGCCGATGGATAAACCAGGTTATAATCATAGGCCTCAAGTGGGTAAAAAAGTAGAAGTAAAGTATTCAACCGCTGGAAACGGACGCAATGAGGCTATTTCGATCCGCTATGTTCCTGCGGATTATGTGCCGCAGGTAACAGCACCGGCTGCGCAACCAGGTTTAAATTCAACGTCCTCGGCAATCGCCGTTTCCGAAGCCGGAAATAATATCTTTGTAGGAAAAGTTGTAAAGGGCGGAGTCACTTTCAGCTTGAAATGTCCTTATAGGTTCGTAATTGTTATTGATAATGGCGAGAAGAAAGATGTTTGGATACCAAGGGATAATATGCGCATTACCGAGCTTAACGGTAATTCAGTATATGGCGCACCTCCGAGAGCAGGTAGAAAAATGGAGATCAAATATTTGACCGGGGACAACGGCCAATACGAAGCAGTCTCTATGCATTATGTTCCTGAGGATTATGTGCAGAAATCCACAACGCCAGTCTTACTAACACAAACCCCAGCCACGACTACGGAGCAGGAAGTAAAATTTCAGGGTAATGTTTTTGTGGGTAAACTGGAGAAGGCTACGCCGGTTTTTCACCATATTGACAAGTCACAGCCACGATGCAAGCTTTTGGTTGTAGCGGATAATGGGGAACAAAAACTTTTCTTTGTATCCGGACTTTGTCCGGTTATTGACGCAAGCGGAAAAGACATAAGCCAAACTTGGGGGAATATTGCATCTTTGCTTAAGAATGGTGAGCGCCTTGAGGTAAAATATTCGGTTATTAGAAATGGAAACTACATAACAAATGGACAGAACGGAGCGGATTCGATTCGTTGCCTGGATTAATATGAGCAAGCAAGAAGATAAGAAAAAAGTATTTCTTCCGCTTTGGGCTAACGGATGGTCTAAATACCGCGTGATGATTTTGGGGATTTTAATGAGGATGAATAATGAGGGCTAAAATGGTTATGGAAAAAATTATTTTTGCCTGGAGCGGCGGTAAAGATAGCGCCATGGCGCTTTATGAATTGAAAAAGAACAGGGATTATGAAATATCAGCATTGCTTACTACGATAACAGAAGATTACAGCAGGATAAGCATGCACGGCGTCCGGGAAATTCTTCTTGAGCAACAGGCAGATTCTTTAGGTCTGCCTTTGGAGAAAATCTATATTACAAAAAAATCATCTAATGAAGAGTATGAAACTAAGATGAGGGATACGTTGATCCGTTATCAAAGTAACGGTGTTTTCTCTGTAGCTTTCGGTGATATTTTTCTTGAAGACTTAAAGAAATATCGCGAGGGCAATTTGTTAAAAATAGGCATGAAAGGCATTTTTCCTGTCTGGAAAAGAAATTCTTTTGAGCTCGCTAATACATTTATTGATTTAGGTTTTAAAGCGGTTATTACTTGTATTGATTCAAAAGTTCTTGATAAGGCTTTTGCCGGCAGGAATTTTGATAAGCAATTTTTATCAGAACTTCCTCCCAATGTTGACCCCTGCGGAGAGAATGGGGAATTTCATTCATTTGTGTACGAGGGCCCAATATTTTCAAAGCGAATATTATATGAAAAGGGTGAGGTTGTTTTAAGAGATAACCGGTATTATTTCTGTGATTTGATGCCAGTTGAGAATAAATTGGCTGTTGGTGCAAACTTGCCCTGAGCCTGCCTAAGATGCGGGGGGACATAATACTTAATTAGAAATAAGTACTGTCTCCGGAATTCCTTGCGTCTATTGACCGTTGGTGCAAGTACAACGTGATGATTTTGGGGATATTGGAGCGGACAAATACTTTGGAATGAAGGGGTTAAGCTATGAAAAATAAGATTACTGAAATACCGGTAAGGGGTGAAATTGCCATTTATCAGACTAAAGACAAGAAAGTCCAGCTGGAAGTTAAGCTGGAGCAGGAAATGGTTTGGCTTTCACAAGAGCAGATAGCGAATCTTTTCAAAACTGAACGAAGCGTTATTACTAAGCATCTCGGCAATATCTTCTGTTCCAATGAATTAGGAGAGAAAAGCAATGTGCATTTTTTGCACATTCCCTTTTCGGATAAACCGGTAAAATTTTACAATCTTGATGTGATAATTTCAGTTGGGTACAGGGTTAATTCGTCTCGTGCTACACAGTTTCGTATCTGGGCTACAAATGTCCTGAAGCGGCATTTGATTGATGGTTATACCATTAATGAGAAACGCTTGAAACAGCAGACCCAAAAACTTGAAGCTTTACAGAAAGCAGTAAAGCTAATAAGCAGTATGAAGGATCGCAAGCAGCTTGAATATAAGGAAGCCATGGGGCTGCTTGAAGTAATCAGCGATTATAGCTACGCACTTGGGCTTTTAGATGATTATGATTATAAGCGGCTAAAGATAACCAAAACTTCAAAAGAAGAAAAGTTTATTTTAAGCTACGAATTGGCAATAGAAGCTGTAAATAAGCTCAAAGACAGAATTGGTAGTTCAGATCTTTTTGGCACAGAGCGTGATAAATCATTTAAGAGTTCGGTATCTTCAATCTATCAAACGTTTGACAGGAAAGATTTATATCCAAGCATTGAAGAGAAGGCAGCTAATTTGCTTTATTTCATTGTTAAAAATCATTCTTTTGTTGATGGGAACAAACGAATCGCTGCTTCAATATTTTTGTGGTTCTTAGAGAATAATGGTATTCTGTATAAAGAAGACGGCTCAAAGCGCATCGCCGATAATGCATTAGTCGCTTTGACTCTGATGATTGCAGAAAGTAAGCCCAGTGAGCGAGATATTATCGTTACGCTGGTTGTGAATTTGATAAACAGGAATAATTAAAAACAAGTTTTATTAAGGTTATGAGGGATAGAATTTTTAATTAGACATAAGTATTGTTTCCCCGGAATTATCAATGCGTTACCATACAAAAATAATTATATTTGTTCCGTAACTTTAATAATTACAGGTAGTTTAGGAAAGCGTCATATATGCTGAAAACAGGTTTTTTATTGGGTGCTGGATTTTCTAAATATGGAGGAATGCCACTATCTTGTGATTTTGTTATACAAGCCCAAAACATACTGGATAATAGGCTTGAAAGATCATATATACCTTCGCGTGAGCCTAAAAACTTGCAGAGTCTTGTTAGATTTAAAGATTTCGTTTCAGATGAGAAAGGAAGAGAGATTAACCATATTGAAGAAATCATTAAGTTGTCTGATCAATACCGGCTTACTAAAGATTGGGACAATATTGATAAAGAAGTTAGAGATGCAATTTATGAGATATTGATTGCAGCGCCTTTTATCATGTATTTAAAAGATAAAAATGAGTTATATAAAATGTTTGATATTTATTTAAGATTTTTGTTAATTGTTGCAGATTCCGAAGCTATGATTGCAACATTGAATTATGATCCTCTCCTGGAGCTTTTGTTACACACAGCAGCAATGTCAATAACACCGAATAGCCAGCTATTTCATAAATTCGCTGAAATTGTTAGTTTTAATTATGGAATTGGAGATTTTTCATACCGACCTTTATGGGGTTCTTCTTCTAATATAGATAGAGTAGATATATTATATTTTAAATTGCATGGAGCTACTAATTGGGAAGGTTGTGATCAACACGGATTAACAGAGGTTTGCGATCCACTAAAAACTAGGGCAATTGGGCGCTGTAGAGAGTGCAACATGCCAGCAAAACCATTTATTATTTATCCAGTTGAGGAAAAGAAATTAAATAGTCAGTTATCAGCATTGTGGGATACCGCTTTTGGAGCATTAATGCAAGTGGAACAGATTGTTATAATTGGATGCCGATTCAATGAAACAGACAAAGATATATTTAAAAATGTTAACGAATTAATTAGTAACAATAAAAGACTTGTAATTGTTGATCCGCAAGGCAGGCAAATTAAAGAAAGAATTGCCAAGCTAAATGAAAATGTTGTATACATCGATAATGGGAATGGCGAAGGAGCGGTATTTGAAGATATTTTCTGTGATGGTAAAACAGTAGCAAACGAAAATTTTCAAGAAATCACTAACTTAAGATTACGTAAAGATGTGCAATATTTTCGAAACGAACAACCTTCTATGCCTTTTTTTGAAGAACCAGTCGCAACATGAGCAGTTATCTTAATTGTATTGGTTAGATTGACCAGACGGATATGTAGAGTTAGAGGTTTGTTAGTTATTAGATAATAATAAGTTATGAAAAATAAATATAGTATATACATGCGTACCTTTGGATGGCCGTTGGTTACAGTGGCTAGGGATGGCACTGGATGTGTTAAAGAGGGTAAATGGCTTGGAGTGAAAGGGTTGCGGGAAAACAAGTCTGAAAACGAAAATCTTATTAATGTTGTATAATGTAATGTAATGTTGACCAGGGAAAATTAAACAAACAATAATTGATAGCTATGCAAGAAGTAAATTGGAACAACTTTAAAGCAAAGTTTAACGGTAAAGAGCAAAAATCTTTCGAGTGGTTTTGCTATCTCTTGTTTTGTAAAGAATTCAAGAAGAACACCGGAATATCCAGGTATAAAAACCAAGCAGGGATAGAAGCCGAGCCTATTGAACATAATGGTCAAATGATAGGGTTTCAGGTGAAATTCTATGAAACAAGGATTAGTGAGAATAAAGACGACATAAAAAAGTCTATTGAAACGGCAAAGAGAAAGAATGGCAACCTTAACAAAATCATATTTTATATAAATCAGGAATTCTCAGAAAGTAGCAAAAAAGATAAGAAAGACCCCGCATACAAAATCGACATAGAAAATTATGCTAAGTTTCTTGGCGTGGAAATAGATTGGAGAAGCAGAAGCTTTTTTGACTCTTCATTTGTCTGTCAGGACAATGCCGTAATAGCACAACACTTTTTTGACTTAGGCAAGAGCGCGATTGATTTCTTAAATGAGTTAACTCAGCATACCGAAGCTATCCTAGCGGCAATAAATTCAAAAATAAACCTCAGAAATAATGAAATAAAAATAGATACGGCACAGAATATAAAAGTGCTACAAGATGTTCTGAATACTTCTCCCATGGCTATTTTAAGTGGAGAGGCAGGGGTAGGAAAAACCGCTCTCATCAAAGATTTTTATGACTCAAGCAAAGACAAGGCTCCTTTTTACATCTTTAAAGCTGCCGAATTCTGCATACCCAACATAAATCAACTTTTCGCCAATTACGGATCATTTACCCTGTCAGATTTCATGAGAGAACACCAAGATTTCCAAGAAAAATACATAGTAATCGATTCTGCTGAAAAGTTATCTGACATTGAATATAAGGAAGTTTTTCAGGAATTTTTATCCACCCTGCAAATTAACAAATGGAAAGTCATATTTACAACAAGACATAGCTACTTGGACGATTTAAGATTTCAGTTTATTGAGGTTTACCATGTCCGGTGTCAGCCAGTAAATATCGAAAATCTTACCTCGGCACAACTTGTCGAGATTTCAAAAAAATATGGTTTTGATCTGCCAAGGAATGACAGGTTGCTTGAGCTTTTGCGAACACCTTTCTATTTAAATGAATATCTACAAAATTATGATAGTTTAGGAAACGCAATAAGTTTTTCTGATTTTAAAAATTTGTTGTGGAACAAGCAGATATCCAAAACTTCATATCAGAAGGATAACATACATATAAAACGGGAAAAATGCTTCCTGGAGATTGCTCATAAGAGGGCTGCTGAGGGCAGCTTTTTTGTAAAGGCTGATGGGTGTGATGATGAAGTTTTACGGGCTCTTGAGAACGATGAAATTATAAAATATAACTCCAATGCGGGCGGTTACTTTATTACACATGACATTTATGAAGAGTGGGCATTGGATAACATAATTGAAAGAACGTTTTTGAATTCAAAAGATTACAGGGATTTCTTAAGGGGGATAGGAAGTTCTTTGCCAGTTCGTCGAGCTTTTCGGAATTGGCTCTCAGAAAAACTATATAATAATGGAAATGAAGTAAAAGCATTTATTGAATTTGCAATCAATGATGATACGATTGAGAGCTATTGGAAGGACGAAATCTACGTATCAATCTTGCTATCCGATTACGCAGAGGTCTTTTTTGACATATTCAAAGACAAGCTTTTAGAAAATAACCAAACTCTCCTGGTGAAAATTATTTTTTTGCTGAGAATCGGTTGTAAAGAGATTGATGAAGACTTGCTTAATATATTTGGTATTCAAAAAACGGCGTGGAGCGCATTGAAAACTATCTTCACGAAACCAAAAGGCCGTGGATGGAAATGCACCATCAATTTTATACATGAGCATAAAGGCGCATTGGGATTACAAAGAATGAATATAATCCTCCCCATGCTTGATGATTGGAATAACAAAAATAAAGGGGGCGAAACTACAAAGCAAGCGAGCCAGATAGCGTTATATTATTATAACGAACTCACAAAACAACAATATTATCATATCTCTGACCGCAAAGAGGGGCAATTAATCAGAGTCATTTTGCAAGGCTCATCAGAAATTAAGGATGAGTTGAAAACTATCTTAGATGAAGTTATCTCTAACAAAGCGGTTGATTACAGGGATAGGTACTACGTTCTTATTAAGCCAATACTAACATCACTTACGGATTCCTTCGAGGTGGTTAAAGCTCTGCCGAATTATGTAATAAGATTAGCAGATATTTTTTGGTTCCAAAATCCCAATGAATTAGATGAGGATTATAGATATTCAAGAAGAATGGACATGGAGGATTACTTTTGTATTTCATCAAGGCATAACGACTTTTTACCAGCAAGTGCATTCCAAACACCTATATTCCAGCTTTTAAAGATATCTCCCCAAGAGACAACGGACTTTATTTTATCGTTTACCAACAAGACGGTTGAATGCTATGCGAAATCTAAGCTTGATGGTGAAATAGAACAGGTAGACGTTTTTGTCGATAATAATAAAGCGATAAAGCAATATATAAGCAACAGGCTTTGGTGCATGTACCGTGGAACCCAAGTTTCTCCATACCTTCTTGAGTCTATACATATGGCTCTCGAAAAATGGCTTCTGGACGTCGCCAAATCAGCATCAAAAGAGGTTATAGAAAGCCGGTGCCTGTATCTTATAAAAAACTCTAAATCTGCTTCAATAACCGCAGTTGTTTCAAGCGTGGTTTTAGCTCAACCGTCAAAGCTTTTCAATGTTGCAAAAATACTTTTCCAAACAAAACAATTCTTCCTTTACGACACGGCAAGGATGATGCTTGACCAATCACACAAAGGTCAATTATTAGGGTTGAGAAATCTCTTTCCTCGTAACTACGATAATGAAATCTATGAAGATGAAAGAATAAAAGCTTGTGATGATAGCCACAGAAAATACGCATTAGAGCATTTAGCTCTTAATTATCAGTTATTCAGGACAGAAGAAGAAAGAGAGGATGAGGTTAAAGATAGACAAGAAATCATATGGGCCATATTCGATAAATATTATGCAGAGCTCCCAGACAAATCAACAGAAACGGAATCCGACAAGACATGGAAGCTATATTTGGCAAGAATGGATAGAAGAAAGATGAGTCCAGAAATTGAGAAGACAGATGAAGGCACTTTCATTAAATTCAATCCCGAAATCGACGCCGATTTAAAAAAACATAGTGAAGATGCTCTGCAAGAAATTTCCGAGAAGATGAAGTATACAGGTTTACGGCTATGGGCAGATAGCAGATTCAGAGGAGAAGAAGAGACCTACAAAAAATATCCTCAGTATGAAACCGAACCAAAACGTGTAATTACAGAAGCAAAGGAAATATTTGAAGGGCTAAAGACCACAAAAAGGGAAGAATTTTCCCTGTTTAACCGTTCAATACCCGCATATGCTTGCTCTGTTTTAATGCGTGATTTTTTTGGCAAACTTGATTCAGATGAAAAAGAATTCTGCAAAGAAGTAATTATTGGGTATGCAGCTATACCGTTAATGACAGAACAGTATATGTACCAGATATCCGATGGCACGGAAGCCGCAATTGCTCTTTTACCCAATCTTCTGGAGCATTTTCAAAAAGATAAGAAAGATATCAAAATGTTGTTGTTTAGATTGCTGCTCATCCCGTCCCGAGAAATATCAACATTTGTTGCAAGAGGCATTTTGCATAAGTTATGGAAAATCAGTTTTAATGATGCAAACTCTATGTTTCTAGGATATCTTTTGCTTTCACCCAAATATTATGCGCTTATCGATGAAATACGAGAAGAAAATTACAAAAGAAAAAATCACGGCGATTTAAGAACACAGGTTTCTAAAGCATTTGAAGAAAAGTATAGAAAGGAACTTGAGAGGGTTAACAAGAACGGCATTTCTTATGATGAATTAGATGGCTTAGAAAAGATAGATTTAGAAATTCTAAAATCGGCGTTTGAGTTATTGCCTTTGGAAACAACTGACAACGATCATAAGAAATTCTTGAGCGCAATCTTTCCCATTTTCGCAACGAAAATCTTACAGGATGATCGTGAGGACAGAATTGACTATACCCTAAGGCATAGATTCTTAGAAAAATTTGCATATTTTACCTTAAACCTCCCGAAAAAAGAAATAATGATATATTTGCGACCTTTTATCGATAATTTTCACAACTCAAGAGAAATGTCTGAATTCTTCCAAGAATTTATATTTGTAGAAGATAGGCTGTCCAAATATGACGAATTCTGGACAATATGGAATGCTTTTTATGAGAAGGTGGCAGATTTATGTAAGAGCAAGAGCAGTTATTATGCAAAAGAAGTCATAAGTAGCTATCTCTTAGCAGGGATACCCTGGAATGAAAAAGCAAAAGAATGGCATACGCTAAAAGAACGAGAAAAGATATTCTATAAAAAGGTAGCTGAGGAAATGGGGCAGCACCCAGCGGTGTTGTATTCCATTTCCAAGGTTCTAAACGGCATCGGAAGCAATTTTATAGAAGACGGATTAACCTGGATAAGCTATATCTTAGAAAACAACAAACAGCTAAGCTCGGAAGAATTAGAAACAAATACCATTTTTTACATAGAGACCTTTCTTCGACGATATATTCTAAATAATCGTCTACATATTAGGAGGTCACTATTGATTAAGAAGCAACTTATCGTTGTTTTAAATTTCTTGATAGGAAGAGGTTCGATCGTAGGGTATTTATTACGAGATGATATTTTATAAGAAGGATAGCAAGAGGAGGATATATGCCGTATAAATTATCTACTGAACAAATTCGTGAATTAGTTAACCAGCCAGAAACCGGAATGGGTTATCAGTATGTCGAAGCCTCTATGAGTAATTCTTCTATCTTGAAAGGAGTTGTGCTTAATTCAGAAGTTTTTATCCCTGAAGAAAAAATCGAAAAGATTATGGGTAAGCGATTTATAACCTACTCAGCAGTTCTTAATGAAGCAGAAAGTCCCGGATACATTAGAAAAATCAACGTCATTGGGCGAGATCGATTGCATCTCGGAGAAACAAAGTATTTTGCAAAATCTGCTGGAGTTCCTGCTTCGCAGGCCGTTATTTCTTTAACAGAAAAAAATCAAATTTTTAAAAGGTTCTCGCCTTATAGAAATGATCATCGTATTAATGAAGATGGTAGTTTAAAATTAGGTGCATATGCCACTACAGAAGCCGATGCACGTAATGTTAGAACAGGAATAGATGCAACAAATAGGTATGCATTACTGAGTGATGAGCCGGCAATATATGTTTTTACCATTCAACCGCCTGAAAAAACTTCTGTTCGCGTTGGAACAGTTGAACCTGCAAATGGCAAGCCTGGTGGCGGTGTTGAGGTTTTATTTGAAAACGGCTCTCCCAAAAACACTGTGACTGGACCCAACATAATTCCAGCAAATTAAATGAAACTAAAATTAAATAAATACTGGACGGAGCACCTTCTTAAATACCCTGAAACAGGGATGGGGTATCAACGGGTTGATGTCATATTGAAATCTGGCCAGGTAATCAAAAATATTGTTGTTTTGAACGCCGAAGACTTGGTGCTTTCTGACGAATATAAAGATTTAAGATTAGATGAAATTAAGGATTTACATGTTCTGATTAAAGGGAAAAGATAAAAATCGGCATAAGTTCTCAAGCGGAGGTGTTTATGAACGGTTTTAAAAAAGGATCTGGTTCTTTGTGATAAGGATGGCAAAGTTATCAAAGTTTATCCATATGGCAGTGAAGAGCAGCTTAGATATGAAATGGTTCTGGAAATTCTATTTGAGGCAGACAAGACAGCTCTAGAGAAACTCATAGAGAAAAGAGAGCATAAAGAACAGGTAATAGATAGTCAGATAGAAGAATGCGATAAGAAGGTTTTTCATAAATGTACCAAACGATCAGCCAAAAGATACAATATGACCCAAACAGCAAGAATTTTAGGAGTTCATCGCGAGACATTATATTACTGGATCAAGAAAGGTTGGCTTAAGCCGAAGCGAGACTACAGGAATTATCCGGTTTTTACAGTTTTAGACATAGAAGAGCTGATAAAGTGGAAAGATACAATAAAATGTTGAAATTATCTGGAAACCGCAGAAATAGATTTAACAGATTGATTGACAAAGAGTTAACGGTATTTATGCATCTCGTACATTCATCGGTTTAGACAGTTTTATGCAAACCTCAAAACAAGGATATTAAAGTACACAACTAACTATGAAACAAGAAGTTACATCAAAAAAAGTGTTCATTCGCACGCTGGGCTGTCAAATGAACGTCCGGGATTCGGAGGTAATTGGAGGGTTGCTTGCGAGAGCAGGGTATGAGATTACCGACGATGAACAGCAGGCGGATATTGTGATTTTTAATACCTGTTCTGTGCGTCAGATGGCTGAAGATAGGGTATGGAGCGCGGTGGGAAATGCTGTAAATAGAGAAAAGCATAGGGACAGTCCCCAAAAAGCGGGGACAGTCCCTATAATTGGTATTACAGGCTGTATGGCAAATAATTACCGGGAGGCAATTTTTGAGAAAGCGCCGGCTGTTGATTTTGTGGTCGGCACTGCGGATATTGGAAAGCTACCGGAAATCATAAAAGAAATCCAAAAACATAAAGGCAGCCTCAATGAAAAGAAGATTTATGAAACAGACGCAGAATTTCGCGAGGATGAAATTTATCACACTGGATTCAGGCTTGATAAAGAACATGCGTTTGTGGTAATCTCGGAGGGATGTGAGAATTTTTGTTCTTATTGTGTGGTGCCTTATGTGCGGGGAAAGTTGCGCTCGCGTGATCCTGAGGATATTTTAAAAGAAATAAAAGCAGATGTTGATGCCGGGATTTCTAAGATTACTCTTTTGGGCCAGAATGTGAATGCGTATCATTGGGTAGATAAAAACAGGGACAGTCCCCAAAAACCGGGGACAGTCCCTGTTTTTACTTTTGATTTTGTAAAGCTCCTGACAATGGTTAATAGAATAAGCGGTTTAAAAGAGTTTACTTTTGTTACCTCACACCCCAAGGATACATCAATAGAATTATTTAAGGCAATGGCTGAGTTGGATAAATTAAGAAAATACATGCATCTTCCGGTGCAGTCTGGTTCGGATAGGATCTTAAAAATGATGAATCGCAGGTATACCAGGGAAAATTATTTAAATTTAGCAAAGAGTTATCGTGAGATTGTCAGGGGTGGTGAGCTTACTACTGATATTATTGTGGGTTTTCCCGGTGAGACAGAAAAAGATTTTCAGGATACCTTTGATTTGGTAAAAGAAGCGGAGTTTAATGCTGGTTTTATTTTTAAATATTCACCTCGGCCGCATACTGAGGCTTTAAAATTGCCTGATGATGTGTCAAGAGAGGAAAAAGAAAGGCGCCACGCCTTAATTTTAGAACTGCAGAAGAAAATATCAAAGAAGCTAAGAAAGAAAATATGAGTATTGCTGTTAAAAAGAAAATTATATTTTTAGTAGGGCCTACGGCAGCGGGTAAGTCAGAGATAGCAGTAAGGCTTGCCAGAAAAATTAACGCCGAAATTATTTCCTGTGATTCTATGCAGATTTATAAAGGAATGGATATTTTAACTGCAAAGCCTGCGCTTGCTTTACTTAGGAAGATCCCGCATCATTTAATCGGGATGATCGATCCTTCTAAAGAATATAATGTTTCAAGGTATCGCAGGGACGCGTTACGTATAATAAAAGAAATCTTTAAGAAAAATAAAACACCACTTTTTGTCGGAGGAACCGGGCTTTATATGAGTATTTTGCTTGATGGAATCTTTAAGGCTAAGGGAGAGAGCAAAAAAATAAGAAAGCAGCTTTTTGAAGAGGCTAAGAGAATCACAAGCCCTGAGTTGCACGATAGGTTAAAGAAAATTGACCCTCAGGCAGCAGAGAAAATTCATCCTAATGATACAAGGCGGATTGTGCGCGCTTTGGAAGTTTTCTTGGTTACGGGTAAACCTATTTCAGTTTTACAGAAAGAACGCATTGGGCTTGCAGATGAATATGATGTAGAGGTTTATTGCCTTAGTATGCCGCTTGATAAGCTTTATGAAAAGATTAACAAGCGAGTGGATAAAATGTTTAAGCTTGGGTTGGTTAATGAAGTAAAGAAACTATTAAAAAAGAAACTAAGTAAAACTGCCCAATTTGCCATTGGCATTAGAGAGTTAAAGGGTTATTTTGATGGTGATTGCAGCTTGGAGCAGGTAAAAGAAATGATCAAGTATAACAGCCGTCAGTACGCTCGTCGGCAATTGACTTGGTTCAGGAAGGATAAGCGGATAAAGTGGGTTGAGGCTGATGCCATTACTCAGAAAGGTTAAATAAACCATGGAGAAAGCGCTATTAGTTACAATAAAATTTAAGCATGTAGAAACAAAGTGGCGTATGCAGGATGTTGCCGAGGAGATTGAGGAGCTGGCCCAGACTTGCGGCGCAGAAGTTTTGGACAATATTTCCTGTATTTGCGAGAAGCCAACGCCAAATTTTCTTATTGGTAAGGGCAAAGTTGATGAGATTGCATTGCTTGCTCAGGAGATGGATGCTGATGTTATAATTTTTAGCCATGATTTATCCGGGACACAGCAGAGAAATCTTGAAGGAGTTATTAATAAGAAAACCATTGACCGCACGCAGTTGATCCTGGATATTTTCGCGCGTCACGCCAAAAGCCCCGAGGGTAAAATGCAGGTTGCGCTTGCCCAGCTGCAATATCTTATGCCGCGGCTTATCGGTAAAGGTATAATTTTGTCCCGTCTTGGCGGTGGTATCGGAACGCGCGGCCCGGGTGAACAGAAGCTGGAAGTTGACCGCCGGAGGATTAGGAAAACAATTGATAATTTAAAAAGTGAACTTAAACAAGTAAGAATCCATCGTAAAACACAGCGCAAGAAAAGAGAAGAAAGGCAGGTGCCGGTAGTGGCTTTGGTTGGTTATACGAATGCCGGTAAATCCACGCTTTTAAACGCGCTGACTAACGCAGAGCAGGTTGTTTCCGACGGGCTTTTTACTACGCTTGATACAGTTTCGCGGACATTGCAATTAAGTAGCGGAGAGAATATTATAGTTTCTGATACTGTCGGTTTTTTAAATGAACTGCCGCATCATTTGATTGAATCGTTCCAGGCAACATTAGAGGAAGTTGCGCAGGCAGATTTATTGATCCATGTTTTAGATGTAAATCACCCGCGTATTTACGAGCGCAGTAAGGCAGTTTTTGAGGTGTTAAAACAATTGCATGTGGATCAAAAGCCGATGATTACAGCTCTAAATAAGATTGATCTTTTAGATGATAAGACCTGGCTTGCAAAGTTAAAGGAAGATTTTGTAAATCCGATTGCAATCTCTGCCAAGTTAAAAGAAAATCTGGGAATTTTATTAGCTGAGATTCAGCAAAATTTTACCGGTAAAATGGCCTCGGTGGAAATTAAGATTCCGCATAAGCGTATGGATTTGGTGGATTTATTTTACCGTGAAGGCAAGGTAAAAGAAATAAAATATGAACAGGATGGAATAAAAATTAAGCTAAACCTACCTAAAATCCTCTATGATAAACTCTTGAGCAGTAGAGAGATAGAGGATGTCTGTTAGAATATCAAATTTATTCTATCAGAATAACTTGACAAGCCAGTTAAGTTATGTTATATTTCTATTGAGCCACTTAAAAGGAGACAGACGTGCCTTTATTTGATATTTATATAAGCCCGGATGAGCCGGTTTATGTAATTAGCGTGGTAAGTAAATTGGTTGAGTTGCCGATTTGGACTTTGCGCCAATTAGATAAAGCTGGAATTGTTTGTCCCAAAAGAATTGGCAAGAAAAGCAGATTGTATTCATTAAAGGATATGAAGAGATTGGAATATATTCATTATTTGATGCTGGATAAACATGTTAATATTCACGGCATTAGAATTATTTTAGAAAAAGAAACGCAGGAATAAATTTTTTTAATCTTTTGTTAGCACTCGTAAGTAAAGAGTGCTAAAGAATTGGAGGCAGCCTAATGAAATTAGATAAGTTTACGATTAAGTCGCAGGAAGCAACTCAGGATGCGGTTAATATTGCTGATAGTTTTAAAAATCAGCAGGTTGAGCCTGAGCATCTGGCTTTGGCCATGCTTCGTCAGAAAGACGGGATAATCCCAGAGCTTGTTGAGTCATTGGGGATTTCTGCTTATTCATTAATTAGAAAATTAGAAGAAGAATTAAAAACTAAGCCAGAGGTTCACGGGCATGCATCTGAAGCATATATTTCTGCAAGGCTTAACCAGGTATTAAAAGAAGCTTTTAATGAGGCGCAAAAATTAAAAGATGAATATGTTTCTGTGGAGCATATTTTCCTGGCAATGGCTGAGGAAAAAGATAGTTTTTTGGCCAAGGAATTAAAGGCGCAGGGAATTAGCAAAGATAAAATTCTATCGGCATTAGGAAATTTGCGTGGCAATCAAAGGGTTACCGACCAGAATCCGGAAGATAAATTTAAGCCGCTTGAGAAATTCGGGCGCGATTTGACTGAATTGGCAAGCCGTGGAAAGCTTGACCCTGTAATCGGGCGCGACGATGAAATTAGAAGGCTTATTCAGGTAACTTTGCGCCGCACAAAAAATAATCCGGTTTTAATCGGAGAGGCTGGCGTGGGTAAGACTGCAATTGTAGAGGGGCTTGCTCAGCGTATTGCCCAGCACGACGTGCCTGAGGGGCTGAAAAATAAACGTATTATTACTTTGGATTTAGGCAGCCTTGTTGCCGGGACAAAATTTCGCGGTGAATTTGAAGACAGGCTCAAGGCGGTAATGAAGGAGATTGAGGCAAGTAATGGAGAAATAATTTTATTTATTGATGAGCTGCATACTTTGGTTGGAGCAGGCGCGGCAGAAGGTGCGATTGACGCATCAAATATGTTAAAGCCGGCTTTAAGCCGCGGGCAGCTGCGTTGTATCGGAGCAACAACACTTAATGAATATCGTAAATACATTGAAAAAGACGCTGCGCTTGAACGCAGGTTTCAGCCGATCTATGTTGATCAGCCAAGCGTTGAGGACACGATTGCAATTTTGCGCGGCCTGAAAGAGCGTTATGAGATTCACCATGGTGTGCGTATTAAGGATAGTGCCATTATCGCTGCAGCACAGCTATCTCAACGTTATATCACCGAGCGGTTTTTGCCGGATAAGGCAATTGATTTAATTGACGAGGCTGCCAGCCGTTTACGTATGGAGATTGACAGCAAGCCTCAGAAGCTGGACGAGATTGACCGCAAAATCTTGCAACTTGAAATTGAACGCGAGGCGCTTAAAAAAGAAAAAGATGTTTCTTCAAAACAGCGGCTTGATATTCTGGAAAAAGAACTGGAGAAATTGCAGAAAGAAAGCCAGAAATTTTCCAAGGAGTGGAAAGAAGAAAAAGATCTAATTACTAATGTGCGTAAAGTTAAAGAAGAAATAGATACGGCAAGAAGCGAGGAAAAAAAGGCGCAGATGAACGCGGATTTGGCAAAAGTAGCTGAGATTCGTTATGGTAAATTGCGCGAGCTGGAAGAGAAGCTTGGGCAATCAAGTAAAAAACTTGCTGAATTACAGAAAAAAGGGCCTCTACTGAAAGAAGAGGTAGATGAGGATGATGTGGCTCAGGTTGTTTCCAAGTGGACAGGTGTTCCTTTAACAAAATTGCTTGAAGGCGAAACTGAGAAATTATTAAAAATTGAGGATCGTCTGAAGGAGCGCGTGGTTGGGCAGGATGAGGCTGTTGATTTAGTGGCTGCTGCGATCAGGCGTTCACGAAGCGGGCTTTCTGATCCGCATCGGCCAACGGGCGTGTTTATTTTTGTCGGGCCGACTGGCGTGGGGAAGACTGAATTAGCCAAGGCCTTGGCAGGATTTTTGTTTGATGATGAACAATCTTTGGTGCGCATTGATATGTCCGAGTATATGGAAAAGCATGCCGTGTCTCGTCTGGTGGGAGCGCCTCCGGGTTATGTTGGTTATGAAGAGGGCGGGCAGTTAACTGAGGCAATCCGTAGAAGGCCGTATTCAGTTATTTTGTTTGATGAGATTGAAAAGGCGCACCCGGATGTGTTTAATTTGCTGCTGCAGATTTTTGACGACGGCAGGCTCACTGATGGCCAGGGCCGTACGGTTAATTTTAGAAATACCATAATTATTATGACCTCTAATTTAGGCACTCAGCGTTTTGGGCCGGATGATACTCAGGCACAAATGAAACGGGTGATTGATGAAGAATTTAAGGCTCATTTTCGCCCGGAATTCCTTAATCGGGTGGATGAGGTAATTATTTTCAGGCATTTGTCGCAAAAAGATATGTCTAAGATTGTAAACATCCAGCTTGATTTGATTAAGACTCGCCTTAAAGAAAATAACCAGATAGAATTAGTAGATACTGATAAGGCGCTTGAGTATCTTGCTAAGGAAGGTTTTGACCCGATTTTTGGCGCTCGGCCTTTAAAACGCCTGATCCAGAAAAAAGTAGTGGATCCTTTGGCATTAAAGATATTGGATGGTGATATTAAACCCAATGCTAAGGTGCGCATTGACGCTAAAGAAGAAAAAATTGTATTTACAGGACAGTAATTTGTGCTAAAATTACTGTTTAGCATTCTTACGGTGAGAGTGCTAAATATGGGAATAAACTATGGTGAAAAGCGTAGATTATCAATCAAGAAAAAAGAGAGTTTTAGGAAGGACTATAAACCAATATATCCGTGAAGCAGCTCCTGTTTCTTCAGAGATTATTGCCCGGGAGTTTGGTTTGAGTTCAGCCACAATACGAAATGTCTTTTCTGAATTAGAGGAAGACGGCTACCTTACTCATCCCTATACTTCTGGCGGAAGGATCCCCACAAAAAATGGCTATCGTTATTTCGTGGATTTCTTGTTTTCCGAGATTGACCTCTTAGATGAAGAAAAAGAAAAAATAGTCCATGAATATAAGAATGAAATTAATAAACTTGAAGATGTTTTGGATAAAACTTCTGATGTTATCTCAACTATCACGCATTATGCGGGGATTGCTTCTTTTTTAGAGTGGCATGACCGGGTTTTTTATAAAGGGATCAGCCAGATTTTAAATCAACCGGAGTTTCAGGATTTAGAAAAGATTCGCTTGTTGATCAAGATGATGGAAGAGAAGCGAAGAATCTTAGAGTTGGTCAACCGTGATTTTGACGGTAAGATAAAGGTATATATCGGGGAAGAATTAGGATTCCCTGAGATTGAAAATTGCGCTTTAGTGGTTTCCAGTTATACGGTTAAAGATAAGCCTTCGGGGAGAGTGGCAGTACTTGGCCCGATGCGCATGCAGTATCATCATACGATTTCGGCGCTTGAATATATTTCAGAAATTTTAACTGAAACAATAGAGAAGATATGATGAATAATAAAAAAGAAGGCGAAGAGAAAAAAGAAGAAAAGCCAGATGAGAAAACAGTAACTTTGGCTCAGGAAGAATATCTGCAGCTAAAACAGGAAGCTGATAAAGCCAAGGAATATTGGGATAAAATACTTAGGTTGCAGGCTGATTTTGACAATATCCGCAAACGTTCTGAACGCGAAAAACAGGAATTTATTAAATTTGCCAACGAGGGCTTAATTGCTCAGTTGTTAAATATTCTGGATGATTTGGAGCGGGCAGTAGAGTTAGCTGAATCAAAACATCAGGATCTGCCGGTTTTCTTAAAAGGAATTGAAATGATCTTGGCGCATCTTTATCAAATGCTTAAAGAGCATGGAGTTAAACCGATTGATGCCCAGGGAAAGATTTTTGATCCGCATTTTCACGAAGCATTAATGCAGGTAGAGGATAAAAATATGCCGGAGCATACAGTGGTTGAGGAGATGCAAAAAGGGTATTTGTTGAATGACAGGGTGTTAAGGACATCAAAAGTTAAAGTGTCAAAGAGATAAAATTATTGGGTTTTTGATAAATTAAATATTTTAAATTTCAAGGAGGTAGGATATGGCAAAGGTAATCGGAATTGATTTAGGAACTTCAAATTCAGCAGCAGCAGTAATGGAAGGCGGCAGGCCGGTAATTATTCCGTCGGCAGAAGGAGCAGGAGTTTCTTCCGGCAAGGCGTTTCCTTCTTATGTTGCATTTACTAAAGATGGACAAAGATTAGTGGGTGAGCCGGCAAGGCGTCAGGCGGCAATTAATGCCGAAGGCACTATTCAGGCGGCTAAGCGCAAGATGGGGCAGGATTATCATTTTAAAGTTTACGGGAAAGAATACACCCCGCAGCAGATTTCAGCGTTTATTTTACAGAAAATTAAGCAGGATGCCGAGGCTTATCTGGGAGACAAAGTTGAAGAAGTTGTAATTACTTGCCCTGCGTATTTTGATGATAATCAGAGAACTGCTACAAAGGATGCCGGTGAGATAGCCGGTTTAAAAGTCCTGAGAATTATCAATGAGCCGACAGCAGCTTGTTTGGCTTACGGGCTTGAAAAAGCAGGAAAAGAATTAAAAATATTGGTTTTTGATTTTGGCGGCGGCACCCTTGATGTTACGATTATGGAAATGTGGCAGGAGGGTGGTTTTAAGGTCATGTCCACAAGCGGCGACACACAGCTCGGCGGAACTGATATGGATAATGTTTTAATAGATTACATTTCAAATCAGTTTAAGCGCGATACCGGCATTGACTTAAAGAATGATAAAATGGCGATGCAGCGTTTGCGCGAGGGAGCAGAGAAGGCAAAGGTGGAGTTGTCCAGCACTCTTACTACGGATATTAATCTGCCTTTTATTACTGCTGATGCCAGTGGGCCGAAACATTTGACCATGACCATTAACCGCGCAAAACTTGAGGAATTAGTCGGCCCGATTATTGACCGTTGCCGCGGCCCGTTAGAGCAGGCTATGCGTGATGCAAAGACGGCATTTGAGAAAGAAGGTATTAATTTTGCTGATAAAGGTGTGGATAAAATAATTATGGTAGGTGGACCTACTCGTATGCCGATTGTGCAGAAATTTGTAGAAGATTATTTTGGCAAGAAAATTGAACGCGGCATTGACCCGATGGAGTGCGTTGCTTTGGGCGCAGCCGTACAGGCGGCGATTATTAAGGGTGATGTGAAAGATGTTTTGCTTCTGGATGTTACTCCTTTGTCTTTAGGGATTGAAACATTAGGAGGCGTAAACACCCGTTTAATTGAAAGAAACACTACAATACCGACGAGAAAATCGCAGGTATTTTCAACTGCTGCAGACAGCCAAACCGCGGTAACGATCCGGGTTTTGCAGGGCGAGCGGGCAATGGCAGAAGATACTGTTGAGCTGGGAAGATTTGATTTAGTGGGGATTCCTCCTGCTCCTCGTGGCGTGCCTCAGATTGAAGTTGCTTTTGATATTGATGCCAATGGCATTGTGCATGTTTCAGCAAAAGACCTTGGCACAGGCAAAGAGCAGTCTGTGAGGATCACTGCCCCAAAGAAACTTTCTAAAGAAGAAATTGATAAGATGGTAAAAGATGCAGATAAGTTTGCTGCCGAAGACACCAAGAGAAAAGAATTAGTTGAGGCGATAAATCAGGCGGATAATTTAGTGTATGCTACTGAGAAGTCGCTCAAGGATTATGGCGATAAAGTTTCTCAAGAAGATCGTGCAGCAATAGAGTCTTCTGCCAATGAACTAAAGGCAGCAATTAAAGACAAAAACTTGGATCGTGTTAAAAAAGGCATGGAAGACCTGACTAAGGCTTCGCATAAGCTCGCCGAGGAAGTTTATAAACAGGCTGCCCAAAAGCAGAAGGCTCAGGGAGCAGCAGGTGGCGCGGGGCAACAAGGGCCAAGCGGACAAGAGTCAACAGAAGAGCCAAAGCAGGAAAATAAAAAGAGCGACGAAGAAGTGATTGATGCGGAATTTAAAGAAGAAGATGAGGGTAAGAAATAATTAATGGCTTCTACCAAACGCGATTATTACGAAATTTTAGGAGTTAAGAAAAGTGCCAGCCTTGATGAAATCCGCAAGGCTTATCGTGAGATGGCTTTGCGCTTTCATCCTGACCGTGTTCCTCATGAGCAAAAAAAGGAAGCTGAGGAAAAGTTTAAAGAAGTTTCTGAGGCTTATGCTATTCTTTCTGATTCTCAGAAAAGAGCGCTCTATGATCAATACGGCCACTCCGGCATAGACCAGAAATATGCCTATGAAGATATCTTTAAGGGCGCTGATTTTTCAAGTGTCTTTGAAGGCATGGGAGATTATGGCGTCGGCGGCGGTCTTTTTGAAGAAATATTTTCTGACCTTGGATTTGATATTTTTGGCTCCCGTGGAAGGCGCGGCCAAGCATCTGGAAAACGCGGGCATGATTTAGAAATTGCGCTTACAATTACATTGGAAGAAGCGGTTTCAGGTGTTGAAAAAACCATAAACGTGCCGCGTTATGAAACTTGCTCTACTTGCTCCGGAAGCGGGGCAAAGCCAGGAACAAAGAAGACTGTTTGCAGCCAGTGCAAGGGTTCCGGACAGGTGGTAATGTCTAATGGTTTTTTTAGGGTTGCCCAGACCTGCCCGCGTTGCCGAGGAGAAGGTGAAAGTATTCAGACCCCATGCCCGGATTG
Organism: Candidatus Omnitrophota bacterium; assembly: GCA_016208765.1. Taxonomy (GTDB): domain Bacteria; phylum Omnitrophota; class Gorgyraeia; order Gygaellales; family Profunditerraquicolaceae; genus JACROS01. The sequence goes on from JACQXK010000001.1 coordinate 217,231, forward strand.
CCATGGAGAAGGAAGGACCAAGGTATCCAGGCATATAAAAGTAAAGGTGCCTCCGGGAGTTGATACTGGTTCTCATCTAAGGATCCGCGGCGAAGGCGAAGCTGGCAGGGGTGGAAAAGGGGATTTGTATGTGATCATTGAGGTTGAGCCACATAATGTTTTTCAGAGGCATAATAACGATTTATATACGCAAGTGAATGTCAGTTTGACCAGGGCAATTTTGGGAGCAGAGGTAAGTGTCCCTACGATAGACGGGCATGTGAGTATGAAGATTCCTGCCGGAACACAAAGCGGAAAGATCTTTCGCCTCCATGACAAAGGCGTTCCTGATGTGCATAATCCTGCGCAAAAAGGAGATGAGTTGGTTAAGGTTGATGTGGAAATACCCAAGAGCCTTAATGCAGAACAGCGCCGTTTAATTGAAGAATTCGCCAGGATTTCAGGAGAAAGTTCCGGTAAAACAAGCTTCGGGGATAAAATAAAAAAAGCGTTTAAATAATTGAGGAGATTAAAATGCCAACATATGAATACGAATGTACACATTGCGGGCACAGTTTTGAACGGTTTCAGAAGATTACCGACCAGGCGCTGGACAAGTGCCCTAAGTGCGAAAAGAAAGTCCGCAGGCTCATCGGCAGCGGTGCAGGGATAATTTTTAAGGGTTCCGGGTTTTATGCTACTGATTATCGCAAGCCTTCTGCGTCAAGTTCAGAAAAACCATCATCTCCTTGTCAAAAAGGCGATGGATGTAAAACTTGTCCTCATAGCAAATAATTTTCTAAATGGCTAAAATTATTAAATTCTGGATGCCGGTGTTGATGTGTATGGGGCTTATTTTTTATATGTCATCTATCCCCGGCACAAATATCCCCTCAGTTATTCCATTCCAAAATATCATTTACCATTCCGGTGTTTTTTTTATTCTGGCACTTGTTTTTAAAAGGGCCCTTAAAAATACTTCCAGGTTAACTTATGGTAAAATAATTGTTTCTACGCTAATTTTTGGTATAATTTATGCTTTCACTGATGAGTTGCATCAAGCCTATGTGCCTAACAGGACAGTTTCAGGGTTTGATGTGTTTATTGACGCATTAGGAGTAACTTTGGGGAGTTTAATTTACCGATGAGCAAGATAAAACCTTTTCAGGCTGTAATTTATAATCAGGAGAAAATTAAAGACATGTCGCAGGTGGTCTGCCCGCCGTATGATGTTATTTCTCCGGTTGAACAAGAACGTTATCATAAAATAAGCCCGTATAATTTTTTGCACATTCTTCTGGGTAAAGACATTGCAGGAGAGGATAAATATAAAAGGTCAGGAGATTATTTTGTCAGCTGGTTAAGGGAAAATATCCTGATACATGATCAAAAGCCTGCGATTTATTTTTATAGCCAGCAGTATAAGGTTAAAGGAGAAACAAAGACACGTTTTGGTTTTATTTCTCTTTTGCACTTAGAAGAAAGCAAGTCTTCCTTGTTCGTGCATGAGCATACACGTCTTGAGGCAAAAGAAGACAGGTTCAGGCTGATGAATCAGGTTAATGCAAATCTAAGCCCGATCTTTATTGTTTTTGAAGACAAGAAGCGGATTATCCAACGAACGTTAAGCCAGCATATTCAGGGAAAAACTCCGTTTATAGAAGTAACCGATGATGAGAAAACCGTTCACAGGGTTTGGCGGCTTGACCAGCCTGAAACCATCAAAGGCATTCAAGACAGCCTTGAGCAGGAGGATATTTTTATTGCCGACGGGCATCATCGTTATGAAGTTGCCTGTGCTTACCGCGACCAGATGCGAAAAATGCTGGGAGAAAAAACCAATGGCGAAGAAAGCTTTAATTACGTTTTAACATATTTTACCAATACCGACCAGCGCGGGCTTTCAATCTTTCCGATCCATAGGCTCCTGAAATTGTCTTTGAATATTGATATGAACGAATTCAAATTGAAACTTAAGGAGTTTTTTGATGTTGAAGAGATCAAGGATAAAGACCGTTTTTTCTTTTTAATGCACAAGGCTGGATGCAACGAACATCTGATCGGAATGTATAAGGATAAGAAATACTTTCTCTTGCGCTTAAAGAATGTGAAGATCTTAGATAAAATGATCAGTGACAAACCTAAGGAATACAGGGCCCTTGACGTGGCGATCTTGAATTATCTTATCCTTAAAAATATGCTTAATTGCGACTTGGATAATAAGGATCTGATCGTTTTTAGCCCTCATGCAGATGATTTTATTGAACAGGTTGATAAGAATCCTGCTTATATGGCATTTTTCTTAAACCCGGTTAAGGTTGAACAAATTATTGCAGTTGCCAGAAAAGGTGAAAGGATGCCTCCTAAGTCCACGTATTTTTATCCAAAGGTTTTGTCGGGATTAGTGATAAACAAATTTGACAAGGAGAGTGCTTGATGGCGCTTTTTGGTAAACCTAAATACACGATTGTCAGGATAAAGAAAAAGGACATTCCCGACGGCCTTTGGACAAAATGCGAAGAATGCGGGGAAACTTTATATAACAAAACCCTGGAAGAAAATTTAAAGGTTTGCCCCAAGTGCAATTATCATTTTGTTTTAAACGCCTACGAAAGAATTAATACCTTATTAGATAAAGACACATTTGAAGAGCATGATAAAGACATGGTTTCCGTTGACCCAATTGATTTTAAAGGGCCAAAGACCTATAAAGATAAATTGGCTAGTGACCAGCAATTGACCGGTTTAAAAGATGCCGTTATCTCCGGCTGTGGAAAAATTGAAAATAAAAAGGCAATGATAGCTGTTACTGATTCGCGTTTTATTATGGGTTCAATGGGGTCGGTCGTCGGTGAGAAAATCACCCGGACGATTGAAGAGGCAACAAAAAATAAATTACCTGTAATTATTGTTTCAGGGTCCGGCGGAGGGGCAAGGATGTATGAGGGGATGTACAGCCTGATGCAGATGACAAAAACCTGTGCTGCGCTGGCGTACCATAAAGATGCAAAACTGCCTTTTATTTCGGTATTAACAAATCCGACCATGGCGGGGGTTATGGCTTCATTTGCCGGAATAGGAGATGTTATTATTGCCGAGCCTAAGGCTTTGATTGGTTTTACAGGCCCCAGGGTCATTGAACAGACCATCAGGCAGAAATTGCCTGCTGGTTTCCAGCGTTCTGAATTTCTCCTGGAACATGGCTTGATTGATATGATTGTTCATCGTAAGAACCTAAAGCAGACATTAGCTCAGTTAATCGGATATTTAAGTTAGAGTTGACAGGGAGTAAAATTATATTATAATACCTATATTTCGTTAATTTCGTTAAATCCGAATAAAATATTGGAGGAGCCAAAAGTGGCGCAGGTAAGTTTAAGGGGTGTTTCAAAGATTTACGCAGGTGGAGTAAGGGCAGTAGACAGGATAGGCCTCGGCGTAGAAAATAAAGAATTCATGGTTTTGGTCGGGCCTTCTGGTTGCGGAAAGTCAACGACATTAAGGATGGTTGCCGGATTAGAGGATATTAGCGAAGGCGATATTTTCATCGGTAATAAAAGGGTTAATGACGTCCCGGCAAAAGACCGCGATATAGCCATGGTTTTTCAGAATTACGCGCTTTATCCTCATATGACTGTTTTTGAAAACATGTCTTTTGGTTTAAGGCTTAGGCATATCCCTAAACATGAAATTACTCAGCGCGTAAATGATGCGGCGGAAATCCTGGGTATCAAGCGTTTGCTTGGGCGCCGCCCAAAGGAACTTTCCGGAGGTGAGCGTCAACGTGTGGCCGTGGGCAGGGCTATAGTGCGTAAACCCATGGTTTTCTTGTTTGATGAACCTCTAAGCAATCTTGACGCAAAAATGCGCGTTCAGATGCGCACAGAAATTCATAAATTACATATCAGGCTCCAGACAACCATTATTTATGTCACCCATGACCAGGTGGAAGCTATGACCATGGGAGACAGGATCGCTGTTATGAAAGACGGCCTCCTGCAGCAGGTTGCTGACCCGATCACGGTTTATGACCGTCCTAAAAATAAATTTGTCGCCGGTTTCATAGGCTCTCCTCCGATGAATTTTATGAACGGTAAGATCATAAAAAAAGAGGGAAAGCTTTATTTTAATGAGGGAAGGCTTAACGTAAGGATCGTAGAGGAGATGTATCCCAAGATGATGCCTTATGCCGGTAAAGATATAATTTTTGGCATCCGTTCAGAGGATGTTTATGATAAATTGTTTGTTTCTGATGCGCCGCAGGAAAATATTGTCCGGGTTACCTGTGAGGTGTTTGAACCCATGGGTTCTGAGGTCTATCTGTACCTGAATACCGGAAAACATACTTTTATCGCTCGCGTTGGCGCACACGATAAGCCGAATCTTAATCAGGACATGGACCTTGTTTTTGATATGAGCAAAGTCCACTTTTTTGATAAAGACACAGAGGAAACAATAGTTTAGTTTGCCTATTTTCCTGAAAAATACCTTCCGGTTAATTTTTCTTCTCGTTATATTCTTAGCCTTGCCAGTTTTTTTTCTTCAAAAGAAACTCCTTTCTTCAGGCCCATTCTTCTTGTTTTACCTGATTAATCTTACGTTTATTATCATTTCGGCAAACAGGGTTTCTAAAAGAAAATTTGCAGTTCAATACGAAAGCCAGAAGATTGAAGAAGGCCTGAATGTTTTGTCCGCGGATAATCTTAAAGAAGATAAACACAATATCAACCTGCAGCAAAAAACAATCCGCTATAACAGTCTCAAAGAAATAATTGAAGAATTAAATCAAAGGCTTGATGTTGATTTTGTCGCCGGTAAGCTCTCGGGAATTGTATTTTCTTTGCTTGCCGCAAATAAAGGGGCCTGTCTGTTGTATTTAGTGGATAACCAGACGCAAAGGCTCTCTTTGTTTAAAACAAAAAAAGAAAATTCCGGCATGGTGGTTAAGGCAAAAGAAGGCGATATGTTTGATTTGTGGGTACTCAGGCATACGAGCCCATTATTGGTTGAGGATGCAAAAAAAGATTTTCGTTTTGATTTAGATAAGTTTAAAAAGGATGATTCAAGGCAGGTTGAATCTTTAATCAGCTCTCCTTTGGTAAGCGGGCAGAAACTGATTGGGATCTTGCGCCTTGATTCTCCTGTTAAAAATGCATTTAGCCAGGATGATCTGCGTTTCTTGGCTACGGTTTGTGAAATAGGAGCAGTGGCCCTGGAAAACAGCCAGTTGTTCCAGAAAACGAGGGATTTGGCGATCCACGACGGGTTGACCTCGCTTTATACCAAGGGATATTTTCTGGAGCGGTTAAAAGAGGAATGCCGCAGGGCGTTGCGTCACGGCTCAGAGTTGAGCCTGTTAATGCTTGATATTGATTTCTTTAAAAATTATAACGATAAGTTTGGGCATAGCGCAGGAGATATTGTTTTAAAGAATTTAACGCGCTTATTGAATGAATCCTCTAAGGGTGAAGATGCGGTTTTAGGCCGTTTTGGAGGAGAGGAATTTTGTGTGATCTTAAAAGGAAAAGACAAAAAAGATGCGCTTATTTTTGCGGATGGATTGCGCCAGAAGATTGAAGGCGAGTCCGTAACCTTGCGCAGGGAAAGAACAAGCATTACTGTATCAATAGGCGTTGCAAGTTTTCCTCCGGATACAACCGATGAAAATGACCTGGTGCGTAAGGCAGATGCGGCAATGTATGAGGCAAAGAAAAAAGGAAGAAATCAGGTATGCTGTATTTAACCGCACTGTTTTTACTGACTTTAATTCTGCAGGTTTATGTTTTAAGATTGCTGCGCATTAATTTTAATAAGGCAGATACAAAATTGAAACAATTAACAAGAAAGCACGCCAATTTATTTAAGAAAAATGCTGCGCTTAAATCCGAGAACGCAGTTTTAGGAAAAAGTACTGAAGAAATTATCCAGATATATGAAGTTACCAAAAATATCTGCAAGAGCCTTGATGAAGAACAGGTCTTTAATAGTTTCCGTGAAGATGTAAGCCGGTTCATTAAATTGGATGATTGCAAATTCCTGAGTGCTGGAGAAGATACTTCTCGGTATGATAAAGAAAATGTTTTGCCGATAAATATTGACGATAGTTTGGTTGGGTATCTTGCTGCTATTAATTTGCGCGCTGACGAACGCGAAGAATTTTTTATTCTTGGAGGACAGTTCAAGCTTGGAATTGAAAGGGCGATTCTTTACAAAAAAGTCCAGGAGCTTGCGATTACCGACGGACTTACACAACTTTTGAGCCGCAGGTATTTCTTGGAAAAGTTTGCTGAAGAAATAGAGCGTTCACAGAAATTTGGGCTAAGTTTTGCTTTTTTGATGATTGATTTGGATAATTTTAAAAGCTTTAATGACCGTTACGGGCATTTAGTGGGAGATGCATTGTTAAGAGAAGTGGCGAATGGTATTAAAGAAAATATAAGGCAGATAGATTTTATCTGTCGTTATGGCGGTGAAGAAATTGCGCTGGTGTTGGCTGAAACGAACCAGGAACATGCCCGGCTGGCAGCTGAGCGTATACGCAGGTCAATTGAATCAAAAAATATTAACATTTATGATGAAGTGCTTAAGATTACAATCAGTATAGGTATGTCTAATTTCCCGGATGGAAAGGCAGACGCAAAGTCGCTTATTGAAAAAGCAGATAAGGCTTTGTATAAGGCAAAGCAATCCGGCCGCAACAAAGTTTGTTTCTAAAGAAACCCCTTTCTTTTTACCCCTGCTTTACCCTTGTTTCACTCTCCCTGTATATTATACTTATCTTACCTATTATATTTAGGGACGGTTCTGATTTGCGCTTAAAAGTGTCCCTTACTATTTAAAGCAGGGACAGTTTTAACCGTGTTTCAGAACCGTCCCTAACTTACACACTTTTCACTACCTTATGACTAAAAGACTCTCTAAACTAATTGCCTTACTTTTAAGCTTTCTACTGCTAATAGAGCAAGCAGGCTTTGCAGCTGGTGGTGCCATAGACCTATCAAGCCAATTCTCTAAGCTTGCCTCAGGCATATCTACTACTCTATCATCTGCTACTACAGCTACCTTTCGTCCCATACACCTAAGATACCTGGAGTATCTACCTAAAGATAACAGCTTTAAGCTGCTCTTAGATAAAGGTAGCGTAGATACGTCATTGCGAGGCGCTTCACAGAGTAGGATAACGAAGCAATCTCAAAACCAGATTGCTTCGTCGCTCGTTTCGCTCGCTCCTCGCAATGACGATTTACACACCTTACACCCCATATCGCAAGCTGAACTACAAGACCTCCAATCCACCACCCAAGACCTAATGAACTACTTCTACATAGGCCTCACACTACCTAATGATTCCTTCTGGGTTAACCTAAGACCTGCCCCGTTGATGACCGAAGGTCAATCTACGGGGACTGACTCACCCAACAACATCATAGACTCCTACCTATCTAAAACAGATATAGGCAGAATTCTTCTTGAAGCTGATGTACAGCTAAAGAAAGACACCTCAAGCTACACTAACCCAGCTACTCCTATAGGAAAGCAATACTGGAATAAGCTCTACAAGAAAGCCTCTGATCTCTTTGGAACAGACCAGATTACTATCCCTACCCTAACAAGACCATGGATAGTTCCAGGAGAGATAATCATAAGAGAAAGTCTGTCACCTGTTGCCAGTGTTGGACAGGAGACAGGTGACAGGAGACAGGCGACACATCCCTCTGCCTACATCTACAAAGCTACCCTTAAAGTAATGCTTGAAGAAGACTACTTGAAGGGACTGTCCCCGAAGGGGACTGTCCCTGGTTCAACAGACTACTCCTTCACTGATCCGCGCCTTAAAGAACTCAACTCCTACTCTACAGAACTAATCAAAGAACTAATCATCCCCAAACTGACTAAAGAGGTAAACTCCTCTAAAAGATACTCTAAGCTAAGACAGGTATACTACTCTCTAATACTTGCTCAATGGTTTAAGTCAAGGCAGAAGGGACTGTCCCCGAAGGGAACTGTCCCTGATTTGATTGACTCTAAAAATCTCTCTAACCTAACCTCTAAAACTACTTGGGATAAAGCTACCTACTTCAACCAATACCAACAATCCTTCACTAAAGGAGAATACAATACCAAGGAAACAGTCTATACACCTTCTGGACAGGTGATCAGGAGTTATATGAGTGGAGGGATTACCTTGATGCAAGGGAGTTTTCCTATTCAGCAAGGGGCTACTTTTGAAAGCCAAGCCGGAAGCCCGATTAAAGTAGTCCCTGCCAACAGCCCTATTCCAGAAACTCTAAAAAATATCGCAGTAGAAATTAGTTGTTCGGTTTTAAATTCAGACAATTCTACAGTACAGTTAATTCCAGAAGTATCATCTGAGAAAATGTATACGCCAGCCAGTTCTTCAGTAGTAAATCACGAAACTAGCGTAGGGCAACTTGTGCTTTTAGAAAAAAGAGAATTCCGCTGGCTTCCGGAAGATATTACTAAAGTTGAACAACTGATTCCTGAATTGAAGAAATTTAGCCGAGGCGCAGAGGGTGTTGTGAAGCAGGAGGTAGCAATCTCACTTTTAGCGGGGCTGATTAGAAAGGAAAACTCAAAATCAATCGCAGCTTTTGAGGATTTAGCTGGACAGATAAAAGAATTTATTGCTCCGAAACAAAGGCTTAGCTTAAAGTATGTATCGCTGAAGATTATAAATGCCGCAGCGCAAAATGGAAATCCGGTGGCATTAAAGCTAATCAAGGAATCAACAAGTGATTTAATAAAAACAATTATTGCGATTGAGCAAAAAGGAGATGTTTATGAAGGGCTTCAAGATATGGTGTTGGATGAGATGCTGGCGTTGTTGATTAGAGGCGAAAATAACGCATTATTAGAAATAGCAACAGCTTTATCCCAAGGATTAAGGGAAAATCTTCCATCAAGCCAGGATATAAATGAGATCAAGGGAATTCGTCAGCTCTTTAAACAAGCTCTCAATATGTCAGGTCTTAAGGTAATATTTAAGCTCCGTGAGATCGCAGCAATCCGCGCAACCAATAGTCTCATTCAGGCATTGGAGCTTGATACGGAAGACATAATTTACGGTTACTGCGAAGAGCTAAATAAGAAGATGGTGCAGGAAGCAATTGAAAAAGGAGAGCTTCCTCCCGGCTATTCTACTAAAAAATATACAGATTCGGCGGATCAGCATCAAAAGGATATCGTAGTAATATTTAATGATAATCAGTCTTTAGGCAGATCAGCCGACAAATTACAATTACCTTATTACATTTTTAAATACGGGCTGCCAGAACCATTACCGCAGGAAATTGTAGCTAGAATGCGGCAAGAGATGAATATAGGAAAGCGCAAAGTGATTGTCGCCGGGTCAGTTGATCGGCAAGAAATAGGCGTTTTAATGGCTGCTTATAATAGTTTATACCGCAATCTCCCTGTAGAACAGCGTCCGTTATTAGTTTTGGCTCCTCGGGATATAATCGATTTAGATGATGTGGATTTAAGTCAGCCAGATGCGCCTCTTGTGCTTAAGCAGGGAGAATTGTTAAAATCTTATGCCTTAGCCGATGTTTGTATTGTAGGTAGCGATCGTAATATTTTAGAGCCATCAAGCCAGAGAAAATTGGTGTTGTATTTCTCGGGTTATTGGCGCAGCAATCAGCAAGCGAAAGATATGCTAGTTTCTTCGGGCGGAGCAATAGAGTTTAATCAAGATAATCTCTCTCTAGCGGTAAATAATCCGCAGATAACGCAAGAATTGGGAGAGAAAGGTTTTAAGATAGTGCAAGAATTCAAAAATAAGATTATTCCACAAACAACGGATATCGCGGCAATCTTCGGATTGTCTTTGTTGATTAAGAAAGTAGCACAGCAACGCGCCGCCTCATCGGTAGTGGAGAAAAAAACAGAAACGTCATCTGGCTTTCTCCAAGGGTCTTCGTCTTCGGCTGTCGCAATAAGTGATTTCTACGCAGAACAGTTAAAAACAAAATTTTATATCTCACCGCACCAGCAGGAAGCAATAGATATTTTGGAAAAATACAAAGCGTATTTTAGCAGTGGCATGAATATTCAGCAGAAGGATGGAGATTGCTTTAGCGGTGGAGTTGTCAATTACGCTCAAGCTTTGATAGGAATTATAGCGGGTTTTATTGTTGTCAGCCAAGATAAAAAAAGCTTAGTTTTTCTTCAAGCACAAGGCCTTGTTAATCTTCGTGGCATGGTTAACGCTTTAGAGTTTTTGGAAAAAAACAAAACTTCCTATGAAAAAAGGGGAATGATTAGGGATGAGGTTGGGGCAATAGGCATAGGCTTTTCATATCAAGAGGCAAAAGCTGGGATAATATCCGGGGTTGTGATTGTCTCGCTTAAAGGGGATGAATTATTGGTCAAGCAGGGTAAAAACAGGTCAGATGTCCCTTCTTATGTTGTTGTTGATATTTGGGGCCGGCCGATGGTTGTTACTATCGGGTTTGCCGATAAATTAATGTCTGCTGCTGTGGCAGGGCGTAGGGCTAAAATTGAAAAAAATCCATCAGAGCGAGAAAGGCTTGCCTTGGAACAGTCTCAATATCTAAGCGCAGTAATTGATGGTGTTTCTATTGCTCACGTTGGAGATTATTTTGAGGCGAATGGAAATCTTTTCATAGTTAATAAGGTATATATAGAAACTGATGAAAATGGCAGGTTAGTATCTTTTAATTATTTTGGTGAACAAGCCCCTCTTCAGCAAGGACAATTGAGTTTTGCGTCTCGGCGGTTGCAATTAAATCATTATTATCAGCCATTATCTCAAAAAGAGGTAGAGGATTTTCTTAAAGCCAGGGAGAATGAAAAACAACAAGCGGATAGAAGGAATTTACAGGTTAATGTGGAGTCATTAGAAAAGAAAGTTAATAATGGGCTTAACTGGGGAACAGAAGGCAACGTAGCCAAACTCTTGTCTGAATGTGAAAAAGCAGGGTTTGAAGATTTGCTTGGGCGTATGAGAAATGTCTGCGCAGGGTTTGTTGATATTCGGCGCATCTATGATACATACGGTAAAGATATTAATAAAATATCTGTTTTATTAGAGCAACTTGCTTTTAGTCGGGCCGAGAAATTAGTTGAAGTTTTATCTCTACGTTCTCAACTGGAAGAAATTATAAAACAAATTGAGCAAGATAATGGGAATAAAGCAGCTTTAGAATTCTGGGACAAGGAAGCGAAACATTTGCTTGGAAAAGTTAATAAGTTGTTGGGCCGTTTAGAGCAGGATGCTTCTTGGCGTAGAAGGCAAGTTGCGCGCAGGCAAGTTCCGATGAAGCGTTTGGGTTCTCTGTATCCCGGAGAAAGAAGGCAGGAAGCAAAAGAGCTTTTTTGCGATTCGGAAAATCCCGTAACTATTATTATTGGTAGTGGAACGATATTGGAAATAGGTAAAGATAGTTTCGGTTTTTTTGTGGTTCGTGCTAATGAGGTAGACAGAGAATTTGGGAGAAGGGTATATATCAGTGAGCAAGGCATAAAGATAGGCAGTGACAGGCAAACGGGTTATTTGCGTATAGGGGATGTAGTTTCTACTGCTCATAAGGATTCCTTGGTTTCTAGGGAACATCTGGAGATTAGTGTTATTGACCAGCAGACTATTAAATTAGCTGATAAAGGTTCTCTTAATGGCACAAGTTATAGAGTTTTTGAGGGGGAGCTGGTTAATCCTGTTTATGAACGTTCGGAGGTTGAAGAATTAGCCTTGGCTGTGGCGGCAAGGTTAGGCGGCGGGGGATTGTACTTTGATTCAGACAAAAGGAAAATAGGGGAAAACAGGGTTTTTGAAGCCCGCGACAGTCTTGAGGTGATTTTTGGACAGCGGGAAGGAAATAAAGAAGAAGCATCAGAAAATCTTTTTAAATTCTTCCGCAGATATGGGATTATTTTTATCTATGAAAATAATTTTGCTTTATTAGGCAAAGTTGAGAGCGTTATTCCTGTTTCCTACCGGTTTTTCAAAAGGGTATTATTGATAAAGCCGTGGTATCAAAAGGGAATGGAAAATATATTGGGATTTTATTCAGGGCGAATCCAATCACTAACCGAAGGATACGCAATCTTAGGCCAGCGCGGAGAACAGGAAACATCAGAAGAAAATCGTCTTACTGGAGTTCACGAGGCTAATCATGGGTTTGATTCAAGCGAAATAATTGAACTTAACAGAATTGGCAAAAGAGTTGCGGTTGATGCCACAATGTTTGAATATACAGCTTATTTGGCGATGTTGTTGGTAGAGGATGAAAAGGCTGCTTATCATGCCTATATGGAAATGTATGAAGTTTATCAGCAGTATAATTTTAAAGGCAACTATCCAAATCCGAATATTGCCGCACAATGCAGAATTATCGGCGAGTACCAAGAACAAGGTCATCACGGAGACTCTTTAACTAATGAAACTATTAGGAAGATGGCACAACAATTAAGAAATAACTATTATAATGAATTTTTTGGTTTTGTTCCTTCTTATCCTGATGTTTGGCAGGCATTTTCAAAAGCTCAAAACGCCTCCTCGGCTGTGACAGGCGACTCCTCGACTAAGCTCGGAGTAAATAGTCGACTGGAGACTGGTGACACTAAAGGCGGTATTGACTTCCGTAGCCTCCCCATCGTCACCCAAGCTGTCTCTAACTTAGGCTTAACTACTATGAATCAGGAGCTAAGGAATAGATTAATGAATTTTAATCTAAGCTCTGAGCTAAATGAAATAGAGAAACTCACTAATGCAGGTATTACCCCCTCAACCCAAAGAATTAAAGAATACATTCAAGCAAGCTCCATCTCTATTAATTCCCCAGAAGATACCCAGAAACTACTCTCCTGTATTGCAGATATCCTCAGAAAACAGGAAGAAGAATGCTGCCCTACAGATCCTACCTTAAAAGATATTCTTGTAGTATTGGAATCAGGGATAAGTTAACCCAAAGTTCCATTTAATTAACCAATTAAAGTACTGTAAATTAACGCAACTATAATTCTTGCATTGGAAGTATTTTTAATATAAAATACTTCAAAATGAAGAACAAATATATTATTAGTATAGATTTAGGCGGGACGAATTTAAGGATCGCCTTAGTAGATAAAGACTTGCAAATTAAAGATAGATTTGTTTTGTGCACTCCGGTTTTTACCACAAAACAGAGCCTGATTTCTGCAGTTGTTTCTTCAATTAATAAAATCATTTCTACAAATCATTTAACTAAATCTGATGTTTTAGGAATCGGCCTTGGTTTGCCCGGGCCCATTGACTATAAGAACGGGATAGTGCATTTTTTTCCGAATATTCCCGGTTGGAAGAATGTTTTGCTTAAGGATAACTTAGAGACAAAGCTTGGCATTAAGGTATTTGTTGATAATGATGCTAAGGTTATGACTTTAGCTGAGTCAAGAATCGGTGCTGCAAGAGGAGCGAAACATGTTGTCTGCGTTACACTTGGGACTGGCGTAGGTGGTGGTTTAATTTTAGATGGCAAACTCTTTCGTGCAAGTACAAATGCCACTGGCGAGCTTGGCCATATCCCAATAAATGAAACAGGCCCAAAATGCAACTGTGGAGGCATAGCTTGTCTTGAGGCGTACATTGGTAATAAGCGGATTCTTCAGCAGGCTGAGAAGATCTTTAAAAAGAAAATAACCCTTGAGCAATTAAGCGCATTAGCAAGGAAAGGTAATCTTAATGCCATTAAAATCTGGAAAGATGTTGGCAGGATCTTAGGAGTTGCTCTTTCTGGTGTGGTTAACTTGCTTAGCCCTGATTGCATTGTAATTGGTGGTGGCGTGGCTAATGCCGGTAAAGTATTATTTGATCAGGTTAGGGAAACAATTTTAGAACGCGCAATGAGCGTGCAGGCAAAGCATGTAAAAATTTATAAAGCTGCTTTAGGAAAAGATGCCGGCTTAATTGGCGCTGCGATTTTAGTAAGAGAAGGGGTTTGAGGATGAAAATCTTTATTGATACTGCTAATGTGAATGAAATTAAAGAAGCATTAAATTTGGGTGTTATTGATGGGGTGACTACTAATCCCAGTTTAATTTCAAAAGAGAAGCGCCCTGCGCAGGAATTATTAAAAGAAATTTGCGCCTTGGTTTCAGGGCCGGTAAGCGGTGAGGTAATCAGTTTAGATACAGATGGCATGGTTAAAGAAGCGCGCGAGTTAACAAAGCTTGCAAAAAATATTGTTATCAAGATCCCTTTGACTAAAGATGGTTTAAAGGCAGTAAAAATTTTGGCCAAAGAAAATATTAAGACTAATGTAACATTATGTTTCTCTGCAACACAGGCATTGCTTGCGGCAAAGGCAGGAGCAGATTATATTTCGCCATTTATTGGTCGTCTTGATGATATTGCGCAAGTGGGGATGGACCTGATCAGGAATATTAAAACTATTTACAGTAATTATGGTTTTAAAACTCAGATTATTGTTGCTTCAGTGCGTAATCCTGTGCATGTGCTGGATGCGGCTTTGGCGGGAGCTGATATTGCGACTATCCCTTTTAATGTCATTGAGCAGTTAATTAAGCATCCTTTAACAGACATTGGAATACAAAGATTTCTGGAAGATTACAAAAAGATACCTAAATAAATGATAGAAAACTTGGAAAATAAAGGTCCGGAAAAACCAAAGTCAAACTACAAAAGAAATTTTCTTTTGGTTGTTTTTTGCGGCCTCATTATTTTTGCGCAGGTTTACATTGGAGCTAAGTTTTTTTCATATGCCCAGGAAGAAAATCGCGCCAATGCAAAAAAAGAGAACGTGGCAAAGGAGCTGGATAATGTAGAAACAAAAGATCCCGTTCAGGAAGTTAAGGTGGATTCTTCTTTAGATGGTAAGGCCGCTGCATCAGGAACACAAAAAACCGGAGGTTCATCTGATATTTCAGTAGAGGTTGAAGATACGGCAAGTGGTGATTCTGGTTGGGATAATGGAGGAATTGCTGAGGCAGCTGTCTGGAATGAACCTGTTATTGTCAAAGATGGCCAGGAGCCTCTGGTGGTCAACGGAGATGTGGTTGAATACGCAGGCGCTAAAAATGAAGTTAATGCTTTAGGAAACGTAGAGATTGACTACAAGGGTTCAAAATTGAGCTGCCAGAGCTTGAAAGTGGATACATTAACAAAAGAAGGCCTTGCTGAAGGCAATGTTAAGATTGCAGATAAAGAATCTGTGATTGAAGGAAGCAAAGTCAGTTATAATTTTGCCACACAATCAGGAGTCATTAATGATGCTGTTTTTCATTCAGATCCGTATTTCGGAAAGGCGCTAAAAATTGAGAAAGTCGGGACAGGTCAATTCATTGCTTTAAATTCCAAGATTACTACTTGTAACTTTGACCATCCGCATTATCGCATGGGAGCGCAAGAAGTTAATGTTTATCCAAAAAACAAAATTCAGATTAAGGGCGCCGAGTTTTATGTTAGCAAATTCCCGTTGCTGTATATTCCCCAATACAACCAGAGTTTAAAAGACCCGATGATGCATGTTCAGGTAATGCCGGGAAGCAATAAAGATTGGGGGCCGTATATGCTAAGCGCTTGGAGGTATAATCTTACAGATAATGTTAACGGAAATTTATTTTTGGATTATCGTAGCAAGCTTGGTTTAGCAGAGGGCGTGGATCTTAATTATAAGAACGAAAATTTTGGCAAAGGTGATTATAAGTTTTATTTCACCGATGAAAGCCCGAGCAGTGTCCCTGACGGTAAACAAAAAAGCTATGAGCGTTACCTCTCGCGCTGGCGTCATCAGTGGGCGATTGATGAGCATACCAATTTTACCTCTGAGTTTTATAAGATAAAAGACGAAGAGCGAAAGATCCTTGACCCTAACAAAAACATCCTTAAAGATTTCTTTTTTCGTGAATATGAAAAAGATTCTCAGCCGTTGACCTACGCATTATTCCACCACAGCTTTCCATCTGCCAGTTTGGATTTGTTGATGCAGAAGAATATTAATCACTGGTTTAACCAATTGGATAAACTCCCGGAGCTATCTTATACATTGCCGAGTTATCAGATTGCAGATTCAATGTTCTATTTTGAGAATAATTCAACTTTGTCAAGTTTAAGTAAAGGGCCTGATGTTTCTCCGACATCTCCCGAGAAGGTAAGTTTTACCCGTTTAGATACAGCTAATAAGTTTTCTCTTCCGGTTAAAATTGCGATTTTTGATTTTACCCCGTTTGTAGGCAGCAGGGAAACGATCTATGATAGAGGGCTTGATGGCACGTCGCTTCCTGCGAGGACAATTTTTACCGCAGGCAGCGGTTTAAGTACAAAATTTTACCGTAACTTTGATATTACAACCAGGTTCTTGGGAATGGAGATTAATGATTTAAGGCATGTTATTTCACCGATTATAGACTATACCTATAATCATACTCCGACTATCCCCGAGTCTGATTTACGCCAGATTGATTCTGTGGATGCGCTTACCTCCAGTAATACTGCAAGCTTCGGCCTGGCAAATAAATTGCAGACCAAGCGAAACGGGATGAGTGTTGATTTAGTTGATTTCAGGGTTACGAGTGCATATAATTTCAGCCCGCAAGTGAGCAGTACTTATAAAGGCGGTGGAGGGCTTTCAGATCTATTCTTTAAATTGAAAGTTTTGCCTTATTCTTGGCTTAGGCTTGAATCTGATGCTACTTTTAATAACAGAAAAAATAGTTTTACTGATGTAAACTACGATTTAAATTTTGACCTTGGCAAAGAACGCTCATTTGCTTTAGGGCAGCGGTACCAGCTCAGCGGCGGTAACCAGATTACCGAATCATTCAATTGGAGGCTGACGCCTAAATGGAAATTTAGCACATACCATCGTTTTAACATAAATGGCGGCTCTGATTCAACAAACGGGTTGCAGGAACAGCAGTATACTTTTACCAGGGATTTGCATTGTTGGTTAATGGACGTTACTTTTCGTACTACTAAAAATGAAGGCTCAACGGTTTATTTTATGTTTAGGCTGAAGGCGTTCCCTGAGACAGCATTTGGTTTCAACCAGAGCTATCAGAGCCCGGAATCAGGTTCCCAGTCTAACCCATAAATACTGCCAACCATTCACAAAATTAAGGTAGAGAGATGAATATTTCAATTATTGGTTCTGGTTATGTAGGTTTGGTCAGCGGGACCTGTTTTGCCGAACTTGGCAATAAGGTTATTTGTGCCGATAATGATGCAAAAAAGATCGCCCAGCTTAAAAAAGGCAATCTTCCGATATATGAACCCGGGTTAGAGGAATTAATCAAAGGAAATTTAAAAAAAGGCAGGTTAAGATTTTCTACAAACATTAAAGAGGCGGTAGTTAACTCTGAAGTTATTTTTATTGCCGTAGGCACGCCGCCGCTTGATAACGGAGAAGCAGATTTGACCGGCATAGAAAATGTCGCGCGAAATATCGCAAAGATCTTGCCCGGCTATCGCTTGATTGTTGAGAAATCAACTGTTCCTGTGGAAACAGGCGAAAGAGTAAAAGACACCATTGAAACTTATGTAAAGCGTAAGGTTAAATTTGATGTGGCTTCTAACCCTGAGTTTTTAAGAGAAGGCACTGCTATAAATGATTTTATGCATCCTGACCGTATTGTAATCGGCGTTGAATCAAAGAAAGCGCGGGATACCTTGGTGAGTTTGTATCAGCCGCTTAACGTGCCAATAGTTGTGACTAATATCAAATCAGCGGAGTTGATCAAGCATGCTTCAAACGCGTTTCTTGCCACAAAGATCTCCTTTATTAACGCTGTGTCTCGCGTCTGCGATAAGGTCGGGGCAAATGTTGAGGAGGTCGCCAAGGGCATGGGTTTGGATAAAAGGATCGGCAGGGCATTCCTGGATGCCGGTATCGGCTATGGCGGATCGTGTTTTCCTAAAGACCTGGATGCATTTGTAACGATTTCAGAAAATGTAGGTTATGATTTTGAGTTGTTAAAAGTTGCCCGTAATGTTAATGAAGAACAAAAGAGATTTTACATTAAAAAGATCAAAGATGCCTTGTGGGTGCTTAAAGATAAGAATATCGGTATTTTGGGCCTTTCTTTCAAGCCGAATACCGACGATATTCGCAGCGCCCCCTCTTTAGATATAGTTAAATTTTTGCTGCAGGAGGGCGTTAAGATCCGTGCTTATGACCCGCAGGCTATGCCCAAGTTTAAAAATGAAATAAACCAAGTTACCTTTTGCAAGAATTCTTATGAAGCGGCAAAACAAGCGGATTGCCTTTTGATTATTACAGAATGGAATGAGTTTAAAGAGATTGATTTTAAGCGCTTAAAGAAACAGATGCGTTGCGCCCTGATTATTGACGGCAGGAATATTTACGCACCCGAAGTAATGTGTAAATTAGGTTTTAAATATATTAGTATCGGAAGACCAAGCTGCAAGTAGAGCAAATATGAGCCAATTTGTGAGTAATTATAAAAAAAGAATACAAAAAAAAGAAATTAAGATTGGCGTTGTGGGGTTAGGTTATGTGGGTTTGCCTTTGGCGCTGGAATTTGCCAAGAAAAAAGTGAATGTGCTTGGCATAGAGATTGATAAAGACAGGTTAAGCCAGATTGAAAACGGAGTTTCCTACATTACTGATGTTACTACCAAGGAATTAAAGCATATTTTAAAGGCCGGTTATTTTGAGGCAAGCGGAGATTTTGAACAGCTTAAGGCTGCTGATGCGGTGATTATTTGCGTTCCGACTCCGTTAAAAAGAAAATACCATCCGAATATTTCGTATATTAAGGAGGCAGTAAAAGAAATCTCCAAGAATATAAAAAAAGGCGCATTGGTGATCCTGGAAAGCACTACTTATCCCGGAACAACTGATGAAGTGATCCTGCCTTTATTAGAAAACGCCGGCTTAATACATAATAAGGATTTCTTTCTTTGTTTTTCCCCCGAGAGAATTGACCCGGGGAATGTTAGCTTTCCCGTAAATAAAATACCAAAAATTGTAGGTGGAATCAGCAAGGAAGCAACCGAATTAGCTGCTTTAACTTATGGGATCATTATTGATAAGATTGTTAAGGTTTCCTCGGCGCGCAGCGCTGAGGCGGCAAAGTTATTGGAGAATACCTTTCGCTTGATCAATATCGGGATGATTGACGAGCTGGCAATGATGGCAAATAAGATGAATATTGACATCTGGGAAGTGATTGATGCCGCAAAGACCAAACCGTTTGGTTTTATGCCGTTTTATCCGGGCCCGGGAGTTGGCGGGCACTGCATTCCAAAAGACCCGTTGTATCTTTATTGGAAGGCGAAGCATTTTGGCTTCAGGTCTAAATTTATCAAACTTGCCTCTGATGTTATCAGCCGGATGCCTGAGTATGTTGTAGAGCGGGTTGAGGAAGTCCTGGAAAAGCAGGGATGTGAAATTAAGAATGCAAAGATTTTGGTAGTTGGTGTTACTTATAAAAAAGATATAAAAGATTTGAGGAAATCTCCACCGTTAGATATTATTTCAACTTTGCAGAAGAAAAAGAGCGGCGTATCTTATTATGATCCCTTAGTTACTTATTTAAAAATTGGCCACATTGATTTAGGCAGCATTTCCCTAAGCGCGGAAAAACTGGCTGATTTTGATTGTGTGATTATTGCCACTGACCATACCAGCACAGATTATAAATTTATCCTTAAGCATGCAAAATTGATTTTTGATACGCGTAATATATATAAAGGAATAGAGGACAGAAAGGTCATCAGACTATGAGCAGGTTTTTAGTTACCGGTGGTGCAGGATTTATCGGTTCGCATATTGTTGAGGAACTGGTTGCAAAGAGGCATTTTGTGCGTATTTTGGATAATTTCTCAAGCGGGAAAACTGAGAATCTTAAAAATGTTTTTGATAAAATTGAATTATTCAGGGGAGATATCCGCTCAAGTTCCGATTGCAACAAAGCTTGCGCAGGAATAGATTTTGTTTTGCATCAAGCTGCCCTAAGAAGTGTCCCTAAGTCAATGAAGAACCCTGCTGAATATAACGATGTTAACATCGCAGGGACCCTTAATATGCTGCAGGCGGCATTAAGCGCTAAGGTGAAGCGTTTTGTTTTTGCTTCGTCAAGTTCTGTTTATGGGGATGTGGACAAATTTCCTGAAAAAGAGGATTTTCTCCCGCAGTTAATTTCTCCTTATGCGCTTAGTAAACTGGCTGGTGAATATTATTGCCGGATATTCAGCCAGAATTATGGTTTAGAAACTGCGTGTTTGCGTTATTTTAATGTGTTCGGGCAGCGCCAGGCTTTGGATGATGAATATGCAGTGGTAATTCCGAAATTTATTTCCTGTATGCTTAATAATGAAAACCCCCCGATATACGGGACCGGAAAACAGTCGCGTGATTTTACTTACGTTAAGAATGTTGTTAATGCCAATTTGCTTGCTGCAAAAAAGCCAGGGCTTAAGGGCGAGGTTTTTAACGTGGCTTCAGGAAAAGATTATAGCGTGTTGGAATTGGTTAAATTCTTAAATCAGATCTTAAAGAAAGATATTAAGCCTGCATTTCTTAAGCCTCGTCAGGGAGATGTTTTTAGGACAAGCGCAAGCCTTTTGAAAATAAAGAAAGTCCTCGGATTTTGCCCAAAAGTGAATTTTGTTGAAGGTTTAAAGCTGACTGTAGAGTATTTTAAAAATAAATGAAGAAGACATTAGTTATCACCGGAGGTGCAGGTTTTATCGGTTCGCATTTATGCGAAAGGTTCCTATCTGAGGGCCTTCGTGTTATTTGCATGGATAATTTTATTACCAGC
The DNA here is from genome assembly GCA_016208765.1 of Candidatus Omnitrophota bacterium. GTDB lineage: Bacteria > Omnitrophota > Gorgyraeia > Gygaellales > Profunditerraquicolaceae > JACROS01. The sequence continues at coordinate 237,976 of JACQXK010000001.1, forward strand.
GACAAAGAGAATATCAGGCATTTATTCAGGAATAATAACTTTAAATTTGTGGAACATAATGTAACTAAGTATATTAATGTTGCCGGCAAGGTTGATTATGTTTTGCATTTTGCTTCCTTGGCCTCGCCTGAAGATTATCTGAAATATCCCATCCAGACTTTAAAGGTTGGCTCACTCGGGACGCATAATGCGCTCGGCCTTGCCAAGGAGAAGAAGGCCGTGTTCATGATAGCCTCAACATCCGAAGTTTACGGCGATCCGTTAATTCATCCTCAGCCGGAAAGTTATTGGGGCAATGTTAACCCCATCGGCGTGCGCGGTTGTTATGATGAGTCAAAGCGTTTTGCCGAAGCAATTACCATGGCATATCACCGTATACATAAAATTGATACGCGAATCGTGCGCATATTCAATACTTATGGCCCGCGCATGAGAATGCATGACGGCAGGGTTGTGCCGAATTTTATTTATCAGGTATTGCACAACAAACCATTAACTGTCTTTGGAAAAGGAACTCAGACCAGGAGTTTTTGTTATATTGACGATTTGGTGGAAGGCATTCATAGATTTTTATTCAGCAATATTAACGAGCCTTTAAATTTAGGCAATCCGGGTGAATTTAGCGTGATGCAATTGGCAAAATTAGTATTAAAACTTACCGGGTCAAAGAACAAAATTATCTTTAAGAACCTGCCTCAAGATGATCCAAAGCAGCGCCAGCCTGATATTTCAAAAGCAAAGAAATTGCTTAAGTGGGAACCAAAAATACCTCTGGAAACCGGCCTGCAAAAGACCGTAAATTGGTTCAAGTCATAAAAAGAAAGCGCTTTCCTTGACAATGACTATTCCATATGTTATACTTTTAATAATTTTCAGCCTATCTCTGATATTTTTATCTTAAGAATAATAAATGCCAAATTTTATAAGACAGATTAACTGGGTAGATCTTTTTGTTATAACTCTTTTATTAAGAGTCTGTTACGTTGCAGCAGGTACCGGCATTCTAATTGAATCTTTTAAGATTGCAGGAACCATCTTTGCAACCTATTTTTCACTTCATTATTACTCAGATTTGGCCGGTTTCTTAAAAGACAGATTCGGGTCAGAATACATACCTCTAACTTTACTGGAATTTATATCTTTTTTTATTTTGGCATTTGGTGTTTATTTATTGTTTGTATTCCTGCGTAAGATTTTCTGCCGTTTTGTTAAGATGGAAGCAGTGGAAAATTTGAATAAATGGGGCGGTTTAATTATAGGGGTTATTCGCGGTTTGCTGCTAATAAGTTTGTTTACTTTTGGATTCGTGCTTTCTAATATTAGTTATTTTCAGGAGAGCCTGCAGCATTCATACACTGGCAGGCGTATTTTTTATCTGGCTCCATCTGTTTATCGCTGGTCATGGGAGAATATCGCTTCAAAATTTTCCAGTGACGATAAAATGAATGAAGCTGTTTTAAAAGCTGAGGATAAAATTAAAGAAAAATGAAACTCGGGCATCTTTATAATCAAGTTGTGAAGTTTGGAAGAGACCGTGACCCAAGAAAAGATAAGGGTAATATTACTTCTTATGCCGATACTGCCGTTCTTTACGGCAATCTTGAAACAGAAGTAAAGAAGGTTATGATCGGTATTGATATTGAAGTTGCGGAATTATTATTGGCAGACAGGATCCGCCAGAGGCAGGGGCTGGATCTGGTTATTGCGCATCATCCGGAGGGCCGTGCGTTTGCCAGGCTCCATGATGTAATGCGGCTGCAGATTGATTTATTAAAAGATGCAGGTATATCAGCAGCAGTTGCAAAAAAGCTTCTTGGGGAAAGAATGATTGAAGTAGAAAGAAGGATCCTGCCGCAGAATCATACGCGCCCTGTTGATGCTGCGCGCCTTTTGGATATGCCATTTATGTGCATGCATACTCCGGCGGATAATCACGTGTACAGGTTTATAGAAAAGCTAATGGATGATAAAAAACCGCGCAAGGTTAAGGATGTGGTTGATATTTTATCCGAGGTCCCTGAATATAAAGAAGCCTCCAAGATCAATGCCGGGCCGTCTATTATTATTGGCAATCCCAACAGGCCGGTTGGCAAAATTCTTATTGAAATGACCGGCGGGACCGAAGGATCAAAAGATGTTTTTGAAAAGTTGTATAAAACCGGCGTGCGCACTCTTATTTCAATGCATTTAAGTGAAGAACATTTTAAGAAAGTCAAAGACGCAAACCTCAATGCTGTAATTGCAGGGCATATCTCTTCTGACACCTTAGGGCTTAACCTGCTTCTGGACAGGCTGGAGAATGAAGAACCGTTTCAGATAATCAACTCTTCCGGTTTTTACCGTATAAAAAGAAATTAATTATTTTGAGGTTAAATTATGGCAGGGCTTATCCCGGATAATTGTTTAGAGGATATTTTAAGCCGGGTCAATATTGTAGAAGTAATTTCGGCTTATGTCCCGTTAAAACGCGCAGGGCGCAATTTTAAGGCCTGTTGCCCGTTTCATGAGGAGAAGACGCCTTCTTTTGTTGTCTCTGCTGACCGCCAGATTTATCATTGTTTCGGATGCGGCGAATCGGGAAATGCGTTTAAATTCCTGATGCGCTACGAACGTATGGAATTCCTGGAGGCAGTGGAGTTGTTGGCAAAAAAAGCAGGCGTAATCCTTCCGGAGTCCAAAAAGCAGGACCCTGCAGCGGTTAATTTTATAACCCAGCTTTATAAATTAAACGAATTATCCGGTTTGTTTTATGAAAACAACCTGAGTTTACCATCGGCGAGGCTGGCAAAAGATTATTTGTTAAAACGAGGCCTTAACGAAGAGACGATCAAGCTTTTTAAACTTGGGTTTGTTCCCGATAAATGGGACATGCTTTTAAGCCACCTGAGGTCAAAGAATATAAGTTTGTCTCTAATGGAAAAAGCCGGGCTTGTTGTGCCAAAAGATAATGGCGGGTATTATGACAGGTATCGTAACCGGATAATTTTTCCTATCCTTGATCCAAGAGAACGAGTGATTGGTTTCGGCGCGAGAGTTTTGGATAATTCTTTGCCCAAATATATCAATTCTCCGGAAACCCCGGTTTATGTTAAAGGTAGGAATCTATATGGATTGAATCTGTCCAAAGACAGTATTAGAGAATTGGATTTTGTTGTTATTGTTGAGGGTTATCTGGATGTTATCGTTCCTTTCCAAGCAGGTTTAAAGAATATTGTTGCTTCTTCCGGCACAGCTTTTACTCCTGAGCAGGCGCGCCTTATAAAAAGATACACTTCTAATGTCGTGGTGGTCTATGACGGAGATGCGGCGGGCCAAATTGCAAGCCTGCGAAGTTTAGAGATCTTTATTGAAGAAGAAATGAATGTAAAAATTGTTTCTCTTTCGGAGGGACTTGACCCTGATTCATTTGTGCGTAAAAACGGCGTTGATGCGCTTAGAGAAGAAATTTCTAATGCAAAAAGTCTTTTTGATTATAAGTTGAGCATTTTAAAATCACGGTTTAATTATAGGAATATTGATGATAAAACTAAAATTGCGCAGGCAATGCTGGAGATTCTTGCTAAGATCAAGAACGCTGTGTTAAGGTCGGAATATTTGAAGAAGCTTGCCCAGGATTTGGACATAAAGGAAGACGCTCTTTTTCAGGAATTGAAGAAATTTGATACGGGAAAACCGTCTGCTAATCCTGTAGCACCAAATCAGAGAAAGCAGTTAAACATAAGCCCGACTGAAAAACTGCTGATTAAATTAATGCTGGAAGAAAACGATTTAATTACCAGGATCAAGGACAGCCTGCATCCGCGAGATTTTCTTGATGAAAGATCAACTAAAATAGTTTCACATATTTTTAAACTTTTTGATGAAGGGCGTTCAGTTGAGCCAAATTTACTGATGTCTCATTTAGGGTCTGATGATTTTTCGCAGCTTCTTTGTGAGTCAATTTTTATGCCGGATCAACTTAGTAGCGAGGAAAAAGAAAAAGTAGCTGATGATTGTGTCAAGCGCCTTAAGCACGAGAAATCTCGTCAACACAGGCAGAGCCTTGAGCAGGAAATAAAAATAGCTCAAAATTCAGGAGATGAGGATAAATTGCAGAGTTTACTTCAGGAGTTTCACGGGTTAATTAAAAAAGGGGTAAGAATATGAAAAAGAAAGAATCCGTAGCTAAGGATATGGAGAAGATCATTGCTTTGGGTAAGCAAAAGGGTTATTTGACATATGATGATGTAAATGAGCTTTTACCCGAAGACGTGTCTTCTTCCGAGGAAATAGACCGTTTGTTTGAATTATTAGGCAACGAAGATATTGAGATCGTTGAAGGCTCAGATGATAAGTCCCAGGAGAAAACAGAAGCCATTTTAAAGGAGGAGTCCTTAAAGGAAGAATCTTTAAGGGAAGAGGCTTTAAGAGAAGAGGCGATTACCGAGCAGCTTAAGCTTGAAGAGCGGGCATTGCCTTTGGATGATCCTGTTAAAATGTACCTTAAGCAGATGGGTTCCATATCTCTTTTGTCCAGGGAAAATGAAATTGAGCTTGCTAAAAAGATAGAAGACGCAGAGGAGAAATTCAAGCGCGCGGCCATGGTTACCAGATTTGTGCGTAATGAAATCGCGGCAGTGGCGAATGAGATTATAGAGGGCAGGCTTAATCCGGAAGAAGTTGTTAAAGAAGATATCAAGGTGCAAAAAAATAATGTTTCCGGAAAGATCCGCAGGATTGCCCGCCGCCTCAGGTATTCGCGCAGCAGCTCCGAGACCCTGAATTTATTGCTGCAGTTTAATTTTGTCACTTCTGTTATTGAAACAGCGGTACGCAAGCTCATTGGTTTAATCAAGGAGATTGATTATATTGAGCGCAGCAGCCGCGGCAATAACCAGAGAAAAAAGGCAATTTTAAGGCAGCTCGGCGACCCATATGCCAAGTTAAAAGAGCAGATGAAATTAATCCGCTCAACGCATCTGAAGTTTAACCGCACAAAGAAAAAACTTGTGGAGGCAAATTTAAGGCTTGTGGTCAGTATTGCCAAAAAATATACAAACCGCGGTTTGTCTTTTCTTGATTTGATTCAAGAAGGCAATATCGGATTGATGCGTGCAGTAGAGAAGTTTGAATATAAAAGAGGCTATAAATTTTCTACTTATGCCACATGGTGGATCAGGCAGGCAATTACGCGTTCCATAGCTGACCAGGCGCGCACAATCAGAATTCCTGTGCATATGACAGAGACGATAAATAAGATCATCAGATTTTCGCGTGTTTTTGTGCAGGAGAATGGCAGGGAGCCTACGCCTGAGGAGATTGGACAGAAAATGCGCCTTCCGCAGGAAAAAGTTAAGTCTATTTTAAAGATAGCACAAGAACCTATATCGCTACAGATGCCCATAGGCGACGAGGGGGATACTCATTTTGGAGATTTTATCCAGGATAAAAAAGCTGTTTCTCCTGCGAATGAGACGGTGCGTTCAATGCTTAAGGAAGAAATGTTTACTGCGCTTGGGACATTAACTGAACGTGAGAAAAAGATATTAGTCCTTCGTTTTGGAGTAAATGACGGATGCGCGCGCACCCTGGAAGAAGTCGGGAATATTTTTAAGGTTACCCGCGAACGAGTGCGCCAGATTGAGGCAAAGGCATTGAAGAAATTACGCCACCCTACGCGTTCACGACGCCTGAGAACATTTTTAGACATGACTATTGCGCATCAGAGAGAGTGCTAATCTACTTAGGAGGGTTTAATGAAAAAGGTTTTATTTGTTTTGCTGACGGTGCTTTGTTTAACTGGTAATATCCTTGCAGAAGAAACTAAAGATGTATCGCCTGCGCCAGTTGCTAAACCCGGGTGCACAAGCATTGACACCGACGATGTGTCTATCCAGAAGACCCCTCTTAATAAATTGGTTCGCGGTTCAGTTAACTCAGCAACATTCTTTTTGGAGATTCCTGCTTCAATTTGGGATGTTTCAGCCAAATCTAATTTCTTCAAAGGGTATACCGTGGGTTTTTTTGACGGGTTACTCACCTCTGTAATGCGCTTAGGAACAGGTATTTTTGACGTGGTCACTTTTATTATACCACCGTATAACAAACCCCTGCTTGAACCCGAATATGCCTTTGATAGCGCAATAAAAAAGATGAGCAGGGGTTGGTAGTAATCCTACCATTTTAAAAGCGGTATTTTATATCCTTCCTTGTTTGGGTCGTCTACTTTATATTTTGGTTTCATTAACGGTTTATCATAAGGAGGCAATCCGCTTGTTGCCACATCAACGCTGCCTGCTATTCCACGTGCGATTCCTGTGACTATCCCTTCTCCAAAGCCCACAATTGAGCCGACAACAACATTGCTTTTCTTTGAATTTTCTTGAATTTTATCCGGGACATCAACCCAGGATGTTAACACGTTAATTAGGCCTTCGCCCATTTTATAACCGGCAGTATTTTTATCAAGTTTATTTGTGTTGACGTTTTCCAGAAAAGCGCTTGGGATGGGCCTTAGGCTCACTCCGGCTACAGAAGGTGCAACTATTTCAGGTTGGGCGTAAATATTTGCGCAGGCAAAGAAGATCAAAGCTAAACTTGCCATTAAGAGCACTAATTTCTTCATCTTCCACCTCCTTGGCAGCCCCTCTATCCACACACTGGTCGGTGTAGGGACAGGTAACTTTGCGCCCCAGCATTGCTGCTGGTTTGCCTTTTTTCAATAGGTCCAAAGTAAATATAACATATTTGATTTGCTTATTCAAGGCAGAGGCTGGAAAAGTATTGTAATTAATGTAGGGGTATATATAATAAGAATAGCCAGAAAAGGGGGGTTATATGGTTAGAATGATTATATTTATTGCCTGTGTGTTGACATTTTGTGGTTGTTCTCTTGATAAGAATAGGCCTGTAAGGTTCTCTGTCGGGATGAGTAAAAGAGCAGTAGTTGATATGGTTGGTAAGGACAAGATTAGGACAGGTTATACATGGGGAGCCGACGATGTGAGCCAGGGGTACGGAGATAGATATAAATCAGAAGTTTTTGATAACCATGATGCAGAATTAGAAGTTTTGTATTTTTGTGCCAATCCCGATAAAACTGCAAGTGAAATGAGTGAAAGCGAAATGATCCCGCTTATCTTTAAGGATGGGTTTCTTGCCGGCTGGGGCAGGGATTATTACGAAAAATCAATTCCTGATGATAAAATGTTAAATAAATTCTTGAAATAATTTGCTCTAAATTGCCTCAAAATTGCCTCAAATTTCACTTGTCGCGCGAGCCTTCCTGTGTTAAACTATTAAATCTGAATTATTTGCTAAGCCCCTATGCAGCACTAATTTTAATTTTTTGTGTTTTAAAGGCATAAATTAGGGCCCATAGCTCAGCCCCGACGTGCTCATTTCATTCGCGGTCGGGGTTCCGACCGAGCGAAAGCGAGCGTCGGGATTGGTTAAAAGGTTTTCGCTATGGGTAGCGCAGATTTAAGAAGATTAGGGCCCATAGCTCAGTTGGTCAGAGCAGGTGACTCATAATCACTTGGTCCGGGGTTCAAGTCCCTGTGGGCCCAGAGATGAAATTGACGAGGGCATTTAGCTCAGTTGGTTAGAGCGCTACATTCACATTGTAGAGGTCAGAGGTTCAAGTCCTCTAATGCCCATTTGAAAAAAATAATGCAGCTTGGCCCCGACGCTAACAAAAAAGCTAGTTCGGGAAAGTTCTTTAATACACTATATTATCAAAGAAAAGGAGAGCTAATTTGCCAGTAGATCTTAAAACTCAGCTTGGGAGTTTGATTAAGCTTCAAACCATTGATAGCGAAATCCATGTCTTAAATACTGAAAAGTCGGCTAAGCCGCAGGAAATCAAGGCGTTACAGGATATTTTTGAAAGCAAGAAACAACATTTAAACGAGCTTGAAAAGCAACTTTTGGATTTACAAAAACAACGAAAAGATAAGGAGCTTGAGCTGGCTTCAAAAGATGAAAACGTAAAAAAACTGCAAGGGCAACTATTTTCGTTAAAGACCAACAAAGAATATTCTACGATGTTACAGCAAATCCAGGATGCAAAAGCTGATTCTTCTTTGATTGAAGACAAGGTATTACAATTATTTGAACAAGCAGATAAGATTAGGCTTGAAGTGGATCGGGAAAAACTGCATTTAAAGGAAGAAGAAAAAAGTTTTAATGCAGAAAAAGCAAAAGTTGATAATCGTGTTAAAGAGATTGATGATAGGCTCGCCCAGTTAGAGGCTCAGAGAAAGCAGGCTATTCCGGATATTGATCAGAAGATACTGTCTCAATATGATCGTATTCTTAAGAATCGCGACGGCTTGGCTATTGCCTTGGTTAAAAATGACTCCTGCGGCGGGTGCAACATGCTTGTTCCGGCCCAGGTAATTAATTTAATAAAAATGTATGAGCGCATTATTACTTGTGAAACTTGTAACCGCATGCTTTATGTGGAAGAATGAGCGAATTAGAAATCTATATTGATGGAGCCTCCAAGGGCAATCCCGGCCCGAGCGGAGTGGGTGTTGTTATTTGTCATAACGGTGAAATTGTCAAAAAGATCTCAAATTATATCGGGGAGGCCACAAACAATGTGGCTGAATACACCGCTCTTATTCACGCTTTGCAGGAAAGTTTGATCCTCAGAGCGAAAAAATTAAAAATATTTACAGATAGCGAATTGCTCTATCGCCAGCTTAAGAAAGTTTACCGGGTAAAAAATGAAAACATCCTGATTTTGTATAAGCAGGCGGAGCATCTTTTAACCGGGTTTGAAATATTTTCTATAAATCATATTCCTCGGGAAAACAATAAAGAAGCAGATAAATTAGCAACATTAGCAGTAAAAAACGCTTTTAAGAAATCGTAACTTTGATAATTTGGGGTAGGTGGAATGTGGCTGCCCCTGCGTCAATTGGCGTAGGGGAGGAAAGTCCGGGCTCCGGAGGACAACGTAATGGCTAACAGCCATCCCTCGGTGATAAACCGGGGAGGATTAGAGCTACAGAGACGAGCCCCCGCGCCTTGGTGCGGGGGAGTGAAACGAGCAATCTCTACGTGGAGCAAGGTTCAATAGGGGATGAGCTTCGTAAAGAAATTTATGAGGCAGGTGCTGGTCCGGCGCGTTATTAATCCCGGGTAGACTGCTTGAGTCCCGGCAGAAATGCCGAGGAACAGAGAAATGGTCACTAATGGTGCGGATATTCGTACTGAAACAGAACCCGGCTTATTCTTCTTGCCCCAATATTAGTTTAGGGCTAATAGTATATTGTTTGTTGCAAAATCTTGCGATAGGCGATATGCGATAAGCATAATGATTTAAAATAAAAAATCAATTCTAAAGGGAGGTAATACAATGTCAGGTCATTCTAAATGGAAGACAAATAAAGGCAAAAAAATGGTTGCCGACGCCAAAAAAGGAGCAACTTATACCAGGATCATTAAGGAACTTACTGTAATTGCCCGTGAAGGCGGCGGTAACCCGGATACTAATCCGCGATTACGCGCTGTAATGCAAAAAGCAAAAGAAGCAAATATGCCTAACGATAATGTGAAGATGGCAATCAAGCGCGGTACAGGCGAGCTTCCCGGCGTGGTTTATGAAACAGTGACTTATGAAGCCTATGGCCCGGGCGGTGTTGCAATTATGATTGAAGCGTTAACGGATAATAAGAATAGGGCTACTGCGGAATTGCGCAACATCCTTTCAAAAAAAGGCGGTAATATGGCGGGTGCCGGTTCTGTGAGTTGGATGTTTACCAAAAAAGGGTATTTTTTGATTGAGAAGAGCCAGATCCAGGAAGATGCTTTAATGGATATCGTGCTTAATGCTGGTGCAGAAGATATCAAAACCGAAGGCGATAACTACGAAATTACCACTCCAGTGCAGGATTTTGAGAAAGTAAAACAGGCGCTTGAAGCCAAAGGTGTTAAATGGCAGGATGCAGAATTAACTATGGTTCCTTCATCTACAGTTAAGGTAGCTGGAAATGAAGCAAAGCAAGTGTTGTCATTAGTTGAATCATTGGAAGAACACGATGATGTGCAGCAGGTTTATGCAAATTTTGATATTCCTGACGAGATCTTGGAACAGGCTGCAAATGAAGAATGATAATTTTAGGAGTTGACCCTGCTTTATCTGTTACCGGGTACGGGGTGGTAGATGTAAGAAAGAATAGTATCTCTCTGATTGAAGCAGGTGTAATAACAACTCAAGCCAATGATCTTTTACCGCAGCGTTTAGGAAAGATTCATCAGGCAATTAACAAATTGATCATTGATACAAAACCGCAAGTTCTAGTCTTGGAAAAAGTTTATTCGCATTATCGGCATCCGGTAACTGCGTTTCTTTTAGGACAGGCTCGCGGAGTTATTTGTCTTTCTTGTGCAACTGCAAAGATTCCGCTTGTTGAATATGCGGCAACCAGAGTAAAAAAAGCAATTGTGGGCAAAGGGCTTGCTGCAAAATCTCAGGTTCAGCGGATGGTGGCAGATACACTGGGTTTAAAGGTTTTGCCAAAATATACCGACGTTACTGATGCCTTGGCTTTGGCGATTGCGCATAGTTATATTGCAAGGCCGCAAATATGATATCAAGAATATCCGGAAAAATTGTTGAAAAAGGAAATAATTACCTGATTATTGAAATCGGTAATTTGTGTTATGAGGTTTTAATCCCGACTGCAGTTATGCAGCGTTTGGATGAAAATTCGTTAAATAACGGAAATATAAATTTAGTCACGTTTCATTATCATCAGGTTGAGCCTTCTAAGTCAATACCTGTTCTAATTGGGTTCTTGAATGATATTGAGCGTGATTTTTTTGAGACTTTTATCACGGTTTCAGGGATTGGCCCGCGGGCAGCATTAAGGGCGATCAATAAGCCCATATCATTAATTGCAAAAGCTATTGATGAAGCGGATTTAAAATTCTTAAAATCTCTTCCGGGGATAGGGGAGCAGCGTGCAAAAGAAATTGTCGCTAAGCTTCAGAATAAAGTAGGAAAATTCGGTTTACTGCAGGATACTGCGTCGGAAAAGAAAACAGATGATAAGAACTCCGGTATTATTGCCGAGGCATTGGCAGTGTTGATGCAGCTTGAATACAGGAAGCCGGAGGCAACAATGATGCTAAAAAAAGCAATGGAGATGTCTCCTGAAATTGAAACAACAGAAGAATTGTTGAACCTTGTTTATAAGCAAAAAAAGGCAGGATAAATTATGGCTGAAGATAATGTTAAATCCGCACTTGAGGCATTGATATTTGCCAGCGATAAACCTTTAACTATTGAACAGGCAAAAAAAGTTTTAGGTGATATTGATTCAACTCAAATCAGAAAAGTCCTGGAAGAATTAAAAACAGATTATGAAGTTCATGGCAGAGGGATACGTATTACAGAAGTCGCAGGCGGTTTTCAGATGATCACCTCTCCTGTGTTTGCGTCTTTTTTAAAGAAATTATTTAAAGAGCGCCATACCGACAGATTATCAAAGCCTGCACTTGAAACATTGGCAATTATTGCCTATAAACAGCCGTTAACGCGGCTTGAGATAGAGTCTTTGCGTAATGTTAATGTTGACGGAGTAATGAAAAGCCTTGCTGATAAAAATATGGTTCGCGTTGTAGGAAGAAAAAAAATCCCAGGAAGGCCTTTTGTTTATGGGACCACGCGGCAGTTCCTGGAATATTTCGGCTTAAAATCATTGAATGAATTGCCTAAAATGGAAGATTTCTCAAGCCTTGTTTCCCAGACGACAAAAGAATCGGAAGTAGAGGAGATCGCCGAGGAGCACAAAGGACAGGGCATAGATCAAACTATGGAGGAGAAGCATGAACCTAAAGAACCTGCGTCAGCAAATTGACGGTATAGATAAGAAACTTACAGAACTTTTAAACTTGCGCGCAAAGATTACTTTATCAGTTGCAAAAGAAAAAGAGAAAAGCGGCAGGAGTATTTATTCCCCTGACAGGGAAAGAGAAGTATTAAGGAAAATAGTTTCCGAAAATAAAGGCCCTTTGACCGGCAATGCCTTAGAGGCGATTTACCGCGAGATTATGTCTTCAAGCCTTGTCTTGGAAAAAGGTTTAAAGATTGCTTATATGGGGCCAAAGGCTTCTTTTTCGCATCTGGCTGCTTTAAAAAGATTTGGCACACAGCTTGAATACGTTGCTTGTGAAAGCATACCCGGAGTATTTTTGGAAGTAGAGCGGGGCAATGCAGACTATGGTGTGGTCCCGATTGAAAATTCTATTGAAGGTGCAATCAGCTACACCTTGGATGTGTTCATGGATTCTGATTTAAAGATATGCGCGCAGATACTTTTGGATGTTTCACACAATTTATTGGCAAATTGCGCAAAGGCTAAAATAAAACGGATTTATTCAAATCCACAGGTTTTCGGGCAGTGCCGGATTTGGCTGCAGAAAAATTTGCCCGGCTTAGAGTTAATTGAGGTTTCAAGCACTACGCGCGCAGCTCAAATTGCAGCAAAAGAAAAAAACAGCGCTTGTATCGCTTCTTTGCTGGCTGCAAAGGTGTATAAGTTAAGGGTGCTTGCTTCCGATATTGAAGATTCACCGCATAATATCACGCGGTTCTTGGTAATAGGAAAAACTATTGTTGCACCAACTGGAAATGATAAAACTTCTGTAGTTTTCTCAATTAAAGACAAGGTTGGGGCTTTATATGATATGCTGGTGTCATTTAAGAAATATAAGATCAACCTGACGAAGATTGAATCGCGGCCTTCCAAGAAAAAGGCCTGGGATTATTATTTCTTCGTGGACTTGATCGGGCATCAGGGTGATCCGCGCATAAAAAAGGCGCTTCTTGAGCTGGAAAATAAATGTAAATTCTTAAAAATACTTGGTTCATATCCCGTCGGAGAATAAATGAGCACTCTTGTCAGAAAACATATCCTGAAAATTGATCCTTATGAGGCAGGCAAACCCATTGAGGAGGTAAAACGCCAGCTAGGGCTAAAAGAAGTTATTAAATTAGCTTCCAATGAAAACTCCCTCGGGGTTTCTCCTAAGGCAATCGCTGCAATGAAAAAAGCGCTGCCTCAGGTAAACCGTTATCCTGATTCAAGCGGATTTTATTTAAAAAGGAAATTGGCAAAGTCACTGGGGGTGGCACCTGCAAACATTGTGTTAGGCAATGGTTCTGACGAGTTGATTGATATAATTATTAAGACCTTTGTGGAAGAAGATGAACATATTTTAACCGCGGACCACACCTTTCTTGAGTATAAGATTATCGGCAGCGTAAAGGGCCGCACTGTAACTACTGTGCCGCTAAAATATTTTAAATATGATTTAGTTTCATTAAAAAAGAAAATTGAGCGTAATACCAAGTTGATTTTTATTGCAAACCCCAATAATCCAACCGGAACCTACGTAACTAAATATGAACTTGAAGATTTTCTTAAGGATCTGCCCCAGGGAGTGATCCTGGTTCTTGATGAAGCTTATGATGCTTTTATTGATGTTGATGATTTTCCGAATAGCTTAAGCCTGATCAGGAATAAAAATGTGATTATCTTAAAAACTTTCTCCAAGGCTTATGGTTTGGCCGGGATCAGGCTTGGTTATGCTGTAACTAAGCCTGAACTTGCTGCTTATATGGAAATTTCCCGACAGCCATTTAATGTGAATTTACTTGCACAGGCAGCAGGCATGGCAGCAATTGAAGACAAGGCCTTCTTGCAGAAAACCCGCAGGATGGTACTTGAAGGGAAAAAATATCTTTATGATAATTTAAAAAGACTCGGCCTTGCTTATGTGCCGAGTGCGGCTAATTTTATTCTTATTGACGTCGGAAAAGATGGAGTTGAATTATTCCGGGAGATGCTGAAGTTCGGCGTGATCATACGCAATATGCGCCAGTATGGTTTAAAAAATTATATTAGAGTAACTATCGGGACAAAAAGAGAGAATGAGAGATTTATTAAGGTGTTGAAAAAAGCCTTATAGGGGAGGAGAGTTATGATTATAGTGCTTCGTCCAGATGCAAGCCAGGCGCAGGTAGAGCATATTATTGAAAAAGTAACTAAGCTCGGGCTTACTCCTCATGTGTCAAAAGGGACTGAGCGTACAATTATAGGGGTAATTGGCCCCGAGGATATCCTTCGGGTCACTCCTTTAGAAGTTTTCCCCGGCGTTGAAAAGGTAATGCCGGTTTTGGCCCCGTACAAGTTGGTTTCCCGGGAATTCCGAAAAGAAAATTCAATTATTGATTTGGGTAAAGGTGTTAGTATCGGCGGCAAAAGGATTGTGGTTATGGCCGGGCCTTGTGCAATTGAAAATTTTGAGACTGTCAGAGAGATTGCTTTTGAAATTAAGAAAGCTGGTGCAACGGTTTTGCGGGGTGGGGCATTTAAACCAAGAACCTCGCCTTATAGTTTTCAGGGGCTTGGCGAGGAGGGCTTAAAGATTCTAAAAAAGGTCGGTGACGAATTGGGCCTTGTCACAGTTACCGAGGTAATGGACCCGCGCGATGTCGGGCTTGTGGCAAGTTTCGTGGATGTCTTGCAGATAGGTGCACGCAACATGCAAAATTTTAATTTACTTAAAGAAGTTGGCTTGACCAAAAAGCCGGTACTTTTAAAACGCGGGCTCTCATCAACAATCAAAGAGATGCTTATGTCGGCAGAATATATTGTGGCAGGCGGAAATTTTAATGTTGTTTTATGCGAACGCGGTATCCGGACGTTTGAAGATTCAACCAGAAATACCCTGGATATAAGTGCTGTCCCGGTTTCAAAACAGCTTTCGCATCTTCCGATTATTATTGACCCCTCGCATGCCGCCGGAAAGTGGGGCCTGATTTCTCCGCTTTCAAAAGCAGCAGTTGCCTGCGGAGCTGACGGATTGATCATTGAAGTGCATAGCCATCCAGAAGATGCAAAGTCAGACGGCGCACAATCATTGCTACCGTCAAATTTCCAGAATTTAATGCAGGAATTAAAAATATTAGCCAATGTAGTAGGGAGAGAATTGTGAGTTTGTTTAGAAAAGTTGCAATTATTGGCACAGGATTAATCGGCGGCTCCATCGGGCTTGCTTTAAAGAAACACAGGCTTGCAGCAGAAGTTGTCGGGGTGAGCCGGCATAAAGAAAGCATTTCTTTAGCCAGGAAAACCGGAGCCATTGATAATGGGGGGACTTCTTTAGAAATTATCCGCGGAGCTGATTTGGTGATTTTTGCAACTCCTGTAAATGTGATTATTGATCTCGCTCCCAAGGTGGCAAAGATCATTGAAAGAAACTGCATTGTTACTGATGTTGCCAGCACAAAAGAAGAGATTGTCAGGTTATTAGAAAAGATTTTCCCCGATTTTGTCGGGGGGCATCCATTGGCAGGCTCGGAAAAAAGAAGCATTTCTTATGCTTCGGCAGGCATTTTTCAGGGCTCGGTTTGTTTGCTTACTCCGGCCAAGAAAACTAAGCAGGATTCTTTAAGGAAAATAAGGACGCTTTGGGAAAATATTGGTGCAAAGGTGATTTTGCTATCTGCGCCTGAGCATGACAAGGTTTTAGCCATGGTGAGCCACTTGCCGCATATAGCAGCGTTTTCTTTGATTAATTCCGTTCCAAAAGGGTATTTAAAGTTTGCTGCCGGAGGCCTTAAAGATACCACTCGCATTGCCGCTTCCGACGCAGAGATCTGGGCGCAGATTTTTATGAGTAACCGCAAGAATGTATTGAAAAGTATTGAAGCATTAGAAAGAAACATATCGGTAATAAAATCGGCAATAAAACAAAATAAAAAACAACTTAGTGTTATTCTTAACGCGGCAAAGAATAAAAGAGAGAGCGTAGTTTAGTAATGATCATAGCAATTGATGGACCTGCTGGCGCCGGTAAAAGCACGATCGCCAAAATAATAGCCCAGAAACTGGGCTTTCTTTATATTGATACAGGCGCTATGTATCGTGCCCTTACGCTTAAAGTTTTGGATGAGGGCATTGATATAGAAAATACATCTGCAATTATCAGCCTTGCCCATAAAACTGTCATCAACCTTATTAATAACCCGGATGGTTCGCTAAAGGTAGCGCTTGATTCAAAAGAAGTGAGCTTTAAAATCAGGGAACCGCGCATTACCAAGTATGTTTCAGATGTAGCAAAGATCAAGGAAGTGAGGCAAATAATGCTAAAGCTCCAGCGTGATTTTGGAAAGCGGGGTAATAGCATTTTAGATGGAAGAGATATAGGCACGGTAGTTTTTCCCGATGCTGATAAGAAATTTTACCTTGATGCGCATCTTGGGGAAAGGGCAAACCGCAGGCATAAGGAATTGCATGGATTAGGGCAGAAAGTAACTTTGTGTTCTGTGGAAGCTGATTTGCACAATCGTGATACAATTGATTCAACCCGTGAAGTAGCTCCGCTAAAAAAAGCAGATGATGCTATTTATATTGATACGACTAATTTAACCATTGAACAAGTTGTACAAAAGGTTTTAAGTTATCTTAAATAAATTCTCATGGATAAATCATTGATCAGGAATTTTTCAATTATTGCGCACATTGACCATGGCAAATCCACGCTTGCAGACCGTATTTTGGAGGTGACTGGAGCTGTGGAGCGTTCGCACAAGGGAGATCAGCTTTTGGATGATATGGATCTTGAAAAAGAACGCGGCATAACCATAAAAGCTTCAATGGTGCGGCTTAAATTCCACTCTAATAAACAGAATAAAGATTTTATTTTTAACTTGATTGATACCCCCGGGCACGTGGATTTTACTTACGAGGTTTCCAAATCGTTGGCAGCCTGCGAGGGAGCGCTGTTGGTGGTTGATGCAGGCCAGGGCATTGAGGCACAGACTGTTGCCAATTATTATCTTGCTTTGGAGAATAATCTGGAAATCATCCCGGTGATCAACAAGATTGATTTAAGTTCTGCTGATGTGCCGCGCGTGGAAAGGCAGATTGAGGGTGTTTTGGGTTTTAGGCATGAAGATATTATTCGTGCCTCAGCAAAAGAGGGAACAGGTGTAACTGAAATTTTGGAGAGAATTGTAGAAATTATCCCATCTCCATTGGGAGATCCGGGCAACCCTTTAAAAGCGCTTGTTTTTGACTGCCGTTTTGATATTTATAAAGGCGTGGTTGTTTTTGTTAAAATTGTTGACGGCAGTATTGATAAAAATACACAGTTGAGAATGATGCACTCCGGTGAACTTTACAAGATTGAGGAATTGGGTGTGTTTACCATGAAATACGAAGTGGCGGATTCTTTGACCTGCGGAGAGGTTGGTTATTTTACGGCTAATATCAGGGATGCGCGGGAAATAGTCATCGGTGATACGATCACAAGTGTTAAAAACCCGTGCGCCGAGGCTTTGCCGGGTTACCGAACGCTTAAGCCATTGGTTTTCTGCGGTATTTATCCGATTAATCCGGCAGATTTTCCGGAATTGCGCGAGTCAATGGATAAATTAAAACTTTCCGACGCATCTTTTGTTTTTGAGCCGGAAAATTCGCAGTCTTTCGGTTCTGGTTTTCGCTGCGGGTTTCTCGGGTTATTGCATATGGAGATCGTGCAGGAGCGTTTAAAAAGAGAATACGGGCTTAATTTAATCCTCACCGTTCCTAACGTTGTCTACAGGGTTTTAAAACGAGACGGCGCAATGATAGAAGTGGACATGCCTTCAGACCTGCCCGGATCTCAGGATATTCAGGAAGCTCAGGAGCCTTTTGCAAGCCTTTTGATGATTGTGCCTACTGATTCTATTGAGGCGGTGTGCGACTTTACAAAATCGCGCCGCGGTATTTTTCAATCTAACGAATATCTTGGTGAAGACAGGGTAAAAATACTTTTTCATGTCCCCCTTTCAGAAATTATTGTTGATTTTTATGACCGTATAAAATCCATAACAAGAGGTTACGGTTCACTGGATTATGAATTCAAGGAATATCTTCCGACAAAACTTGTTAGGCTTGATGTCCTATTAAATAGCCAGATTTGCGATGCATTCTCGTCGTTAATCTTTAAGGATAAGGCATCTGCGCGCGCGCATACGTTAGTGAACAAGCTTAAAGAGTTGATTCCCCGTCAGTTATTTGAGGTGGCAATACAGGCGTCAGTAGGCACTCAGATACTCGCCTCGGAAAAAGTTAAGGCAGTGGGAAAGCATGTAACTGCCAAATGTTACGGAGGAGATATTACCCGCAAACGTAAACTTTGGGATTCCCAGAAAGAAGGCAAAAAACGTTTAAAGCAGTTCGGAAAAGTGGAAATTCCGCAGGAAGCATTTTTGGAGGTATTAAAAATATGAAATCAGGCAAGAAAAATATTATCAGAGAGTGGGTTGAATCAATTGTCATCGCCTTTTTATTGGCAATGGTCATCAGGGCTTTTGTGGTGCAGGCGTTTAAGATACCCACAGGCTCAATGCGCCAGACACTGATAGAAGGAGATTTAATTTTGGTGAATAAATTTATTTATGGCGCAAAAATCCCTTTTACTAACAAAAGGCTTCCGGCAGTCAGGCAGCCAAAACGCGGAGACGTGATTGTTTTTATTTATCCTGAAGACCGTAAAAAGGATTTTATCAAGCGCCTTGTGGGGCTTCCGGGGGAAACCCTGGAGATAAGAAGCGGGACTATTTATATAAATGATAAACCGGTTTTAGATCCGGTGTTTAATCAAAGGTATTACTATAACCGCGGTGATTTTGCTATGGAAGGCCAAAAATTGGTTATTCCTAAAGGCACCTATTTTGTTTTGGGAGATAACTCAGCTTCATCCAAGGACAGCAGGTATTGGGGGTTTGTCCCTGCGGATAATATATTGGGTAAAGCCATATTAATTTATTTTCCTTTAACACGGATCCGTATTATTAAATGAACGTAGCTAATAAAATTTCAACATTCAGGATTTTAAGTGTGCCTTTTTTTATTGCCTGCCTGCTTTACTATTCTCCGGAAAGGGAAATTTTGCGTTTTGTTGCGCTGGGGATCTTTGTTTTGGGGGTGATTTCTGACGCTATTGACGGTTATATTGCCAGAAGGTCAAAATTAGTTTCAAAGGCAGGTATGGTTTTGGATCCTTTGGGAGATAAACTGCTGTTGATGAGCGCATTTATTATCTTGTCGTCGGTAAGCAGCTTTAAAATAAGGTTTCCTGTTTGGGTTACGCTTGTGGTTATCAGCAGGGATGCAATTATCTTGCTGGGGACGGTTTTAATATATATGATAAAACAGAAATTGAATATTTCTCCGACAAAATGGGGAAAATTCACCACTACTTTTCAGATGTTGTCAGTTGCCGTGGTCTTGCTTCAGGTTAAGCCTGCTTTTATTTTTTGGTGGGTTGCGGTTATCCTTACTGCTATTTCAGGCATAGATTACATAAGAAGGGGGTTTAAGGTTCTATATGCTGTTGATAATAATAGGAATAATATTTAGCTATTTGTTAGGCTCAATCCCAACAGCCTATATTTTTGGCAAGGTTTTAAAAGGGGTTGATATCCGTCAATTTGGTTCTGGAAATGTGGGCGCAACCAATGCGCTTCGTTTATTGGGAAAGGGCCCGGGAATTACTGTTTTAATTTTAGATATTATTAAGGGTTTTATCCCGGTGTTTTTGTTTGGGAATCTTATTTTGGCTCGCATAAACTTCATAGATAATGAAACTTTGTGCCTTATTTTGGGAATAAGCTGTGTTTGCGGCCATAATTGGACAGTGTTCCTGCAGTTTAAAGGAGGAAAAGGCATTGCTACTACCCTGGGTGTTTTAATCGGTTTGTCAACGGTTAGCCCAAGTTTGAGGCTGATATTAGGTTTGTTAATATTAACCTGGATAACAGTGTTTTTAATTGGACGAATTGTTTCTTTAGCATCTGTAATTGGCGCAGCAGCTTTACCAGTATATGCGATTATCCTCAGGCAAACGTTAGTCTTAATATTTTTTAGTGTTTTACTTTCTGCGTTTGTAATTTACCGCCATAAAGCAAACCTTAAACGAATCCTCTCCGGACAAGAGAAAAGGTTATTCTGACAATCGTATGACTTTGGCTTGATTCATTCAAAAGAAAGCGCTTTCTAAAAAACCTGATTTAGCCTTGAATTCATGTAATTGAGGGTGTTATACTTAATGTGGAAAATGAATTTTTTTTCAGTTGTTCTTTAAAGATTTAAAAAAGTATTGATTATTTCCGAAATAGCTAACCCCGACGTTAAAGTCGGGGGTCGCAAAGCTCATGGGTCCCCACCAGCCACGAAAATTGGGGATAGCCGGGTTGCCGAAGAGATAAGGAGGATAACTTATTTAAGGCAACCCGGATTTTTAATGAGGCCACAATTTACGGAACAAAGTGAACGTAAATTGTTAGGCCGAATTATTGAACACAACGATGCACAAAAGTGCATATAGTGAAATCCCGCGTAAGCGGGAATCCCGTCGAAGACGGGATAGGTTTGAAGTGTTTGAGATAAGGAGCATCAGAATATGCGCGATTTGTTATTTAAAAACTTAACCTCTTCTGATAAGAAGAGGAAAATAATCTCAACCTGCGAGGTAGCGGATAAAGAAGGCATTCGCACGACTATCCGCAGGCATTTTGTCTGCATGGTACGCCAAATTGAGGCTAACAAAGCGTTCAAGCCTGCGCCGTATTTATATGTTCTTAAAGAGCGTCAAACTCGTGAAGTAAAAGAGAGATTCTTCTGTAGAATAAAAAACAGCGTAGTTGTGACTTATAATGATCAATTGTATTTAGTTTTGTACATGCATACACTAAAAATTAGCTTGGAAGCGGTTGTAGCGAAGGTTTAAACATCTGCTGCAATTTGAAAAAAGAAGTTTAAAAAA